>CAZQKM010000005.1:0-102732 GCA_964593925.1 uncultured Desulfovibrionaceae bacterium | reverse complement strand
TGCAGGCCCAACTGAAAGAGCAGGCCGCTGAAATCCAGCCCATGCTGGATGAACGTCTTGCTGCGCAACGTACTATGCAGGATGAAAAAATTACTGCCTTGCAGACACGCCTGGAAAAACAGATCGCAAACATCCAGCCCATGCTGGATGAACGCATTGCCACACCACTCACGACGTTGGAAGAAAAAATCACTGTTCTGCGTGCCCAATTGTCTCGCATAGATAGTAGTGATACGTATCTTTCAACTCGCCTAGATGCACTGGAACACAAAGAGCAACCAGACACTCAGAGCATCACTCAAGACATACACAGGCAACTCAAAGCAGATTTGCAAACACTGGTCGACAGTGCTGTGAAGGAGGTATTGCTTGAAAAGCTTGTGCCTCTTGCAACCCGTCTAGACGCTATGGAGCGCATAGAACACCCAAGTGTCCAAACCATTGCTCAACGTGTACGCGAGCAACTTAAAGCAGACCTGCAGGCCGTTGCCGGCGAAGCCGCCGCCAGGATTCTGCGTGAGGAAATTGCCCATATTGCTGAGGCTCTGTAGGGCGTATATACGGCCTTGATGTTTCTTGCTGTTTACGATGCCATGCTGCACAGTCTGTAAAAATGGGAGGGGCTTGTCCGGTTTCTTCCTTTTTGCCGCCCGGTTTTTGCCTTGCTAGGTCAAGACCATCCCCACGGGCGGTTTTTTGTTCATATCCACTGTCGCACGACCATGGAGGCGCTGATGGAAAAAATACAAAAAGAAGTACTGCAAATCACAAAAGAAATTGTGGTAAAATTCATTGAGTCCGGTAGAATCTCTCCCGGTAATTTCGGCGAGCTCTTTCCTGCGATCTACACAGTGGTACGCCAGACAATACAACAAGATCATACGGAATAGCTTGTCTATGCAGCATGAACACGCCGCCACGCGGCAGCATGCCCGTCGGGTGGCAGACATGTTCAGCCGTATAGCAGGGCGCTATGATATCCTGAACCATATCCTCAGCGTCGGTATGGATTACTGGTGGCGCTATCAGCTTGTGCGTCAGGCAAACCCAAAGCCCGCGGGGGTTGTGCTTGACCTGGCAGCAGGTACATATGACGTATCCCTTGCCCTCAAGCGACAATACCCGGGCATACACGTAGTCGCGCTGGATCGCTGTCTGCCTATGTTGGCAGCGGGCAAAAAAAAGCTGGACAGCCCCCATGGCAAACATATTTTTCCTGTACAGGCAGACGGCAGACGTCTCCCACTGGCAGACACGAGTATGGACTGCGTCACCATTGCATTTGGCATCCGCAATATTGTGCCCCGCGACGAGGCCTTTTGTGAACTTTTACGTATTTTAAAACCTGGCGGCAGGCTCTGTATACTAGAGTTTGGCTCCGGCAAAAACAAGATATGGAAAGGGTTGTATAACTGCTATCTGCAACACATCCTGCCCGCCATAGGCAGGGCGGTCTCTGGCGATGACGCAGCCTACCGCTACTTGGCGGACACTATCTCAACCTTTCCACAGGCAGATATGCTGGCTCTAGAGATGCGGCAGGCCGGATTTGAGCGGGTATACCATCGCCCCCTGACATCAGGGATCGTGCACCTGCATGTGGCACAAAAATCTTTTTAGAAAAACATACGGACCAAGGCCACACATGTAGTGCCTGCAAGCATACCCCCCAAACCATACAGGCGCAAACGATCTGGTTCTGTTTCGGCCAACTTGAGAAAAAAGGGCCTGAGATGTCTGGCCCCCACAAAGTACAAAAGGCCTTCCAAAAAAAACATCAGCCCCAAAGCCGCAAGAAATAACAGCATAGTAAACTTCATGAAACAAATCCTAGCATGCCACCCCCCTGTTTTGTCCAAGGCCCCTGAGTGCCGGCAGACGCGGAGTAACTATTTTGGAAGCATACCGCATGAACATCCCTGATGCAATCTTCACAGGCGAATCCTCTGTGGCTGTGGTGGGCCTTGGTTATGTAGGACTGCCCCTTGCCGTGGCACTCAGCCGACACTTTTCCGTCATTGGTTTTGACATCTCGCACCGTCGCGTGGACGAGCTGCAACAGGGGCACGACAGCACCGCTGAAGTGGAAAGCGCTGTATTATGTGCCTGTAATGTGCACTTCACCACTGACCCAACTCTTATCGGCGAATCCGGTGTGATCATTGTGGCTGTGCCTACACCCATTGACTGCAATCGTCGCCCCGATCTTGTTCCGATCATGGACGCTACGCGCACTGTGGGACAGGTCATGAAAAAAAATACTGTGGTCGTCTATGAATCCACAGTCTACCCTGGTCTGACAGAAGAAGTTTGCGTTCCTATTCTTGAACATGAATCCGGCCTTGCATTTGGATCCCAGTTCACCGTGGGCTATTCACCCGAACGCATCAACCCCGGAGATAAAACACATACTCTTGAAACAATTACGAAAATTGTTTCTGGAAGCGATAAGGCCACAGTAGATCTGCTTCAAAAGCTCTATGGTACGGTGGTCACTGCGGGTATTTTTTGCGCCTCAAGCATCCGTGTAGCCGAGGCAGCCAAAGTTATTGAAAACACCCAGCGTGACCTGAATATTGCTCTCATGAACGAACTGGCAATACTTTTTGACCGCATGGACATTGATACCCTTGAGGTTCTTGAAGCTGCGGGTACCAAATGGAATTTTCTCCCCTTTCGGCCGGGGCTTGTGGGTGGACACTGCATTGGCGTTGATCCGTACTACCTGACTTATAAAGCCGAAGCCCTGGGACACCACCCGCAGGTTATCCTGGCAGGCAGACGCATTAACGATGGCATGGGAAAGTTCATCGCCGAAATCTGCATAAAAAAAATGATCCGCAAAGGGTACGTCATTGCACGTGCACGCGTGGGCATACTGGGGCTGACATTTAAAGAAAATGTTCCTGATTTACGTAATACCCGGGTAATAGACGTTATCCGTGAGCTACGCGATTATGGTGTGGAAGTGCTGGTACACGATCCGCAGGCCAATGCCACCGAGGCACAAAAAGAATATGGGCTGGACCTGATCGAATGGGATGCGTTTCACGAGCTGGACGCCGTGATCCTTGCCGTGCCCCACAAAGAATATCTCGCGCTGACCCCCAACGTTATGCTCCCCTGGTTTCGTAAAACAGACAATGCGCTACTTTTTGATGTCAAAGGAGCCCTTGCACCTGGGGAATTTACGGTTTCTGACTTTGATTACTGGCGATTATAGTATATATTTTTTTGCGTCTGCACATACCGTTGCCAAGCGCAGATACATTCCCCAACATGACGCTGCGTGTCGTAACCTGGATATGCCTTATGACCCTTATCATTACCACCGCAACGGCAAAAGAGATGGGCGCCGTCATGGCGGGCTGTAAAGAGCAGCGCCAGATACGTACCGCATTACCCACTACGGGCACGGCCCATGCCGCCCAGATCAACGGACGGCAGTGCCTGCTGGCTGTTACGGGAGTGGGCTTGACCAACGCGGCGTTTACGCTTGGCAGACTCTTGGGCGAACAGACCCGTGTCGCCGGTGTTATCTCACTGGGTATCGCCGGCACCTTTGACACAGAGGCAGCTCCTCTAGGGTGTGCGGTAGCAGCCACCCAGGAAACTTGGGCCGACTATGGCCTGTATACCAGGCACGGCGTGGCCCCCCGGGGTATTGGATTTGCACAGGCCCAGTTTGCCGATACCGTGGTATGGAATACCCTGATGCTGCGCCCTGCGGATGTAATCCGCCAACTGGACCTTGCCATGCCTTGCCACTGCCGCCAAGGCTCCAGCCTGACGGTGGCTGCTGCCAGCGGCACTCAAAAGCGCGCACAAGCCATGCGGCACGCCCACAGTGCGCTAATGGAAAATATGGAAGGCTTTGCCCTTGCTCTGGGCTGTCTCCACCAAGCAGTTCCTTTTTTGGAAATACGCACGATTTCCAATATTACAGGTTCGCGCAAAGCAGAGGACTGGTGCCTTGGCAAAGCGCTTGACGCTCTTGGACAAACGGCTCGTGCGCTGTTTGCCTGAATCTCCTTGCCATAGGCAAAAAAAACGGGTTACTACGGCTCATGCAAGATCTTCTGGACTATTTGGAAACCATCCAGCCCGCTATCAATACGGCCCTGCGCACTGAAATCCATTCGTTACGTCCGCTGGTACGCCCCGTAGCCGAGCACGTGCTTGACGCCGGAGGCAAACGGTTGCGTCCTCTGCTGACCATTCTTTTTGCCCGTGCCCTGGGGCATACAGATGACACCATCTATCCACTGGCCTGTGCCACCGAACTGTTGCATTCTGCCACCCTGTTGCACGATGATATCATTGATGATGCTCTTCTACGACGCGGAACCCCCGCAGCACACACCGTGTTCAGCCCAACCCGCACCATCTTGGCAGGTGATGCGCTGCTTGCACTGGCCAATCTTATTGTTGCCCGCTATTCCATGCCTGCCCTCACAGCATGCATAGCGCAAGCCATTATGAATACTGCCGATGGCGAGATTGCAGAAATAGAATACATGCATAGCACGCAACACACGTATGAAAAATACCTGGAGATCATAAAGGGCAAAACAGCCTGCCTGCTCCAGGCTGCCTGTCAATTGGGTGCCTTGTTTGCAAAAGCCACTCCAGAACAGGGACAGGCTGCTTGCGATTTTGGTATAAATCTGGGCATTGCATTTCAGATCGTAGATGATGCTTTGGATTTTTCACCTTCTGCCGAAGCTACAGGTAAACCCGTTGCCGGAGACCTGCGCGAAGGCAAGCTCACGCCACCGCTGCATATGTACCTTGAGGCCATACACGGCAAAAAGCGTGACGACTTTTTATACAAATTTACCCACAGTGCCTTTACAGATGACGAAGTACACGCCATAGCCGCAGAAGTCAGAACCATGGGTCTGGACAGCGCAACCAGGGCAATGGCAGAAACGTACCTGGCACATGCTGCGCAGGCTCTGCGTGTACTAGGCCAATGCACGGAAAAAACCATCCTGTTGCAAACACTGGAGTATGTAAAAAACCGCAGCAAATAACCCCTACCCCCTTGCTTGTCGCCTTACCCGCGCACTGCTGTGCCATGCAGCCCCATGCGCGCGATGTTGCCAGCATTCCCGGGCCCGGAAAAAGTCGATAGCATGTGCCAGCCCGCTTCATCTGCCGCATTTTTGCTCTTTGCAAACACGATATTTGCCGGTAATGAATGCCTAGCCGATCACCGCAACCCTACTTGTAGGAGTCTTTCATGCTACGCCGTATTGAAGTAAGCCTGCGGCCCGATATTGCAGATACAGTGGGCCGCAAGGTACATCATAAAATTACAAATGCCTTGGACAAAACGCTCGAAGAAGTACGTATTGTCAAAGTTTTTACCATTGACGGTCTTTCAGAATCGCAACTGGAAACCATTGTCCGCCAAGGTGCATTGCACGACGCGGTACTGCAACAAGCCTCTTTGACACCAGCCCCTGGCCACGCAGACTGGTATATTGAGGTCGGGTTACGCCCCGGCGTAACAGACAATGAAGGCCGTACCGCACGCGAAACCCTTGCCCTGGTACTGGGCATCAAAGAACGTCGTTCTCTCAATGTCTATGTGGCCAACCAGTATCGCCTTACCGGCCCACTTTCCCGGGCAGATGTAGAACGCATAGGCCGTGATCTGCTGGCCAACGAACTTATCCAGCGCGTCAGCATCAAAAATCGCGAAGAATGGCAGATAGAACCCGGCTTTGCCCCTGTCGCTGCCCAAGTACTGGGGCAGGCCGGCGACGAAGTTGCCGTTGTCATGCTGGATGGTATGGATGATAAGGCTCTGCTGGCTTTTAGTCGTGACAACACACTGGCTCTCAGCCTTGAAGAGTTGCATACCATACGCGACTACTACGCACGAAGCGATGTCCGTGCTGCACGCCAGGCTCAAGGGCTGCCCCAACACCCTACTGATGCAGAAGTAGAAGCCTTGGCCCAGACATGGTCTGAACACTGCAAACATAAAATCTTTTCAGCGCAGATTGAGTATGAAAACCGTGAGACGTGCAAGCAGGAGCGTATCAACAGCCTGTATAAAACCTATATCCAAGATTCCACGAGCCTGCTCCGAAAACGCATGGGTTCTAAAGATTTCTGCCTTTCTGTATTCAAAGACAACGCAGGCGTCATCAAGTTTACCGATACCCACAGTGTGTGCATCAAGGTGGAAACGCACAACTCTCCCTCAGCCCTTGATCCTTATGGCGGTGCTTTGACCGGTATCGTCGGGGTAAACCGAGACCCCATGGGCACAGGCATGGGAGCCAATATGGTATGCAATACCGATGTCTTCTGCTTTGCTTCGCCCTTTTATGATCGCCCCTTGCCCCCACGCTTGCTACATCCGCGTCGCGTGTTCGAAGGCGTACGCGAAGGGGTGGAGCATGGCGGTAACAAGTCCGGTGTACCCACCATCAACGGTTCTGTCGTATTTCATGAAAACTACCTTGGCAAACCCCTGGTCTACTGCGGTACAGTGGGTATGATTCCCGCCACAGTGGCCGGCCGGCCCGGACATGAAAAACAGGCCCAGCCCGGCGATATCATCGTCATGGCGGGAGGACGCATCGGTAAAGACGGTATCCACGGCGCGACATTTTCCTCTGAAGAGCTACACGAAGATTCTCCCGCCACGGCCGTGCAAATTGGCGACCCCATCACACAGCGCAAGATGTATGATTTCATCATGCGAGCCCGAGATAAAGGTCTGTATAACGCCATTACGGATAACGGTGCCGGCGGACTATCCTCTTCTGTAGGAGAAATGGCTGAGGACACTGGTGGTTGCCGCATGGACCTTGCCCGCGCCCCCCTCAAATATGACGGACTGCGCCCATGGGAGATATTGCTTTCCGAGGCCCAAGAACGCATGACGTTGGCCGTGCCTCCTGCACACATCCAAGAGTTTCTTGCATTGGCCGAAGAAATGGACGTAGAAGCTACCACATTGGGCGAATTTACCGACTCTGGCTACTTACACGTTACCTATGGTAAAAAGCCCGTGGCCTACCTTGAGATGGACTTCCTGCATGACGGCGTGCCCCAGATGTGCCTTGACGCAATATGGCAACGCCCTGTCAACTCCACAACAGCCATTGACGCTCCGGACCTCGACCAGGCAGGCCTGCTCAGCACCATGCTGGGGCGCCTGAATATCTGCTCTAAGGAATACCTCATCCGTCAATACGATCATGAGGTAAAAGGCGGCAGTGTCATCAAGCCCCTAGTAGGCGTCAAACGTGATGGGCCTGCAGATGCCGGAGTCATGCGTCCCCTGCTGGATCACAATGCAGGTATCGTGCTGGCCCATGGTATATGCCCCAAATACAGCGCGCTTGACACCTATTGGATGATGGCCAACGCTATTGACGAAGCCATACGCAATGCCGTTGCAGTGGGAGGCAATATTGACCATATGGCCGGGGTAGACAACTTTTGCTGGTGTGACCCGGTACAGTCAACGAAAAATCCCGACGGTACGTACAAGCTGGCCCAACTGGTGCGCGCAAACAAAGCGCTGGCCCATTTCTGTCAGGCATACGGCGTCCCCTGCATATCCGGAAAAGACTCCATGAAAAACGACTACACCGGAGGTGGCGCCAAGATATCCATTCCCCCCACGGTGCTCTTTTCTGTCATGGGGGTCGTGCCCGATGTGCGTAACACAGTAACCTCTGACTTCAAGCATGCGGGCGAAGCTATATACCTGTTGGGTATGACCCGCCGCGAGCTCGGCGGCTCCGAGTTGGCGGATGAGCTGGGCCTTGCATCATCCGAGGTGCCTCACGTAGACCCTGTGCCCGCCTTATTACGGTATCGCACGCTTTACACTGCTATCAATGCCGGGCAGGTTAGTGCCTGCCACGACCTGTCTGACGGCGGGCTGGCTGTGGCCGTGGCAGAAATGGCTTTGGGCGGACGCAACGGCGCCAGTATCAACCTTGACCTGGTACCTGTTGCAGGCGTGCTGACCAAAACAGAAATCCTCTATACAGAGTCTGCCTCACGCCTACTGGTCACGGTACCCAAAGACAAGCAAGCTGCATTTGAGGCACTGTTCAAGGGGCAGCACTGTGCCCATATTGGTGAAGTAGTCCCTGCGCCCGATCTCAGCATACTGTCAGGGAGCTCCACCTTGTTAACACAGCCTGTGGAAGATTTGGCTCGCAGCTTTAAGGCAACGCTCGACTGGTAACCTGTTTGTATAAAAAGCCTTCTCATGTCTACACCATGGGAAGGCTTTTGGTTGCCCCCAGAGGTCTGCCTGCCCCATTGCATGTGCTCCAACGCACCCCGGGAATTATTTTTTCCTGAATCCCTACAAAAGAAACCCGTACCAACCCCTCAAAGGCTTGAACTGGCCTCCAGATACGGGTATCATATTCGTCATTGACAACCGTATACAGGCCATTACAGTGTATTATTTGGTGTGGCAAAATTTTATATGAAATTTGCGTACCAACATGAAAAAACAACAGCTCGATATCAATGAGACAGGAGGTTCAGATGCCCAACGTATTCGAAGTTTACAAATGTACCCATTGCGGCAACATGGTTGAAGTTCTCGTGGGTGGTGGTGCAGCACTGGTATGCTGCGGAGAAGACATGAAGCTGCAAGTAGAAGGCACGGTCGACGCCGCCAAAGAAAAACACGTGCCCGTCATTGAAAAAACCCCCACTGGTTACCTGGTAAAGGTCGGGGCAGTAGCACACCCCATGGAAGAAAAACACTGGGTACAGTGGATTGAGCTCATTGCAGATGGCCGCAGCTATACCAAAATGCTTATGCCCGGAGACGCACCACAAGCCGAATTCTGCATCAAGGCAGACAAGGTGACCGCCCGCGAATACTGTAACCTGCACGGCCACTGGAAAGCCGAAGCTTAGTCCCTATCAGGCACTACAAGGAACATACCATGGCCAAATATATTTGTACCATTTGCGGTTATGAATACGAGCCCACTCAGGGTGACCCCGAAAACGATGTTGCCCCCGGCACCGCGTTTGACGATATTCCCACTGACTGGTCCTGCCCCATCTGCGGCGCACCCAAAAGCGAGTTTGAACCCGCATAATACCTTTGGCCCCCTGCACATTGTCACAGGGGGACAATATTTTTTGCCCGGCAAATGCAGAAATACCTGCTTTCCGGGCTATCTTTAGGGCGCACATGCCCTGGTCGTAGACAATAAACTAACAGAACTACAGGATGGCTCCCGATGCGCGCATTGGAAATAAAAAAAGACATATTCTGGGTTGGCGCGGTTGATTTCAACAGCCGCGACTTCCACGGCTACTCCCTCTCCCCGCGGGGCACCACATATAATGCCTATGTGATAAAAGACCAAAAAACAGTTTTATTTGATAATGTCAAAAAAGATGCCCTGCCCACCATGCTGTGCCACCTGTCACAAGTGACTGAGCCGGAAAAAATCGACTATATTGTCTGCAACCACCTTGAACCGGATCATGCCGGCTGCCTGCCCGAGCTTGTAGAGCGATGCAAGCCAGAAAAAATCTTCTGCTCCCCCATGGGCAAACGTGCCATGGAAGCGCACTTTGATATCACAGATTGGCCTGTGGAAATTGTTAAAACCGGTGATGTGATCAATATTGGCATACGTGATATCCACTTTGTGGAAACCCGCATGCTACACTGGCCAGACTCCATGCTATCCTATATCCCTCAAGACAAGCTACTCATCAGTAACGACGCCTTTGGGCAAAACATCGCTACTACAGAACGATTTGCAGATGAGATAGACCGGGCAAGTCTGGATCAGGCGATGAAGGAGTATTACCACAACATAGTACTGCCTTTCTCGCCCATTGTGTTAAAAACACTGGGTACGCTTGCGGATATGCAGCTTGACGTTGACATGCTGGCCCCTGACCATGGTCTTATCTTTCGGGGCAGTGACGTATGCTACGCATTGGAAGCCTACAAACACTTTGCCGAACAAAAACCCGGCAAGCGGGCAGTCATCGTATATGATACCATGTGGAACTCCACAGAAAAAATGGCCCATGCCATAGCGCAGGGGCTGCATGCCGAAGGCGTGCCCAGCAGGCTCATGTGCCTGAAAAACAACCACCACAGCGCAGTCATGACCCAACTGGCGGACTGCGGCGCTGTGCTTGTGGGGTCCCCCACACATAACAATGGCATCATGCCCAATGTGGCAAAAATGCTCACATATATGAAAGGCCTGCGTCCACAAAATAAAATAGGCGCGGCATTCGGCTCGTTTGGATGGTCCGGCGAATCCGTAAAAAATATCACTGCCTGGCTGGAATCCATGGGCTTTGAGCTGCCCGTAGAAGGAATCACGTGCAAACATGTACCAAACCATACGACCTACCAAGCCTGCTATGAAGTGGGTAAAGCTGTGGGCCAAGCCTTAAAGGCCAAGTGCTGCAAATAACCGAAAACCATGCCCTCGAAATTTTCATTTCGGGGGCATTTCACATTTTGGCCTGTTCTCTGCCCCGAAAATATCCTTGGCTTTTGCCTAATGCTTCAGCACAGTGATATATGTCTTTTGTCTATAGGCAGGATTCCAAAAAATATTACGCTGTTTTTTCGCTCCGGTTATGTGGCTTATTGTGTAAAAGTCACCTATTGTGTTACATATTGGTGTGAATAAGACTTTTTGTAAAAAAAGCTTGAAACAAGTCTGGGTTCCTAATAATAATCATTCCCAATGAAGTACTTTTCTTCACAAGGGTGCTTCCCTGTGTTTTTGCCCTTGGTCTACACCTCTAACCTCAGCGGCTGAGGCGCCACAACGCCTCACAGACCGTAAAAGGGGGACTGTATGGATGTCGTCCTGCTGTCACGGCTGCAATTTGCCATAGCCGTATTTTTCCACTTTATTTTTGTGCCCCTTACATTGGGTCTTTCCGTGATGCTTGCCATCATGGAAACCATGTATGTGCGCAGTGGAAACGAAGTCTACAAACGCATGGCCAAGTTCTGGGGTAAGTTGTTTCTGATCAACTTTGCGCTGGGAGTTGTCACAGGCATCACACTGGAATTTCAGTTTGGTACCAACTGGTCACGCTACTCAGAGTATGTCGGTGATATTTTTGGCTCACTGCTTGCCATTGAAGCCACTGTGGCATTCTTTCTTGAATCCACCTTTATTGCTGTCTGGCACTTCGGGTGGGACAAGGTCTCCAAAAAAATGCACCTGTTCGCTATCTGGGCGGTTGCCGTGGCAAGTAACATCTCAGCTCTATGGATCATTCTGGCCAACGGCTGGATGCAAAATCCTGTGGGCTATGTGCTACGCAACGGGCGTGCCGAGCTTGATAGCTTCTACGAAGTACTGGCCAACCCCTTTGCATGGGGGCAATACTTCCACACCATTTTTGCATCGTGGATGTTGGCAGGTTTTTTTGTGCTGGGCGTTTCCGCATGGCACATCCTGCGTAAAAATGAGTCGGACTTTTTCAACCGCTCCTTCCGCATGGGTGCATTGTTTGCCCTGACCTTTGCCGTGCTGGTCGCTGCACAGGGCCATAACCACGGTAACACCGTTGCCGAGTTGCAGCCTGCCAAACTTGCTGCCATGGAATCCCACTGGGAAACCCAAACAGGCGCTCCCATGTATCTTTTGGTAGTGCCCGATGAAAAAAATGAAGGCAACGCCGTGGAAGCCTTGGGCATACCCGGTATGCTCTCCATGTTGGCCTTCAATGACCCCGATGCCAAGGTGAAAGGGCTCAAAGACTTCCCCAAAGAAGACCGCCCCCCTGTATTACTCACCTTTCTCTCATTCCGCCTCATGGTCGGTCTTGGGACGTTCTTCCCCCTTCTGGCAGGCTTAGCTTGGATATGGCGTAACAAGCTGCAAGAAAAAACCTGGCTGCTCAAAACGCTTATTTACACTATCCCCTTGCCGTATATCAGTATTATGGCGGGATGGAACGTAGCTGAGGTAGGCCGTCAGCCGTGGATTGTCTATGGCATGATGCGTACCAGCGATGCAGTATCACCTGTACCCGCAGAGTCGGTTGCCATATCTGTCGTTGCCTTTATTGTGGTGTACTCCATCCTAGGCGTTCTCGACATTTATCTGTTGCAAAAGTTTGCCAAAAAAGGCCCCCAGCCCGGTTAGACTGACCGGCTGACACACAAGAACCGTATCCAGGGGATTTATACTATGTTGGAAACCACGTGGTTTGTTATCTGGGGCATTCTCTGGGCTGTCTACTTCATGCTGGACGGATTCGACCTCGGCATGGGTACACTGCTGCCCTTTATTGCCAAAAATGAAACTGAAAAACGCACCATCTATAATGCTGCCGGTCCCTTCTGGGACGGCAACGAAGTCTGGCTGATCACCGCGGGCGGTGTTACATTTGCCGCTTTCCCCAAAGCCTATGCCGTCATGTTCAGTGCGCTGTATGCACCGCTGCTCATGTTGCTGTTTGCCCTCATTTTCCGTGCGGTGTCTTTTGAATTCCGCAACAAAATCGACTCTGACCTCTGGCGCAAAATATGGGATGTTTTCCAATTTCTTGGCAGCGTTGTGCCCGCACTTCTGTTGGGTGTGGCTTTTGCCAATTTGTTCAAAGGCATTCCCATTGACGGAGACGGCGTATACCATGGCAACTTGCTTGCTCTGCTCAACCCGTATGGTCTACTGGGTGGCATACTCTTTGTGCTTATGTTCGCCGTGCACGGTGCGCTGTGGCTGGCCATCAGATCCTCAGGCGCCATTCATGACCGCGCTGTGGCCATGGCAGCCTCCCTGTGGTCGTATCTCTTGGCCGCTGCGGTAGCTTTTCTTGCTGCCACAGCTGTCTATACAAATCTATACGACAACTATCTGGCCTTACCGCCTCTGCTGGTTATCCTCTTCCTTGCCGTGGGATTCATGATCACCACACGGGTCTTCATCCATGGAGCATCCGTAGGGTTGGCATGGGCTTGTAGCTCTGTAACAATCGTCTGTGTGACACTGTTTGGTGTGCTTGGCATGTATCCCGCACTTATCCCATCAAGCATGGACCCATCCTATAGCATCACCATTGCCAATGCGGCTTCCAGCCCACTGACACTCAAGATCATGCTGGGTGTGTCACTGACCTGTGTCCCCATTGTCATTATCTACCAAGCATGGGTATTTTCAGTCTTTTCATCTAAAATTACCGATGAGGATTTGGAATCCCCCCACGCATATTAGTTGTCACAGCACACACAAAACACCAGCCCCGTCAGATGCATCTAGTCCTCTGGCGGGGCTTTTGTATGCACTCCATGCCCAAAAACTACAGCTATATCCGAGATGTACACTCCTGCCCGGCAGTGTACAGCATCCTTCGCACATTTTGCAGCAGTCAAGTAGTTTTGGTATTGACGGTGTCTTAAAGAGCCAGTGGCCCCCATCACATTATAATTAATTGATCCAAATTGATCCAGTTGCCTTTTTATGAAATATGATGTGCCTCCTCCAAAATGAGGGCATACATCCCCCCTCTACAACACCGGCACGATATGCCGGATACGTTCTCAAAACGCTTGCCCCTTCTCTGCCTGGCCGTGGAGTAAACCGGGTTGTTACGGCGTAGCAGCCACCTGTATATCAACCTTGTGTTACATTCTGCGCACGGAAACTCCTTGGAAGGCTCTGCCCCCGACGACCATGGCGAATGGAAACCACATATCGCAAATTTTGTTGCTGCCGAGCCAAAGGCCAGTGGAAGATACAACTCAAAATTCTGTGGCTGAACTTGGTTTTGAGTGGGTAATGAGAGCACAACCCAAGGCAACACACATACCCATGCGGCGAAAGCATGAGGGAGAGTCTGGGTATGGCCCGCATGGAAGGGCTCCAGCCCCAAAGCCCACCTGGCCAGGGATGCGCATGGTAGCCGGTCCGCATGTTTGTTGCAGCAGGTACCGTTGTGGATTGCTCGCAGGATTGCAGGGTTGCCAAGGGCATGATTTCCAAAAACAGAGTGGCAGCCATGGATGCCTTTGCGGGCCATATTGAGGAAGTCAGAACCACGCCCGCTATTCCCCTCCGGAAAGGGACACAACGATTTGCAAGAGTAGAAAGAATACCTTTGCTGCCTCCAGCACCTTGTCAAAAAGACGTTTCTTGAGCTGAAGCCATGGCAGGGCACTGCCACACCGTATGCCAAAAACACCTCCACATTCTCAGCTGCCGCATCTGTCAGGTATATCGGCACTTGAGCCAAGATTACCGGCGAGACACCATTATGTACCCCCGGGATATTCCCGGGCTGTATCTTGTGCATACTTTTTTGGAAAACCTGTGCAAGGGATTTTGCACAGCCACTGTCAAACACCGTTGGGCTGGGCTTGCTACCAATCACAAGCTGATTCCACAAAAAGTCGGGCAGCCTTCTCCGATGGTATACCAGAAAAAACTGCCCGACATGCATACGGTATTCAAGGCCTCAACCCTGTCAGGCCGAAAACTTTTTTATATCGACAATTTATACAACCAGCAGACTGATTTGCACTTAACGGCCAGTAAGTTCGAGTCGCCCTTCAATCAAGTCCGTAATAACCCCAGGATCAGAGAGAGTTGAGGTATCCCCAAATTCATCAGTTGTACCGGATGCAATCTTGCGCAGGATCCGACGCATAATTTTACCGCTACGTGTTTTGGGCAACCCGTCGGCAAACTGAATGGCTTCAGGCGTGGCTATGGGGCCTATTTCCTTACGCACCCATGTACGCAATTCGGCACGTAGCTCTTCTCCCTCTTCTGCATCGGTAGACAGGGTGACATAGGCATAAATGGCCTCACCTTTTACGGGGTGTGGCATGCCCACCACAGCCGCCTCTGCCACAGCAGGATGCGCCACAAGGGCAGATTCCACCTCTGCCGTGCCCATGCGATGGCCAGACACGTTAATGACATCATCAAGACGCCCCATTACCCACACGTACCCCTGCTCATCCACACGGGCACCGTCGCCGGACTCATACATGCCGGGAAAACGGTCAAAGTAGGTCTGCCTGTATCGCTCAGGGTCACCGTACACACCACGCAGCATACCCGGCCAAGGCTTGCGTACCACCAGGTAACCACCTTCATGATCTTCCACGGGACGTCCTTCGGCATTCACCACGGCAACGTCAACACCCGGCAGGGGATATGTGGCAGAACCTGGCTTCAAAGGTGTGGCATACGGCAGCGCCGAGATCATGATGCCCCCGGTTTCGGTCTGCCACCATGTATCCACAATGGGCAATTTTCCTCTGCCGATGTGCTCATGATACCACATCCAGGCCTCGGGGTTAATGGGTTCACCCACAGAGCCAAGAATACGCAGCGAAGACAAATCGTGCTTGCGCGTCCACTCCACCCCTTCGCGCATGAGTGAACGCACCACAGTGGGGGCCGTATAAAATATATTTACACGAAATTTTTCTACAATGCGCCAGAAACGATCCGGAGAGGGCCATGTGGGAACGCCCTCAAACATCAACGAAGTTCCACCCAGCGCCAGAGGACCATATACGATATACGTATGACCAGTGATCCAGCCCACATCAGCAGTACACCAGTGGACATCATCATCGTTCATATCAAAAACCCATTGCGTGGTATGTGCCGCATAGGTCAGGTACCCTCCAGTGCTGTGCACTACCCCCTTGGGTTTGCCTGTGGAACCGCTGGTATACAAAATGAATAACGGGTCTTCCGAGTCCATCTCTTCACAGGCGCTCACAGCGCCAACTCCGGGATCTGCTGTCAGCTCATCCCACCACAGGTCACGGCCGTTTTGCATGGGGATATCCACCCCGGCCCGACGCACAACAATGCACTTTTCCACGCTAGGACACTGCCTCAGCGCCTCATCCACATTGTTTTTCAACGGAATGGTACGGCCCGCGCGCATAACAGCATCCGCGGTAACCAGTACTTTTGCACCGCAATCCTGAATGCGATTCTGCAGACTTACCGCAGAAAAGCCCGCAAAAACAACGGAGTGCACTGCTCCAAGGCGCGTGCACGCCAGCATGGCAAAGGCCAACTCGGGAATCATGGGCATGTATAACGATACCCGATCACCTTTTTGTACGCCCAAGCGGCGCAACACCCCGGCAAAACGGCATACTTCGTCATGCAACATCTGATAGGTGTACACACGTACATCTTCTTCCGGCTCACCCTGCCAAATAATGGCAGCTTTATTCCGCCTGCCCCGGGTTAAATGCCTGTCAATGCAATTATACGAGACATTCAGCTTGCCCCCTGTAAACCACTGGATATCAGGAGTCTGCATGTCTGCTTGCAATACCGTACCAAAAGGTCTGAACCAATCCACGAGTTCTTCAGCACGCCTACCCCAGAACGCCTCAGGGGCATCAGTGGCCTCTTTGCACAGGGTCCTATATTCATCCAGACTCCGTACGTACGCAGTATCACGTCCGGCAACAGGTGGTTCAAAACAGCGTGTTTCATCCAGCATACTTTCGATATTTTCCCGGCTCATGGGCTTTTCCTCCTGCCTGACGACAAAATGTTCATTTCAAGCTCCAGCGTACGGACAAGATGCGCGCTGGACACTTTTTACGTACAGCATATGTATTGTTTAGCGAAGGGGCAGAGCAGATTTTTTCGGTAAACGGCTAATTCTGCCTGTTCAAATTGACTTTTCATCCCAGCACATGAGAATGTATTCTGTGAATGGTCTGTATGTCGCCATTAACGGCGCGACCGTATACCATGCGGGGTAGATTGTGAGCGTTTCTGTTTTGGAGCAGATGTTCAAACCCACTTCCGTAGTAGTCATCGGAGCCACAGATACTCCCGGTCTTCCCGGCCGGATAGTCATGGAAAATCTGCTTAAAGGCTCGTTTCTTGGACCGGTGCTGCCAGTAAACAAAACATGCACCCCAGTACTGGGGCTGGAGAGCTATACCGAAATAGACACCCTGCCCATTACCCCTGATCTTGCCGTCATCTGCACCGAAGACAACGATGTTCCGTATTATCTTGCAGAGTTGGGCAAGCGGGGCACTCAGGCAGTGGTCCTACTGTCACACAACGGCTCCCGATTTGCGCCTGATACCCTCGAAGCGTGGGGTGGCCAGCTTGTACAACTTGCCCAGACATATGGCATGCGGCTGCTGGGCCCTCATTGCATGGGCTTCATCAACCCCGCTGTGGGTATCAATGTAAGCCTTGCCCACCGTGAAGCACTGCCGGGCAAGGTGGCCTTTGTCTCTCAGTCTGATGCGCTGTTTACCTCTGTGCTCGACTGGGCCACCTCCAAAGGCATCGGCTTTTCCCATTTTGTTTCATTGGGGGCACGTCTCGACGTAAATTTTGCCGATATGCTCGATTATCTGAACAATGATCCAGGCACGCGAGCCGTGCTGCTCTACCTGGAGACAATTTCCGGCGCACGGCGGTTTATGTCTGCAGCGCGTGCCTTGGCACGCAACAAGCCTGTGCTAGTCATGAAGGCAGGCAAATCAAAAGCTGCATCTGCCGCAGCGGCACTACATTCAGGCATGCCACAAGGATCTGACGATGTTTATGACGCTGCCTTCCGCCGTGCGGGCATGCTCCGCGTATTCGACATTGACGCCCTGTTCGATACTGCCGAGACTCTGGCACTTTCCGCCCCGTTACGAGGTGACAGGCTGGCCATATTGACCAACGGCGGCGGCCCGGGTTTTCTGGCCACAGATGCCTTGATTGCCGGCGGAGGAAGACTGGCCGAACTAAGCCCTCAGACTCGCCAGGCCCTTACTCACGAATTGCAGGAAGACTGGCCACACTGGAACCCACTGATTATAAAAAGTAATGCCGATGGGGAGTGCTATGCCCGCGCCCTGAAGCTTTTGCTCACTGACAAAAATCTGGATGCAGCTCTGGTCATGCACGTTCCCAGTGCGTTTTCTCCCAGCGTCACTCTGGCCCAAGGTGTGGCTGACGCCTGCAAGCGTACCAAAAAGGTCGTGCTTACAAGCTGGCTGGGCATAGACGACGCAGCACAAGCCCGCGAGACATTTGCCAAGGCAGGCCTGCCTACATTTTTTACGCCTGATAATGCTGTGCGCGCCTTCCTCAACCTTGTTCAATACCGCCGCAACCAAGAAATGCTCATGGAGGCGCCTCCCTCACTGCCTGAAAACTTCAAGCCAGACGTTGCGCAGGCACGTATGATTATTAATGAAGCACTGGAAAAACGTCGCCAGACGCTCACTGTGTCCGAGACAAGCCGCGTGCTCACAGCCTATGGCATTACCATTCCCGACACGCGTACCGTGCCCGACGCATCCTCGGCCATAGAAGCGGCAAAAGAAGTCGGCTACCCGGTAGCGCTTAAAATGGAATCACCGGATATCCGCCGTAAAAGCCTGGCAGGTGGAGTAGCCCTTGACCTGGGCTCTGGTAAAGATGTTCAAGAGGCTGCTACGGCCATGGTGCACCGCATCCAGTCTCACATACCTAATGCCCGTATTGCCGGGTACACGGTGCAAAGTATGTGTCGTTGTGCCAACGCGCATGAACTTTCGGTGGAAACTGCTACCGATCCCGTATTCGGCCCCATTATCCGTTTTGGCCAAGGCGGTGCAGCTGCTGATGCCCAGCAGGACTTCTGCACCATTCTGCCGCCACTCAATATGAATCTCGCCCAAGAGGCTCTCTCCCGGACCCGCCTTGCCGCACGGCTGTACGACGCCACAGGCAACGCGCTGGCAGCAACAGAAGCGCTCAAGCTCACACTGGTCAAGATATCCCAACTTATTATTGATATTCCGGAAATATTCGAAATGGAAATAAATCCACTTTTTGTGGATGAACAAGGGGTCGTGGCTTTGAATGCCCATATGCACATTGCTTGGTCCACCACCAGCGGAACAGAACAACTGGCCATTCGGCCCTACCCACGCGAACTGGAAGAAACAGTCTACCTATCTGACGGTACAAAAATAAAA
Organism: uncultured Desulfovibrionaceae bacterium; assembly: GCA_964593925.1. GTDB lineage: Bacteria > Desulfobacterota > Desulfovibrionia > Desulfovibrionales > Desulfovibrionaceae > Oleidesulfovibrio. Next base: position 83,756 of record CAZQKM010000005.1, on the reverse strand, counting down.
TTGCGTCCCATCAAGCCTGAAGACGAACCGGATCACTGGGATTTTTTGGAACACATGAGCCCGGAAGATAGACGCTTTCGCTTTTTTGGCAACGTCGCTACGCTCCCGCGCTCTGAAATGGTACGGCTGACACAAATAGACTATGATCGAGAAATGGCCTTTATTGCCAAAGGACCCTCGACGGAAGGGGCAATAAAGACCCTCAGCGTTGCCCGTGCCATGATCGCACCTGACAACTCACGGGCAGAGTTTGCCGTGGCCGTACGCTCAGATATGAAGCGCACGGGGCTAGGGCGCCTACTGATGGAAAAAATCATCCGCTATCTACAGGCGCGGGGAACAACTCGCATCCAAGGCGAAGCCTTGGCTGACAACAAAAATATGATTGAACTTGCACGCTCATTGGGGTTTGAGGTCACCAAAGACTTTGACGATGATATCTTTCGCTTCGGTATGGCTCTTGATACCCCGCCTGCCAATACCCCACAAGTGCACTATACGCTCCCTGTGGCCAAAGCACCATAGGGACGGTTTTGACTTTTGCCCAAGTTGCACACCGCCGAGCAAGGCGCACCCGGTTACGCACCTCCAAAGCCACAGAGGCAGGCTCACATGCCCTGTCCCAATTCCCCCTTCGGGTCACGACTACGGGCATACGTATTTGAAAAAGGCATCAAGAGTTGAGCAACTCTTTCAGCTCTTTGCTAGACCTGAATACAGGCAAACGTTTGGGGGTAACATTCACGCTTTCGCCCGTTTTGGGATTACGCCCTGTATAACCCTTGTATTCTTTTATTTTAAAAGAGCCGAACCCTCTGATTTCCACTCTATCCCCCGCCACAAGAGCCTCGCGCACTTCGTCAAAAAATGTATTGACCACCGTAACAGCCTCTTCTTGAGACATGTTGTGTTCTTCTGCCACAACTTTTACCAACTCGCTTTTATTCATAAAAAAGCTCCTTCTAAAAATTCTTGCTTTTTCATTTTTCGGCTACAGCAGATTTTAGTCTACTATACATTGAATATTCATGACAAGAATAAAGAGTATGACTATCATGCTCTAAAACATTTTTTCGTCATCCCCTTTCATGGCCGTGCACCTTCAACTCAACGGGGCTGGGGTTTAGGTAATACTGCTCAGCCAAAGAAACCCGGCCGTATTTGCGGGCATACCGCCGCAACAACATCACAGGGGCCATGCGTGAAATCGCACCCATACCGTACTCCCCTATAGCTTTCTGCAGCCTCTGCCGTTCCTGGCCAGAAAGTGTATCCTGCATGCAAGCCATCCCATCATACAACACGGCAACATGCGATTCTCTTGTAGCAGGCGCACAAAATACCTGCGTCAGCAGACTCCCATAAGCGTCCCTAAACTGTTCCGGATCATACCGGTCCATATCAGAAACCAGTTGCCCCATCTCCCGCCAAAGAGGCCGAGCGTAGGCTGAAAATACAAATTCGTGCCGAGCATGAAAGCGCAGCAAGGCCCTCTGGGGCATACCCGCGACAAGCAGCGCCTGCCAACGCCTAGTCACAATCACATGTTGCAAAAAACGCGCACGCAGGGCGGGGTCACGCAGGCGGTCTTCTTCCTCCACGGGCAGCAAAGGCAACCGTTCCATAAGCATACGGGCAAAAAGCCCTACCCCGGCATGCACAGGTACTTTTAGGCTATGCCTTCTCCCTGCATCCTCAAAGGGGTACACCTTGACTCGCTGCATACCCGAAGAAGGCGAACCCCGTTTAAATATAAACCCGCAAAGTGCCCCGGCTGCAAGCTCCTCGACGCGCTCTGTAGCCCACATGCACATCTGCGTTGTCTTGTCTTGCCATGTACGACATGTCATCAAACGCGGACACGCGGCATCGCCCACAAGGCGCATGGCCTCGCGTGGTACAGGCATGCCGCACTCTACTTCAGGGCACACAGGAACAAAATCAAAATAACATCCCAGCACACCGACAATATATGCATCATATTTGTGCCCACCATTATAGCGGACAGAATTTCCCAAAAGGCACGAACTGATGCCAACGCGGATATGCTCGCACATACCGGCCCCTTTAAGCTTGCAACATGTTGGATACGCGTGTATTATTTCATGTTGAACATGGCGTGTACAGCATACCGGGTACGAGCAGCCTGCTCCCTGTTGCCATCCGCCACCGGCCCATAGATATTTACACATTTTTTACAAAACAACCTGCGCCTGCCTTGATGCCGCCTTGGTCGGGCAGTGCCCTCCAGAGTACATATGATTAAACCATCCGCTGCTGTTACCCCCGAAGGTTTCCCGACCATAGGCCTGACCGCACTGGCATCATTGGTGTTTGCCATGGTCGATTGTTGGTTTATGGCTCTTGTCTTTTTATTGCTATGCTGGTTTAGCGTCCATTTTTTTCGAGACCCGGCAAGAGTTGTTCCATCTGCTCCGGGCCTTGGTGTCAGCCCTGCGGATGGACGCATTATCAACATACAGCCCATGGCAGACCCGTTTACCGGCGAATCCCGGCTGTGTATCTGTATCTTCATGAATGTCTTTAACGTACATGTAAACCGCTTCCCGGTTGAAGGTACTGTAGAGGCACTCGCGTATCATCCCGGTAAATATTTCAATGCCTCGTGGGATAAGGCATCTGCCCTTAATGAACGGTGCGCCTATGGTATTGTTGATACCGACGGCAACCGGTGGAGCATGGTTCAAATCGCCGGTCTCATTGCCCGCCGCATTGTCTGCCGTGCAGAAGAGGGTGATACTGTAAAACGTGGAGAACGTTGTGGTATGATCCGTTTTGGCTCGCGGGTTGACGTTTACCTGCCGGAAGGGTATGAATCAAAAGTAGCTGTAGGCGAGCAGGTTTTTGCTGGGCAAAGCATACTGGCCGTAAAGTCCGGTACATTGGCACCCTAATACTGCTCCCTTTTCTGCCAACCAGAATCGGATAGACATGAGCGAGCAACGACCTTCGCCCCGAAGAGGGGTCTATATTTTGCCCAATCTGCTTACTACCGCAAGCCTTTTTGCAGGATTTCTCGGTATGTTATGGGCTGCTGAAGGCCGTGTAGAGATGTGTGCGCTCGCCATTTTATTCAGTGCCCTCATGGACGGGCTTGACGGCAAGGTAGCCAGATTGACGAACAGCAGCAGCGAGTTTGGTGTGCAGTTCGATTCTCTTGCCGACCTTGTGGCTTTTGGTGTCACTCCCGCCTTTATGATCTATTCCTGGCAATTGCAAGAATTCGGACGATTGGGTATTGCCGTGGCGTTTCTGTTTACCGCGTGTAGCGCCTTGCGACTTGCGCGATTCAACACTTCTACCGCGGTGACTCCCAAAAAGTTTTTCATCGGCCTGCCCACTCCTGCGGCGGGATGTACCCTTGCCGCTCTGGTATTTTTCAGCACATACATCCCTGAAACATTGTCCTCGTTTTTCGCCTCCTTTTGTCTTGCCCTTACATTTACGCTGGGCTTTCTCATGGTTAGTCGGTTCCGCTACATTTCTTTTAAGGAACCCGCCAGTATCAAAGCGCGCCCGTTCAGCATCATGGTCTTTGTTATCCTGCTATTTGCGCTTTTCATTTCTCAGCCTAAGCTTCTCGGATTTCTCGTATTCGCGGGCTACCTGCTAGCCGGCCCCGTGTATACGTATGTCATCCTACCCCGTCGTCACCACAAGCTACTACGCAACCTATCATAAGTACGTACAGCACGCGTTTTCGTCTGATGCCCCAAAGCGGAGCCTTTGTCGAATGTTGTGCATACGGAACATGCTTCCAGCGTACAAAGCAAAAGGTCTCTTCTTTCGTCCACAACACAGCGGCATACTGGCCGCCTGACTCCAGGAGTTTCTCATGGCTGACAAACTGTATATTTTTGACACCACTTTGCGTGACGGAGAGCAGTCACCCGGCGCTACAATGAATATCCACGAAAAAGTTCAGCTCGCCCGCCAGCTTGAAGCAGTGGGAGTGGATATCATGGAAGCGGGTTTTCCCACCGCCAGCCAGGGGGATTTTGAGGCTGTGCAACGTATTGCAGCCACCATAAAAAATGCCCAGGTGGCTGGCCTGTGCCGCGCAGTCCGCACAGATATTGAACAGGCGTGGAATGCTATAAAAAACGCTGTGGCGCCCCGTATCCATACCTTTGTGGCCACCTCCCCCGTGCACATGGAGTATAAACTGCGTAAATCCCCTGACCAGGTACTTGAAATGGCCCGCGAAGCCGTACGTTACGCCTACAGCCTGTGTGCCAATGTAGAGTTCAGTGCTGAGGATGCCTCGCGTTCAGACAGAGACTTTTTATGCCGCGTGGTGGAAACAGCCATTGATGCCGGTGCAAGCACCATTAATATTCCCGACACCGTCGGCTATGCTCAGCCCGACGAATTCGGTGCACTTATTCGTTACCTCATGGAAAATGTAACCAACAGCCATAAGGCCGTGTTCTCCGTGCATTGCCATAATGATCTTGGCCTTGCCGTGGCCAACACTCTCGCTGCGATCAAAGCCGGAGCCCGTCAAGCCGAAGTTACCATTTCGGGCATTGGTGAACGCGCTGGGAACGCAGCACTCGAAGAGGTTGTCATGGCGCTGCATACCCGGCAGGGATGTTACAATGTGCAGAGCAATATAAAAACCGAACAACTTTTTCCCTCTTGCCGCCTACTTTCCATGATCATCGGTCAGCCCATCAGTGCCAACAAGGCCGTTGTGGGAGCCAACGCCTTTGCCCATGAATCAGGTATCCACCAGGATGGCATGCTCAAAAATCGCGAAACATATGAAATTATGACTCCCGAATCCGTCGGACGCGCCAAAACAGAGCTCGTGCTGGGTAAACATTCTGGACGCAATGCCATAAAAGGTAAACTTGAAGAGTTGGGGTATCGGCTTGATCCGGAACAGACCCAAATAGTGTTTGATGCCGTAAAACGATTGGCAGACAAAAAAAAGCAGATCTATGATGAAGACTTGGAAGCGCTGGTACTTGAAGAGGTCTTTCGCATTCCTGACAAATTCAGGCTTGTTCACCTGAGTGTACAGGCCAGTGATACCGGCGTACCGCCCTTGGCTGCAATTGTCATGGAAGTCGCAGGCCAGCGACACCAGCACACCACATTCGGTGTAGGGCCAATTGATGCCGTGTTCAATGCCATTTCACAAATTATCCGACAAACGCCACAACTGTGCCACTATTCGGTAAACGCTATTACCGGTGGTACCGATGCCCAAGGAGAAGTTACTGTAAAACTGCAAGAAAACGGCCATGCTGCTGTAGGGCGCGGAGCTGATCCAGACATTATTACAGCCAGTGCCAAGGCATACCTTAATGCTTTGAACAGGCTTGCCAAAAAAACCCAGGAGGACAAATAAATGGCCCATACGCTTGCACAAAAAATACTGCAACGCCATACCGAACAAAAAGTGGACGAACCCGGGCAGATTGTCCGTTGCCGCATAAGTATGACTCTGGCCAATGACATTACGGCACCGCTGGCCATCAAATCGTTTTATGCCATGGGGGCCACACAGGTCTTTGACCCGGACAAGGTAGCTCTTGTCATGGATCATTTTACACCGCAAAAAGATATTGACTCTGCCATTCAGGTAAAAAACACCCGGGAATTTGCCCACAAAATGAATATTACCCACTATTACGAAGGTGGTAACGCCGGTGTGGAACATGCCTTGCTGCCTGAACTCGGCCTTGTGGGGCCAGGAGATATTGTGGTGGGTGCAGACAGCCACACCTGCACTTATGGCGGACTTGGTGCATTTGCTACAGGGCTTGGTTCCACGGATGTGGCCGGGGCCATGGCACTGGGTGAAACCTGGTTTAAGATACCGCCCAGTATACGCGTTACCTATGAGGGCGAGTTGCCGGAACATGTGGGAGCCAAAGACCTTATTCTGCATCTCATCGGGCACATTGGTGTAGCAGGAGCGCTGTACAAGGCTCTGGAATTTGATGGCCCGGTGGTAGACGCCATGTCTGTAGAGGGTCGTATGACCATTGCCAATATGGCCATTGAGGCAGGCGGTAAGTGTGGGCTTTTTCCTGCCGATACCACGACTCTGGCCTATACCGCTGCCAAAGGGCGCAACGATGCCCCCTTGCACGCCGACGTAGGGGCAACGTATGAACGCGAACTGCGTTTTGATGTCAGCCACCTGACACCTCAAGTTGCTTGCCCCCACCTGCCTGAAAATGTCAAACCCGTAGACGCAGTACGTGGCCTGCAAATCCATCAGGCCGTGGTGGGATCATGCACCAATGGCCGTATCAGCGACTTACGCGAAGCTGCTGCCATACTGCGGGGACGCAAGGTACATGCCAATGTGCGTTGCATCATACTGCCCGCCACCCCCGCCATCTGGAAGCAGGCGCTTAAAGAGGGCCTCATGGAAATTTTCATGGATGCGGGCTGCATTGTTGGCCCTGCAACCTGTGGCCCCTGCCTTGGCGGACATATGGGCATCCTGGCTGATGGTGAACGCGCCATTGCCACCACCAATCGCAACTTCCGAGGCCGCATGGGCAGCCTTGAGTCTGAGGTGTATCTTTCCAACCCTGCTGTGGCCGCGGCTTCTGCCATCGCAGGTGAAATTGCCGACCCACGCCATATCTAGGCACTACAGGAGCACCATACAATGATCTACACTGGTACCGTCCATAAAGTAGGCGACCACATTGACACTGACGCCATTATCCCCGCACGCTTTCTGGTGACCACTGACCCCATCGAGCTGGGCGCCAACTGTATGGAAGGCCTTGAACACGGCTGGGTACAGCGTGTACGCAAAGGCGATATATTGGCGGGTGGCAAAAACTTTGGCTGCGGATCTTCGCGCGAGCATGCCCCCATTGCCATTCTGGGTGCAGGTATATCTGTTGTAGTTGCCCATAGCTTCGCGCGCATTTTCTACCGCAACAGCTTTAACATGGGGTTAAACCTCATTGAAATAGGCGATGACATCCACAATATCAATGATGGCGATGACATTGCCGTAGACGTGGGAGAGGGCCGTATCATCAACCAAACATTCGGCACCGTCATCACCTGCCCGCCTCTGCCCCCCTTCATGCGGGAAATTTTGGAACAGGGAGGACTTGCGCCCTATGTACGACAACGCCTTGCAGCGGGTGCACCATAAATGCAGGCGACCCCAGAATGTTTGCCCTGCATGATGGCACAGGCCGTGCGTGTGGCACGCCTTGCCGCACCGGACAATGGAACTTTGCAGGAAAAGGTGATACGTAACTTTGCTGCACATATCGCCGAATGCGGGCTTGCGGGAAGCCCCCCGGCCTTACTCCGCCCGCTCTATCTGTCCGTGCCACAGCTCACCGGCGTTTGCGATCCTTTTGCTGTGGCCAAAAGGCAGGCAAACCAGCGTGCCGCAGCACTGCTGCCACGGCTGCGCCGTATGCTCAAAGCCTCTGCGGAACCTTTGCGGATGGCACTGCATATAGCCATTATCGGCAACTACATTGATGCAGGTACAGGTATTGACTATGACTGGGAGCGTGCGCTGGACACAGAAACTGACAGTCCATGGTCTCCCGCAAACTACGCAGCTTTTTGTCAGGAACTGGCGCAGGCAGACACCGTGCTCATCATAGGCGACAATTGTGGTGAAATCGTACTTGATATGCTGCTGGTGGAACAGTTACAAAATATGGGGCTGGATGTAACATATGCCGTGCGTGAACGCCCCGTGCTCAACGATGCCACTCAAAAAGACGCACAAGCTTGCGGTATGTCCGAGCTGTGCCGCGTTGTGTCTTGTGGTGCGGATACTCCAGGTGTGCTGGCAGAACGTCTTGCACCCGACTTCCGCAACCGTCTCATGGCGGCAGATGTAGTGCTGGCCAAAGGACAAGGAAACTATGAGGGAATGCATGGTGCATTGCGTCCCATCTGGTTTGCCTTCAAAGCAAAATGCGCTGTTGTTGCCACTACCCTCGCAGTAGCACAAGGGACGTCCATGTTTTTATCGCAACAACCACAACCCGGGGTACCTCTGGCGTGTATGAAAAAATTCAAGGAGCTGTTCTAAATGAAAATGCGCATATGCTTGCTTGCCGGAGACGGCATCGGGCCTGAAATCACAGAGCAAAGCCTCAGAGTCCTGGAAACCATAAGTGGAAGATTTGGTCATGAGTTGGAAGTAACTGACGCCCTTATCGGCGGTGCCGCCATTGAGGCCACGGGCACGCCATTACCGGAGGACACCATTGCCGCCTGCAAGGCAGTGCATGCCGTACTGCTAGGCGCTGTGGGCGGCCCTCAATGGGATCATCTTGTGGGGGCCGATCGCCCCGAATCCGGCTTACTCGGCATCCGCAAGGAGTTGGGACTGTTTGCCAATCTACGCCCTGCCACCCTGCTGCCCGAACTAGCCAATGCCTGCTTTCTGCGACCGGATATCAGAGAAAAAGGTATTGATATCATGGTAGTACGAGAGCTCACGGGTGGTATCTATTTTGGAACACCCGCAGGCGAAGAAGTACGCCATGGTCTGCGCACAGCCTATAACACCATGGTCTATGACGAAGAAGAGATCCGCCGTATTGCCCGTATTGCCTTTGAATCTGCCCGCAAGCGCTCCGGCCGTGTGTGTTCAGTCGACAAAGCCAACGTACTTGCGGTCTCTCGTTTGTGGCGTGAAATCGTCACCGAGACCCATGCCGCAGAATACTCAGATCTGGAATTGACACACATGTATGTGGATAACGCTGCCATGCAGCTTGTGCGAGATCCATCTCAGTTTGATGTGCTGGTTACTGGCAACCTGTTCGGCGATATCCTTTCTGACGAAGCGGCTGTCATTACCGGTTCCATAGGCATGTTGCCCTCGGCCTCTCTGGGATTGGACGGCCCTGGGATATATGAACCCATACATGGCTCAGCCCCAGATATTGCGGGGCAGAACAGAGCTAATCCGCTGGCTGCCATTCTTTCTGTCGCCATGATGCTGCGGCATAGTTTTTCGCTGGAAGCAGAAGCCGTTGCTGTTGAACAGGCGGTGCGCCAAGCCCTTAGGGCCGGATTCCGTACCGGCGATATTATGGAAAAAGATTGCACGCTGGCAGGTTGTAATACCATAGGCAACCTGGTGATCGAACGTATTTAGCCCCTACCAGTACATGCACAAACGCTCCGACGGCGCATATGTGCCGTCGGAGCGTTTGTGCATGTGGCATACCTACATCAGGACAACAAGCTGCACGGCTCACAACACCATAAGGATCTACCAGATTTTATCTCATGAAAATGCTCTGGTCTTTTCCATATGTCCCAATATCGTTCAAAAAAAGACAACGCTACCTACGTTCGCCAAGGCGACGCTCCCAATCAAAAGATCGACTGGTCACAGTATCTTCCATACGCCCCACACGCCGCTCCAGCCTGGTAAAACGTTCTTTGAGGCGGGCCAAAGTCGCACTTCGTGAAGTCACATACGACGAATAGAACTCTTCCTCGAAAGCATCCTCTACAGGCAAAACGGGTTTGGGCTGCAACAAGAACCCTGCAGCTATATAGCCGATGAGCATGGGCCAAACCCCGGTAAACACCGTCCCCAGGATGGCAATTAGCCGCACCAAGGTCACTGTTATCCCAAAATGTTCCGCTACCCCCTTGCACACGCCCATAATCTTACCATCACGGGCGCGGTACAACTTGCCATTGGCTCCCCCGTGTCTGACATTCTTTTGCATCATCATCCCTCCCTACACTCAGGACGGGTCATGTTCGCGCAAGAGCGCTTCCAACGATTCAATTCGCTGTTCCATGCGCTGCATACCGCGATACAGCTCCTGTACCATACGCGCTTCGTCCATTGTGGATTCAGTTTTAAGACTAGGCTTCCGGCCATGAAACAGACTCCTCAGCACCAAGACTACTACTACAACAATAACAATTAGTACTAAAATTATCGGTACCACGATAAAAAGTGCAAGCGCTTCCACCATACCTTCCAAAAACCTCCTGTGCCTACTTCAGTAGATATGCATGGCCCCTGGGGCTTCTGTTGCACATAGTGCATCTTTCCCTTAAGGCTGCGAATCATTCTCCACTTTACGACGCAATGCCTCAAGCTCACTCTCTATGGTGCCTGCATCTTCCAGTGTTGAAAAACGTGCCTCAAGGTCAGGCTTATTGATCGGCTTTTCCAGCAAAGCCTCTGCTTCCATAAATTCCACACGTTGTTCCATTTCGTCAAATCGACGTATTACGTCCAATGATGTTGCGCGGTGTGCCTCCCGCCGTGCCTGCTTAGAAGTACGGGCGTGAACATGACGCTGTGCAAGCAGGCGCTGCTTTTCACGGGCAGCTTGCAGCTTTTCTTCCAATATTTCAATATCCTCCCGCGCCCGCTCCACAAGGTCCAGAAAACCAGCCAGCTCACGCTGTAGGATTTCTGCTTTTCCCTGTTCCCCCAGCTTTTCGTGTAAAGCTTCGCGTGCCATATCTTCACGCCCACGCCCCAAGGCCAGCTCTGCACGTCGTTCCCAGCGCTCCATATTTGTCTCTACAACCTCCAGCTCGCGCCTTATACGCGCAACGTCGGCCATACTTCCTGCACAATTGGCTTTAAGCTCTACCAGCGTTTCTTCCATCTCACGAATCATTAATCGGATAAGCTTTTCCGGATCCTCGGCTCTGTCCAGCATATTGCTTATATTGGCGCTGACAATGTCTTTAAAACGAGAAAAAATACCCATGCTCGTCCTCCTGTATGTATATGCCACATAAAAGCATTTTTTGTGCCACTCAAAAAAACCAGCTATCTTACTAAAATGTATAAAATTTCATATGAAAACACTGCTTGAGCATATGGCATACGAAACTATTTTATAGCATTTCACACTATAAAATAGTAAAAAACACCATGACAGCATACAACACACCACATTCAGTCCATGTAGAAGTTTTAGGCAATTCCGATGCCTTTTTAGCCTTTCAGGAGCATCTGTCCCGGACAGCGCAGATGGACAGGCCGGTATTGCTGTTAGGAGAACGGGGTACGGGCAAGGAGCTGGCGGCAACACGATTGCATTATCTTTCGCCACGCTGGCAACAGCCTCTTGTTACATTGAACTGTGCGGCCATACCCGAATCACTCATGGCACCAGAACTTTTCGGCCACGAAAGCGGCGCATTTACCGGTGCCAACAAAATGCGCCTGGGCCGGTTTGAACATGCCCACGAAGGTACGCTATTTTTGGACGAAGTGGGCAACATGCCGCTTTGCATGCAGGGACAAATCCTGCGTGTTGTGGAGTACGGAGCATTTGAGCGAGTAGGAGGCTCCAAAACCATCAGCCCTGATGTACGGATTATTGCCGCTACCAACGCAGACCCGGTGCAGCTGGTTCGGGACGGACTGTTCAAAGCAGACCTGCTGGACAGGTTATCTGTAGAAGTGCTCACCTTACCTCCACTAAGAAAACGTGGCAATGATGCCATGTTGCTTGCTCATCATTTTGCTGTTTCCATAGCCATGGAGCTGGAACGATCCGAAGCACCCCGCTTCTCTCGACAGGCCGAACGACAAATTATGGAGCACACGTGGCCGGGCAACGTGCGAGAACTCAAAAGCTGTATCGAACGTTCCGTATCCCGCGCTGAGGGGAATACCATAGAACACATTATACTGGACCCTTTTGCTTCTCCTTGGAGGCAGGGGCTTGCAGAGCACTCCACAGGCGTATGCTGTACACTTCCTCAAGCATCCTGCCCCTCTTTCTCTCCGCAGTATGCCCCCCCTGACAGAGTACCAGGCTCGACGCATATTGATCTTGACACATCACTACGCCAAGCCACACATACTTTGGAATCTGCCTATCTGCGCACCGCCCTTGAACGCACACGCCACAATCAACGTGAGGCAGCAATGCTTCTTGGTATGACCTACCATCAGTTTCGCGGCTTGTATCGCAAACATAAAGAGGCTATTGTTTGTCCCTAATCCAGCCGTACGTTTAACAAAGAGTAACCCCATGGCTCCCTCTACTCGCAATGTCTACCTGAAAACGATCCCCATACTCCAAGCCGTAGAAACCATACGCAATGCCCTTGACCGCGAAACACTGGTTCAGGCAGAAGCTATCCCTTCTCAGAATGCGGCAGGCAGAGTCACAGCAGAAGCTGTGTTTGCGCGTTTTTCCTCTCCCACATTTCATAGTGCGGCCATGGACGGTTTTGCCGTGCGGGCGGAAGATACCTTTGCTGCGCGCGAAAATGCTCCTGCGACTCTGCATATACAGTCTGCTGACACGCAATCGCTGAAACCGGGATGTGCCATTGCCATAAACACCGGGCACTCTCTGCCCCGGGGCGCGGATGCGGTGATTATGGTGGAACATATTCTAAATCTTGCAGATACCGAAAAAATTGCCTTTGAGGCTCCTGCGTTCCCCTGGCAGCACGTGCGTCGTATTGGTGAAGATATTGTAGCCACAGAGCTGCTTTTTCCACAGGGGCATACCCTCAGCGCCTACGACGTGGGTGCTCTGCTTTCCGGCGGCATATGGGACGTGCGTGTATACGAGGCTATTCGCGTGTGTATCATCCCCACTGGCGACGAAGTATTGGACTTTACCACCCGACCAGAGCCGGGGCCCGGCCAGGTTGTGGAAAGCAATTCGCAAGTCCTGGCCGCGTTGGCCCGCCCCTTGGGATGTATTGTGGAACGTACTCCACCTGTGCCAGACAACCCCCAGGCACTACATGCTGTCGTGGCCAAGGCGCTGGCTGACAAAACACACTTGGTCATCATCTGTGCAGGGTCATCAGCAGGAAGCAAAGACTTTACCCGCGCCACCATCGAATCCCTGGGCAAGGTACTGGTGCATGGTATAGCAGCCATGCCTGGCAAACCCTCACTGCTTGGGCTGTGCAATGGCAAGCCGGTGGTAGGCGCACCCGGGTATCCTGTCAGTGCCGTGGTCTGCTTTGAAGAATTGCTTACGCCGCTTATTGCCTGGCTTGGCCGTAAACAACCCCCTCAGCGCCAACGTACCACCGTGGAGCTGGCACGTAAGACGCCCTCCAAACTGGGAATGGAAGAATTTTTACGGCTTTCTGTCGGCCGCGTGGGGCATAAGTATGTCGCCACTCCGCTAGGCCGCGGAGCTGGGTGCATCACTACCCTGTCCCGCGCACAGGCTGTTACACGCATCCCTGCCCATGTCGAAGGGTTGGAGCACCAGCAGAACGTCACCGCAGAGCTTATGGTTCCACAGCATTCGCTGGAGCATACCCTGGTCTGCGTGGGGAGCCATGACAACACCTTGGATCTTCTGGCCGACGAACTCATGGGGCTTGATACCCCTTTTGGGCTGACTTCCAGCCATGTGGGTAGCATGGGCGGCATCATGGCTGTCAAAAATGCCTCATGCCATATGGCAGGCATCCATCTTTTTGATCCGGATACAGGCGATTACAATCATCCGTTTATTACAAAGTATCTCCCTGATACGCCTGTCGTTCTTGTCAACCTGGCAATCCGACATCAAGGATTCATTGTACCCAAAGGTAACCCCCGACATATACATGGCATGGAAGATCTTCTCCAGCAGGACCTCTGTTTCATTAACAGACAACGTGGATCAGGAACTCGCATCCTATTTGACTGGCACCTTGCCCAAAGCGGCCTTTCCCCCCACAGCTTCCAAGGGTATACCCGAGAAGAATACACACACATGGCCGTTGCAGCCAATGTACTCACTGGCAACGCAGACTGCGGCCTGGGCATCTATGCCGCAGCACGGGCGCTGGGGCTGGGCTTTGTACCCCTAGCCCGCGAGCGCTATGATCTGCTTATCCCAACGACATCATTAGAAGACTCTCGTGTAACAGCGGTTCTGCGCCTATTATCATCACCCGCATTCCTGGCGCGTATCGAAGCCCTGGGAGGCTATGAGACCACACTTACCGGCCAGCATATGGAACCTGGCATAGCCTTGGGAGCTGCCCTTTAATGAAGCTACAAAGTAGCGCTTTTACGGCCGACAGTCCCCTGCCACATAGCGCCTTGCGCTCTGGCGGCAGCCACTCTCCCCACATGGCATGGACCCAAGTCCCCCGCGACGTTATGAGTTTTGTGCTGCTGTGCGACGACCCACACGGCCCACAAGGCCCCCGTAACCTGTGGACGCTCTACAATCTACCCGGAGACGTGCATACCCTACCCGAAGACCTTGCAGAAAATTTTGCCCCTCTCAAGGGTGTATCACACGGTTTAAACGGATACGGCTATACAAGGTATGACGGGCCAGAGCTCCTAGAGCTGCCGCGACGTATTTATTTCAGATTATACGCCCTGGACAGACGGCTTGCACTCAAGGCGGGCGTACCTGGCGCGTTGCTTAACCGTGCACGAGAGGGCCATATTCTGGCAGAAGCATACCTGACAGCCATGGTACCTGCCGCACCATGACCAAAGCATGACTTGGCCATGCGACAACCCGACACAAAGATGGGGCATTGCCCCCTTTGCCAGATATGCATACAAACGGGCCGATGCCTTGCCTGCACACGACACACGCCTTTCTCGTGGGGATTCTTGCTGCTGCTTTTTATGAAACGAGCCAGACGGAAAGATTTTCCTGATCAGGCAATATGCGAAAAGATACGATGATACTGCGTAGATAAAAAAAATCCATTACCCCGGCAGCCCCATTGGAGTCCACCCACTCTTACCCTCGTTGGCCATCGTTCCCAACAGGGTTCCCCATTTGGGGCGGATATGCTTGAGCACAATGCCCCAGTACGGATCTGACCCACGCAGCACGTACTCTCAAAAATGGCACTATCCATCCCAAAGGCACCCATGCAGGATCCGAAAACCCAGAGGCTCTTTACAGCTGACAGCACCTCTTTAGTGCTGACACCCGATGCGCGGGGCCGACCCGCGCGCACCATAGGCCAACGAATGAACATACTGATTGAGGTGGAAGCAGGCTCCCCAGACAAAATCGTCAACAAACTGACACTACCCATCCCGGTACCCTGCTATACAGACCTGCCTTTTTTGAATTGCACTGCCGTACCGTAACACGAGAAGAATTTGCTCCCATCGGGATGAAAGGCCACATTTTCCTGGTACCCAATAATGGCCTGCGCGCCTTTGTTCACCGCACGGGCAGCCATACCAAAAAACGCCTCTTCTGAATCATAGCCCCGGCAGGCCACAAGGCCCAACACCTTACCGATAGCACGGCCTTCCATATTTTCCGTGGTCACCACAGGAAAGCGTCCATTACTGAACAATTCCTTGACCACTTCCACATTCTCAACACCGCGGGATACGGATTTTTTTTCCTTTTTTTCGTTGCCACCAAGCAAAAATAGCATGAACGGCCTCCTTTGCATCACGGCTCCTTATTGAGCACGTAGAGAGTATGTACAAAACACTGTCAATACTCCCTGGCTATGCAAAGTGCCTGCCAGACTCGTCGGCTATTGCAAAATATTATACTGATAAAAGGGCAGAAGCTTCACGCAAGCGATCCTCAAGCCCAAGAATAATCACCTCTAGCTGGTCCAATGCGAGGCCCAACTTATCCCACGCCTCTACCTTGAAAGGAGCCAATCCATCCATACCGATCACTCCAATGCCCAACCCCTTGACCACCATATCTGCGATATGCACCACAGCAGGCTCTATATAGCGGGTATTACGTTCCGGTACATGATGGTGCAACGTGGCAAAGGCCAGTGATAGAGGAAAGTTCCACTTGCGCAACAGCATTCCCCCCAGTGTCCCATGATCAAAACCAAGCACGCGTAACTCTGCATCCTGCGGCGGCATGCCGTATGTGGAGCACATGGTTAAAATGGCAAGAGCACGCTCTGGAAGCGTACTAAAGACGGCAAGCCGGCCTATGTCGTGCAACAAACCCGCCACAAAAAACCGCTCGGGATCACTTTCGCCCATGCACTCTGCCAACTGCCCGGCAACCACCGCGCACGCGATACTGTGCTGCCAAAAAAAAGGCATATCCAAATGCGCAACAGACGCCCCGCGCATGGAGTCAAACACCATGTTACCCAGAGCCAGAGAAACAAGGCGCCGCCTGCCCACCAACGCCACCGCGCGTGAGATGGTTTCAATGCGCGACGGAAAATTATAGAGTGCGCTGTTGACCATACGCAGCAAAAATGTGGCAAGCCCGGCATCCCGGCTGATGACATTGGCCACGTCAGCAGCGGAGCTCTCGTCATCGGCAAGTACACTATGTAGCTCGCTTACCAGTGCGGGTAGAGCCGGCAGTGCTATCTCCGTACGCAAAAAATCCAACGGGTCCAACGGGGTAAACAAGGAAGGCTGCACGGCAGATTCTTCCAGTATGATTGGCTTTTGAGGCCCTCTGCCAAGAAGTATCTCGCGTGTCATGCGCTCTACTCCGTGACGGAATAGCAACGCCAGCACATCCGTCATGGGGCCCGCGTGCTGAAAGCGTCCCACCATTACAGCGTGAGCCTGTTCATACGCAGCCTTATACCGCCCATCGGCTTCCGATTCACGCATATTATTGTCCTTTTCCATTCTCTCCCCCATGCATATACCACAGCGCCACCTGCGGGCATTACGCCAAATCATAACAGATCAAGCGTACCACCAGCACAGATGCACCCGGTACACAAACTACGGCCATATCGACTCAATACCTATACTTTTCCGAGCAACTCGAAACGTATTGCAGCACTACCACGCCGTAAAGCAGCATCATAGTACAGAGAGCAAGGCTTTACGGCAAGTTACCATTTATGGCCTTACTTGACTGAAGCGTTCCCCGTACGTAGGCTACTTCCGTGTATCTTCCAGCAAATTTCCAGCGGCTTGTAAGCACTGTACGCAGTACCCCCCATACCTTTCGGCAATACTTTTCTTTCCGAGCCTGTCGCCTTGCCCCCTTCTTCGCTATATGTACCAAGGCCAAGCTGGTACTGCTACTGTGCACAGTACTTTTTTTTATATACCCCCTTTTTGCTTTGGCGCAACCAGATACACGTCGTAATGTGCTGTTTCTCAATTCGTACCATAACGGTTACCGATGGTCTGATGATATTCTGAAGGGTGTCAAACGTGTTTTCGCCGAACAGCATACATATAATATCGTGCTGCAGGTCGAGTACATGGACGCCAAAAAATTCCACTATGACAACACAGTACAAACCCTGTTTCGCCTGTACCGCGATAAATTTCGTGGAAAACGCTTCGATCTCATTATTTCTTCCGACAATATTGCCTTTGAATTTTTGCAACAGTTTCGTGATACGCTCTTTCCCGGTGTGCCGGTAGTGTTCAGTGGCCTAAACGATCTGCAACCACAGTACAAATCCCTTGCAGGATATTCCGGTGTTACCGAAGAGTATGATGTCACGGCCAACCTTGCCCTAGCCATGCGCCTGCACCCCCGGATACAACGCATGGTCGTTATCGGTGATACTTCTGCCACAGGTGTCGCCATACGTAGCCAGATCACAAAAGCATTGTCCAAAATGCCAGGTAGCCTTGCAGTGGAGTTTTGGGACAACTACACTCTTGATGATATGCTCTCTCAAGTACGCCTGCAGGGACCGGAAACCTTTTTTTATTTTATCCCCATGCATCGGGATATTGACGGGCAATTTTACTCAGCCCATGAGCTGTTGGAGCAAATACGTGCACACTCTGATGCCCCGCTGTACTCCAACTGGGAATTCCTGCTGGGGCACGGTATTGTGGGCGGCAAACTGCTCTCCGGCATCCGCCATGGCGAAAGGGCAGCGCACATGGCCTTGCAGGTTCTTCAGGGCACGCCGATTGATGATATTCCCGTAGTCTCTGACGCTGCCAAGGTCGATCAGGAATATCTGTTTGACTACAACGAGCTGCACCGTCTGAACATCACCCAAGCCCAATTGCCCCCCCAATCCCGTTCTATCAACGAACCCAGGCGCTTCTATGAACTCAACAAACAGGTATTCTGGACAATCATCATCTGCATGCTGTTACTTGCGGCCATTGCCGTTGCCCTGGTCATGAATATCCTTGAAAAGCGTCGCGTTGAACAAAAAATCAAAGATCAGCTCTCATTTTTGCATCTACTCATGGATACCATCCCCCTGCCTGTGTTCGTACGGGACAAAAAAGGTACCGTTCTGCAATGTAATAGCGCATTTGAAAAATTTTTTGCCATTGACCGCAACTGTCTTGCCCGACTTGCAGACACTCCTCAAAGTCCCATGATACAAGCCATTACAGGCCCAGCAGACAGCGCGTTGCTACGTACCTCCGGTATGGACATCCGCGATACTACCATCAGCGGCCCGGACGGCACCCCACGTAACATCATCCTGCATAAAGCCACCCATAACAACGCCCGAGGAGAGGTGGTGGGACTGGTAGGCGTAATCTTTGACTACACCGCACGGCGCAAGGCGGAAGACAGCGTACGTGCGGCAGAAGCAAAGTATCGGTCAATATTTGAAAACTCCCCCCTCGGCATCTTTCGTATCCTGCCGGAAAGCGGATTTATGGACCTTAACCCCGCATTGGCCCATATGGCTGGGCTGGGTAGCACCAAAGCCCACACCCCCCCACAGTATCTCGTAGATTTGCTCATGCGTCATGCAAGACAGGGCAGCGATGTTATCGACTTTGAACACACCTTTACGCGGCACAACGGCAATGCCCTGAACGCACATGTCACATTGCGCGTGGTCCGCAGCTCCTCTGGCGGCATTACCATGCTCGAAGGCTACGCAGAAGATGTGACCCAACGCAAAGCCGCAGAGCAAGCGCTTAGCGAGTCACAGCATATGCTGCAACTAGTCCTGGACAATATTCCCCAGCTGGTCAGCTGGAAAGACGCCTCGTTGCGTTACCTTGGCGCCAACAGATCTTTTGCTGAATTTTTTGGTATCGGCACGGCTGAAAAAGTCATTGGACTATCTGATACAGACATCCTCCCGGACACCGAACAGATAGTACGCTTGCGTGAAGAGGACCAAGGTGTCATCCGCACAGGCACGCCCCGGTATCGTTGCAAGTGGTCCACTATTGCAGCAGGCGGTAAAAACGTATGGCTGGAGACCACGAGTATTCCCCTGCATGACGAGCATGGGCAGGTTGTGGGACTGCTGAGCACAACTGAAGACGTTACGCAAAAAATCAACCTTGAACGGCAACTGCTACAATCACAAAAAATGGAGGCCATCGGCACTTTGGCAGGAGGCATCTCTCATGACTTCAATAACATCCTGACATCCATCATAAACTCCATTGAGCTTGCACTGTCTGATCTAGAAGCTGCAACCCCTACATTCAACGATCTGATGCGTGCACTTAAAGCCGCACAACGGGGCGGTCAGCTGGTCAAAAAAATCTTGGCTTTCAGCAAACCCTCGGTAGAAGGGTTCACTACCACTGATATTACCGAAGCGTTACGCGACGCTGTGGAACTCATAAAAGCCTCGTTACCCCGTAACTGCTCGGTCCGCCTTACCATGCCTCCTCGCCCCTCGCTGGTCCATGCCGACCCAACACAGTTGCACCAAGTCATCATGAACCTATGCACCAATGCCTTCCAAGCACTGCGTAAAGGGGGCGATACACTGGAAGTCGCTCTGAAACAGACAGCTCTGCCTGAAGAGATTGCTCAAGAGATGGGAGTCTCTCCGGGGAACTACTTTAAGATTACCATCAGCGACAATGGCCCAGGTATTGCGCCTGCCATTATGGATAAAATATTTGATCCATTTTTTACCACCAAAGGCAAAACCGAGGGCACCGGCCTTGGCCTTGCCGTGGTACATGGCATCATTACAGCCCATCGCGGCGCTATCCGTGTGGACTCCACGCCTTTCAAACGTACGGCTTTTGGAATATGGTTACCCATGCCGGATGTATACAACCAGACGCTGCCCGCTGCCCGCGAAATCTCCCCACAGGGCGGTAGTGAGCGCATTCTCTTTGTTGAAGACGATGACGACCAGCTGCATGCTGTCCCCCGGATGCTGGAAGGATTGGGCTTTACAGTTCGTGCCACCCAAAGCCCTGCGCACGCCCTTACATTACTGTGTGAACACCCCGCCATATATGACCTTGTTATCACCGATTTTGACATGCCAGAAGCCAATGGCCTTGAACTAGCCGCTGAAATAAGTAATCTTGCTCCATCCATACCTGTCATCATAGTGTCGGGGCGTGATGTTGCCACCGGAAAAGCCGAAGCCTTTTCCAACATCAAGGCACTAGTACCCAAACCCTATAACATCAGTACCCTTGCCGAAACCATACGCACGGTTCTTGGCTAGGTCGCAAAATCCCCCATGCCCAAGATACTGATCATAGATGATGACGTTGCTGTCTGCGAAACCATTGAAAGCCTGCTCCTACGCTTACAGTATGAAGCTGACTCATGCCATACACTGGAGCAAGGGTTACGTCTGCTCGAACAAAAAAATTTTGACGTTGTGTTTTTAGACGTACGCCTGCCCGACGGCAACGGGCTGGCAGCACTACCACGCATTCGCGGACGTGACCACAGCCCGGAGGTTATCATACTGACCGGCGATGGCGACCCGGACGGCGCAGAGCTGGCGATTCAGGGCGGTGTGTGGGACTATCTGGTCAAGCCTGCACCGATCAGACAGACAACTCTTACACTAAACAGAGCGCTCCAATACCGTAAAGAAAAACATAATAAGCAGGCCACCTCACCCGTGGCCTTGAATCTGGATGGTGTGGTGGGTAACAGTCCACAAATACGCACCTCTTTTAACTTGCTTGCCGGCGCCGCAGCCACGGACACCAACGTACTCATTACCGGCGAAACCGGAACAGGCAAGGAACTGTTTGCGCGTACCATCCACCGTAACAGCAACCGTGCAAGCGGCCCTTTCGTGGTTGTGGATTGTGCCGCACTGACGGAAACACTTATTGAGGCCACGCTGTTTGGCCACAAAAAAGGAGCTTTCACCGGCGCACAAAACGACCAGGACGGCCTGGCAAAACTGGCAGACGGGGGCACCCTGTTTTTGGACGAAGTGGGTGAAATGCCCTTATCACTACAGCGTTCGTTCCTGCGTTTTTTACAAGAACGTACCTTTCGCCCCGTGGGAGGCACACAGGAGATAAAAAGTAACTTTCGCCTGATCTCTGCCACAAATTGCAACCTTGAGGCCATGGTCGATCAGGGCCACTTTCGCAAAGATTTACTGTTTCGCCTCAAAAGTATGTATGTGGTGCTTCCTCCACTCAGATTACGCCTGACCGATTTGAAGCCATTGGCCATGTACTATGTTGACAAGCTGTGTGGCCAATATCAAGTGCCTAACAAGGGCTTCAGCTCAGACTTTTTCACTATGCTCGCACACCATGACTGGCCGGGTAACATACGAGAACTCTTTAATGTGCTGGAGCGGGCCTTTGTGACATCCGGCCTTGAAAGCATGCTGTATGCCATGCACCTGCCACAGGAACTACGAATTAAGGCTGCCAAAACACTACTTGTCAAAGGCTCTGCAAGCCCGCCTGAACACCCGCAGGCAAACGTGCTGCCCGGCTTCACCACTCTCTGCGGTGCTTTGGAACCGCCGCACATGCTACCCGACATGCGAGCCTTTAAACACATGGCAGAACGTAACTATATCAAGACACTTATTGCGCACCACAATGCGCAAGTACCCGCCATCTTGCAAACATCGGGATTATCGCGATCTCACTTCTATGCCCTGTTAAAAAAACACCACATTGTGCTTTGATTTATGCTGCCACTTTGCGGTATCATCATAAACACACGGCACGTCAGCCGCAGGCTGTCCTGTTTTTAAGACATGGTGCCTTTCCGTTTTTTCGGACAAGGGCCCCCGCGGCCAGCCCTTTCATGCTGTCCACGGAACCCTGAATTGCCACAGGTAGCTGCTGCGGCTTGGCGCAATACAGTCTGTTTTTTCAGACATTTTTTGATAACCTTGTACACGGCCCCACGTATAAATGGAGGTAAACCCCTGTAATAACTTACAGCCATAGCGTTTTTTCCTGTGGCACATTTTTTGCTTATTTATAAAGCTACAGCCGGCCAGTGCGGGGACACATAACAAGCCCCACCCCCGGCCCTGTGACCGTCATACCCGTCTGCCATATACTGCCTGGCGGTCACATAACCACCTTATACCGCTAAGGAGCATCCTCACCATGGCCAAGCAGATGAAAACTATGGATGGTAACACAGCGGCAGCTTACATTGCCTATGCATTAAGCGATACTGCCGCCATTTACCCCATAACCCCTTCTTCCAACATGGGCGAAATTGCCGACGACTGGGCAACCGCAGGCAAAAAAAACATCTTCGGCCAGACTGTGGCCATCCGCCAGTTGCAGTCCGAAGCCGGAGCCGCCGGAGCCACGCATGGCTCGCTTGCAGCGGGCGCGCTGACCACCACGTTCACCGCGTCCCAAGGTCTGCTGCTTATGATCCCCAACATGTACAAAATCGCCGGCGAACTGCTGCCCGGTGTATTTCACGTTTCTGCCCGTGCGCTGGCATCACATGCGCTTTCCATTTTCGGAGACCATCAAGACGTCATGGCCTGTCGCCAGACCGGGTTTGCCTTTTTGGCATCCAACTCTGTGCAAGAGGCCATGGACATGGCTTTGGTGACACACCTGGCTGCCATTGAAACCAGCGTTCCTTTTTGCCACTTCTTTGACGGCTTCCGTACCTCTCATGAGTTGCAAAAAATCGAAGTCATTGACTACGATGATATCAAAAAGCTGGTAAATATGGAAAAGGTCGAAGCCTTTCGACAAAATGCCATGAGCCCAGAGCAACCGAATATCCGCGGTACTGCACAAAACCCCGATATTTACTTCCAGGCCCGCGAAGCCTGTAATCCTTTCTACGAACAAATTCCCACCCAGGTTCTGGCCGCCATGAAAAGTGTGGCAGGCATCACTGGTCGTGCCTACAAATTGTTCGACTATGTGGGCCACCCCGAGGCCGAACGCGTTATCATCGCCATGGGGTCCGCCTGTGAAACCATTGAAGAGGTCATCAACAGCCTCACGGCACGAGGAGAACGCGTAGGGTTGATCAAGGTACGCTTGTTCCGCCCCTTCTCAGCTGCACATCTGCTGTCCGCTCTGCCTGCAAGTGCCCATACCGTCACCGTACTTGACCGCACCAAAGAGCCTGGTTCCCTGGGCGAACCACTGTATCAGGACGTATGTACCGCATTCATTGAGCATGGCAATGCGCCCACACTGCTTGCCGGCCGCTATGGGCTCGGCTCCAAAGAGTTCACCCCGGCAGATGTTGTTGCCATCTATGACAACATGCAGGTGGCGGGTCCCAAAAATCACTTCACAGTGGGCATCATTGACGATGTGAGCCATACTTCTCTTGAAGTGGGCGCTCCTGTTGACACAGTTCCCCTGGGTACTGTCCAATGTAAATTCTTCGGTCTTGGAGCAGACGGCACTGTAGGAGCCAATAAACAGGCAATCAAGATTATCGGTGATAACACCGATATGTTTGCCCAAGGCTACTTCGCGTATGATTCCAAAAAATCCGGTGGTTTCACCGTGTCACACCTGCGTTTCGGCAAGGAGCCCATCCAGTCAACCTATCTTGTCAACCGTGCCGACTATGTAGCCTGCCACAAATCCGCGTACGTCAGGCAATATGACGTGCTGGAAGGCCTCAAGCCGGGTGGTGTGTTCGTGTTGAACTCTTCCTGGACACTTGAAGACATGGAAACGCAGCTTCCCGCTGCCATGAAGCGCACCATTGCCGCTAACAAACTGCAATTCTATAATATTGATGCCGTAAAAATAGCCGGCGAAGTAGGACTGGGCGGTCGCATCAACATGGTCATGCAGACAGCGTTCTTCAAGCTTGCCAATGTGATGCCTTTTGAACAGGCCATGGACTTGCTCAAGGACTCCATCAAAAAGACCTACGGTAAAAAGGGCGACAAAATCGTCAACATGAATATTGCCGCCGTAGAAAAATCTGCTGACGCACTTGTGGAAGTGCAATACCCGCAGTCATGGGCGCAAGCCACCGACACAGGTTGCTCCGCTTCCTGTTCTGATGAACCTGCATTCATCAAAGATATTGTACGCCCCATCCTGGCTCAGCAGGGTGATAAACTGCCTGTTTCCGCCTTTGAGCCTGATGGCCTGTTCCCCGTGGGCACTGCCGCTTTTGAAAAGCGTGGCGTTGCCATTAATGCTCCCTCCTGGCAGCCTGAAAACTGCATCCAGTGCAACCAGTGCTCGTATGTCTGCCCCCACGCTGCCATTCGCCCTGTTTTGGCCACTGACGAAGAGCTTGACGGTGCACCGGCAACCTTTGCCACTGTCGAAGCCAAGGGTAAAGAACTCCAGGGGTTCCGCTACCGCATCCAGATCTATGCCCAGGATTGCCTGGGTTGTGGCTCCTGCTCAGACGTCTGCCCGGCCAAAAACAAGGCTCTGGTGATGAAGCCTCTAGAAACGCAAATGGCCGATCAGGTGACCAACCTTGCATTTGCCGAGGCCCATATCCCCCTCAAAGACTCCCTGATGGGACGCAGCTCACTAAAAGGTTCGCAGTTCCAGCAACCCCTGATCGAGTTCTCCGGTGCATGCGCCGGCTGTGGTGAAACACCCTACGTCAAACTGCTTACTCAGCTTTTCGGCGAACGTATGGTCATTGCCAACGCCACGGGCTGTTCCTCAATCTGGGGAGCCTCTGCCCCCACTACACCATATACCGTCAACAAAAACGGCCATGGCCCGGCATGGGGTAACTCGTTGTTTGAAGACGCGGCAGAGTTTGGTTACGGCATCAACCTTGCCTACACCCAACGCCGCGATAAACTGGCGCAGTTGTGCGAACAAGCGCTTGAGGCTGCCACATCACAAGAGCTGCAAGACGAACTACGCGCATGGCTGGCGCATAGGAATGATGCTGAACTTGCAAGCAAGCATGGTGAAGCTGTGCTGGCCTGTATCGACGATATGGGAGACAACCCGCTGGTAGACGAAATCTATAGTATGCACGACATGTTTGGTAAAAAATCCGTCTGGATCTTTGGCGGCGATGGTTGGGCATATGATATCGGCTTTGGTGGCCTGGACCATGTGCTTGCCTCCGGTGAAGACATCAATATTCTGGTAATGGATACAGAGGTTTACTCCAATACGGGCGGTCAATCCTCCAAGGGAACGCCGTTGGGCTCCATTGCCAAATTTGCCGCATCAGGCAAAAGAACCTCTAAAAAAGACCTCGGTCGTATGGCCATGACCTATGGATATGTATATGTCGCCAGCGTATCCATGGGTGCCAACAAACAACAGGTACTCAAGGCGTTTCAAGAAGCTGAAGCATATAAGGGGCCCTCGCTAGTCATCGCCTATGCCCCTTGCATCAACCAAGGCATCCGCAAAGGCATGGGTAAATCCATGGAAGAGGGCAAGCTGGCCGTTGAAACCGGCTACTGGCCACTGTACCGCTTTAACCCCGACCTGGCAGCTCAGGGTCAAAACCCCTTCATCTTCGAGTCTAAAGCTCCCAATGGAGAGCTGCAGGCCTTCCTCTCTGGAGAAAACCGCTATGCCTTGCTCGAAAAGCAGGCTCCTGAAGACTCCAAGCGGTTGCGTATGCAAATAGAAGCTGAATGCAAGGAGCGCTATGAGTATCTAAAAGCGCTGGCCGCTCTGCCCGGCTTTAAGGCCGAGGCAAGCACCCCTGTGCCTGCCGCAGACGATAACAGCAGCACATGTAACATGACCGCGACCCCAGAACACGCGCACAACAGCACTGCGGGCGAAGCATGTGACGACGGCCGTTCTGGGAAATAGCCCACCGGCCCATATATACCGGAGTGTCTCGGAGGCATTTTTCTCTGAGACACTCCGACATAATCCTTGCGGTATATACACTATACCGCCCAAGTCACTATAACTGTATAGGAGCACTGTATGTCCGTGGAAATGTTGGCACTTGTCGCCCTGCTACCCATTTTTGTGGCGCTTGTCCTCATGGTGGGATTACGTTGGCCCGCCACCAAGGCCATGCCTCTGGCATGGCTGGTCTGCGCTACCAGCGCCATCTTTGCCTGGCAGTTGCCCGCAACGTATGTGGCAGCCCTGACCCTGCAAGGTTTTGTCACTGCCATCGGTATTCTTATAATTGTTTTTGGTGCCATCATTATCCTGTACACATTGCAATATTCGGGCGGCATGGAAACCATCCAGTACGGCATGCAAAATATCACCCGTGACCGACGGATACAGGCCATTATCATCGGCTACATGTTTGCAGCCTTTGTAGAAGGTGCGGCAGGCTTTGGCACCCCCGCAGCCCTGGCCGCTCCCCTGCTGCTTTCGCTGGGTTTCCCCCCCCTCGCTGCCGCAGTGCTATGCCTTGTATTCAACTCGTTTCCCGTCTCCTTTGGCGCTGTGGGCACCCCCATTATCCTGGGGCTTTCTCCTCTCAAGGGATTGGTGGAAAGCGCCGTAGCCTCCAATGCGGCACTGGGCTTTACCAGCTTTGATAGCTTCAACCTGACCATCGGGCAATGGGCCACCTTGATGCACCTGCCCATGATCTTTTTACTGCCCGTCTTCATGCTGGGTTTCATCACCCGCTTTTTTGGCCCGAACCGCAGCTGGTCTGACGGTTTTGGCGCATGGAAATTCTGTCTTTTTGCAGCAATGTCCTTTTCTGTGCCGTATCTGATTTTTGCATGGTTTGTCGGCCCTGAGTTCCCTTCACTCATCGGTGGCCTTGTGGGCCTTGGCATTATTGTGGCCGGTGCCAAAAAGGGTTTTTGCATGCCCAAAAATGTCTGGGATTTCGGTGACCCTGCACAGTGGGACCCCCAGTGGACCGGTGAGATCAAAGGCAATCAGCACACCGAATTTAAAGCCCACATGAGCCAGTTCAAGGCGTGGTTACCGTATATCCTCATTGGTGCCATTCTTGTTGTAACCCGTATCCCCGAATTGGGGCTCAAAGGCCTGTTGGCAGGACAGAAAATTGACTTTACCAATATCCTGGGCTTTAAGCAGGTCAATGCCAGCATCCAGTACCTCTACCTGCCCGGCACCATCCCCTTTGTGCTTGTAGCTCTTTTGACCATATTTATACACGGTATGAAAGGAGATACAGCCAAACGAGCATGGACAGAATCCATTGCAAAAATGAAAAACCCCACCATTGCCCTGCTGTTTGCAGTGGCCTTGGTGTCCATTTTCCGTGGTTCCGGGGTTATTGATGCAGCGCTGAATCCTGTAAATTATCCCTCCATGCCCTTGGCACTGGCCAAAACCGTTGCTGCCATTACCGGCAGTGCATGGCCCATGTTCGCCTCGTTCGTGGGGGGTCTTGGAGCCTTTATCACTGGCTCCAACACCGTGTCAGACTTACTCTTTGCCGAATTCCAATGGGGCGTGGCCCAACAGCTCAGCCTGCCGCGGCAAATCATTGTAGCAGCCCAGGTTGTGGGCGGCGGCATGGGAAATATGGTCTGCATTCATAATATCGTGGCTGCCTGCGCTGTTGTTGGTCTGTCCGGTATGGAAGGCACTATCCTCAAACGGACTATCTGGCCCTTCCTGCTCTATGGCCTAGTGGTAGGTACCGTGGCCTCTGTGCTTGCCTTCGGCTTCTTCCCCAACGCATTCTAACTACCCTGCCGGGGGGCGAAAGACTGTTTTTTCGCCCCCCGAAGATACCCTGCGGCCCAACGCATCTCTTCAGCTCTGCCGCAGCGCGCATCTCAAGCAAGGTACAAAACAAGCAACTTTATACAAGGAAACAACAACGCATGCTTAGTAAGTCCCTTATAAAAGAATTCAAAGCAATTGTGGGTAATGACAATGTTTTTGAAAACGAGGCAGACAGGCAATGTTACTCCTACGACGCGGCCGTGCTTGAACCTGTTGTTCCTTCACTGGTTGCACGCCCCATGCAAACAGAACACATCGGACCCGTAGTCAGGTTGTGTAACGAAAATGGCCTGCCCCTTACTGTGCGCGGGGCCGGAACAAACTTGTCCGGTGGTACCATACCCGCTCCGCGTAACGGTATCGTACTGCTGACAAACGGTCTGACCAAAATCCTTGAAATTAACGAACAAGACCTCTATGCCGTCGTACAGCCCGGTGTTATCACAGCACAATTTGCTGCTGAGGTAGCCAAGCGCGGCCTTTTTTACCCCCCTGATCCCGGTTCACAGGCTGTCTCTACCATTGCAGGCAATGTGGCGGAAAACGCAGGTGGGCTACGCGGCCTGAAGTACGGCGTAACCAAAGACTATGTCATGGGACTTGATTTTTTTGACGTGAATGGCGGCCTGGTGAAAACAGGCTCACGTACTGTCAAATGCGTAACCGGGTACAACCTTGCCGGACTGATGAACGCTTCTGAAGGCACACTGGGTGTATTCAGCGAAATAATTTTGAAACTGGTCCCCCCGCCGCGAGCCTCCAAAGCCATGATGGCTGTCTTTGACGATATTAACAAGGCTTCTGAAGCAGTTGCCGGTATCATTGCAGCGCATGTGGTTCCCTGCACCCTGGAATTCATGGACCAGGCCAGCATACGCTATGTAGAAGACTACACCAAAGCAGGTTTGCCGGTAGATGCTCAAGCCATTCTGCTCATTGAAGTTGATGGCCACCCGGGGCAAGTAGAAGATGATGCCACCCGCGTGAAAGAAGTGCTTAAAGCCACCGGTGCGGATATCAAAGAGGCCGAAAACGCAGAAGAAAAATTCAAACTATGGGAAGCCCGCCGCAACGCTTTGCCCGCACTGGCTCGAGCCAAACCCACAACAGTGTTGGAGGATGCCACTGTACCCCGGTCACAAATTCCGGCCATGGTCAAAGCCATCAACGATATCGGTACCAAGTATCAAATTGATATTGGCACATTTGGCCATGCGGGCGACGGCAATCTGCACCCCACCATATTGTGTGACCGTCGAGACAAAAAGGAATTTGAACGTGTGGAGCAGGCCGTGGATGAAATCTTTGAAGTGGCACTCTCGCTGCAAGGTACCTTATCCGGCGAGCATGGTATTGGCATAGCAAAATCCAAGTGGATGGAAAAGGAAACCTCCAAGGCGACCCTTGACTTTTCCTTAAACATGAAACGGGCCATTGACCCCAACAACATTCTCAATCCCGGCAAAATCCTCGGAGCCTAATATCATGATGGATCTGAAAAAACTTGCCGAGATGCTCAAAGAGTTAGACGACAGCATGGTGGCCTGCATGCGGTGCGGCATGTGCCAATCCGTATGTCCGGTATTTGCCGAAACCATGCGCGAAGCTGATGTCACTCGCGGCAAGATCGCCCTGCTTGAAAATCTTGCCCATGAAATGATCAAAGACCCAAAGAGCGTGCAAGAGCGGCTACACAGATGCCTGCTGTGCGGATCCTGTGCGGTAAACTGTCCGTCCGGCGTACAGATCATGGATATATTCCTGCGTGCTCGGCTGATCATCACTGCCTATAGGGGGCTTTCCCCCATCAAGAAACTTATCTTGCGCGGCCTTGTGAGCAATCCTCAGTTTTTTAACAAACTGTTGTCGATGGGTGCCAATGTGCAGGGAGTATTTAGTACACAGGCCAACCCCTCACTGGGGTCCTCGTGTTCCAAAATACTATCACCCTTCATTGGGCCCCGGCACTTTTCACCACTGGCCAAGACACCGTTGCACAAAAAACACCAGGCCATGGATACGCCCAAGGGTGAAAGTGGTCTAAAGGTTTTGTTTTACCCCGGCTGCCTTGGCGACAAAATGTACACAGCTATGGCTGAAGCATGCCTCAAGGTCTTTCAGCACCACGGCGTGGGCGTGTATATGCCAGATGCCCAGGCATGCTGCGGCCTGCCCGCACTCTCGTCAGGTGATAGAGCCGCATATGACAAGGTTGTCAGGTACAATGTAGACCTGTTCTCCAAGAGCGAATTCGACTATATCGTCTCGCCCTGTGCATCCTGTGTATCGGCCATAAAAGAGCTGTGGAGCCATATGGAGCAGGGCTACTCTGAAGACGTGAAACAGCGTATTACAGAATATGCCGCAAAAACCATGGATATCAGCCAATTTGTGGTGGACATCCTGGGCGTAAGGCCCGAAGAAGAGTCTCCAGGTGAGACCAGGGTGACATATCACGATCCATGCCACCTGAAAAAGTCACTGGGAGTCTACGCACAGCCCCGTGATCTGTTGCGTATGAACAAAAACCATACATTGGTAGAAATGAACGAGGCAGACCGATGCTGTGGCTGTGGCGGTACGTTCAACCTGCAACATTACGACCTGTCAAGCCAGATTGGACACCGCAAACGCGACAACATCGTTGCCTCCGGGGCGCAGGTGGTTGCAACTGCATGCCCAGCCTGTATGATGCAGCTCGTTGACGCGTTGTCACAACATGATGACGACATACAGGTAAAACATTGCATTGAGATATATGCCGAAACGCTCGATTAGGCCATAACCCGCCGGCACACGGCAACCTGCCATGTGCCGGTCCTTACCAGGGCCGCGAGGTGTATTCCTCCGACCCCGCTGTTCGGCAAGCCCGCGCCGAACAGCTATAACGGACATGCAAGGAGTCCAATGTGCCAGGCAATTTATACCTAACAGCGACGGAGTCCAGAAGCGGTAAATCAGCAATTGTACTTGGAGTAATGCAGATGTTACTCCGCCATGTCCGTAATGTGGCTTTCTTTCGTCCCATCATCAATGCCAGTGGCAGGGAAACAGCAGACCATGATATTGACCTGATCATCAAGCATTTCGGGTTGAGTGTTCCATATGAAATGGCCTATGCTTATACGCTGGATGAAGCCAAAGAGCTGATTCACAACGGTCAACGTGCGACATTACTTGAAAACATTCTCAATAAATACAAAGCGCTTGAGGCAGAATATGACTTTATCCTGTGCGAGGGTACAGACTTTTTAGGAAAAGACGCTGCGTTTGAGTTTGACCTAAACGCTGACATTGCCAGTAACCTTGGCTGCCCCGTGTTGATGGTGGGTAACGGGTTTGGCAAAACCGCGGAAGAAATCATAGGCTCCACGCAGATTACCATTGACCAATTGGACGAAAAAAATCTTGATGTTGTCGCTGCCGTGGTCAACCGTACCAGCGTTACGGAGGAAGAAAAGCAGGCCATCATCAAGAATGTTCGCTGCAAAGGTACCTGCACCGAGCATCTTGATGTCTACGTGCTTCCCGAAGAACCCGCCCTTGCCAAGCCCACCATGGCCGATGTGCAAAAATGGTTGGGGGCTTCCGTGCTCTATGGCCATGGCAGAATGGATACGCTGGCGGATGACTATATCATCGCCGCCATGCAGGTAAGTAACTTCCTCGACTACCTCGGCCAGGGCATTCTGGTTATTACTCCCGGAGACCGCTCAGATATCATCTTGGCCAGTCTTGCCTCGCGCCTGTCATACTCATACCCCGATATTTCTGGTATTCTTCTCACCGGAGGTATTGAACCTGCCCCCAACGTGCACCGCCTCATTGAGGGCTGGACAGGCGTACCCGTGCCCATCTTAAGCGTTAAGGAGCATACCTACCTTACCGTGCAGGCTCTGCACGAACTCTATGGCAAAATCGCGCCGGGCGACGACCGCAAAATCGCCACTGCCCTCGGCCTGTTTGAACAAAACGTCGATACCTCGGAAATGGGAAAACGCATCATCAGCAGCCGCTCCACGCGTATCACCCCAAAAATGTTCGAATATGAGCTCATTCAGCAGGCCAAGCAGCATAAAATGCGCATTGTGCTGCCCGAAGGAACTGATGAGCGTATCCTGCGAGCCAGCGATATCCTCATACGTCGTGGAGTGGCAGACCTCATTCTGCTGGGCGACGTGGACAAGGTACATAAAAAAATCCATGAGCTTGGCATCAGCCTGCCCGGGGTAAGTATTGTGCAGCCCGATACAGCGCCCAACTTTAAAGAATACGTGCAAACATACTTTGAGGTACGCAAGAAAAAAGGTATCAGTCTGGAGCAAGCTCACGATATCATGGTTGACCCCACCTACTATGCCACCATGATGGTACACAAAAACGATGCCGACGGCATGGTTTCCGGTGCGGTCAATACCACGGCTCATACCATCCGTCCCGCGTTTGAGTTTATCAAGACCAAACCGGGTGCATCCATTGTGTCCAGTGTGTTTCTGATGTGCCTCAAGGACCGGGTACATGCATTTGCAGACTGTGCCATTAATCCCAACCCCACAGCGGAGCAACTGGCTGAGATTGCACTCAGCTCTGCAGAAACAGCTCGTATTTTCGGCCTTGTTCCCAAAGTGGCCATGCTTTCATACTCCACAGGCTCTTCCGGCAAGGGAGCAGATGTGGAAAAGGTTATCGAAGCCACCCGTATTGCTCAAGAACGCGCACCTCACTTGGCTTTGGAAGGACCGTTGCAGTATGATGCCGCCATTGATGCTGAGGTGGCACGTACAAAAATGCCCAACAGCAAGGTTGCCGGGCAAGCTACGGTGTTCATCTTCCCCGATCTAAACACCGGTAACAATACATACAAAGCTGTACAACGCGCCGCAGATGCCGTAGCCATTGGTCCGGTGCTTCAGGGGTTGAACAAACCTGTGAATGATTTGTCACGAGGTTGCCTCATACCCGACATTGTCAACACTGTCGCCATTACCGCCATTCAAGCGCAGGCAGAAAAGGGCCTACGCTAGGGCACACTATATAACCCAGTTAACCATAAGAGGAATACCCGATGAACGTCTTGGTTCTTAACGCCGGCAGCTCTTCATGCAAGTATCAGTTGATCGACATGCAAACAGAAACCGCACTGTGTAGCGGTCTGGTCGAACGTATTGGCGCACCGGCGGGCAAACTGACCCACAAAATAGCTCCTGGCATGGATAATGAAAACAAAGTTGTCATGGAACAGCCATTTGCCGACCATGTGGCAGCCCTGGAGACAGTCATGAAGCTGCTTACCGACCCCCAGCAGGGAGTCATCAAAGACAAGTCCGAAATCTATGCCATAGGCCACCGCGTAGTGCAGGGGGGAGAAGCCATAAAAGAACCCGTCAAAATTAATGAACAAATCAAAAATATTATCCGTGAACAGGCTCCGTTGAGCCCGCTGCACAATCCCGCCAATCTTGCCGGTATTGAAGTAACAGAAAAACTTTTGCCCGGTGTGCCTTCAGTGGGAGTATTTGATACTGAGTTTCACCAGACAATGCCCGCAAAAGCCTACCTGTACCCCCTGCCGTTGGAACTTTATGAGGAACTAAAAATACGGCGCTACGGATTTCATGGCACATCCCACCGCTATGTCACCAAAAAAGCAGCGGAGTTCCTCGGCAAGCCACTGGAAACATTAAATGTTATCACCTGCCACCTGGGTAATGGCTGTTCCATGAGCGCTGTACAAAACGGCAAATGCATTGATACCACCATGGGGCTTACCCCGCTGGAAGGCTTGATGATGGGCACCCGATGTGGTGATGTGGATCCTGCCATCGTGCCTGTGTTGATAGAAAAAAAAGGCTTGAATGTTGAGCAACTCAATGCCTTGCTGAACAACCAATCGGGCCTCAAGGGCATCTGCGGCATGAACGATATGCGTGATCTGCACGACGCAGTGGCCCAAGGCGACCCCAAAGCCAAACTGGCCCTTGATATGTTCAACTATCGCATCAAAAAATATATTGGTGCATTCTATGCCGTGCTTGGCCGTGTGGATGCGTTGATATTTACAGCCGGTATCGGTGAAAATGACGAAATCGTACGTGCTGAAGTCTGTGCCGATATGGAAGCTTTTGGCATTGCCATAAATGCAGTAGAAAACGATACACGCCGCAGTGAGCCTCGTAACATTGCCCACAAGGACGCTAAGCTGCCAGTGCTGGTTATTCCCACCAATGAAGAGCTGGAAATCGCACAAGCCACCGTCAGCGCCTTAAAAGGATAATTGTTGCGTAACATGTATGGGGCAGGTACCTCTTTCTCTGCCCCGTACTTTTTTTACCCCACTGGCGGACCTTCTTTGTCAAACAACGAGCGACACGTATGAATGGGCTGCATATGGCTTCCGCGAGAGCATGGTCAAAAAAAAATTCCGTGACCATGACGTGTTGGCTGCAACGCAAAGTGCTGCGTCAAAGCCAGATTATCCTTTTTGCCACACGCTTCAGCCCCATCTTTGCCGATGCTTCCAACAAGATGCGTGCCCCTCGCCCGCAGAAAAACTCCAGAAGCAACAACGCCTCTGTAGCGTATGCCTGCCCTCTTGGTGTAAGTCCCAGCCCACAGCGCCTGGATATACGCACAGTCCACAAAGGGCGGCCCCAAAGCTCTCACACCCTGGGTGTGAGCCCCCCGGCAGAAAGTACCGCACAACCACATACATCGCATATGGAGAGACCTGAAAACAGGCCACGGCATGCCCTGTTTTCAGGCTGCCATGCTGCCCCTGCTCTCGCAAACACCTTGCGCCATGCCAGTCCCCGGGTACAGTTATGCGATGTAAAAAAACAGATCTCTTCCGCCTTGTTTGCCAGACCTTACCCCCCAGCAATGAGCTTCGGGGCAACAGATATCTATACCTCAAAGCCACCACTCTTGCATGGAGGCTGGCCCACAGCATTGGCACCATCCGTAACAAACCCATTGGCATGGTGCGCGTTCACGGCCTCGCCAGCTTACCGTCAGGCAGCCCCGCAGGTAACTGCCCACACTACCCTCGCTGCACAGCCTTTGAAGACAACAGCCATGCGGGGTTACAGCTCATATTGTCTGCATCCAGTGGCTATGTGTCCAATGAGGCACCCCGTAGTGGGCTTTCATAACGCCGCCACAAGCCCCAACGTAAAAAAATTCTTAACTGTCAGAAACTGCAGGACGCTACACAACGCCGACACGCTGTTCGAGCGCTGGAGGTGCCCATGGCCTATCCCGCACTGCAAACAAAACCAAGCCCCTAAGTCAGGAGAACCACATGTCCCCAAACCTGTCCCGGCTGATGCGTGAAAAAGCTGAATTAGTAACCGCCACAGTGGCAGAAGTCTCATCCCTTGACGAGGCATATACCTACGCTGTGGATCTATGCGATACAAAAGACCCTTGCCAACTTCTTATACCGACTGGCGCACACACTGCGGACTCCGCTCCAAAAAAAATTATCGCTGCCCCGGACCTGCCCGACGCAGAGTTTGCCAAGCTGGCCACACTAGCCCAAAACCGCGGCATTCGCCTGCTCAAAGAAAACATGCGCGACCACCTGGCAGGCATCGACATGGGCTTTACCCTGTGCGATGCAGGCATTGCCGAAACCGGCACTATTGTCCTGAACTCCAACAGCGAAAATGTACGTCTTGCCACCATGGTTAGCGAAATCCATGTCGCTGTGCTGCCTGTTTCGCTCATTTTTGCCGATTCCTACAGCGCAGAACCATTGCTGGAAAAAATGATGCAGGGTGTTGCCTATACTGCACTCATCAGTGGCCCAAGCCGTACAGCGGATATTGAGCGCACGCTGGCCCTAGGCGCGCATGGCCCCCTTGAACTGCACCTCTTACTGCTGGAAGACTAAGCTCATGCAAAAAGCAAAAAATTTACAAGAGTACCGCGCCGAACTACGTGAATCGCTGGATAACGAATTTCTGCGCACGGCTATGGATAAATTTGCTGTCGCATACCGTACCGGTCGCGCCAATGCATTCAAGGATATGGA
Organism: uncultured Desulfovibrionaceae bacterium; assembly: GCA_964593925.1. Lineage (GTDB taxonomy): Bacteria > Desulfobacterota > Desulfovibrionia > Desulfovibrionales > Desulfovibrionaceae > Oleidesulfovibrio. The sequence continues at coordinate 47,988 of CAZQKM010000005.1, read as the reverse complement.
CCTTGCGGCACTCATTGCAGAAATTGCCGATGCCAAAGACGCAGCCGCACAGCAGATTGACACCCTGTACGCACAATTCAAGGCTGAAGCGGAAAAACGCGGTGTCACCGTCCATCTGGCAAAAACTGCGCAAGAGGCCAACGAAATTATCTCACAGATTGCCCGCAATGCCGGTGTCAAAAAAATTGTTAAATCCAAATCCATGACCAGTGAAGAAACACAGTTCAACCACTACATGGAAGATGCATTTGAGGTTGTGGAAACCGATCTTGGCGAATGGATCATTCAGATGCGCCACGAAGGCCCCACCCATATGGTCATGCCCGCCATACACCTCTCGCGCTATCAGGTGGCGGACTTGTTCAGTGATGTGACCAAACAGAAACAGGATCATGACCCACAAAAATTGACAAAAGTCGCACGGCGTGAATTGCGCAAAGAATACGCCACAGCCGAGATGGGCCTCTCCGGGGCAAACTTTTGCATTGCGTCTACAGGGACCATTGGCTTGGCCACCAACGAGGGCAACGCCCGACTGGTAACGACCCTGCCCCGTGTACATGTAGCGCTGGCCGGCCTTGACAAACTCGTGCCCAGCATACACGACGCGCTACGCATCCTCAAAGCTCTGCCGCGCAACGCCACAGGCCAAGCCATCACATCCTATGTTACCTGGATTACTGGTGCCAATGAATGCGCTACCGGACCAGAGGGTACAAAGGAAATGCATATTGTTTTTCTAGATAATGGACGCCGTGCCATGGCAGACGATCCACTCTACTCCCAAGTCTTGCGGTGCGTTCGTTGCGGTGCGTGTGCCAACGTATGCCCTGTGTATCGCCTGGTGGGCGGCCATAAGATGGGACATATCTACATCGGCGCCATTGGCCTTATTCTTACCTATTTCTTCCATGGTTCAGAAAAAGCCAAAAATCTTGCATACAACTGCATCAACTGTGAGGCCTGCAAAGAAGTCTGCGCCGGGGGCATTGATCTACCCCGTCTCATTCAGGACATTCGCGCACGCCTGCATGCAGAAGGACAGCGCCCTCTGGAAAGCACGCTGCTAGCCAAGGTGCTTAAAAATCGCAAATTTTTCCACACTCTGCTGCGCTTTGGCAAATGGGCGCAAAAACCCGTACAGGAAGGCCCCTACCTACGCCACCTACCCCTGATGTTTATGAAAGAACAGGGTTTTCGCCGCCTGCCTGTAGTGGCAGACAAAGCATTCCGCGACGAATTCAAAAGCATCAGGCCCAACATACCCACCCCCAAACTGCGTGTGGCGTTATTTGCGGGCTGCGTGCAAGACTTTGTCTACCCAGAACAACTGAAAGCCGCGGTATCGCTGCTCAGTGCCCACGGAGTGGCTGTAGACTTTCCCACAGAGCAAAGCTGTTGTGGTCTACCTGTACAGATGATGGGCGAACAGCAAACCGCTGCAGAGGTCGCCACACAAAACGTCATGGCCTTTGACCCGACGCTGTATGATTATATCATCACACTGTGCGCCTCTTGCGCAGCCCATTTGAAAAAAGGCTACCTGCACATCCTTGCTGACAAATCCGAACTTGGCATCCGTACCAGACAATTCAGTACACGCGTCATTGATTTTAGCTCTTTTGTCCACGACGTGCTGGGGCTACGGGCCGAGCGATTCCGCAACACCGGCAACAAAGTGGCCTACCACGCCTCATGTCACCTGTGCCGCGGCCTGCAGGTTGCCGAACAACCCCGCAATCTCATCAATATGGCCGCAGAGTATGCTCAGGCCGAAGAAGAAGATGTCTGTTGCGGCTTCGGAGGTAGCTATTCCATCAAGTTCCCCGAGCTTTCGGAGCAACTACTCAATAAAAAACTGGACCATATACAAGCCACAGGTGCACGGGTAATGGTCGCAGACTGCCCCGGCTGCATCATGCAGCTTCGTGGCGGATGCAAATCTTCTGACCGTGACATTGAAGTCCGCCATATTGCCGAACTGCTGGCAGAACAACTGAAATAATCAAATCAGCCTGACCTTGTGTCCTTTGAACCAGAGGCCTCCGCCTGTGTGGCCTCTGGTTCATTGCATTGTCAAATACCTATGTAGATAAACCATTTGGGCGCCAACGTATGCCTCCCCCCAATATACTTATAGACACTGCCGTGCTTTCCGTGATATTTATTTTTAAGGGTTGTATAAAATAATATACTTCCACTGGTCTTTCATCCAACCTGAATTGGTCTTTTATTTTTTATTATAAAAGGATGTCCCATGCTCAGGCGTTTCAGTATATCTTCACGAATCACCACAGTCACTATCCTATTGCTTCTGTGTACCCCTTTGAGTATTACTGCATTCCTCTATATTCAAAAAAACATCGCAGAGCTTTTTTCCGAAACGACAGAAGCTCTGCTGCTTGAAGAAGGAAAAGAGAAAATACAAATAGCTGTGGACACCCTCGCCGAGACGCTCGCTTACATGGTCAAGGATGTACCGGACGCAAAAGACCGCCATGCCTTATTGCAGGCTGCCATCAAAAACGTCCGTTTTGGCGATGACCAGTCCGGTTACTTTTTCGTATTTGATGGTACGATTGTCGTTGCCCTACCTGTTAATGAAGCCCTGGTAGGCACAGACATGGGGTCGTCTGTAGATCCCAAGGGGGTCTACTTTGTGCGAGATCTGTACAAGGCAGCCTCAGCCGGTGGCGGTTTTGTACACTATACTTACCAGAAACCAGGTAAGGGCCTCCAGCCCAAACTCTCATATGCTGTTCCCCTCCCCGGCACCAGCTACTGGGTGGGAACAGGTGTCTACATCGACAATATCGAGACTACTGGAGCACATGTACAGGATACTATCCATGAAGCTGTAAGTGGGCAGTTACTGGTGTTGACCTTCGGGGCGGCAGTCATACTTCTTTTCTTCATCCTGCCCCTGTCTATCCTTACTATTACTAGTATTATAAAACCACTACATATCACAACTGCCACAGCACAACAAATTGCCCAAGGGAACCTTGATGTCAAAATACACGTCACCGGCAATGACGAAATATCTGTGCTGCAAAACGCATTGAACCATATGGTCGAAGCCTTGGCTGCCACCTTTGAAGATGTAAAAATTAAAGAAGCCGAAGCGCACAAACAGGCTGAAGTTGCCAGAGAGGCCTCAGAACAGACCAAAGAGGCCATGGCCCGTGCCGAGGCCGCCACCCGAGAAGGTATGTTGGCCGCTGCCAAACACCTAGAAAATGTTGTCGCCGCAATTACAGAAGCCACCAATGACCTGAGTGCCCAAAGCGAAGAAATCAGTCGCAGCACCGGGGAGCAAATGCATAGAATTCAAGAGACCGCCACTGCCATGGAGGAGATGAATATCACAGTTATGGAAGTGGCCAAAAATGCCTCTGATGCCGCAGACCAGACAAACAACTCGCGAGAAAGAGCCCTAGAGGGTGCCTCTGTGGTCACATCGACCAAGCAGGCCATGGAAGAGTTGACGGGGCTGGCCAACAACCTGAAAAACGATATGCACAAGCTGGGACAACGCTCTGACTCCATAGGCCAGGTCATAAGTGTCATCAACGATATTGCAGATCAAACCAATCTGTTGGCACTTAATGCCGCCATTGAAGCGGCCCGGGCGGGCGACGCTGGCCGTGGCTTTGCCGTTGTAGCTGATGAAGTTCGCAAACTGGCCGAAAAAACCATGACCGCTACCAAGGAAGTAGGTGCAAGCATCCATGCCATACAAGAACTGACGCGCACCAACGTGGAAGCCATGGAATACGCTTCGAATGCCATAAACAACACAGCCTCTCTTTCTGCCTCATCAGGAGAAATCCTGCAAGAAATTGTACACATGGCACAAGAGGTTGCAGGGCAGGTGCAGTCCATTGCCACCGCAGCGGAAGAACAGTCTGCCACCAGTGAAGAAATCGCCCGAAGCGTTGAGCAGGCCAATATGCTTGCACAGACTAACGGACGGATGACGCAGCAATCTGAACAACATATTGTCTACCTCGTCGAGCAAACAAAAGTATTGCACGGCCTGATGGACAAGCTGATGCGCTAGTCGTGGACTGAGCTGTAAAAGCTTGCACGTATCCCTCAGCGGGTAACATCTACAAGTAACGCGACCAGCCAACATATCTAAAAAAGCATACCACATGCCCCTTTGGAGGCACGTGGTATGCTTTTTTTCTTATCACACTAAAGAATTCCGGCATGTACCATTAACGGCGCTTCTGTATACCTTTTTGTACCATTGGACCGTATCTGTACCATATCCGACGTACCATGCTGCGCAACAGCACGCCAGGGCGAAAAGACACCGCATCAAGCACTTGCGGCAGACGAAATCCGCTGGCATCAAAATCTTCCAGAGCATCCAGCGGCAGATGTATGCCGCTCAAAAAGGCCTCAGGGTGATTCCGTTGCTGCAGTTCCTTCCATATGGGAACCTCTTCTGAGCACATCCCCAAAATGCCATATATAGACGTATCAAGAGCCACACAGCTTTGCGATGCGCCCAACAAGCCCAAAGCAAAGGGACTCCCGCCAGAAGGCCCGGTACGATGCATGGCCACTATGCCGTCAAGCAAGGCAGATGTAGGCGGCAGGACCTGCCCAAGCTCCACAAGCATTGATACAAACCGGTTCTCTCGTTCGCCGTGTTTCGCATGTGCCAATGCCTTGTGCACGCCGGAAACACAGCCAAACATGTTTTTTACTGCCAGCGTCAGCCGCATCTGACAATGGGCCTTGAGCCTTGGAACATTCAACACGGCATCACACTCCAGGGCACGACGCGCGATATGTACACGGATTCCTGACGGCAAGGTGTGGACCACAGGATCATCAAGCGTAACCACAGGCACATCAAGCCCCTGTAATGCCTCTACCAACCCGATCCCTCCTGCCACGCGCAAAGCCGAGCCAAAGGCCGGAGAATCACCCACTGTCACTATTGCTCCATGATCCCTGGCATAAAGCACAGCAGCCCGTATCACCTCGGGATGCGTACAGCATAACCCATGAGACTGTACCCGCAATAAATTGGGCTTAACAACCAACACAGTGCCACGCGCAGGACGCCAGTCGACGCATTCCAACACTCGCCCAACCTTATCCTGAACGCGCGCACGGGCATAGTCGGAACACCTGCAAAGCGCCACAGGCATCCGATTCGGCACAAATTCTGCCCGGCCTGCCATATCATCAAAAGTGTTTTGCATGTTTTTTTCCATAACCTTCCATGACGGCCTGTGCATGTACCCGGCACTTACAAACATATCATTTTTTTGACACGCTATACAAAAATACCGGCCACCACCATTACCAGGCAGCAACCTGCACACTCGGCAGCCCTCAAGGCAATATCTACCTAGGGCGAGGCACCTCAAAATTTTCTCAACTATGGAGCGGCAGCGGGCTACTCAAAACGCCCCGGCAACAGGTCCGCCTTCCAGAAGAACTTTCATCTGCCCACCGTACAAACCTGCCCCAACGACCACAGCAGCCCCAATATGCTCATAACCATATCAGGGGAAATGGAAATGCTGGATACATAGCCATCACAGGTATCTGTCCAAAAGGAATATGGCAGTAGAGGAAATATGGCCACGCGGTTAAAAAATGCTGTCTGTAGCGAGGAAATATGATGCTGGTCTTACGTGTCCGGCACCGAGTTCCCCTGCATATGCAAGGTATCTTTCTCTGTCACCCCCTGCCTGCGCTCATATGCCCCGGACTCAACTGCAGCTCGCCACTGGCAAAAACATATCGCCCACTATGTTCTTCACTATTTAAAACTCCGGGGCACAAGGCCCCGGTTTTTTTCAATCTAGCATACCAGTGTTCGTCCCTGCAAAAAAGCCGCATGGTTGAGTGTCCAAATCGCAGGTTTGGGGCTTACATTCTTAAGCGCCTGGAGCCAGACCTCTACCGGAAATGCATCAAAAGGCGCAACCTTGCTCAGCGCTCCCAGCATGACCACGTTGGCACAGCGGCCACGTGCATCGCCAAGCGCCAAAGCCAGTTGCAGCACATCAATACGTACCACAGCATATGGAGCAAGCACCTCAGCAATAGCCTGTGGCGTGGGATAATCCTGCGGGTCAAAACCCTGCGGCGCAATGCTGGTTTCTGCCAGCAGTACGGTACCGCCGGAACGCAGCATATCAAGGAACCCGGGGCGCAGCACCTCGCTTTGCTCCATGACAATCAAAGCATCTGCCGAACCAGGCACAAACTGCATACTATGCACAGCACCACAGGCAAATGTTGAAATCACCGGACCACCCATCTGGGCCATACCGTGAGTTTCTCCTTTCAGAATATTATGCTTGCCATAACCCGCAATAAACGCCATCTGGGCCAACACCTTGCCAAAAAACAAGTTGCCTTGCCCGCCCACACCGCGAATGCCAATGCCAATACGCGCCGGCCGCTGATCTTCAGCAAGTACAGGCATATCAATATAGTCAGGAGCCACTGGCAATTCCGGCTGAGGGGTACAGTCTGCCATGCTGCATTCGATATCTACCCTGATAGCACCCTTGGGGCACATTTGCAGACAGGCAGGCCTATTGGACACACACCCCGTACACAGGTTGTTCCAGTGCGGTACTCCCTCGCCATCCAAGCCGATGCCAGAACACATATTGCATGCACCACAACGCACACACAACTCTCTGTCCACTGTAAGCTTCTGGCCATAGGCCGAAGCCGGTACTTTGCGGATACAGACCCCATGGATGACAAGGGTGGTAAATACCCCTTCTGCAGCAGCACGCAACGCTGCCCGTAAGCTCTTGGCAATGGCTTTCTTGTCATAGGCATCGACCAATTCCACCTGCGCTCCTTGGGCACGCAAGCTGGCCACCAGATCAAACCGGTTGGAATCTCCAGCAAGGTTCACCGGGGATGTGGGGCCTGGTTGCCCGCCGGTCATGGCAGTCCACTCATTATCCAGGACGACTTTCACGCCAGGGACATTACGAAATACAGCATTGCGGGTGGCATCCATACCACTGTGGCATTCCGTACCATCTCCCAACAGGCTGATACACTTGGCCGCAGCTTCCGGCTTGGACAATACGTATCCTGTACGTTTACTTTCGCTGGCACCCATGGCAAGCCCGGTATCCAGCGCACCGAGGAAATACAACAACGTATTACACCCGATATCGCCAAATATCGCCTCAAGCTCACCTTTGCGTTTCATGCGAGCCACCACATCACCAAACAAGCGATACGGACATCCCGCACAAATCATGGGTGGACGTGGAACAGGGGGCACCTGTACATCTATCGGAGCAGCCACGCTTGTGCCAAGAAAGGCAGCAATGCTGCCCGGCGTCCATTCGGTCACATTGCTATATTCATCCTTGCCAATCACATACAGGCCGGCTGCGGCACACGATTCCTGGATAAAACGATACCCATCCTCCACCACGTGAACCGGCCCATCAATGGAGTCACAAAAACGGCGGATTCTCTCCATGGGTAAAGGATTGGTAAAACCAAGGGAAAGGATGTCCACGTCACCGTCATACAACGCTTTGTATTCATCCATATACATGGCGTTAACCCCGTGGGTAATCACGCCACGCTTACCCGCCCCCTTATGGTGTACAGTAAGCGGACTTTCCTCCACCATCTGCTGCAAAGCGGGCATCCGTCGGGCCATTACTGCATCATAGTTGGCACGAGCAAATATGGGCAACGAATTGTGCTGACGCAAATCAGACACCGGTGCCGGCTCGCGCGTTGCTGTGGCCATCAGACGCACAAGGCCCTCACTATGACATAGCGCTCCGCTGGGCTGAATCACCACCGGAGTGTTGAAGCGACGGGCAACTTCCACAGCAATCAGCGCAGCCTCGTGCAGCTCTTGGTGCGAGCGTGGCTCAAAAACCGGGACAAAACAACTTTTATATAAGTAACGGGGATCAATGACATGCTGCGTGGAGCTGGGTGTAAAATCCGCAGCGATATAATAAATGAGCCCACCCCGGTCCGCCGTATATGTGGCCACACTGGTAAATATATCCGCAGCCTGGTACAGGCCGGGTATCTTCATGGTAACCACGCAGTCCCGCCCGGCAAGGGTATGCCCATGGCCCACTCCGGCGGCGACAGCCTCGCTTACAGACCAGCCCACTGTAATCATATGCTGTACTTGCGAGAGCCCCTTGTCAATAACTTCAGAACTGGGTGTCCCGGGGTAACCGTCCACAGCATGAATGCCAGCTCGTACACAGCCCACCGCAAAAGCAGCGTTCCCCTGAAGCACCACAGCATTGCCTGCTTCATTTTTACATAGTTGTTCAATGGGGTTCACGTTTGATTCCTCCCGAAAAATACTTCTCTCTCGCCGCTGCAAACCACATTGCCGGGCGTGTAGACGGCTGGTACCGCCTCCTGACCTTTGCCTTGCCCCTGCCATCCCTGCGTGCCACTTTACCCGCAGCAATCGGCAGACGCACACCGACATTGGCTGAAACAAAGCCGGCATGCAAGCCCTGAATACGTCCCTGTTATGTGTTTTGCTCTATCCATGGGCCAGTCAAAAATAATTTTTGCCCTGCACCGCTTGCAAAAATATCTGTGAGTGTGTCTCCTGTCTGCTCGCAACGCATGCCCCGCACCAGGGAGCAGTACAACATCAGGGGCACAATAACAAAACCGGCATACCCAAGGATACACCGGCTGTAACATCCTATCGTATCCTGTCATGCGCCTTTTCCCCCAAGATACGCATTTTGCACATCAGGGTTGGCGAGCAAATTTTTCGCAGAGTCTTCCATGGCAATACTACCCACTTCAAGCACATAGCCCCTGCTTGCCAGCTTGAGTGCCGCACGGGCGTTTTGTTCTACCAGCACAACGGTCACACCAGCCTGGTTAATCTTGCGCACGGTTTCAAAAATAGATCGTACCAAAATGGGCGCAAGCCCAAGGCTGGGTTCATCAAGCAACAAGATACGCGGTTCCCCCATGAGCGCCCGACCTATGGCAAGCATTTGTTGTTCTCCGCCGGAAAGTGTACCCGCAAGCTGCTCCCGACGCTCGGCAAGACGCGGAAACAGGGAGTATATCCACTCAAGGTTCCGTCTAATACTAGCTTGGTTTTTACATGTGAATGCACCCAGCTGCATGTTTTCACGTACAGTAAGCGTACCAAACACACGGCGGCCTTCCGGTGACTGGGTAATACCACGCATGACGACCTGGTGACTGGGCAATTTGTGCAGCGCCTCTCCCTCAAACCATATACCGCCCCCGGACGGCTTTACCAAGCCGCTGATGCTCATAAGCGTGGTAGACTTACCCGCACCGTTGGCTCCCAAAATGGTCACAATCTCACCCTGATTAACGGTCACGTTAATACCGTGCAGCGCCTCGACATTACCGTACCGAACATGTAGCTCACGTAGCTCAAGAAACATGGAATATCCTTACATATCGTCATCCGCACCGAGATAGGCTTCAATCACCCTGGGGTCTGCCTTGATGGTCTCGGGCGCACCTTGCGCGATAACCGCCCCATACTCCAGCACGATTAACTGCTCACACACTTTCATGACCAACCCCATATCGTGCTCAATGAGCAACACCGTGATGCCCCTGTCACGAATGGACCTTATGAGAGAAATCAGCTCGATAGTTTCTTGATCATTCATTCCGCCAGCAGGCTCATCCAGAATAATAAACCGTGGACTCGAAGCAAGAGCACGGGCTATCTCAAGCAACCGCTGCTTGCCGTAAGACAAATTCTTAGCCTGATTGTTATACTGGTCCGCAAGGCCAACAAAGGCAAGCTCGTACATGGCTCGTTGCAGGGCGTCCCGCTCCTCTGCACGTTGCCCCGGTGTATGGAGCAAGGCCGAAAGCAGGCCAGACTTCATCCGGCAATGGCAACCCGCCAGCACATTTTCCAGCACACTCATGCTTTGAAACAGACGAATGCTTTGAAACGTCCGGGCAATACCGGACGTGACAATACGGTGTGGCAATTGTCCGGTGATATCCTGATTATTAAACCGCACCGTGCCGGTATCAGGCTTATAGTTACCGGTTATCAGATTGAATACCGTGGTCTTGCCAGCGCCATTCGGGCCGATAAGACCCACAATGGTCCCCTGCTCCACACGTATAGACACATCATTGACTGCCACAAGGCCGCCAAATGTTTTAGTCAAATGTGAGATCTCGAGCAGGGTCATGTGCGCTCCTTCTGCTCATTCCCCATGGGCAACAGGGCGCCAAGCTTGTAGCGCCTGGGAACGGGCGGCAGCAGCCCCTGCGTACGAAAAATCATCATGCCCACCATGGCGGCACCAAAAACCAGCATACGTGCTGAAGCCAGCTCTCGAAAGACTTCGGGCAATCCCATAATGAGAAATGCCCCCAGCAATACCCCGCGAATGGAGCCCATACCCCCCAGAATCACAATACTGAACATCAGCACAGATTCCCAAAACGAAAAGGCCTCTGGAGAAATAATAGTCATTTTAGCTGCGAATATCGTACCGACCGTACCAGCCCAAAAGGCCCCCAGTACAAAAGCAGCCAGCTTATACGCTGCCGTGTTCACCCCGCTACCCTCTGCCGCCACTTCATCTTCGCGGATATAATTGAGCGCACGGCCAAAACGTGAATGCTCCAACCAATGGAACAGCACAATTGTCAATGCACAATACCCCCAGATAACATAGAAAAAATGGATGGGCTTGCGGATTTTCATGCCAAATAATTCCAGCCGTGCAATGCCGAAAATGCCATTGGCACCGCCGGTAAGGTCAAAAATATTGTTGACCAAGGCAATACGCACAATCTCCACGATACCTATGGTGACAATTAACAGATAGTCCCCACGCAGATGGATAATGGGGCGGGCCACCACAAGAGCAAATAGAGCTGCCAGCCCCCCAGCCACGGGCATGGTCCACAGCACCGGAACGTTATAGCTTACGTTAAGCACCGCCGTTGTATAGGCACCCACGGCGTAAAACGCAGCGTGTCCCATATGAAACATGCCCGCATATCCCAGGATAATATTCAATGACAACGCCAAAATGGCATACAAGCCCACGGTATTGAGCACATCAGTCCAGTATGCGTTGACAAACAGGGGCGTCACGGCGAGCAAAGCTGCCAAAAGCATGTAGCATATCCGGCTTTTAGTCATATCTTGTCAGCCACCCTTTCGCCCAAAAGACCCGTGGGCCGAACAATCAAAATGAGAATCAGCACCAGAAACGCAATGGCGTCTTTCCAGGCGATGGAAATATACGCCGCGCCCAATGCTTCAATAACGCCCAACAGCAAACCGCCCAGCATGGCACCAGGAATATTGCCGATGCCCCCCAATATGGCCGCGGTAAAAGCCTTCAGGCCATACACCCAGCCCATGGTAAAATTGATTTGCCCATAATAGAGCCCTACCATCAAGCCCGCAACGCCTCCCAACGCGGGACCAATCAAAAACACCAGTGACACCACCCGGTTTACGTTGATCCCCATCAGCTTTGCCGCGCCCTGATCAATGGCCGCAGCGCGAATGGCGGTACCTGTTTTGGTCTTCTGAATAAAAAAATACAACCCGAGCATGAGCACAAGCGAGGTAAAAAGCATCAGTACGCGGATCAGAGGTATCTCAAGCCCAAAAAGATTCAGCGTAATCGTGGGCACAATATCATGCGGGTACACCTGAAAACGCGCACCATATATCAACATAATCGCATTTTGAAAAAAAATGGATGCGCCCAAGGCCGATACCACAGCCGAGAGCCTGGGGGACTGCCGCAACGGCCGGTAGGCCACGCGCTCTAACATATAGCCCACAAGAGCCACCAAAATCTGTACCATCACAGCCAACAATAAAATACCCGCTATTATCCCCAAGTGCCCTGTGAGCCCGAGTGATGTAAGCAAGGTAAGCCCAAGATACGCGCCAATGGTAAACAGATCTCCATGCGCAAAATTGATAAGCCGCAACACGCCGTATACCATGGTGTATCCAAGGGCGATCAGAGCGTAAATACCGCCCACGGCCAAACCGTTGGTCAATTGCTGGAAAAATTCTTCCATAAACGTCCACCTTTGTAGCCTGGGGATTGCAAGGCCGAACAGTAGGATTGCGCGCTACAAGCAGCCCGATTCGCCAGAAAAATATCGATACATCCGGCAAATACAAATAACAAAAATGCAAGGGCACCAGAAGCCCCCTGCCCAATGCATTTCAATGCTGCAACCCGCGGACAAGCATATACACCTGCCCCAGAAATATCGTTGAAACGCCGGGACAAAAGGGTGCCCCTTTTTATCCCGGCGTCAGCATGCTGAAGTAGTGTAGCTACTCAAGTGTGAACACGCCGTTTTCATCCACACGGTACAAACGGTATAAGTCGCCTACCCGGTCCCCCTTTTTGTTGAAATCAAGGGGCCCTGTCAGCCCAGGATGGTCTGAAAGTTCATTTTTGAGATAGGCTGCAATGGCCTGAGAGTCAGTGGATTTTGCACCTTCAATTGCCGTGGTGAGCGCAATAAAAGCGTCTCCGGCCAACACTGACCACACAGAAGCCGGCATGGAATTATATTTTGCCTGATAGGCCGTAGCAAAACCCTTTGCCTCCTGACTCGGCAAATCCTGCAGGGTGGGCGGACTGATAAACATATACCCCGCGGCTGCCTTTCCTGCAATTTTTACCAAGTCAAGATTGTTGGTGGCATCGCCCCCCAGCATGGGGACGCCCCACGCCATTTCTTGCATCTGACGCAGCAGCATACCGGCTTCAGGATAATAGCCGGTAAAAAACAGTACCTCTGGCTCCGCAGTCTTGATCTTGGTCAAAATTGTGGAATAATCACGCTCGTTTGGGGTAAGCGCATCATAAAAAACCATAGTGGAACCGTCTTTTTTCAGCAGCGCGAGGGTTTCTTCTGCCAAGCCTTTTGCGTACGAAGTATTGTCATGCAAAATAGCAATTTTTTTATACCCCCGCTGCTTGAGCACTCCTGCGGCCACGCGGCCCTGCTCATCGTCGCGCGGACATGTCCGAAAAAACAAGGGCATCCCTTTTTCCGTCAACCGTATCGCAGTGGATCCTGTGGCCACCTGTACGATTTCCATCTCGTCGTAAATGCCCTGTGAAGCTTCAGTAATGGCAGAACCGTATGTCCCGATCACCGCGACAACGTCTTGGGTAGACAACCGCTGCGCAGCCAAAGCTGCTGTCTTGGGGTCACCCGCGTCGTCTTCCACTACGATCTCCACAAGACTGCCGTTGATACCACCCTTGGCATTCAACTGTTCTGCCAGAACAGTCACGATATTACGCATATCCTGGCCTTCGCTAGCCCAGGCACCAGTCAGCGGACACATGAGGCCTATTTTGATAGTACCGGCCATGACCGCCCTCGCCATGCACATGCTGATAAAAAAACTTAACACAAGCGTTGCGAATGTTTTGCGCATAAAAAACTCCTGCCTGTCATTAATGTTGCAAATGCCATACACGCATGCCGAGGCTCTTGCTTGACAACTCTCCAGCCTACCCTACACTCTCAGAGTAAAGAACATTCTTCAAGAAATATCGTATATCGACAAGAAGGCATTGTCAAAAAGCGTATTCCATTATATTTTTTCGTCCTATCATAATTCGGCACCTTTTCCTCTCCAGAGTTGCCGTGAGGGGGCCTTCTTCCTTTCGTGCTTGCGATACTATACAAGACAACCCCATGTTATCATTACAATATCAGACACTATATCCACCCAAGAGAAGATCATGAACGACGCTGTGCACACATTGCTCAAGGCATTGTGCCATCTGGAAAAAAAGAACCGCATGTTGTATAGCACATCTGGCGCGTCCGGGCAGACCGCCCCCGCCCCCCTTGCGGACCTGCCCTTCATTGAGCTCTCCCTACGCCCAAATGCCAAAGAGGCCATCCCTCCAGAAGAAAAAAGTGCCCCTTTCCTTGGCTCAGGCCTTGTGCTTACCCATGTCAGTGACGCATTGTTAAAAATGGCCGGCCTGCAAGCCCCCCTGGCTAACCCCACAGATATTTTCACTACTACCCCGTGGGCATTGGCCCTGCTTTGCAGCGACGCACCCCCCGCGCTGAATAGTGCCGCGGTACGCATCCGCAAAGTAGATGGTTCCTCCATACCGGCGCAGGCATTTCCCCTCCCAGAAGCATCCTCACCCCCCCGAGACACTTGGCGTCTGATCATCCTGCCCGTAGACCCATCCTCTTACGACAACACCAACACTTTGGCTCATGCCATGGCAGAAAATATGGCAGATCTGCAATGGGCAAAAGATCTTAACGGTCGCTATTTGTTTGCCAACAAAGCCACCCGCGAAACGTTGCTCTGCTATGAAGATGCCGACCTGCTAGGACGCGACGATATCTATTTTGCACGACGCCAGCAGGCGCTCGACCGACGGCATACCATACATGAACACACTGTTGCCAATGACTTTGAAGTATTGGAATCATGTACTCCCACCCGTTTTCTGGAAGAAGGCTATGCCAAAGACGAGTATCTTGCACTGGAAGTCCAAAAAGGCCCTTTGTATGCCCCGCAGGGAGTTCTCATAGGCACTGTGGGTACGGCTCGTAATATTACCCGCCAAAAACAGGCCGAAGATGCCTTGCGTCGTGTTGAGCAGCATTTTGAGTTGGTGCTACGCGCAACCAATGATGTTCTCTGGCATTATGACATTGCCAGCGATACCCTAACCTGCAACAAAATAGCCGAACAGCACCTGCCCCAGACACACTCCGAACACGCCCGCCCAAGCTTACCGACAAAAGACATAGAGCGAGCGAATGAATACGTACGCCGTTTCTTCAAAGAGGGTGGAGATAATTTGCAGCATGAGTGCAAGCTGCAAAACGCAGATGGCAAAGTTTTTTGGCTTTTGACACGCGGTAGCGTCATAGAACGCGATGAAAAAAACACCCCGTTGCTGGCTGTAGGGGCACATGCCGATATTACGGAGCTGAAGGCCGCGGAGTCTGCGGCAGACTCCGCCACGCGGGCCAAAAGTGCCTTTTTGGCCACCATGAGCCACGAAATACGTACACCTCTCAACGGCGTACTCGGCATGCTGCAAGTACTCAGCAGTGAATATTCAAATGGTGAACAACGTAAAATCGCCCATGCAGCATTGGATTCAGGCCGCAAACTGTTGAGTATTATCAACGATATTCTCGACTTTTCTTCCATTGACGCCAGCACAACCAGCGTTAAGGCCAAGCCGTTTTGTATACGCGATGCTGCACAGTCTGCACTCGAGACCTTTCGGCAGGAAGCACAGCGCAAAAATCTGGATTTATCCTGTACTCTTGATGCAGGCCTGCCGGACTTAGTGGTGGGCGATGAACAGCGTATCCGTCAGATTTTGTTCAATATTATAAGCAATGCGATTAAGTTCACCTGCAAAGGATTTGTACGGCTGACCATATCTTCTCTACAGGCTTCCGGTCCAGAGGATATACGCTTGCTCATCGGCGTGGAAGACTCTGGCATCGGTATAGCTCCAGAGATACTCCCGCATATTTTTGATCCATTTTTTCAGGCAGACGGCAGTTACAGGCGACGCTACCAGGGGACCGGCCTCGGCCTTGGCATCGTGCACTCGCTTGTGAGCATGATGCATGGCAGTATCAGTGTAGAAAGCACACCCGGCACGGGCACCACTGTGTACTGTTCTATCGTACTGAAAAAGGCAGCACTACATGAAAGCCCTGGCTTGGATGTCGTCGAAAACCCACCACCAAAACTTGCTCCAACCCACATCTTGCTGGCGGAAGACGAATATGTAAACCAAGTGGCTACCACCTATCTGCTGGAAAAAGACGGGCATACCGTTACCATCGCCACCGATGGCCCCAAAGTAATCAAGCTTTTACGTACGCATACGCCCGATTGTATTTTAATGGACATTCAAATGCCTGGCATGGATGGCATGGACGTGACAAAGGCGATCAGAAGCGGCGTGGTAGAAGGCGTTCAAAAAATCCCCATCATTGCACTGACAGCGCATGCCCTTACAGGAGACAAGGAGATGTTTTTAGAATCAGGAATGGATGGCTACCTGTCAAAACCCATTGATGCAGACGCCCTGCGACGTGAACTGCACAGAGTCTTGTACGGCAAACTCAAAGCACCACGCTCATAACAATGTTTGGTATAACTCCATATATTTTATGGTCATACGCTCCACTGAAAACTCTTCCAGTGATCCCTTGCCACCCTGTACCACGGCACTGCCAAGTGCAGTGTCTATAGCAAGAGAGCGTATGGCTGCAGCAAGCGCCCCGGCATCCCCTTTGGGAAAAACCAGTCCATTCTCCCCTGGGCGCATGAGCTCCAGGTTTGAAGGCAGGTCAGAGGCTATCACCGGTATCCCCACGGCCCAGCCCTCTTTGATCACAGCACTAGACCCCTCTCCATCCACAGACGGCACGATGAGCATATCAAAATCTGGCATCATGACCTTGCTGTCCTGCCGTCCAAAGTAAGCCATGCGCCCTTCGATGCCTTCTTTTTTTGCGCGTGCAACCACAGAAGACAACAAAGGCCCCTCCCCGACAATACGCACTTCCCACGGTGGCAACTCCGCACCATGTGTTCGTTGCAGCTCGCCCAGGGCGCGGATAAGCACATCATGCCCCTTTTGACGCGTCAATGCGCCCACCATGCCGATAACCAACCGCCCATCGCCGCGAGCACGCCTTGCCGGATATAACGAAGCCTCAATACCAGAATGGATCACGTGTACTTTATCTGCGGGTATGCCTGAGGCACACAGAACCTGCCCGATTTCAGCGCTCACCCCTACCACGGCGTTGGCTGCCAAATACTTGCGAATATGCCACCCCCGGCGCAACGGATACGAAACGCGACGCGTGTGCACCAGGCATGTCTGTGGTCGCCAGCGACGTAGCAAGGCCCCAACAGCGGCACTATGCGCATCATTGGTGTGCAGTATACAGCACTTTCCGCGCATATGGGCATCCAATGCGTAAAAAGAACGCAAATCCCAAGGTCTACTGCCCGCAAGAGATATCACCTGCAGGTCGGCATCACGCGCCGCACCTGCCAAAGGAGACATATAAGGCGTTGCAATCACAGGCAAAAAAGTACCACATCGCGCCAATCTATGGGCAAGGTACACTACTTGGCGCTGGCCTCCACGCCATTCCCGCCCAAGATCAAACAAAACAACATGTATGCTCATATGGTCAATAGAGCGTCACTGCCCTTTATGCTATGGATATAACTTGGTACCAGCCTGCCGGCACTATAACGGCACGCCACGCTCCTTGAGATCATGTCGCAGCAATTCTCGAAACCGGCGGGCCACAGGGCCAGCCTTACCGCCTCCAAGAGCGCGCCCCTCAAACGCCACAACGCTGACACACTCTGTGAGCGTGCCAAACATCATGACCTCTTTTGCGGCATATAATTCCTCTTCGCACACTTGGCGAAATACCACAGGCATCTCGTCACGTATCATTTCAATGACCCGTATGATGGTAGTCCCGGAAAGCGCATTGCTGAATTCCGGCACCACCAGCGTACCAGCCTGATCCACAAGGCACAGGTTTTCTGTAGGCCCTTCGGCAATATGATTTTCACCGTCAAAACTTACAGGAATATCATAGCCACGCTTGGTGGCCTCCATCTTCATGAGCACGTTGGGGATGTAATTGGCATTTTTGATGGTCGCCAAGTATCCCTGCTTTGCCGGAATGGAGGTACGAAATGCCGTAACCCCCTTTTCATACCAGGCATCCGGCCTGGGGGTATGGGCATATGCCACCACATACAAACTGGCCACAGGGCATTCTGCAGGATCAATGCCAAATCCGCCAGGCCCCCGGCCCAACAAAACACGTATGCAGCCGTTTTGCGCATCAGCGGCCCGGGCCACATCCAGCACTATCTCGCGCAGTGTTGAGCGGTGGCAAGGCAAATCCAGATGCAACCCCTGTGCCGATCTTTCTAAACGCTCAAGGTGCGCATCCAACAGATACAAGCGACGTTCTTCAAACTTCATGGTCTCAAAAACGCCATCCCCCCTGTGTGCAAGGTGATCATCCATGGGCATCAGCAACAAACGCGGGGCACGGCATATGGCACCCATGCGATGCTCATAAAATGCCAAGATACTTTCTTCGCCGCTCCGCGGCGTTGCCAGCAGCTTTTCCACCCACTCAACGGCATCAAGAATAGGGTTCACGGGACTTACTCCATACCTGTTATAAAAACCTGTCCGGGTCAGCCACATCCAACAAAGAGCGCTCAACCAACTCTTCTGCTATCTGGACAGCGTTCAATGCAGCTCCCTTACGCAGGTTGTCTGCCACTATCCACATGTTCAAACCGTGCTCAATGGTCTTGTCCTCACGGATACGCCCCACAAAGGTATCATCCTCACCCGCAGCCTGAATGGCCATGGGGTATATCATCTCGGCAGGGTTATCGAGTACAGTCACCCCAGGGGCCTGGGCCAAGACAGCCCTCGCCTGGGGAACGGTCAGTTTTTTTGCGGTTTCGATGTTTACAGACTCTGAGTGTCCGTAAAATACAGGAACACGTACCGTGGTCGCCGTAACCTTGATACTCTCGTCCCCCATAATTTTTACCGTTTCCTGTATCATCTTTAGCTCTTCTTTGGTGTAGCCATCATCAAGAAACGCATCAATATGTGGCAGACAGTTGAACGCAATGCGGTGGGGGTATACCGCAACCTCCGGTTCCTGCAGGTTGAACATCTGGCGTACCTGTTTTTCCAACTCATCCACAGCTTTTTGTCCAGTGCCGGAAACAGCCTGATAGGTCGAGACAACCACACGGCGGATACCCGCCGCATCATGCAACGGCTTGAGAGCAACAACCATCTGAATGGTAGAACAGTTAGGATTGGCAATAATGCCCCCATGCCACTGCAAATCATGGGGGTTTACCTCAGGTACCACCAAGGGGCAACGTGCATCCATACGCCAGTGGCTTGAATTGTCTACCACCACGCACCCGGATTTTACAGCATAAGGCGCAAATGTCGCAGAAACACCGCCCCCCGCAGAAAACAATGCAATATCAACATCGGCAAAAGAGCGCTCTGTCAGCTCCTGTACTGCCAGGGTCTGGCCCTTGAACGATACACTACTTCCTGCGCTACGAGCCGATGCTAGCGCACGCACTTCGTAAGCAGGAAATTCTCGAGCCTCGAGTGTTTTCAACATCTCGCGCCCCACAGCACCTGTGGCACCAGCCACGGCTATCACCAAGCGTTCCCTGGACATAAAAAACTCCTTGTCCGGCTCGCAGAAGGACAACAACTTCCATCCGCAGCAACATATTCTACATTCTGCAAGCCCTTGTGCATGCAAAAAACATTCCAGTTTTTCATCGTACACCAAAGCTTGTTTTTTCTACCAAACTAACAGATACTGCAACACCTTGGGGGAGGCAATTCCACGCCCTTACGTCAAGATAAGGCAACAAAAAGTTCAGCGCACCACCGAGAAATACCCGGTACCCCAGCATCTCGGCTTCATAATCAGACATTCCAGAAATAAACAGCTACATGCACTCTTGCCCCATGGCGTAAAGTCCACACGCGTACCCCTTCATCAGAGCAAGACTACGTAGGGGCTAGCTTCGTGAAGTCCTTGTGGTGCTCGTGAATAAGGACTCCCCCCCGCTTTCATCAAATCCACAAGTCCAGTTTCCTCTTGCAGCCTGTGGTTACAAAATATGGGGCTGTACCTAACACCGTTACATAGTATGCCAACACGACAGTAAAGAAAACCCCCCGCAAAATTTTACAGTTTCCCCTTCGGCATTACAATGTGATTTCTGCCAGTTCGACAACCAGGCTCTGATCAGCCTCCAAAAAAGACAGTTCCTCCGCCTCCTGATGGTCTACCCAGGCAAGTGTGTGCCCCTCAAGCCCTTGGGGCTCTCCGGAAAAGCCGGTAACATGGTAAAAATGCAGGCGCACGGTAAAGTCTTCATACGCATGCACCACATGTTGCCAAAAACGGTATTGGCATATCTCCACACCTAGCTCTTCTCCAAGCTCACGTGCCAAGGCCTCTTCTGCAGACTCTCCCGGCTCTATTTTACCACCGGGAAACTCCCAGTAACCGGCACGCGGTTTGCCCTTAGGGCGTCGCGCAACCAAAAATCGACTACCACGCCACAGTACTCCTGCCACGACTTCCACCATGGGTATTATTCCTCCTTGTTCCGGCTTTATCTCCCCACTCAAGCATGCTCCCTGGCATACTTAGGGGGCCATCTCCTTACGGGCTTCAATGTCGGCCATTTCTTGTTCGAGCAGCGACATGGCCTCCATCAGCGCCTCGCTACGGGTCTGAACCTCATGAAAGCGCTGCAATAGTGCCGTGGACCCATGGCTATCAGCATATATTGCAGGATCAGCCAATTCAGTCTCTATGGCTGCCTGTTCTGCAAGAAGTTTCTCAAGCTCGATTTCCTGTCGGGCATATGCTTCTTGCCTGGGCTTAAGCTCGCGATGCAACGCATTACGCAGCTCTGCCTGAACACGCTTGATACGCTTTTGCTCTTCACGACTCACTCCCGTTCCAGAAAGACTCCCACTGGTATCCTTTTCAGCCTCCCAAAGTATTCTGCGTTGCTTCCGCGCTTCGTCCCACTGCTCGTAGCCACGCTCAAATACAGTAAATCCTTCTGTTCCCAACTCCCAGACCTGTTCCGCCACTCGAGCAAGCAATCCTCTGTCATGTGCCACCATGAGCAAGGTACCGGGAAAATGCTCAAGAGCTTCCACCAAGGCTTCACGGCTTTCCAGATCAAGGTGGTTGGTGGGTTCGTCAAGCACCAGGAAGTTGCACCGTGCAAGGAACAACGTGGCTAGAGTGAGCCTGCTTTTTTCACCGCCAGACAGCGTTGCCACCTGACGGTCAAAATAAGCCTGGCCAAGCATGAACAACCCCAGCACACTCATCAGCTCTTCTTCCGTGCTACGCGGATCACTCAGACGGCGTATTTCAGCAAGCACTGTGTTTGAGGGCTGGAGTGTATCAAGTTGGTGTTGGCTGAAATAGCCCATGCGCACCTGTGTACCACAGGCAATGGCACCCTCCTCCTTTTCCAGCTGTCCCGCCACCAGCTTGAGCAATGTGGACTTGCCACAGCCATTTGGCCCCACAAGGGCAATTTTCTGCCCACGATATAGTTGAAAATCCAATGCCGGCCATAAACGGACACCATCTGCAAAAACAAACGTGAGATCCATGGCATGCAATACTATTTTATCCGCACGGGCCGGGGTGGGCCATGCAAAGCCAAGGGTCTTGCGCCTGCTCTCCACCGTGATATTATCAAGTTCCCGTTCGATCCGCTCAATCTGCTTCTTGCGCGAATTGGCCTGCCGCGCCTTACTGGCCTTGGCCTTGAAGCGACGCACAAAATCCATTTTGCGCTCCACTTCTTCAACCATGCGCTGGGCCTCACGCTCTTTGCGTGCCTCATGTTCCGCGAGCAGGCCAAGCACATGCGAAAAAGTTCCTGGGCGATACACGGGCTTGTTGCCGCCAAGGTACAGCACATGCGTGCCCACCTTGTCCATGAATACGCGGTCATGCGCGACAAACACCAGCACGCCTTTGTATTCTAGCAGAAAACGTTCCAGCCACTCCACAGCATCCAAGTCCAAGTGGTTGGTGGGCTCATCAAGCAGCAACATATCTGCCCCGGCTGTCAAAACTCTGGCAAGCTTGGCCCGTTCACGCCACCCTCCGGACAACTCCCGCAGTGTTCTAGTCCACTTTGCTTCGACAAAACCAAGCCCTGACAGCACCGTACGTGCCCTGTGCTCGGGATTGTATCCGTACATCCCTTCAAGTTCAGCCTGACGCTGCCCCAATGCGCGTAGCAACGCTTCGTCACCCTGCTGCGAAGCAGTCTCCCAGCGGTTCCAAAAGTCATTCCAGTCCGGCAATACATCCAGCACCCACTCCAACAATGGGGTATCAAGGCTGTCTTCAGGCAATTCCTGCTCCACATACCCAAGACGGCAATGGGCAGGATAACTTACTTTACCCCCATCCGGTCCGGCTACTCCGGCAAGAATCCGCAAAAATGTAGACTTGCCGCAGCCATTGGGTCCGCATACGCAGAGTCGTACCCCGGCCGGCACCTCTAACGAAAAATCAGAAAATACGTCCCATCCGCCATAGGATTTGCTCAAATTGCATACGGAAAGTTTCATCCTCTTCTCCAAAACACACTATCTGGCGAAAAACCCCACCGGCATGCTAACCACTTGGTACCGGCTGGCAACAGGGTCCACCAAAAGCGGGGTAAGGGCCCAAGCGAACAAGAAAGACAGCATGTGAAAATGCCGCGTAGCAGAAAAAGCCATACACTATACGTAAAAAAACCCCGCTCCGAAAACAGGCGGGGCATTTAGAATCTAAAGGGCATACAGTCGTCCGGCAACAATCACCTTGCCTTGAACTCGCCACTTTTACCGCCGGATTTGTATACCAAGCGGCAGTCACGCAGCACCATATCCTTTTGCACGGCTTTGCACATATCATAAAGTGTCAGGGCTGCTACCTGTGCAGCGACAAGCGCTTCCATCTCCACACCTGTCTTGAACGTCGTTCTGGCCTCTGCCTCTATGAGCACGCCGGGAAGCGTATCGTCCAAGGTAAAACGCACATCCACGTAGCTGAGCAGCAAAGGGTGGCAAAGCGGTATAAGTTCCCAAGTGCGCTTTGCAGCTTGAATGCCGGCTACCTTTGCCGTGGCCAGCACATCCCCTTTGGGCAATGCCCGACGTCGGAGCATATCCAACGTTGCAGGGGCCATTTCGACCGCACTACACACAATGGCTGTACGTTGAGTATCGTCTTTGGCACCCACATCCACCATGGTGATGGAGCCATCGTCATGCACGTGTGAAAAGCAGGCACACACCGTTAATCCAGCCCCATGGCCTTACCAGCCTTTTTGAACATGTTTTTTACCTTGTGCATGGGCTTTTGCTCTTCTAGGCGTACGAACTCACGCAATAGTTGTTCCTGCTCTCCACTGACGCTTGAAGGTATGCGCACGATGAGTTCGACTAGCAAAGCACCGCTCTGTACACCGCCAATATGCGGGAGTCCCTTGCCCGCAAGACGGAATACTTCACCGCTTTGGGTTCCTCGCGGCACATCCACAAAAGCTGGCTCATCCAGAGTGGGCACCTCGACACGATCGCCCAGGATAGCCTGCACAAACGAAATTTCCTTCCGGACAATGAGATCCTGCCCCTGGCGCTGAAATGTTCCGTCTTCCTCCACACGGATAATAACATACAGGTCGCCAGGCGGGCCGCCATGTACTCCCGGGGCACCTTCCCCGCGCAAACGCAGCCGATTACCCGAATCCACACCAGCAGGAATACGTACTGACAGCTCGCGTACTTCCTCCACCTGCCCTTTACCTCGGCAACGCGGACAGGGATGACGTATGATCTGGCCGACACCGTGGCATGCGCCGCAAGGCATCGCCATCTGGAAAAAGCCCTGCCTGCGGATCACCTGCCCGCTCCCACCGCATTGCGAACAAGGCTCTGGCTGGCTGCCCTGAGCCGAGCGGCTTCCAGAACAGTCAGGACAGGTAACGCTTTTGGGAATACGTAGGGAAATCTCATCCCCTTTGGCCGCTTGCCTGAAGGACACTGTCAAATTATAACGCAAATCCGCGCCTGCCTGTACCCGCGGACCAGCCCCCCCCATACCGGAAAAACCAAACAGGTCGCCAAAAATATCACCAAAATGAGAAAAGATATCCTCGGCATTGGAAAAACCGCCAGTGTAGCCGCCACTGACACCTGCATGACCAAAACGATCATACCGTGCCCGCTTTTCAGCATCACGAAGCACATCGTACGCCTCTGCCGCTTCTTTAAAGCGTTTTTCCGCCTCAGGATTATCCGGATTTCTGTCGGGGTGAAACTCCATGGCCTTTTTGCGATAGGCACGTTTGATTTCATCCGCTCCGGCATCTCGTGAGACCCCAAGAGTCTCGTAATAATCGCGTTGGCTCATGGCTACTATTCAGCTACCTGTTCCGCAACGCATGGCACGGCACCTTCGGGCAACACCTTTGCGGCTGCAATCTCACGCAGGGCTGTGACAACCTCTTTATTTCTAGAGGGGACCAAAGGCTCATAGCCTTCCCGGAACTGCTTCACCCGCTTAATGGCCATCTGGACAAGCAAAAAACGATTATCCACATGCTCCATACAATCTTCAACAGTAATACGCGCCATGCTCAGACTCCTTGTATAAAAAAGTATTCTTCACTGCAGACCGCAGCTGCCCATGCCGGCCTACAACGCTTCAGGCACAGGTGCCGGAGCCGGCACCCGGCTTAGCATATCATCCACAAGACGGGATTTCACCATAAACCACGGCCCTCTATCCTCTACCCTGACCCAACACTGCCCGGGGGGTAAGGTGGCATCTTTATAAAAATGCAACACCAACGGGGCCGTGCCCCCTTCTCCACGCAACTCCCACATCAGCCAAGGGCGGGCTTCAGGGGGCACCTGATCTATGGGAGGCCGTTCATACTGCAATGTTCCGAGCTGATACGTGATCACATCAAGCCCCAGCACGGCACCCCCGGTCACAAGATCTCTCCATCCCTCCTCTTTACGACCAAGAAGAAATGTCGCGTCTATACCATCTCTATGCAGCGTAATTTTTTGTCCGTCTACCCCATCCAGCCCACGCCCGAGCACAAATCGCTCGCGCATATCAAATGCAGAGCGGGTCAACTTGTCTACTTGTTCCTTTTCCAGCACCATATATCCCGGCTGTCGTGAAGTCCGGCAAAAAAATGTCGCTCCATCGCCGGGGTACACGAGAACCTCCTCGGGGGTTGGAACATCATTCCCCCAGAGCCTGATACGCAACTGTACCGGTGGCAAAACATCGGGTGGCTCCGCTACTATGCCCAAAGCCCGCATGCCCGTTAGCACATGCAGATAAAAATCCATGGCCTGGCCAGAGACATCAACAGTCTCGACGGCCTCTTTTACTCCTGAAAACACAAAGCTGTCAGCCTTGCGAACAGCCTCCCATGCCTCAAGTCCCATTGCCTCCGAGGCAACTCTCCTGATATCCTCAGAACGCATACCCACAAGACGCATGTCACAATAATTTTGCACCGGATCATCCAAAAAACGCCGGTACACATCATCTACGAGGTACAAACTGCCCTCGTTCTGAGTCGTCCAAGCATACAGCGAGCCCGTGCGCCACCCTTTTGCCCCAAAAAAAACAGACCACGGAACACGGCCATCAAAAGTAATTCCCCACTCTTGGCCCTCGAGGCCATATGGCCCTGCCAGGTCGGGTTGGTATGGCCCCATATACTGCAGGGGTCTCGCCTGCTGCACTGCCTCAAGAAAAGCGTCCACCTTTTCTACGTCAGCAAGACAAGCGCCACCGTCCCTGACTCGCCGCAACACCCAGCGGCCATTATCTGTCAACAAATCAAAAGGAATCCCTCCGGCAACCAAGGCGATGCGGCCAGAAAAAGAATGTACGGGCACCGGCCACAATGCGTCACCAGGCGCCAAGGCCCGACGCGTCCACCAGTACCCGCCCACGGCAATAAATACTGCAAAACCTGCAATGACCGTGACGACAAGCAGACGTTTCTTCATGGAGACTCTGACTTAACTAAAAAACCTAAAAAAACAGTACACCTTGCCGCCGCATGCGGCGTGCCATTGGGCTACACACGGTCTATACGTTTTTTGCACAAACCCTACACAACACCCCACCAAGACGCCCAGATCAAGTAGCTATATTAATCCAATTAACATACCTACCCCCCTATATAATGTCAACCGCCCGGCCCAGCAAAGACGCCTCCGGGGCCATTCTCCTTGTAAAGACTTGCGCAAGGGCACGGAAGCATGTATCAGAGCCGCGTCGCCTGTAATGCCAAGGAAATATCGTGGGGAAAGAGAATCTAAATTATGCACAAAAACAGTGCATTGCCGGTGCGGGCAAGCTCATGCAGCACACTGACATGATATACCCTGGCGCGCGGGTCGGGGTGGCTGTCTCTGGGGGCATGGACAGCTGGGTACTGCTGCGGGTTCTTCTGTATCGCCAACGCATTGTGCCGTTTCATTTTGAAATCATGGCCTTGCATGTCAACCCGGGATTTGACGAACAGAGCCATGCCCCGCTGCTGGACTGGCTTCACCGCGAAGGGATTGCAGGACATGTGGAAGTGACAGGCCATGGGCCACGCGCACACTCCCCTGAGAACAAAAGAAATTCCCCTTGCTTTTACTGCGCCATGCTACGCCGTAAACGTCTGTTTGAATTGTGCAAAAAATACAACCTGTCTCACCTCGCCTTTGGCCACAATGCCGACGATCTGGTTGCAACATTCTATATGAATCTTTATGAAGGTGGCCGTGTGGAAGGCATGGGTATCGCTGAAGACTTTTTCAACGGCCGACTCAAAGTCATCCGCCCCTTGATGCTGATAGAAAAAACTATCATCGCCAAAGCCGTACGTGCGTGGAACCTGCCCCTTTGGACCAACCCCTGCCCCTCGGCATATGACTCGCGCCGCACAGAAATCATGCAGGAATTTCAGGCCATGTGTAAACGCAATAAAACCCTGAAGCGCAATGTGTTCAACGGGCTCCTGCGTTGGCAAATAAGCTTGACACACCGGGCTGATTCAACGTAAGGTTGCGAGTACAGGCTAGTAACCTCCATATTCCGTCGTAACGATTCTGCGACAACAACTCTGTGCTCTTGACACACTCGAAACAAGGCGGACATCGCACGCCATGTTATTTAATAAATACCATATTCTCATCTTCAAGGGGCATCAGGGATGCTGTGGCAACCTACGCATTCAGGGCTGGTTGCTTTTTTGCCTGGGCTTGCTCATAGTCGGACTTGTGAGTAGCAACATTTACTTTGCCAAGTATTACCACCAATACAATTCCATGCAAGACGCGCTGACTCTGTCTGAAAAGCTGACCGATGAACAGAGTGTACAGATCCTAAGCATGGCGGGCAAACTACGTAACCTCCATGAAGATTTGCAGCGTATTCGTCAATTTGACTCCAAACTTCGCATCATGGCCAACATTGATCAGGAAACCGCAGAAAGAACATCCGCCGGAGGCACGCAGGTTGACGAAATCTTTGCCGAAGGCTCCTTGCCTCTCCACAGGCAAGAGCTACTCACCCGAAAAATACACAGCTTCCTTAAACAACTTCGCACAGAGGCCCGTCTTGAAGAAGTCCGCCAGCAAGAATTGCTGACCAAATTGAACAAAAAACGCGATATTCTGGCAGCCACCCCCTCAATCTGGCCTACCGAAGGTTGGGTTACTTCCCCCTTTGGTTCGCGTCGTTCTCCTTTTACCGATCGTCGGGACTTTCACAAGGGGCTTGACATTGCCAATCGCCCCGGGACCCCCATCTATGCCCCGGCCAATGGTGAAGTCGTATTCACCGGTACAGACGGAGCGTATGGCAATACGCTCCTGATACGCCACAGCGACGGCCTCACAACGCGTTATGCCCACCTGCGCAATGCAGCCGTAAAGCAGGGACAAAAAGTCACCCGTGGCGAACTCATTGCCTATATGGGGAACTCTGGCCGGAGCACCGGGCCACACCTGCACTATGAGGTACGGCTAAATGGTGTGTGCGTGGACCCCAAACGTTATATTCTGGACTAGCCGCCGATGTATCCTGCACCGCAGTACTCTGCTTGGCCAAAAATCCCTTTTGCAAAACCGGCCATGGTACGCAAAGCGTCAATCCAGTAGTATACATAAAATCTTTAGAAGTGCGGGCCAATCTTGTCGTGGCAAAAAATGCGGCTTGACTTATCAAACCATGCGCATGCCCTCCACTAAAATAGCCGCTGTTCTCTTCTTGCAGCGGCCCTTGGCATTGCCCTTTATCTGCATACTCCCCCAAAGAGCATAATTTTGGCCCATTGACATTGAACTTTTCTATATTTCCACACCAGAAGACCAAGGCCAGAAGCGCCTGTAGACTGCACAAAAATAACTTTGCCCAGGCCAACACTACCCCCTTTTTTCCCAAAATACTTGCAATACTTGCCATGCCCGCCCAGCCCTCCGGGCGTGCCTTTGCATTCCAGCCTACCGCCAGCTCAAAGGGCTCTTTGGGTTGTACACCGTATCAAAGGCCGTTGCCATACAGGCAACTTTGGCGTAATGGTATATTTTTGTTTATCATAACAAGGAGTTCTGCAATGCGCCTACCTGTGTTGGTTCTGGGCCTTGCTGCACAATTTCTGCTACTTGCAGTACCAACGTTGGCTGCAGATTCGGCGTTGGGCCCGGCCAATGCCATGCGTTTTGGTATATGGACACTTCTTCCACCGGTTACAGCCATTGCCTTGGCCTTTCTCACACGCAATGTGATCCTTTCGCTTTTCCTTGGTGTCTTTTCTGGAGCGCTCCTGTTGGAAATGAAGGGGTTTGACCTATACTCAGGTGTGATCCAAGGTTTTTTACGTGTCACCCGCGAAATTTTGGCTTCTCTCTCCAACACATGGAATGCCGGTATTATTCTACAGGTTCTAGCCATTGGCGGCCTGATCGCCCTTATCTCGCGCATGGGTGGAACCAAGGCCATTGCCCTGGCACTGGCTCGCAAGGCAAAAAGCGCCAGAGCTGCACAAAATTCTGCCTTTTTAATGGGGCTTGTCATATTTTTTGATGATTATGCCAATGCGTTGACCGTAGGGCCCATCATGCGCCCCGTCACGGACAAAATGCGTGTTTCCCGCGAAAAACTGGCTTTCATTATCGACGCCACTGCCGCCCCCATTGCGGGTATGGCCTTTATTTCCACGTGGGTAGCCTATGAAATCGGGCTCATCAAAGACGGCTTTGACGCCATAGGAGTGCAGGCCAATGCGTATGGCGTCTTCCTAGAAACACTTCCTTTCAGGTTCTATAATATCTTCATGCTGGCTTTTGTAGTGGCGGGTATCTGGCTGCTACGCGAATTTGGCCCCATGCTCAAAGCAGAGACCCGGACGCGTACGACGGGCAAGGTGTTGGCCGACAATGCCAAACCCATGGTGGCGGATGAGGCCACCGGCCTGGAGCCCGACCCCAAAGTCCGGCTATGCATTTGGAACGCCATAATCCCTATCAGTACCTTGATCGTCACGGCCTTTTTAGGATTTTACTTCAGCGGCTATCAGACTATCATGGATGGAGAAGATAAGGGCCTTATACGCCTCGTCAATGAGGCTCCGGTCAGTTTTGCCGCGCTACGTATCTGTTTTGGCATGTCTGATGCGTCCGTGGTGCTTTTTCAGGCCGCACTCCTGGCTGGCATCATCAGCATTGCCTTGGGAATGAGTCGCCAAATCTTCAAGTTGGAAGAAGCACTTTCTATCTGGGTACAGGGTATCAAGTCTTTAAGCATTACCGCTGTCATCCTGCTTCTTGCCTGGTCACTTTCCGGCATGATCAAAGAGCTGGGCGCCGCCCACTACTTGGTCACGATGCTTTCTGATACTCTGCCGCCTTTTCTCTTGCCCAGCATTATCTTCATACTGGGCTCAGCCATATCTTTTGCCACTGGTACCTCGTATGGCACCATGGGCATTCTGATGCCACTGGCCATCCCCCTGGCATGGGCACTGATACCGGAACACGGTTATCTAATCATGAACATCGGTGCGGTGCTCACCGGTGCCATTTTCGGCGACCATTGCTCACCCATTTCGGACACAACCATCCTGTCTTCCATGGGAGGAGCCTGCGACCATATCGACCACACACGCACACAGCTTGCTTATGCGTTGACCGTGGGAGGCTGTGCCGTGTTGCTAGGCTATCTGCCCGTGGCTCTCGGCATGCCGGTTCTGGCTGCCGTGCTGGCTGGAATCGGAGGTGTCTTTGTTCTTTTACGCCTTGTGGGAACAAGACTGCCAGAATAGCATACTCTACACATGTCTTGACACATAAAAAGCCACCGGAACGCTTCTGCTCCGGTGGCTTTTTATGTGTCAAGATAAAAGTACTTTGTCATACCCCTATCCTGGCACGCTACACCATGCAGCACTTCCACACCTTTGCCGGTGGCAAATTACGCCATACCGATGTTGCCAGCTCCACATGCAAACCAAGCTCTTTTTGAGCAGAAGGCTTGATAGGCGAAATAAGCCCGTAGCTAAACTGGATAAAAACCCCGCGGTCTTTTGTAAGACGCAATGCCTGCTCCAAAATCTGCTGCTGTAGCAAAGCCGGAAAAAGCACAAACGGCAAGCTGGAAACTACAGCCCGCACTGGCCTTCCTTCAAGAAAAGGCGAAACTAGATCAAAAGCGTGTGCAGCATTGCCACAAAGGACTGTCACATCAGAAAATTTTTTACTCAACAGTTCATGAAAATGACAGTCCCGCTCAATTATGATCAGGTCTTCGGCAGCAACGCCCCCTTCAAGCAACGCTCGTGTAACGGGTCCTGTACCTCCACCAAGCTCCAAGACGACACCATCTTTCCCAGGAAGAGCGCCAACCATGGCCCGTGCCAGATAGCGACTACTGGGAATAACTGATGCCACTTGCAAAGGGGCCTGCAGCCAGCGGCAAAAAAATGTAAATCGCTCACAAAAACCGCTCATTACCACACCCCATGGGCCACACCTTCATGCTACTCCACGTATATTCCGACAAGCCTCCTCCTCTGTTTCCCGTATGAAAAATACATCAAATAATACGTTTACGTATTTGTGTTACAAGCACTTCGGCAAGCATAACCACCCCAAAAATACACACAAGGATAAGTGATACCCTGGACCACTGGAACAGGTTGAGCGCCGTATCAAGGGCAACACCAATACCACCTGCACCCACAAGACCGATCACAGCGGATTCACGAACATTAATATCCCATCGGAACAGGGCGATACTCCAAAAAGCAGGCACTACCTGCGGCCAATAGGCCTTCAAAAAAATACTGAGCCACGGTGCACCAGCTGCACGCATGGCCTCCACAGGCCCCGTACGCGCCTCTTCCAAAGCTTCACCAAACAGCTTGCCCACAAACCCTACGGATCGTATACCAATGGTCACCACTCCGGCCAACGTGCCAGGGCCAAAGACAGCAACAAACAACAAGGCCCACACCAAGGAATTAACCGAGCGCGATGCAACCAGAATGAATGTGGCAAGCCAGTTGAGTACAGACACACAGCACACATTCCGCGCAGCCATAATGCCAATAGGCACTGCTAATATCAAGGCCAACATCGTTCCCAGCGTGGCAATATGTAATGTATCAGCCAAAGCACTATGCACACCCTCGTAATAGAAGGTCACATCCACAGGCCACATTCGCTGGAAAAGATCCGCCATCTGTCCAGGCGCATCTGCGAGAAACTCGGGAACCACTTGCACGGTTCGACATGCCCAAGCCAGCATGATACCGGCTCCCAAAAATATGGCATAACGGGCGTACCGTTCTGAGCGGCTAAAGCGCGTCCACTGGCTATCAGCCACATTCATCGAAACACCCCCTTCACCTGCTGTGCCAGAAACTCGCTTATCATGACCAACGCAATGATGGAGATTAGAATGGCGCACACAAAGTCGTAATCATAACGCTGAAACGCAGCAGACAACGTACCACCGATGCCCCCTGCCCCCACAATGCCGATCATGGTGGAGTTACGCAAGTTGGCGTCGGTCTGATACGTGGCAAACCCGATAAAGCGATTCATCACCTGTGGCAGTACCCCAAAGGCCAGTACCGATAAAAAGGGGGCTCCTGCCGCACGCATGGCCTCCACAGGCTTGAGCGAAATCTCTTCAGTGGCCTCGGCAAACAATTTGCCTATAAAACCTATGGAAGCAAAAATCAGCGTCAGTATCCCCGCAAGTGGACCAAAGCCCACCGCCTTGACAAATACAATGGCAAAAATGACGGGATGGAACGAACGACACACTGCAATGAACCCGCGAGTGATCCACGTCACCCACCCAGGCATTAGGTTGCGGGCAGAACATAGCCCAAGGGGCAACGAGATACATACCCCTGCTGCGGAAGCAATGATCGTAATTTGAAATGTTTCAAGTATGTTAGACAGCAGAAGCTGCCAGCGTGAAAAATCGGGTGGCACCATAGCGGCAAGAAAGCGACGTGCATTACCAAAACCAGAAATGACACGTTCCAATGAGATATCAAGTGTGTATAAGGCCCATATACAATATAAAACCGCGAGCAAATACCCCAGCCTCACCCAATGGTTTGGTGTAAAAGCCTCGGGGTGCTTGGTAGGGTAGGAACTCATTGCAACCAGTCCTCTCCGCCATAAATCACTTTCAGATGCTCTTTGCCAAGCATCTCGGGTTTCCCGTCAAAGACAATGGCCCCCTTGCTCATACCAATGATGCGGTCGGCAAAACGGATACCCAGCGAGACATCATGGATATTAACCAGCACGGGAATACAGCTATGCGTTGCCACCTCTTTGAGCAGCTCCATAATTTCCACGGATGTTTTAGGGTCAAGCGATGACGTGGGCTCATCAGCCAACAATATTTCTGGTTGCTGCATCACAGCGCGGGCAATACCGACCCGCTGTCGCTGACCGCCGGAAAGGGCATCCGCACGCACCTGTGCAAAATCGGCAAGCCCCACAAGGTCAAGCAGTTCATATGCTCGGTCAATATCTTTAGCCGGAAACTTGCGCATCCAGGCCCGCAAGGGCGAAATATACCCCAAGCGGCCACACAGTATATTTTCCATCACGCTGAGACGCTCAACAAGGTTAAACTCCTGAAAGACCATGCCGATGCGACGACGAGCAACGCGCAAAGCCTTGCCACGCAGTGTGCATATGTCGAGTGCTCCCAGCTTGATGCTACCCGAAGT
Source organism: uncultured Desulfovibrionaceae bacterium (assembly GCA_964593925.1). Classification (GTDB taxonomy): domain Bacteria; phylum Desulfobacterota; class Desulfovibrionia; order Desulfovibrionales; family Desulfovibrionaceae; genus Oleidesulfovibrio. Next base: position 15,002 of record CAZQKM010000005.1, on the reverse strand, counting down.
GGGCTCAATCAGCCTGTTGATACACCGCAGAAGCGTACTTTTACCCGTGCCCGACGGGCCAATAATCGCGGTGGTAGTACAGCCTTCTACAGCAAAGCTAAGATCTTTAAGCACCGCTTTGCCTGGGACATACTCTTTACAAAGCCCCTCAATGGCCAATGATGCTCCGGCAGGCGGAGCCTGCGCTATTACTGTTTGAGTCACTGCCGGCTTTCCTTATGTCTTATGATTAGAAACAGTAGAATGAGTGAGCATGGCTACACCGTGCCCACTCATTTTACATTTGCTACAAAGCGTAACCAGTATAGTCGCCGCTTTTACTGTTTGGCTCCAACATCTTTTTTTGCTTTTGCGGCGGCTTCTTTTTTTGCAATGGTCTCAAGACCTGCCTGATTAAAATGCTCTCCGTTGGCATCCGCGATATCACGAATAATGGCCCAGTCATTTTTATACGTCACAGGAGAAAAACGATCTGCCCCACCAAAGTTTTTTTGCATTTCAGGAGGAAAACGATACTCTGCAAAGGCTTCAGTAATTTTTTGTACCAGCTCAGGGGCAAGGTCATGCGCATAACCGAATGACGAGGTAGGGAACTGGCTGCTTTGCCATATGATATCAAAATCTTCGCCTTTGACCCGGCCTGTGTCAACCATGCGCTTATATACGTCACCTGCAACAGGTGCAGCATCATAGTCGCCAAATGCAACACCCAAAATCGACTGATCGTGTTTACCGGAATACACCACAGTGTAGTCTACGTCAGGCGTAATACCCATTTTGGGAAAAAGCGCACGAGGGGCGAGGTTGCCCGAGTTTGAAGAAGCAGAAGTATGAGCCACACGCTTGCCTTTAAGGTCCGCGACGCTTTTTATGCCACTACCTTTACGGGTAATCAGCAGTAAACGATAGCCTTGATAGCCATCCTCATTGCCTTTTACGGCAATGGGCACATAACCGGCAAGGTTCACAGCATAGCAGGTAGGCCCGGTAGAAAATCCTGCGATATGCAATCTACCAGAACGCATGGCCTCTACCTCTGCGGCATTGGACTGCACCGTATAGTAAAGGACACGTTTACCGGTTTTCTTTTCGAGAAACGCCTGAAAATCGGCAAAAGCGTCTTGGTACACGGCAGGATCTTCGACAGGAGTATAGGTAAACACCAATGTACCTGGGTCTTTAAACCGTGAAGATTCCTTGGGGGCATCTGCCACAAGGTCGCCATTTTCATCACAATATCTGGTATCAAGAGCACCACGTGATACACAATCTTCAGCAGAGGCTACAGGAGCCAATCCCACCACAGCTGCAATTGTCCACAAAAGAACCATTTTTCTTAACATTTTCAACTCCCTGAAATTTATTCAAACCACATTGCAATAACAGCACAGCCTCATACTGCTCCAGACTGAAAGGCCCCCAACCTTCTGCCCGGCAGCCCCTGACCATCTTCTGGGATGCACACCGTACTGTTTATTTGCACCTGAACATTTAGCTGCCATTTCTTTATATATCAATACGTTCCTGTTACATTGTCAAGAATAGGCTCATGCGCGCCTTTTTTCCAACAGATGTAGCTGTCGCCAACTTTCTGACAGCACTTACATCACTCAGCAACAGAGCCGGCCAACCCAAGCATTAGACACGTACAGTGTACACGCTGCAACCGCTTCTGCTATCATTCTTCCTCCTTGAAATTCCAAGCCAACATCTTTTTGGATATCTCTCCAGCGCCAAGCTCACGCGATTCAGTCACCGGTACTCCCAAAATGTATACCAGAAACTTGGGTGGCAATGGAACACCAGCCTCGGCAGCTCACGTACCACAAAATAACTCCGGCACCTACATCCCCCTCAAAAAAACTGGCCCAGCATGTTCGTGTCAAGCTTTGCCATGGACAGCGCGGGTACTTCCTACTACTATATCAACCAGATCTTTGCACAACACAGGAAGAGACAGTGAACATCAAACGTTGCTTTGTCTTTGACATCGACGGCACCATCTGCCTGGGGGACATCCCCATCCAGCCTACAGTAGATTTTATCCGACGCCTGTGGGGCCGAATTGATTTTTATTTTCTCAGCAATAACACCTCAAAATCCCCTGCGACCACCATGCACAAGCTGCATGCCATGGGTATTCCTACCAAACAGGACCATATCCTCTCTCCTGTATTTCCACTTGTCCACTATCTGCGTAAGAATAATATTACCACATTATATCCTGTGGCAAATCAAGATTTTATGAGAACCCTACAACAAGCCATGCCCGGCATCCACTATGGGGAAGAGGGCTGCCAGGCAGTGGTACTCGCATACGATACAGAATTGACCTACCACAAACTTGCTCGCTCTGCCCTACTTTTGCAGCAGCCTGAGGTGGCATTTTTGGCAACCCACCCTGACCTTGTCTGTCCCACTCCCGAGGGTCCCATACCTGACGTGGGTAGTTTTATTGCGTTGTACCGTACAGCCACGGGGCGTGACCCCCAGCAGATATTCGGCAAGCCGGAGACCGCAGTCCTTGAACCGCTACTAGCAAAATATGCCAAAAAAGAAATGGTCATGGTGGGAGACAGGCTTTCTACGGACAAAGCTTTAGCGGAAAACGCAGGAATCGACTTTTTGTTGGTGCTTAGTGGCGAAGCAACGCGCCAGGACATTGCCACACTGGAACATCCCCCCACGCTGACACTTGCGCACTTGGGCGAACTTGCAGGCTACTGAGGGCACATTCGGCCAACATGCTGACAGGGCCACACTCTAATCTAACAACACCCTCAACCGCCTTGTCCTACCCCTTGCCAACCACGCCTCGGACAGCATAGTCACAGGCTGGGGGCCCACAAAAATGTACCGAATTTGAAAGCAGCGAGAAACGTTGTACTATTCTTAACGTACCTCGCCTTTATTTCAGATGAAAAAAGTATCTTCAATGAGGTGGCTCGCGTTGCATACCGCCTTACCACAGAGACACGAGGGGCGCCCGATATTTTCTTGTATGCCCCGCAGCTTTGCTTGCGCAAGAATGCCCGCTCTACATCATATCCCCAAAACACAAAGAACGCTTTAGCGTGGAGTTATCGCAGGAAAGCACTCTGCCCTGTATCTTCTGTAACAAGAGCTCGGAGCAGTATACCATGCGCATCAACGGCCAGGTGAAATTTTGTGTTGAGTCCTCTTTGGTTCGACCCATCTCCCGGCTTCCGCCGCGCGCTCCTGCTGCCTGAGAGTGGATACGGCAGAGGCTAGCACCAATCACCAATCGTTCGTGGGTAGATCCATATGATCAGTCTTTTAAAAAAATTTCCCCAGAACGCATTACCACACCACTGAATACACCTGCGATGGGTGCTACTCCATCCGCCATGGATGGGGGCAAGCCCTGCCGTTGGGTATCTGTGCGCCTGATCCAGAAAACGGCTTTGTACATTGCGGTTGTCTTGGGTGGTGTCTCCCCAACGCCCCTTTCTACCAGGCAGCTACGGGGCAGTTTTTTCCAAACAACATAGAGAATACCATGCGCCTAGGTGCCAGTGTGGCCATGGCATCCTCGTTTTTCGACACTTGGTGTGCAAAAAATATCATAAAGAATTACCCTGGAGCAGTCTCGAGACTACTGGATCTACAACAGAGCCAAGGCAAAACACATACGTTTTCTTCAGACACCGCAACCTACCCGATAAAAACGCTATGGACTCGTCCTGCTCCCAAGGCTTGTTGCCCGGCCACCCCACAGAGGGCAGCCAGGCAGCAAGCTTTTTAACAATAGGGCGCCATGCAATCTTGCTTACAGTCCCTGTTTTCTCATGTACTCCACAAGGTCTGCCACACGGCACGAATACCCCCACTCATTGTCATACCACACATAGACCTTGGCAAGGTTGCCGCTCTGCACCAGAGTGAAATCTGCCTCAACAATGCCAGAGTGCGGGTCACCGATAAAATCGGAAGAGACCAGGGGTTGCTCGGAGTATCCCAAAATGCCTTCTAAATCACCCTGGGCAGCACGTTTTAGTGTTGCCCGCAACTCCTCTGTAGTCGTTTCACGCTCAAGAATCGCCACAAAGTCCACCAGCGAAACCGTGGGGGTGGGGACACGTACAGAATATCCCTCAAAACGCCCCTTCATTTCCGGGATTACCAAGGCAACTGCTTTCGCCGCTCCTGTCGAGGTGGGAATCATGTTGCAGGCCGCTGCACGCGCACGACGCATATCCCTGTGAGGTTGGTCGAGAATACGTTGGTCGTTGGTATACGCATGTACCGTGGTCATGACACCTTTTTGAATGCCGAACGCCTCATGCATGACCTTGACCACCGGGGCAAGGCAGTTTGTAGTGCATGAAGCATTGGAAATGATACTATGCTTCTGAGGATCATAGTCCTGATGGTTTACTCCCAGCACCACAGTAATATCCTCTTCCTTTGCCGGCGCAGAGATAACGACCTTTTTAGCCCCCGCTTCAAGGTGCTGAGCAGCCTTGGGACCTGCCGTAAAAATACCGGTAGCTTCCACCACAATATCCACATCCAAGCTACCCCATGGGATAAGACGCGGGTCACGCTCGGCAAAATTTTTGATGACAAAGTCCCCACCCACGCGCATGGTGTCTCCGTCTACCGATACCTCAGGCGTAAAGCCACGATAGTTGGTGTCATGACGCAATAAATGCGCGTTGGTATTAATGTCGAACAGATCATTGATTGCCACTACATCTACTGTGGCTCTATGCCGTTCCCAAATTGTCTTAAGAACCTGACGGCCAATACGGCCAAAGCCGTTAATGCCAACTTTTACTTTTTTCATTATTGCTTCCTCCGTAGGCGGTGCGCACACCGGCTGCCTGAGATGTTCGCAGTTAGTCTTCGATGCGATAAATATATTCTTCTGCCAACTTGTTCTCGCGCTTCAACGCCTCATACATACGTCCATTTTCCAGCGCGATACTGGAAAGGTTGGCAATGCAAGCGAGAAAATCCAGCTCATCTTCACTGAAGGCTCTCTTCTCTCCAAAATACACACGTAGCACACCAATAACTTTTTCACCACGTGCTTTCAGCGGCATCACTATGAGAGACACCAACCCTTCCGCAGCAGCCTCCTTGCGGTATTGAAAGCGCATATCCTCACGCACGTCGTCAATATGAACCGAAACGCCTTGAAGCACTTCCTGATCAAGGTGACTTTTTTCTACCTGCACAGGGCCCTTCAGCGCATATCTCTGGCTCAACCCAAAGCTGGCACCAGGCAACAACACGCTAGCCTGGGCATCCAAAAGCCGGATAAAGCAACCCTTGGCATTAATGGCCTTGGTCACATGCTCTGCGATATCCGAAAGAATTCTGGTAGGCTCAAGACTCGAGTTAGTAGATTTCGCAATGGTATAAATGCTCTTGTACAATCGCTGGGAATTCATGATCATAAACCTGCCCTGTTTGGAGGTTATCCGGGGCCATACATTGCCCGGAAAATGGCGGACCAGCGTTAAGCGCCGACCCCACCAGCTATCCGGCCCCGTCTGCTACAACAAAAAGCCAACGCCGGAGCCACAAAAACAGCATGGTAGCAACCGGCAGGTCCACTATCCATGACACAATACCATAAAGCGTTTCCGGCACGTAGTATACAACCATGCCCCGGCAACACGCTCTGCCCGCTACACTTGGCTGCAAACACTATCCATACTGACACCATACACCAGCCTGGCAAACACAGGCAAGCGCCCGCTGTCTACCAGAACATAGCTACTGTATATACCTTCATCATCCCCTCTTCCAGCAATTACGCCATGATAAGTATCTGCCTGTAATTGCCCCCGTGTGTCCATACTGGCCACACATCCCGGGTCTGCCATATCCTCGTGTCCTTTTTCTCGTCACTCCAAAACGCCACAACACGCCTTTGGCCTAATCTGTAAAAAAATTCTGGTAGTTACTGTCGTTCACAAGACTGTCTGAATTTTAGCCTCGTGGCATTGCCTACTTTCTTTCAGCACAAATGGGGGGCTATATGCCGCAATCCGCTCATGGGCGACACGACAACCTAATTTTGTAAAAAAAAATCGGGCCCCATTTACCTGGGGGCAAAGGAAGATGGATCGGTATCCCCACGACAATAGATGTTTTATTGATGCAATATTCTGAGTCATGCAAACGGGCCGACCTTGGCGAGGCTTGCCACCTGATTTTGGTGGTTGGAACAATATCCATCAACCACTTCATGCAATCGTGTGATAACGTCGTATGGAGGCGACTGCTCGAAATTCCGGTTGATGATTAACGTCCCCCATAGGGGTGGAGCAAGAGGTGACTATCAGGACATGGGCCCGCAAAAGAAGACTCAGCACAAAATTACATCTTGCGGTGGATGCACATGGTTTGCTGATCCGGGCTATTATTGCACAGGGGGTCACAACAGATCGTACGCAGGCAGCTCTCTTGATTGACGGCTTTACCACTGAGAATCTGACCAACTACGGTTATTACTCGGGTGCGCTCCTTGCATAGGCGGAAACCCCAAACAGGTCGCTGGTGATTCCACCCAAAAGCAATCACAAAAAACAGCACGATTACGGCAAAAAGCTTTATAAGGCCAGATAGTGGATGGCAAGTGCATTCCTGCATTTGTAGCGCTGAGCGGCGTTGCAACCAAAGAACGCGAAACATGCAGCTTTGTTCCTGGCCGCCATTTATGCCAGAAGTCTTTTTTTGTGGGCTTCAATCTCATGGCTGTACGAGTCAATTTTTTATGGATACCAACGAAAAAACCAGCGGGCCCAAAGCCCCGCTGGTTTTTTCTCTCACGACAATCCAAAAATCAATCTTCCTTCAAATTCTGAATCAGGCCAGTGAGCCCATGGGCCTGGTCTGCCAGGTCAGCTACGGCCCTAGAAGCTTCAGACATGGCTTCAGCTGTTTGCCTGACCATCTTGTCAACTTGAACAATAGATTGGTTTATTTCCTCGCTGACAGCAGACTGCTCTTCACTAGCAGTAGCGATTGCGTGAACGAGATCGGCGGTGCCTTCCACAGTGGCTACAATCTCCTGAAGCGCCTGGCCAGACCGACTAGCCATATCCGTAGCCTGATTGACCTGTTCCATCGCATTATCCATGCTGGACATACTCTTCTCAGTGCTATTCTGGATAACTGTAATGGCACTGCTGACATCAGTTGTGGAAGCCATGGTTTTTTCAGCGAGTTTACGTACTTCATCGGCCACGACGGCAAAACCGCGTCCGGCCTCTCCCGCACGTGCGGCCTCGATAGCGGCATTCAGCGCCAGTAGGTTTGTCTGATCAGCGATATCAGAAATGACGCCCATGATCCGTGTAATATCCTGCGCATGCTCATTAAGTTGATTCATGTCATCTTTGAGTTGTGCAGAAATATGACGCACTCTCTCAATACTTTGAAGCGACTGTTCAACGATACGTGCACCATCCTGCGCTTTTTCCTTGGTTTCTGCAGATGCGCTGAAAGCCGTGCCAGCGTTTCGGGCAACTTCCTGCACAGTGGCGTTCATTTCATTCATGGCTGTGGCTGCTTCTGACAGTCTTTGTGCGGATTCTGCCGCACTCTGGTCAGATTGTTCAACCTGAATGGCAAGATTCGCTGAGGCAGAAGAAATTACGCTTCCAGCCTGCTCAAGCTTGCCAGCGGTGAGCAACATTGCTTCGGTCTTTGCCTGAGCTGCCGCCCCGGCTTCTTTTGCCTTGATCATGGCTACACGAGCATTTTCCTCTTCGGCATGTGCTTTCTGCTGGCTCTCCTGGACCTTACGCAATGTTTCACTAATGTGGGCAAGCATTTTGGCAAAACTCTCATACAGGCTGAGTAACTCTCCCGAGAAAAAGCTTTTGTCCGGCATCGTGGCATGGATATCGCCGTTGGCAATGGTTTCTGAGGTACTACTGAGCAGACTCAGGGGACGGTTGATACTACGCAAGATGTATACTCCCAAAGAACAAACCACCATGAGCATGAATATGGAGAAGAACACGCTGGTTTTGAGCATACTGTAGGTACCCGCAAAAACCTCGTCAGCGTCGATGGCGTAGACATACTTCCAGCCGCGCTGATCCCCAAAGAGATTGACCAGCACATCTTTACCGTTGACGTTGATCATGTGCGCCCCCTCAGACATGGAATAGACTGCATACAGGCCCGGCACCTTTTTGTCTGCCACGTTAGTGAACAAAGCGTCGGTCTTGCGAGAGGCGATGATCACGCCGTTGGGGTCAATAAGAGTCAAGCGACCAGTACGGCCGATTTCCATACTGGAAATGCGTTTAGAAAACGAGGCCAAGCTCACTTCGATATAGGAAACGCCTACGACCTTGCCTGTGTCAGTCGTAACCTGATGGGTGAAAGAACACACGGGAGTTCCCGATGCCGTCAGGTAAATGGAATAAGCCGCCCCAGTGCTGCTGCTCGTGGCAGCTTTAAACCAAGGACGTTTACGCGGATCAAAACCGGCAGGGTACTTGATGGGAGGATACTCCAAAAATCCCCCATTTATGGACCCAAGGCCCAAGGCCAGATACGAGCTATTAGATTTAAGCATCTGTTGCCGTATACCTTCCAACTCTTGAGCCTGGGGCGACAACTCATGGAGCGCAAAGCGCCTGGGAGCAGTCAGATGAAGATAAGAAGGAAGATCCTCTGTTGCCGCCGAGGTTTGCGACAACCCCGCCAAAAAAGCACTATTTTCTTCCGCTGTCTTGAAAAAAAGCGTACTGTAGCTTGCGATACTTTGGATGGTAGTTTTTGAACTCTCCATGGCAGCTTGATAGCTATCTTGGTGTGCAAGATAAGCCATAAGAGAGACAACGGACGCTATGCTCAGAAGGCTCGCCCCCATGAGAATGATGAGTTTGGCGCGAATGGTCATCGCCCTCTCCTTTTACTGCTTCGTGGTTATCCCTAGAAAAACACTCAGTGACGGATCAATACACGGTTCGCTATTCGAAGCTACGTAATATGTAAAGTAACCCTGCTTGATATTTAGAACCACATTTTCCTCGTCCATGGCCCCAGCACCGTTTACTTTATCTCTTTTTAATATCAGCTACTTACCAAAATCTTTGCTCTGAAAAAGCTTGACTTGTCTGAATAACAATACATTTTTTGTTCTACCCATCGCCTTAGAAAATGCCCTAGCTACTGTATTAGTTCTATTAGATATACGCATCGAAATAAAAAATTATTACGAGGGCCTTCTGTTTTTGGGCATCTGGATTTTACTGCTATCAACTTTGTTTGCTCAAAAACCTTGCCTGCCACATCTTTAAAAATCTCAGCTCATCACATCTCACAATCGCTACAGGTACCGTCAGCTCTGGCAGCGCCGCCGCAAGCCTGCCCCCCCCTTATCCTATGGTGGAGGGGCCATACTATGGCCTACCAGTATAAAAAAACATAAATCAAGCTCCACAACACTGTACTCCCCCTTAGTATAAAAACAAGGGTTATTTTACTCCCCAACGTTCAACGCCCTCTAGAGCAATATCCATCTATTGTATACCGAAACTCGTTCTAGTTCCGCTTAGCTTTCCGACTTTTCCCCCAAAGCTGGCTTATTCTTTTGAAGCGGGGACAAAAGCCCCTTGGGGCACCTCCCTCACGTTTCAACATACCAGGAAGAAGCCTTAAAAAAATACGCCCCATGAGGAACATCTACAAATCAAGCGTACTGTGTGTGAAAAGAAGCACCCTGCGCCATGCAGTGCAAGAAAAGAGGTGGCCCTCTGGATCATACAGGCTTATAGCTATTCAAAACAACGATAATTCTCCACTTTATGCAGTGTGACCAATCTTGCAGCCTCTATGCTCAAAAGTTTTCTACATATCTACAATCTATTTCAGTTTAGCAGTCCATTCATCATAAAATTTACACATGGCATCAAGACCATTCGCTTGCTGCACCTTGGGAAGGTCACTCTGCATAGCAGCCGTGAACTCACTAAGTTTTTGATGATTTTTTTGAACAGCGTCTCCAAGTACTTGCTGAAACTCCTGTGCCTTGGCTGTGGCTTCCTCTACGCTACAGGCCCCGATAGCATAAGAAGTCAAACTCAGATTCAGGGCAACAGTAAAAAAAAATACTTTTTTGAACATAAAAGCTCCTGCTATAAATCATGCTGAATCACAAATTTATTCAATAGTAGCCAAGCACACACATACGTTGTGGCATCATGCAAATGTGCTCGCACTCTTTTTCAGCTTTGCCGCAAAGAGTCAATCAGTATTTGGTAATATGTATTTAACTGTACGAAAAAATAGAGTATCCAGAGCCTTACGGATAATGTAGCAACTAGCCTTTCACCCCAAGTTACCGGGACTCACCCTGAACAACCGGGGGCGGAGCTCCCGGCTGCAATCTTCACACACCGCTTTATCGCAAAAGCCAGGTACATCGCCTTCACGCGTATCATCTCAACGCCTTTGTATATACCCTGCGTGCACGCATGGCATTGTATGGAGCCAGAGCCTGCGCCCATATTTTAGGGCTCACAAACCTTTGCCACCGGCTTTCGCCCCAAAACGGATCAAAGACAGTACAAAATTTTGTATCCAATCATCCTAAAAGGGGGCGTAGTGTTATTTTTTGTACAGCGCTTCGCGCGTACCCGCTTGTCCAAAAACACACAATAACGAGCTGTGGCGGGCAATTATACGAAAACAGCCCCTCGCGCAATTTATGGCACGCCAATTGCTATGGTTAATATTACTTTCTTTCTTTTGCAGATACTTCTACAAAAACGGCTTCCATCCAGGAAGCCGTTTTTGTATAAAAATTCCTACACCCTGTAGCGACCAGTACTCGCGCGTTTCCACCACCGCATACAGAAAACTCTCTACTTTTGTTGCCCTGCGTATGATGGCGCTACCACCAAGCATATCGTAGCCAAAGGAGGCACCTTGCAGCTACTCACCATCCCCGTAGAAAATCCGGAACAACACAATCTGATTTTAGGGCAGTCTCATTTTATCAAAACAGTGGAGGATCTGCATGAGGCCGTTGTGAATACCGTTCCCGGAGCAACTTTTGGCCTTGCGTTTTGTGAAGCATCAGCAGAATGCCTTATCCGCTGGAGCGGTACTGACCCTACCCTGACACAGCTCGCAATTGCCAACGCGCAGGCACTGGGGTGCGGTCACACATTCATCATGTTCATGCGAGACATATTTCCCATCAATATCTTGAACACAATACGCCAAGTTCCTGAGGTGGTACGTATTTTTTGTGCCACGGCAAACCCCGTGCAGGGCATTGTAGCACAAACGCCCCAAGGACGAGGGCTCTTGGGCGTAGTGGATGGGTTTTCTCCCAAGGGCATAGAAACAGAAAGCGATATCGCCAAACGCAAAGCGCTACTGCGTTCCATTGGCTATAAGCTGTAGCGTGGATGCCTCGGCACACATCCCCTGAGAGCACCACTTCGTACAAGATGGCCTTTCTGCACCGCAGCCCTACAATAGGGCATGGGCAGACTTTCACTGCCACATCATGCCCCGAAGTACTTCATGCCGGGCAATAGTAACGCCCTTGGCCTAGCCCTCCTGGCACGCACCCGACGCCATGTATCCGGCGTACAGCCAAACCGGAACGACCACAGGGCGCAACCATGGCGTGCAGCGCAATGACGGACCTCAGCCCGCTGATCGCCACTGCACACAAGGCAGTAGCAACGAATGGCCTGCACACTTGAGCGTGCGCCCACCCGCAACTCTTCCCCGTAGCGGTACAAGTACAGGGGGCATTCCAGGTCACTGCACTGTGCCACCCTTTTTACCGCCCCCCCCTGGCAGGCCAGGCAAAAACGTCTGATTGCCCTAATGGGTTTTACGCTTGCCATGGTATTTCAATCAATGGCTCTACGACCGGCATTCCCCGCCTCTCTGCAATACCGTTACTACACTGATACCCCACCCCGGTACACAATGCGCAAGCCATATGCAGCGCAAAAGCTACACACGGCCACAACACTTTTTAAATTTTTGGCCACTACCACAAGCGCATGGGGCATTTCGGCCTGTTTTTGGGGCTTCACGGCGTATAGTCCGGCTATGCACATGCCCATCCTCATAGCACCACTGCCTGTCGCTGCGCACAAAGGTACTGGTTTCATGCAATATCTGCGGAACACCACGCATGGTGTACTCGGCCTGAAACTCCACCACGCCCCGGCTATCCTGCTCGCTACCGCCCTCAACACGTAGCACGGTCAGCTTGTTCCAGTGCATATGCGTCGACCACTCCTGAATCTCCTCCGCTGATATCCCCCCATGCAGACGGGGACAGGCCGTTACTTCGAGGTAGCCATACTCACCCACACAATGTGCGCTGAAACGCGACCGCATCAACGCCTCCGCAGTGACAGCGTGCTCCCTCCCCGCAACAAGCGGGCCACAGCACTTATCATACACACGCCCCGAGCCACAATAACACTGAATCATACGTATCCCTTATCCACGTTTCACAAATATAGCCCACGCACTTGCTTCCCACTACCGGCATGAGCAAGCCCCTGCGCCATGGCACACCGAAATGCACAAGCAGGGCATATGCAGTAGACTTACCCCATTACCTTCAAAAACGCACCTGGCAAAATAACGTACTCCATGGCGCTCCCCCCCCAGTAAGCTGCCCGCCCCATCAATCCTCAAAATCCAAAAAAATCCCAACCTAACAGGCCATAATATCAGCTTTAAAAAAATACCCTCCCAAACATCGCATACATTATCCTAGATACCGCAATATGTTTGTCTTATACACAGTAATCTGCTACACTACAGTAGTTCTCCAGATTCACAATTTTACCTACTGCACAGAAAAAAGGAGGCCCCCTTATGCAGCACCCAGTTGACAAACGTCGCTATACCAGACTCCCCAAAAATTTTTCCATTGAAGCCAGCATCCTACAATTCCCCTTTTCCAGCCAACGTCGCATTTCATCCAATTGCGCAGATATCAGTGCTGGAGGAGTATGCTTTGAGTCGCCCGTTCGCTTCACCCCAGGAGACAAATTACAGCTCAAAGTACATATCCCCACGTTAAACAAGTACTCTCCCAGCTTTCTTAAAATATACGAAAACGATGCCGAACAATATATGCAAGCCATCGGCGAAGTAGCATGGGTTGATCAAAAAAGTAGTGCCTATAATATTGGCGTAAAGTTTATTGATATTGATGCAGACATATACAGCGCACTACGCTCACTTGTAGATAAAGCAACACGCAATACAAAGAGATAGACAGCTTAAAAAATTATATAAAAATCATTAAAAAAATGCGCACATGCACTATACATGTGCTTTTTCGTTATTCTATCAAAAGTTGACACGCAAGATGTCAATTTTGCTATAGTTCTCTATACTAGATCAAATATTTATGCATGGGAATATACAAATAAGAAAATTATATATACAATAACAAACAAATTATACCCAATAGAATTCATGCATGATCTTCCCAAAAACAGCATTACAAAAAAATACTGCTGTATTATACATACAAATGCATACACCCCGGATTCTTGAAAAACCATCAACATCCAGATCTTGCTCCTTTCTGGCCTGCCCCAAAAAACAAACGAAGCAGACAGGCCTATGCACCATGCACAACGGTAAAGTAGCATTCTTTGAGAGCCTACGGCGGGGAGGGGCATCAGGAAAATCTGCCGGGAAAGCTCTTCAATCCAGCGCAGCCTGAAGCGGACGCATGAAAAACATCGCGGCCCATACTGCAGACTACATAACCATAGTACAACCAAATTGTACCAGTATCTTTTTGGATAAAGTATAAGGCAAATCCCGCACAAAATGTGCTTTGCAAATGTGCAGCCAACTTTGTCCAAATGTATCTCAAATTCACACTTGTATACAAATTGACAGAGTCCGAACTATTTTGTATTCAGTTAAAAAATTTTACAAATTCGCCACAGGGCTAAAGCGGAAAGTCACGAGTCGCAGGGAAGTGATACAAGTAGCTTGTAGTCTACCTGTTTTTGTCTCCAGTGTTTTCCTTTCACATTGGCACTCGAGTTTTAAAGCTTGAGTGTACTACTTCTTTAGAAGGGAGAACCGTACATGCTTCAGAATAACCACAAAGGCAAAGCTGCCCGCCTCCGCAGTGATCATCTGTATGCTTCTGGGAGGTTGCCAAGGAAAACAAGGAGCCGGCACCCTTGCCGAAGCTACCCTTGGTAGTGTTGCGGGTATATTTCTTGGCGATGGGGCAGCTAAAGCCCTTGCGGTCACTCTCGGCGCCATTGCAGGGGGCATAGCGGGAAGCCTGATCGGTGGCGATCTTGAGGAAGAGGGTCGCCTGGCCGTTGAGCGTGAATCCAGCAAAGCACTCTCACAATCCCAAGATGGACAGACCAGTACTTGGGGGAACTGAATCGCCACCATTTTACTAGACACGCCCGACTTTACTAACAAACTTTTCTTCAAATTTTATTGGGGACAAATTCCCATTGTGTCCATGACGGCGAATCGGGTTATAGAACATCTCGATATAATTAAAGACGTCCTGCCGAGCCTCTTCGCGAGTTCTGTATGTCTTCCGCTTTATTCGTTCTCGCTTTAGAAGCTGGAAAAAGCTTTCCGCAACCGCGTTATCATGACAGTTGCCACGCCTGCTCATGCTACAAACGAGATTGTGAGCCTTTAAAAATGAAAACCAGTCGTGACCAGTATACTGACTGCCCTGATCTGAATGAATTAACCTTACCTTTGGGCTTCCTTCGCCAAAAAGCCATCAGAAGGGCTTGTAGCACAAGGCCTGAGGGCATTTGTGGGCGCATTGACCAGCCGATGACCTGCCGTGAATATAGATCGATGACCACCGATAAATACAGCCATCCTTCGCGAGCTCGGATGTACGTAATATCCGTAACCCAAGCTTGATTTGGAGCAAGTGGGTTAAACTGTTGTTGTAGAGAGTGCCGTCAAATCACCTTAACCACAATGCAATGCACCGAATTTGAATT
>CAZQKM010000004.1:0-110875 GCA_964593925.1 uncultured Desulfovibrionaceae bacterium | reverse complement strand
GTCAGTGTAAAGCCTGATGGACAGGGGCATCCGCCTGTAACCCAGGTGACAGACAACTTCAGGATAGACGTCGGGCAAAGCGGCTACACAAGCGTTGTGTATCCGGTGACCGGTGAACCCATACCTGATGGGGCGCGCCTGATACTTTATCGCCATACGCCGCGAACGCAAATCGTGGATCTGGTGCATGGGGGGGCATTTGCACCGGAAGTACTGGAAAAAGATGTTTTTGACCGTACGGTGATGATGGTTCAGGAGCTGCAGGAGGAACTTAACAGAGCGGTAAAATTTTCTGTCACCGAAGAACATTCTGCTAAAGCAGCCGATGAGTTCTATGGTGATATACAGAGATTTGCCGACGTGGCGCAGGGGGCTGCTGCGGATTCAAAAGATTTGGCACTGCGTTCGGAGAATGCTGCGGGTGAGGCGCAGGCAGTGCTGGGCCGGATGGAAAGTATGCTCGACAATGGGCAGGCTCAGGTTATGCATTCCACAGAGTTTGCCCGAAGATGGGCGTCACACCCTGAAGATCAAGTCGTGCAGGACGGCGAGTTCAGTGCCAGGCATTGGGCAAAAAAAGCCCAGCAAGCACTGTCTGCCGCTGGGTATGTTGACTACACCATAGGGGTTGAGGATGCATCTGGAGCCGTGTGCATTGAATATGCGGCCTTGGGGCATCCTGTAATGGATAGGCTCGTTAATCCCGTTATCAACATCCTTTCCGGCACTGGATACACACATACCATAACATCCAGGACTCTCCAGGGCTTTACCATACAGCTCCACGGACCTGGGGGTGTTCCGGGTGTTGCTGTCTGCGAATATGTGGATTGCGGCATGTTTTCGTGTGGTACCACCGTGCAGTGCGGGCAGCAAGGGCAGGCACTGGTATGCTTGGCGCTCAGCCTGCCGGCGTCCCAGGAAATATGACCTCCCTTCTTGTTGCAGCGTTTCCACTCTGAACAGCGCGATATTTTGATCCTGCACGTTGTTTTTACATGGATTGTTATTGGCGTGGTGCCAAGGCCGCATGCAGACTTTCACGGACCTTGTGTGGGTCCGGATGTTAGTGTCTGTGAATATGTGGATTGCAGTGCATGTGCAGTTTATCACCAACATTTTACCCTACGTCCTTACAAAAGGAGGAGCAAACATGCGTGGAATACCCGAGTGGTTCAACAGCTTTGAAGATGTGATGAACAGCATGGAAGTGGACAAAGAAGCCACAAAGACACAGCTGCAAACATTACTGGATGCCAGAATGGTTTGGTGTCCTGTGGGCAGAGTTGCGGATGCGAGTGCCGCCAGCCCAACAGTCAGGGTTGTGCCCATGCAGGATGGTGAGGCCGGCGGAGAATATCTGATGCAGTATGAACTGCGTGAAGATCCAGGTGCATGGATGTATCGCATTGGCCTGGACGTTGCAAAAATCAACGCATTGCTGGAGGCATAACCCCATGAGCGACTTTGAATCTTTTTGGATGGATAGAAACGACGCGGCAGGTACGGCAGGCACATATTGCAATGCGCAAAATTTCGGCATCATCCAACCCTCTGTGAATGCCCTATATGGTCAGTTCATTCAGCCACACGAAACTTCCAAAAACGGCTTTGTCATCAAGGCAAGCACGTACCTGAAGCTCATCGACGCCAGCGGAGAGCATTTTGTGTTTGGTAGTGAAGCGGACGTATCCGTCGGCAATGCGGAGCAGCGCCTTGACGCCGGAACGGCTTTGCAGGCCGGGCGCGATTATTACATTTATCTATGCCGGGCAACGAACGCTTCCGGTGAAACTGCTGCCGAAATCAAGGTAAGCCTGAACAGCACCTATCCATCCGGGCATAACGCCTACACCAGCAGGAAGATCGGCGGGTTCCATACCCTGTGCGCGGATGTCGGCGCCATATCCGGGCATCCGCTTTCCGGATATGTGGCCGGGGAAATTCTTCCTGCGTCTTTTTGGTGCCTCTCGCACAGACCTACCTGCAACCCTGAAGGCATGGTGTATATCAAGGCGATGGACATATGGGCCGACATCTACCTTCAGAGCGGAACCGGAACTGCCACAACCAGCGTGAACGGCGGCACCATCACGGACAGCCAGACGTATTCCCAGCATATCGAAGACATGTTCATGGTGGGCAAATCGCCGCTTTCCGACGAAGAGTTCCAGTGCGCGGCTGAAGGAAGCAACCAGATGACCGTCATCGCAGGGGGCGCAGATCCGGTGACTACCGGCGGGCATAAAGACACGGCCGGTAGGCGCATGATTTCCAATTATGGATTGGAGGATTGCGCGGGCGCCATGTATCAATGGCTTTCCGGTTGGAGCTACAGGCCGACGGAACTGGACGGAGACGCGGCGATAGTCTGGATTGAAGACCCTAGCGGAAAAGGCTCGGTGTATCGCACCAATGCTTTTTTGGCGGGTGGTTCGTGGAATAATGGTACGTATTGCGGTTCCCGCTCTCGGAGTGCGAATTTTTCACGATTGCGCACGATCGGATCTGCCACCTGCCGGGGGCGGGCGCGGAGCCAAGTGGCGCGATAACATGGCTGTGGTTGCAGCCTGTTGCCTGGGCATACTTGTGCGGGCGTATGAGTTTTATTGAGTAGGTGCAAAATATAACAGCATGCACGGCAAGTCCGCCAAAACCGACAATGGCAGTCTGGATGATTGTCGTAATGGAAAGAACACAACCACAGGCAGGACGTGGGCAAAAAGTGGCCTTACAGACATGGCCTGCCATGCTCTTGGGCATGGGCCATAAAATCAATGTGCCCGGCGCCGTCCGTGTGCAGACATGGGGGGCGCCGGGCGTGTATTTTTGTAGAGAGCCTGTTGGAGCAGGCTGTATTTTACAGCAGCAGGCTATGTTTGGGTATCCATTTGCTCTGCTTTGCGCTCTTTACGGTCTTTTGCGCTGTGGAGCAGGTCAACAAGCTCATCCATGTGGGCAGGCTTGGGCAAAAAGTAAAATGCCCCCAGTTCCTGTCCCTTGATGCCGTTTTCAGGCGTGGGGTTTCCGGTGTGCAGGATTGTTTGCACCAAGGGAAAGTTGCTGCGGATTGCAGTCAGGGTTTCCAGACCGTTCATTCCCGGCATGGTGATATCCAGCACAACGACGTCTGTATCCGGGTGGCTGGCCAGTGCCTTTAGGCAGTCTTCACCAGATGTTACCATCATTACGTCGATACCCCGGCGTTTCAGGCGTCTGGTCATGACTTCGGCCAGTTTTTCCTGATCATCAACCACAATGGCCTGGATGCTTCTTTGTGTCATCATAAGTTGGCACCTTCTGCTACAATTGTGTGAACGGGAAGAATATGGGAATCATAATGGTGGAAAGTACGATCACCATCAGCGTCATTGGCAGGCCAACGCGCATGAAGTCCGAAAACTTGTATCCACCGGGGGCATAGACCAGCAGGTTTGTCTGGTAGCCAATGGGGGTAAGGTAACAGGCAGATGCACCGAATGCGATACCAACAAGGAATGCACGCGGGTCAACCCCCAGCTCTATGCCTATGGAAACAGCCACAGGTGTAAGCAGGGCTGCGGCAGAGTTGTTGGAAAGAAAGTTGGTAATAAGCGCTGTCAGCGTAACTACGGCAAGCAACACTATGTGCGCGGATACTCCTTCGAACGGTGTCAGAAAGGCATGGGCGTATACGCCTGCAGCGCCTGTCTCTGAAAGTGCTTTACCCAGAGAGATGGTAGAAATGATAAGCAGCAGTACCTCTCCGTCCAAAGAGTGGAAGCTTTCTTTCAGGTTTACGCACCGGGTCAGAATCATCAGGAAAGCAGCAATGGTTGCAGCAGGTAGAATGCTCATGATGCCTGTGGCAGCACAGAATACCATGCCAAGGAACAGGGCAAGTGCAAGCGGAGCCTTGTTGGAGTAGTGAATTTTTTGGCTGGCTTCTTCCATGATGATAAAGTCACCGTCCGAAGCCAGTGAATCCATGGCAGATCGGGTGCCCTGTATGAGCAGGGTATCCCCTGTGGCAAGACGCAACTGGCTGGTTTTTTGCCATGCGTAGTGACCTTCCTTGTGCCGCACGCCGATGATCGTGATGTTTTCGTCACGGCCGGCTGCGGTATTCCACAACCTGCGGCCACGTACACGTGACGCAGGGGGCACAATAAGCTCTGCGATGGGATGTGCGTCGCTGGGGCCGGAAAGTGACAGATCACCGCCATGACGCAAGGTGACGATGTTTTTGCCAAGTAGTGAGGTCAAATCATCAAGCGGGCTGCTGATAACCAGCAGGTCGCCAACCTTGATGGTCTGGTCTTCTCTGCCGGGAACATAGAGTATTTCCCCCTGTCTGCTCAGCTCGGCTACCTGCCCGGAGGGGCCGAGAACAGAAGCTGCCTCGCCCGTATCTATGCCGACCAGCGGGCTGCTTTCAGGTACAACAACTTCTGAAAGATACAGGTTTTCCTGCTGATCTCCGCTGGATATGAATGTGGATTTACGTTCGGGAAGCAGCTTGGGCGCAACAAAGATAAGAAAGAGACCACCGACAACGGCCACCGGTACACCCACTACAGAAAGTTCAAACATACCAAGAGGTTTTTGGCCGTTAAGCACCATCATGTCAGACAGGATAATATTGGTGGATGTGCCGATAAGGGTACAGGTTCCACCAAGAATGGATGCAAATGACAGCGGGATCATGAATTTTGAGGGTACAAAACGGAACTTTTCGCACAACATCAGGATGATTGAAATGAACAGGATAACCACGGGGGTATTGTTCAAAAAGGCAGACAGCGAGATAACTGTGATTACCATGAAAATCATGAGACGCAAGGGTTGCCCTTTTGTTATTTTAGCGGCCAGATTAACTACAAAGGACAGGGCGCCTGATCGGATAAGGCCACGGCTGACAATAAAGAGCATTGCAACAGCCAATGGACCGCGGCTACCGAATGATCCGAAAATGTTGGAGAAGGAGAGAACATTACCCAGCAGGGCTTCCGACAGGGAAAGGCCGACTATGATCCCCAAGGCAGTGAGGGGTAATGGCCATCTTTCGGTAACAAGCAAGTAAAGAGCGATTACCAATATGGCTGTCACAGAAAGTATTTGCGGGGACATGATGAAACTCCTCGTTATGGCGCGCGTCCTGATCAGCTGGATTGGATACGGCCTATGATGGATACGATTTCGTCAGCATCGCACGGCTTGGGCAAGTACTGGCTTGCCCCACGGGCGAGGCAAAGGTTGACGGTCTCCTGATCGGCATGGCCTGAAATCATGATGACAGGCACATCAGGAACCATACGCTTGAGCACATTCAACACCTCCAGCCCGCTGATACCGGTCATTTTCAGGTCAAGCAGCACAACATCAAAGGCATTGTCCAGCAGCATGCGCAGCGCGGTGTCTCCATCCAGTGCATGGGTAACCTGGATATTACGACGGCGCAGCCTGCGGGCTAAAACGTCACCGAAGGCCGGTTCGTCATCCACTAGGAGAACATGAGGCGATTTAGCTTCTGCCATGACTTGCTCCAACAATGTGTTTTACTGTTATGGTGCTGTCGGCAGACCGGCGCGTATGGCAGGGCATAGCACTTGGGCCTGGGTATTTGGGGCTGTAAGTGCGCACTGTCTAGTCTCCACGGCGGAGAATGATATCTTCGGCTATTGTTTCGGCCTGCTCGGCACGTTGTATGTCGCGCTTTGCCTTGGCAGCCTTGAGCTTTACGATCAGTTCTTCAGCCGAGCAAGGCTTGGTAAGAAAATCAAAGGCTCCTTGCTTCATGCCCTTTACAGCCATGGCAGTTGTGGAGTTGCCGCTTAGCATGATCACTTCCACCAGTGGAAACTCCTGCCGGATGATATCTTGGATTTTCAGGCCGTCAGGGCCGGGCATGACCACGTCCAGTACGACTGCGTCCACCCCCGGGTTGTTACGCAAATGATCAAGTGCCTGGAGACCGTTGTGGGCAGTCTGGACATTGATGTTCTTGCGGGTAAGACGCCGTGCAAGAGCCTCGGCAAAGGCTACTTCATCATCAACGAGCAAAACATTCATAGATTACTCCTGTCCATGTTACCGGTTGCTAGGCCGAGCCAGGGGGAATAGGTAGCTCGACAGTAAAGGTGGTGCCCTTGTGCAGCTCGCTGTGCACTCGGATGTCTCCGCCCGCCCGGGTGATAAGGCCGTGACAGATGGAAAGGCCCAAGCCGTTACCCTTTCCCACCGGTTTTGTGGTAAAGAAAGGATCAAAAATTTTGTTCGCCAGTGTATCCGGAATGCCATGGCCCGTATCACTGATGTTGATTATGGCAGTGTTGTCCTGTAGCTGTGTGGTTATGGTCAGGTTGCCGTCGCGCTGCTCTTCCATGGAATCCAGAGCGTTGTTTATAAGATTTATGAAGACCTGCTGGAGTTCTGAAGGGCAGGCGGTAAACGGGGGGAGTTCCGGGTCCAGTTGCATACGGGTGGCCACGTTCATGTACCGTGCCCGCTGCTCTGCAAAGCCGACTATTTCCTGCAGCAGCATGTTGACATCAACATAGGAATCACCGCCTGTACTGCGTCTTGCAAACGACAACAGCTTGTGTGTGATGTCTCTGCACCGCATGATCTGCGTGTGTATCTGGGTGACGCTGCGGCGTATTTCAAACTCCACAGCTTCAATATTGTCAAAGCCGTCTTCAATCACGTCTCCAATCCAGCCATTTTCTTCAGAGATGATGGCCAGCGGGTTATTGATTTCGTGTGCCACCCCGGCAGCAAGTTCGCCCAGGGCGCCCAGCCTGTTGGCTTCGACAACCTGCGTGCTGAGCGATTCTTTTTCTGCAGCCAGCCTTTTGGTTTGCCTGGTCACATAGTATACAAAAGCGGCTGTTCCCCCGATGAGCAACAGAGCAAGCCACATCAGCTTGGTGAGTAGTTGTTTTTTGGGGGCGGCAAAAGGTTTTTGAATGGCTTCATGGGGAGTGCGGGAAACCAGCAGCCAACGGCCTTCATTCAGGTCTGTAAACACATACAGGTCGCCGTTTTGGGCGTATGTGGTGACTGTTGTGTGGGATTCTTCGTGCAGGGCAAACAGTTTTTCTGCCATTTGTTCTATGGCCTGCACATGCTGATCAGTGCTGTTTACGCCGCTTTGCGATATTCCGGCACGGTTGATGATCGTTGCCGTGCCTTCTGTATGTTGTGCAGCCGAGCGTACAAGGTTTGCCACCAGTTGCATGCGGAGCGTGGCACTGATCAGCCAGGGGGCTTTGGGGCCACCTAGCCGCAGCGTCACAATCAGTCGTGGCTCACTGTCAGGGAGTGACATGACATCACCCACATATGAGGGGTTTGCGATTGCCCTCTGAAACCAGCGGTCTTCGTAGGTATTTGTGCCGAGTAGCGCTTCTTGGCCGGCATAGGCCTTTATCTCGCCATGAGGAGAGATGAGGCTGAGGTTTTCAAAGGCATTTTCATATTGACCATTCAGGCGCCACAGCAGCCATTCCAGCTGCCCTGTTGATTGCAGCTCTTCCACGGTGCGGGACTTGCCCAAAAAAGCCAGGTTTGCCCGGCGTTCGCGTAAAAAACTGTCTATCTGTGTGGAATGCTGACGGACAATACCCGAAAGGTATTGGCTAGAACGCCTTTCGTATGCGCCTTCCAGGCCCTGGGAAACTATTGTGTAGGTTAGTGCAAGGGTAAGAGATACAAAAAGCAGTACAAAGGTTGAAACACAAATTGCCAGCCAGTGTCCCATGGTGTGTGTTTGCTGCATAGCTACCCTGCAATTCTGAAGTGTTATGGTAAAGCTGGTTTGGATATATTGCATGTGGTGTGCCTGTGGCTTGATGTCGATATATAGTATGTTGTATTTATTGATGATAAAAAATATTGAGCAGGAGCTATCAGGATGGTATGTCTATTATGAATTTTTTGACAACCTGTTGATGGCCTGATTTTCAACGAGGTGACCATGTTTTTGTCTAGAAAGCCTATGGCCCAGATGTTATTGATTTTTACGGGGCCGCTCTTGTTTTTGCTGATTAGTGTGCAGGGAGGAGTTGCATTATTCCTGTCATTTGATGCCTTGCAGCAGGCTCTTGGGCGGTCTGTACAGACAAAGACCATGGCGGTTTCATACGAGCTGTCTTCATATTTGCAAAAGCTTAGGTTCAATGCACTGCTGTTGGCAGATTTTGTTGATTCAGAACAGGCACTGGGCACGTATCTGAATCGGGCAGACGGCCTGGTTGACAAAGAGGTGCTGGCAGTGGTTGTCGCAGAAGCTGACGGTGAACACAGCGCCTATGTCCGCCAAGGTGTTGATGGCCGGAATTGGCTCAGGATGAATGGCGAGATGGCTGGAATGGAGGCTGCGGCACCTGATTTTATCAGTAGGGTCAAAACATTACACGTTGGTGAGGTTGCTGTTTCACACGTGTTTTCCATCCGATTGCCGGCACAGGATATATTTGTTGGAGAGGTGGTGAACGTTCCGGTACTCCAGTTTGTGACTCCGCTTAAAAAGGCTGACGGTGAAAAGCGGCGTTTACTGTCACTATATATTGCAGCAGAGCATATCGGCGAAATGCTCACGTACTTACAGTCTCCTGCGTCTCCGCTGCACACATTTCACAGGCAGCCGGCAAAACGGTTCAGCTATTTTGCCGATCCAAGGGGCTGGGTATGGTACGAATCTGCCGAGGAGCATAACGCAACCTTTATGCCGGTTCAGTCGCGACAGGGGGTGCGTGGGACACTGGGAATGGCAGGCCTGCCAAGTGCCTTTTTGCCCTCTGATGAAGATACAGCGTTTTGGGATGGTATTGCCAGTGCCCGCAAGATGCAGCCCACGTTGACCCAGGTGTGGGAGCAAGGTGAAGGGCTGAGCTTTCCGACGATCATGATGGAAGCAGGGGCGCCTGTTTTGTATCGTGTGAGCGATGATGCCGAACCTGTGGTATGGGGAGTTGTGTTTAGTGTTGATCGGAGTCTTTTACCGCATGTACTGGGTACCAAGCAGGCACTGGTATTATGTGGGGTCGGCGGTATTGTGCTGAGCATCAGCGCTTTTGTGCTTTGCATGGTAGGGCGGTTTTGTTCAGCGCCGATACTTTTGCTTGCCCGTAAGGTTGAGGCAGCGGCAATGGACCCGGCACCTGCCCCGGTGGAAGGTCGATTCAGGGGATACGAGGCGAATGTACTACAGCAGGCAATAAACAGCATGATCCGCGTGTTGAACCTGCAACTTGCTGAAATTAAGGACAAGACACAGCGTCTGGCGCATTATGCCAGTCTGCAGCAGGTTGAGTTTGCCGAACTTCGCAATCCGGCCGAAGAGCTGGACAGCCCGGCACTACGTATGCTCAAGGGGGCGAGCAGTGCCATGCGCCAGTTGAAGGCCGAAATCGGTAAAGCAGCCCAGGTGGATGCAGATATCCTGGTGGAAGGCGAAACAGGCACAGGCAAGCAACTGGTTGCAGAAGCCGTGCACAAGGCCAGCAGGCGCTGCAACGGCCCATTAGTGTCCATAAACTGTGGTGCTCTGGACGAAAATCTGCTGCTGGATGCGCTTTTTGGGCATAAAAAGGGTGCGTTTTCTGGTGCGGAAAGGGATCGAGATGGCGCTTTTATCCATGCACACGGCGGGACGTTGTTTTTGGATGAGATACAGTCTGCTTCGCCAAAAGTGCAGCAGGCGCTGCTCAGGGTCATTGCAAGCAGGCGTGTCCGGCCTCTGGGCACAGATGCAGAATATCCTGTGGATGTGCGTGTCATTTGTGCAACCAACGTAAACCTGCTGGAAGCAATCGAGACGGGCAAATTCAGGCAAGACCTGTACTATCGCATCAAGGTGCTCTCGCTGAACACTCCGCCCTTGCGGATGCACACTGACAGTATTCCGGCCCTGACAGCGCATTTTTTGGAGCAGGCGCGTGAAGTGCTCGGTCGATCCGAACTGGCGCTGACACGGGGGGCAATGGATGCTCTGCTGACATACTCATGGCCCGGTAATGTGCGTGAATTGGAAAATTGCATCCTGCAAGCCGCAGTGACGGCGCGTGATGGGTTAATACATTCTGCGGATATGCCGTTTTGCAGGGTGTTTCAGCCGATGAACGAAAAAGTGGGCGGGGGTAATAGTAATACCTCTGAAGCAAATGGCTCTGGATATGATGAAGATGTACCAGATCCACCATGCTCTGTAAAAAGTGACTGCTTGGCAGGTGGGGCACCCGAAAATCATGCCGAGTGTGACAGTGATTTGAATGTGCGGCAAAAACGTACTGTTGAATATCTTCAAGAAAAGGGCAGTATTACACGGAGGCAGTATCTGGAATTGTTTGACTATGATATTTCTGACAGAACAGCAGGGCGTGATTTGCAGGTTCTTGTACAGAAGGGGATTGTGCAAAAAACCGGAGCAGGGCCATCAACGTCGTATGTGTTTAGTCACAGGCAAGCGTGATACATTGCCAAGTATGGGGGCGCATTCTCTAGGGGGTGCATTTGGGGCAGGTAGAGGGGGAAGGCGTGCAGGTGTGGCGGCAGGGCACGGATGGCAGACCCCTTATTCGCCCGACTAGCCCGACTAGCCCGAGTGCCCTGATCACTCCAATCCCCCCAAACCTTCAGCCCCATGGGGGCAGCGGGTGTTATGGGGTAGATATGCGGTTGGTTTTTTGCAAATGTATGGCATGTGGTACACTTTTTAACGTAAATGATTGACACTATCCCTTGGTCCATTCTATTAAGAGCACGCACGTACTGCCGGGATGGTGGAATTGGTAGACGCAGCGGACTCAAAATCCGCCGGTGGCAACACCTTGCGAGTTCGACTCTCGCTCCCGGTACCAGCATGAAATAAGGCACTTGCAGTCAAAAACTGTAGGTGCCTTTTTCTGTTTACAGGGGCTGACCAGTGGATATGGGGGCTCGTTAAGGCATGGGGAGTGGGTAAAAGGGGATGTTTTTGGCAAGTTTTCGTGGGGGCTACCCGAAAAACAGACAGACCCGTAAACAGTAGTGTTTTTAACTCCGCAATCCATAGGTCGGCGTCGGATGCACTGTATTTTCCAGTAGAAAGGCCTTGGTTCTTCCTTTGCTTCACCTCAAACAAAATAGCCTGGCTACACTTTTTTTCATGAAAACAGCATAATTGCACAGGGTCCGCATTGCGTCAAATATGCTGTACCACAGTTGGGGGCCAGCAGAGCCACAACGTCTTTTCGGTAGTTTGGCCGGGTCGTATTTTTTGTGGCAATTCGGTCAAATCACGGCAAAAGTCGTATGGCACCCTGCCAAAAGGGAGCAGGGGACAGCACACCATGCTGATGTTACACGCACAAGGTGGTGCCCGGTGGTTGCATACATAGAAAGTTCTCAACAGTTTCAAGGTCGTATGCAGATGGCCATGGTGGGGGCAGCTGGATGCTTCCTCTTCTGCCCCAGGTTTGCACGGGGGGAGAGAGCGCTGTGTGTGATGCCACATGTATGTTCAGGCTATCCAAAGGGGGACCGACGTCACTGAGGATATTTGTCCACGCCGCGTTACATGCTTGTGATCCATCGGAGGGGGCAAGGCTGGAGGCTGCGTAGATCCTTACAAACCTGCCCTACTGGTGACAGCAGCACAAAGCAGGCAACAGTATGCGCGTCGGTGGGGGGCTGGTCTGTGGGGCAAGGGCGTCTTGCAGCTGGATGGTCTCAGATGGTGGGCAAAACAACAGCCCCTCTTCATGTGAAGAGGGGCTGGGTATTACGTCTTGCGACCAGAAGAGGTCAGAAGTTATTTTGCAGGATTCCAGGTAGACTTGCCGCTTGCGGTCAGGAACTGGTTGATAGCTTCCTTGCCTCCGACAAAGTCAGCCATTGCAGGCCATACTTTGCTGATGGCACGCTCTTTCCACACTGCTTCATCTTCCAGAGTGGATACGACCAGGCCTTCGTCTATCAGAGCCTGCTTTGCAGCAGTGGATTCATTGATCTGGTAGTCAAGAACAGCCTGCTGAGCAGCCTTGCCGCCTTCAACAACAATTTGTTGCAGTTCAGGCGAAAGCTTTCTGTACACACGCTCACTGATAGTCAGGGGCTGGAGCTGATAGGTGTAGTGAACTTCGGTCAGGTATTTTTGTTTGGCTTCGGCGAATTTCATGGCAGTAAAACCAATATAGCCATAGCACTGTCCGTCAACAACACCCTGTTGAAGGGCGGTGAAGGTCTCGGACCAGGAGATGGGTACAGGGTTGGCGTCCCAAGACTTATAGGTTGCCAACAAAACGGCGCTTTGGGGGACTCTGAACTTCAGGCCCTTGATATCGCCGATTTTGGTAATGGGGCGTTGCGAGTTGGAGATGTAGCGGAAGTCGGTATAGGTCCATGTCAGAACCCGGAAACCGCCCTCTTTCACAGCGTATTCATTCAGCAGATCATGGGCAGGGCCATTGGTGGCCTGCACAACTTCTTCAAGATTGTCAAACAAGTAAGGCAGAGTCAGGATGCCTAGCTTTTTCACAAACGGGACATAGTTGGCGATACCGGCGATGGTAAGATCAAGGGTACCACGGCGCACGTTGTGAATGGTTTCTGTTTCGTCACCAAGAGCACCTGCAAAGAACAGCTGTACTTCTACTTCTCCGTTGGTTTTACTTTCAACATATTTTTTGAAGGTATTACCAACAACTCCCATTTCGGAGTTTTCAGGATCACCGACGGCCATTTTCAGGATGGTTTTTGCTGAGGCAATGCTGCTCATGGCAAAAACCGCTACCATGGCAAGACTGAGGACTACTAACGCTTTTCTCATGTGTTTCTCCTGCATGTTTGACAGTTGTACACTCCACTTCCAGGAGTGGGAGGTGTCTTTTTGCATTAGTTATTTTATCTGCT
Organism: uncultured Desulfovibrionaceae bacterium; assembly: GCA_964593925.1. Classification (GTDB taxonomy): domain Bacteria; phylum Desulfobacterota; class Desulfovibrionia; order Desulfovibrionales; family Desulfovibrionaceae; genus Oleidesulfovibrio. Next base: position 98,002 of record CAZQKM010000004.1, on the reverse strand, counting down.
AACTACCAAGCAGCTGTGGCAACCAGAGGGTCAGTTGCGGGAAGATTACAAGCAGTGCGATGACGCTCAGGTTCACAAAAACCATGGGCAGAGCTTTTATGGCTACGTGTTCCAACGGTTTGTTGGCAATACCAGAAGCCACAAACATGTTTTCTCCCAGCGGTGGAGTAGAAAAACCTACGCCGCAGCAACAGACAAGGATCACACCGAAGTGGATAGGGTCTACTCCAAAAGCCTGCATAACAGGTAAAAGCACGGGGGTCACTAATAAAATGATTGCCAGAGTTTCCATGAACATGCCGATAAAGATCAGAAAGCTGACCACCAAGGCCCACACAATGTACACGTTACTGGTATAGTTCAATATCCAGTTGGCAATTTCAATGGGGATTCTGTACTCGGTGAGAACACGGCCAAACGCATAGGCTGTGAACACGATGATCAGAACACGGCCAGAGAGCCAAGTTGTTGTTTCCAACGAGCGTTTCGTGGCAGCCCAGGTTATTTCCTTGTGGATGAATATACCCACAAAAAGCGTATAGAATATGGCGACAACCGCGGCTTCTGTGGGCGTGAAGATACCGGCATAGATACCGCCAAGGATGATGACAGGTGCGGTAATGGCCCAGAAGCCCCCTTTCAAAGAATTCAATAAGTCCTTGATGGACCAAGGCTTGCCGGTGGCCTGCTGCCCCCAGCAAAGAAAAATGTGCATCATGCTCAAACCCACGGCAATCATGATACCGGGGATGACGCCTGCTATGAACATTTTAGAAATGGATTCCTGCCCGGCCACGCCATAGATAACCATGGGGATGGAAGGAGGAATAATAATGCCCACACCACCGGCTGTTGCCGTGGCTGCAGCTGCGTAGCCGCCGTCATAGCCTCTGCGCATCATGGCTGGAATCATGAGCATACCCACAGCAGCTGTGGTCGCAGGGCCAGAGCCGGATATGGCGCCGAAGAATACGCAGGCCAAGGCTGTGGACACCGCAAGGCCGCCAGGAACGGGGCCGACGATGTTTTCAGCAATATGGACAAGGCGTCTTGATATGCCCGCGCACTCCATCAAGGCCCCTGCAAGAATAAAACAGGGCAGGGCCATGAGTGGAAAGGATGAAAGCGAAGACGAAGCCATCTGGATCAACACCCCAAGGTCTGTACCCTGGATGATATAGACGGCCATGGCTGAAATACCAAGGGCAACCATGATAGGAGCCCCGATCAATAAGAGGATAAAGAATACTGCGAAGAGAATTTCCGCGATTTGTGTTGGGTCCATGCTTACTGTCCTTCTTCGCTTAATGCTCTTTTACTATCTTGGATTGCTTCTTTATCCGGGTCAACAATATCTTTGCCCAAGAAATAATACATGTAATTCACCTGAACAATGCGTATGGCCATCAGGGCAAAGCTGATGGGGAAGGCGAGGTATACCCAGCTAAGACTCCAGTCAAGGGCCGGTGTATAGTAGGGAAATTCTGCAAGATCCTTTACTTGAAGGTAGCCTTGGTAGGCCATGGCCAGTGCAAAGGCAAACCATACGAGGTCTCCCAAAAGCAGGCAGACATTTTTGACGATGGCAGGTGCCTTGGCAAACTGCAAAGTGACTCGGTTGAGGGCAGCGCGCCGGGTGGCATAGCTGGCGCCGAAAAGAATAAACCAAAGGAATGCGTATCGGGCAATTTCTTCGGACCATGTAAGGGGTAGGTGCAGCTCTCTGAATATGATTTGTAGCAAAAGTGTTGTTACAAAAAATATGAGCAGTATTTTACACAAAATTCCTTCAAGATTATCTAAAACGTAAGAGATGATGCCTCGTCCCATCTGCACTCCTTCTCATTTCCTGTCCACTGTAGAACATCATACCAGTCACCTTCCACAAAGGGGCTAGCATAGAGTGAGTCCTTTAGAGCAAAGTACTCCAAAGGACTCACATGTATGTTGATTATGCTTTACCTTGTGCTTCGATACCCTTGCGGATTGCATCCACAATACGATCGATTTCGTCTTTCGTCACAATATATGCCGGAGACATAGTAAGCACATTGTTCAGTGTGGGGACACTTCTGTTCATGCGGCCAAGAAGAATTCCGTTTTGGAACGCGTGTCCGAGGACAGCTCCAACAAAGCTCTCGTCCACGGGCTCTTTTGTGGTTTTGTCTTTGACAAACTCAATACCTGCAAAGAGTCCTTTACCACGGATGTCGCCAACACATGGTAGGTCTTTGAGTTCATTCAGACGTTCGAAGAGGTAATCGCCAGATTTTTGAACTTTGTCAAGAAGGTTTTCTTCTTCAATGATCCGGATGTTTTCAAGTGCAGCGGCGCTGCTGCCGGCGCAACCGCCGTATGTGCTGATATCCCGGAAATATCCGAACTTGTCAGCCGGATCGGTAACAAAAGCGTCAAAAATGGTATTTGTGGTCACGGTTGCAGATATGGCCTGGTATGCACTGGCCATGCCTTTTGCCATGGTAACGATGTCAGGCTGTACTTCAAAGTGCTGGTAGCCAAACCAGGTACCGGTTCTGCCGAATCCGCAGACAACCTCGTCCATGATCAGCAGCACGTCATGCTTACGGCAGATTTCCTGCACCATGGGGAAATATTCTTTAACGGGTTCGATGATGCCGCCACCAGCAGTGATGGGCTCGACGATGAATGCTGCAACCCTGTCAGCGCCGAACTCAAGAATTTTGCTTTCCACAGCTTTGGCACAGTCAAGGTCGCAGCTGGGATATGTTTTTCCAAAGGGGCAACGGTAGCAGAAAGCTTCTGGTACCATGTCAAAGTCAGGAACCAGCGGGCCAAAACCGTCACGGCGTTCTTCCTGACCGGTGGCAGACAGCGCGGCCAGTGTGGTTCCGTGGTAATCGCGGTGGCGATAAAGAATTTTGGTCTTGTTTTTGTGGCCTTTTACGCGAGCATACAGGCGGGACATCTTGAAGGCTTTTTCGTTGGCTTCAGAGCCGCTGTTGGAGAAGAAAGCGCGGCGGGGTGCGCCGGGCATAAGTTCTACCACTTTTTGCGCCAGATCAATGGTAGGCAGGTTGCCTGCGCTCAGGGCATAGTAAGGCATGCTCTGCAACTGCTCATAGACAGCGCGTGCAATGCGCTCACGGCCATAGCCCACATTAACACACCATACGCCGCCTGAAACAGCGTCAAGGTATTCTTTACCGTGGATGTTGGTCAGCGTGCAGCCATCGCCTTTGACAAAGATTGGGGGTTCGCCTTCAAGGTAGGCTTTGTGCTGGACAAGATGGTGCCACAGAAATTTCTTGTCAGTATCAATGTACTGTTTGGTCTGCATTTTTTTTCCTTTTGTTTTTATGGCGCAAGCAGCCGTAGATGGTCTGTCGACGCGTTAGGTTGTCTGGATGATGCCCGCAGCCGGAAAAAGTGTCGCATCTTCAAAAAGGCAGAAACCTCAATGCGGGAAACCTGCGTATCTTTTTCCTGAACGAGGGTTTTCACAATTGCCTCGCTGGGGGGGCCTTTTCAGTAATTGACTCATGTAGTCTGCCTTACCCCTCACTAGTGTTTATGGTTTGCGCCCTTATTCACAAGCAGTGGGGGCGCCCAGCAATACACCTACCTCTGGTATTTTTAAAAAAAAGAAACCACCATATTCCGGTAAAGGCAAGCTTTTTTGCCGGTGCAGGAGAGAGTCTTTTTCATATGCATCTTTTGTGGTCAGTCTTAGGCATGTCAGGGGCACATCCAGCGGGCAAAAGAGATATATGCGTCTTTTGTACCGACTGTTTCAATGGCCATGTTGCCGTAATATACCTCATTGAGCCATTGGGTAGTTCGGCAACATCCAGAACAAAGCCCAAACATACAGTATATCCGGAATACTTACACCTTGCTGCCATTGGAGAGCAACGGCATTTTTATCCTAAAAAACACCACAGAATAAAGTCGCCATACCGCATAGTGGCAGTATAAGGCAAGTACAGCATCTTTCATGTAGTATAGCTGTACCGCACCTGCCAGGCGATTACTCTATTCTCAACCGGTATATTAGCAGCTTTTGTGCCAATTATATGTGTCCGTATAACATGTTGAAATATATTGACTATAATGTGTTTGGCCTGTAGGAGGTGTAATCTGTGATGCATTGGTGCATTGTCCTCGTGAAGAAAGGAACAACTGTGGGCTTGTTCAGCTTCTTAATGTAATGCATATTTGCATTATTGGGCCATATGCAGTATGCTGAGCGACAAGCCGATAAAGAGGTGCTGAATATGCTGGATTATGCCGTCTGTAGCGGAGATGACTGGGTTGTTGAAAGGCGGTCATCCGGCTTGCCCATGCTTTTGGGGGCAGAGGCTGCTTTTGATAAGGGTGAGTCATTTTTGCATTGCTTGCCCGACAGGCAATGGGTAGATTCTGTTTTGTGTTCTGCAGAGCGTGAGGTCGTCTCCTTGACGTGTTATGGTGTTGTCGGCCCACTGCGCCTGGTGTGGGTGTGGGTCGATGATCTCATGAAAAGAAGGATGGTTACAGTCACCCGAGGGGAGGAACTCTCTGAAGAGAGCGAGCTGCGTTCGTATGAACTCAATGCCCTCTTGGATTCATTGTATGATGGTATCTGGGTTATTGACAGGTTTGGTATCACGGTCAGGGTTAACAAGGCCATGGAGCGGATTGCCGGGATCAAGGCATCAGATGTCACCGGGCTGCACGTATCTGCTGCCGTGGAAAAAGGCTATACAGATACAGTGGTAACGCTCAAGGCCATGGAGGCCAGGCAGCCTGTGACCATGTTTGACGTGTATCCCAATGGTACGCGTTGCCTGAACACCAGTACGCCGATTTTGGATTCCAATGGTGAGATATGGCGTGTTATCGCGTGTATTCGTGACATGACAGAAATTGAAGACCTGCAAAAAAGGCTGTTGCGCTATGAGTGGGAGGCGCAGGCCTATAGAGAAGAGCGAGGGGGCAAGGTGGGGGCTCCCCCGGATATTGTTGCCGGAGGAGGTCCGCCGGATCTCCGGCAGGAATTTGACAAGGCTGCATCCGTCAACCACCCCGTATTGCTGCTGGGCGAGACAGGCACGGGCAAAACGTTTGCTGCCTCGCGTATTCATGAATTGAGTTGTAGGCGAGACAAGCCCTTTGTGCCTGTCAACTGTGGTGCCATTCCACAGGATTTGCTCGAAGCAGAGCTCTTTGGCTATGAAGGGGGTGCCTTTACCGGAGCACGACAGGCAGGCAAGTTGGGAATGATTGATTTGGCGCAGGGCGGTACCCTTTTTTTGGATGAAATTGCAGAGCTTCCCTTGGCCATGCAGGTGAAGTTGCTCCATCTGCTCGATGGGAGCGGCTACAGAAGGGTGGGGGGAAGAGAGCAGATTGTTCCGGATATCCGTGTGATAGCTGCAACAAACCATACACTGGATGCGTTGCTGCACTCTGGAAATTTTCGCCGCGATTTATACTTTAGATTGTGTGGCTTTGTCATCACGCTGCCTTCTCTTCGTGGGCGGCCTGATGAAATTCGCTTTTGGGCACATTTTTTTGCTGCCCGTGCTCAGGAGGGAGTCGAGGCACAGCACAGGCAGCTGTCGCCAGGGGTTTTGGATACGCTTTGCAAGCATGCATGGCCTGGGAATTTGCGTGAGCTCAAGACGTGCATAGAGCTGATGCTTGAGCTTTCAGAAGATGATATCATCGGGCCGGATTGCCTGCCCCAATCCATCCGGTCCAATGAGCAACGAGAAGGGGCGGGGGCTGTCGCTCTGGCAGATGCAGTTGCTTCTGTAGAGCGACAGCTGATCATGAGTTCGCTGGCCAGAACAAACAGCACGTACAAAACTGCCCGTGAGCTTGGGGTTAGTCAGGCCACCATTGCCCGAAAGGCAAAAAAGTACAAGGAAATGAAGAACTTCATCGAGCACAAGTATTTGTATTGATGCAGTGGTGCAGAGTTTTCGGCTCTGCCTTGTCGTGGTGGCCCTGTCAGGTCGTGTCATGCGCAGCACGCAAGAGGGCAGGGCACGGCATATCAGTATTTCTTACGTTTGCCGAATCCGGTTCCCAATACGGAAAACGTATTTTCAACAATGAAGAGGGCATTTGGGTCTGTTGTAAATACTATTTCTTCCATTTTTTTTAGCTGTATATTGTTTATTACACTCATTAAGACATTTCTTTCTGCTTTTGTATACGCGCCGTATCCCTTTAGCATCGTTGCCCCGCGCCCCATTTCGTTCATGATGCGCTCTGCGATGGATTCTGATTCATCCGATATGATAAATGCAACCTTTCTTTGGTTAAAGAGAGATAGCGTATATTCAATTGTTGCAGATGTCATAAATACCATTATCATTGATGCTATAACAATATCTATTGGCATGTATGTTATTGTTATAGCGTATAAGAACATGTTGTAGATAAAAAATGTCTTTCCTATGCCAATATTGTATTTTTGTAATATGAAAACTGCAATAACATCTGTTCCACCACATGATCCTACAGAGCGTAGGACTATCCCCGCGCCAAATCCACATATTGCGCCAGCAGCTATGGCTGCATATAGCTGATTGTTTATTGGTATGGTAAAGTTTGTGAATGAAAAGAGTAATGAAGAGAGCACAGTTGAATACAGACTGTACAGCACAAAGCGTTTACTTATTTTGTAATAGCCAAAAATGCAGATAGGTATGTTCAGCAGCAGGTTGAGCGTGCCTGGCTCAAGCCATCCTGCCTGGTAATAAATCAGCGAGGCAAGCCCAAACGTACCGCCAGGAACAAATTGATGTGGTGTTGCCATACTTTTGAGGGAAATGGCAAAAATGGCAGAACCTACTGTTATGAGTAGCAGATTCCAGGCTACGGAATAATAAAAATTGTTGCTGGGGGTGGGGCGGTCAGAAGGCGTCATCATGGTTATGAGCACGTATTGTTGAGTGTTACTGTACGTTGTTGTAGCCAGGTAAAAAATACAGAGGATTGTCAGGGGCGGCTTTAGCCAGCGCCATTTGCTGTGCTTCCCTTGCCCACTCATGAAGGGGTAGCAAACACACAGCACAGGCAAACTGTATTTTTCATCAGAAAGTTCTATAAGGCCGATAGCGAGTATACATACTTGTTATGCGCAGAGGATACTGCAAAAAAGTCGTTTGTCCAAGTCCAAAAACGTATATTACCCGGTATGCGTGGGAGGCGCCCAGGCAACAAGCAAGGGCGTGCCCACAGCCTGTTTGTCTTCTGGATCGGAGCCGGTACGCGCATGCTTCCCCATATATGGCGTCGGGCACGGTAGAGTGCCGAGTCCGGCTGTGTGCGATCTGGTAATGATGCCAACGTGCTGCTTGATATGCGGCAGATGCGCACCGCATGCGCAAGGTTTTCTGGCTGCTGTGGGTCACTGCGCATGTTTTTGCATGGTGACCAGCGGAAAGAACGTTGAAAGGCAAAAAATTTACTCATAGGGCTTGACCTTAAAATTTCTCTGCTCTATCTAGAAAGTTGTTGGAACCTAGCCTTGCAACAAGTAAAACTGCCTCGCGCCCATCCGGGTTGCGTGGCGTTTTTTCTTGTTGTCGTTGGTAAAAAAAAGATCAATGTCAAGGAAGCGCCATGAATAGCATTCCCATTTCCACAGAGGGCTTTGAGCTGGTGAAACGCGAGCTCGAAAGGCTCAAAAAAGAGCGCCCAGGGGTCATCCAGGCCATTAAAGAGGCCCGTGAAGAAGGTGATTTGAGTGAAAACGCGGGCTATGATGCCGCACGTGAGCGGCAGGGTATGCTTGAGGCGCGCATCAGCAATATTGAGTCACGCATGGCGCGTTTCAATGTTATTGATGCAAAGGTACTGGGCGGGGCCCGTGTAACCTATGGGGCCACGGTGGAGCTTGCAGATCTTGAGACAGAAGAAACACGTGTATATACATTGGTGGGACCGGATGAAACCGACTATGTGAAAAACAGCGTTTCTGTACTTTCTCCTGTGGCCAAAGCCGTGCTTGGCAAAGAAGAAGGAGACGAAGTCGTGGTGGATGCTCCCAGGGGAAAAATCCACTATGAAATTCTTTCTGTTCGGTTTGAGGGGATAGCGATTAACTCTGCCTAGATATGCCATGGCACGTTAAGCAGACGGCCCATCGTGTGTTGTAAAAAGCGCTGTCCGGCATTGTTGTTGGTTTTTTCAAATATGCTCCGGCGGTAAAGACTACCCTCTTTACCGCCGGTTTTGATATGGTTGTAAAAATCGCTCAAAGGTAGTGCGGCGGTGCGCTGTTTTCCGGTCCCCCCTCTTGCATGAGCAGGAACAGGTGGCGCAGCCTGCTTTGGGTGCCCTCGTATTGTTTTTGCAGAGTATCCAGTTGGCGTTGCTGCATGAGAAGCGCCTCATGTAGTTCTTTTATGGTCTTTTCTTGAAAATAGGCGTTTTCTTCCAGTCTGATGATACGCTCTTCCAGTGCGTCACGCATGATTTTCTGCCGCCAGTTGCATAATTACGGTAAATTCTTTGCTACGCACAGGCTGTACAGAGAGCCGGTTGCCCTTGCGTAGCAGTTCCATGTTTTTCAGCCCGGGTACGCTTTTCAGCAGGGCAAGGGGCAGCGGCCTGGTAAATTGCCTGATAAATGTTATGTCTACCATGAACCAGCGTGGTGCTTCAGGCGTAGAAGCGTAATCAAAGTGGCTGCTTTGCGGATCCCATGCCGTGTGGTCCGGGTAGGCCGTGCGCGTCACGTGCGCCAACCCGACTATGGCAGGGTGTTTGCCGCTGTGATAAAAAAAGACCTGATCTCCTTTCTGCATGGCATCACGCATGAAATTGCGGGCCTGGTAATTGCGTACACCATCCCATGGCGTGGTCTGGGCAGGTGCGTTAATCAAGTCATTCAGAGAAAAGCAGTCGGGTTCACTTTTCATAAGCCAGTATTGCATGCATCCTCCTGTCATCTGTCGTGTGCGCCTTTTTTTTCTTTTGTGTCCCTTGCATGGCGTCGGGAGAGATGTTTTTTATTTCTTCCAGGTCTTTTTGTCATGCTCACCGGCATCAGAATGTGGTGTTGGCGCAAGCGCTGGGCATCGGTCCGGGCCACTGGGATGGAGCTTCCTACCGGGCTGATGCCCGCATAATACATGGCTGTAGCCACGGTGCCTGGGGTGGGAATAAAGCATTGCACCTGCCGAGGACGCCAGCCGCGGCGTTTGAGCCAATCGCTCAGGCGGTGCATATCCCTGTCCGTGCAGCCGGGAAATGCGCTCATCAGATAGGGCACAACGTATTGCTCTTTACCGGCCTGACGTGAAAATTTGACAAATGCATCCAAAAACGCCTCAAAGACGGACACCCCGGGCTTGCGCATGAGGTGCAGCACGGTATCGCAGATATGCTCGGGCGCGACTTTTAGCTGGCCACCGGTAAACTCGGTGGTATATGCTTGCAGTGCTTTGAAATTTTGCATGGCAAGGTCATGCCGTACGCCACTGGCCACTCGGACGTGTTGCACTTTTTGCATATCGCGCACATTACGCAGCAGTGCAATGGCTGCCGACTGATCTGCCTTAAATGCCTTGCACGGTGTGGGGTGCATGCAACTGTCGCGGGCACAGCGCGAAGTATCAGCCAGACAGCGGGCCTGCCACATGTTGGCGCTGGGGCCCCCCACATCACTGATTGTGCCCTTCCAGTCCGGGCGTTTTGTCATGGAGCGTACCTCGCGCAGGATGGAGTCTTTGCTGCGCGAGGCAATATGCCTGCCCTGGTGCAGGGCCAGAGAACAAAACGAGCAGCCCCCGCCGCACCCCCTATGTGTGGTAACCGAGGTAAGCATGAGGTCTGCCGACGGGATGGGGGCATTGTATGAGGGATGGGCCGTACGGGCAAAAGGAAGATCGTATAGCGCGTCCAGCTCTTGGGGGGTCAGGGCATGGGCAGGGGGGGTAAGGAGGACCGCACGAGTGTTTACAGGTTGAATGGCCGCATTTTTCATGGCATGGACCTGTTTTTCCAGCATAAGCGTAGCTTGCATCAACAGGGTGGGGTCATGCTCAATGGCTTCATGTGCGGGTAGCCGGACGACATCATACAGGTCGGGAGTATGGTGGGCCGGCGTAATGCAACCTGTGCCGCGAATAGCTGCAAAAAGGGGCCACAACTGCTGGCCGGAGCCCGGGGTATGGGCGCGTAACGCGGCTGCGACTTTCAGCATGGCCCGTTCACCCATGCCGTATATGAGGGCATCAGCCTTGCTGTCCAGCAGCAGTGGACGCCGCAAACGATCTGTCCAAAAGTCATAATGGGTTATGCGCCGCAGCGAGGCCTCAATACCCCCAAGAATAACAGGCAGCCCGGGAAATGCCCTGCGTACCAGATTGGTGTACACAATGGTGGCCCTGTTGGGGCGTGCTCCGGATTTTCCTCCGGGGGTGTAGGCATCTTCCGAACGTTTTTTGCGAAAGGCAGTATAGTGTGCCAGCATGGAATCCAGCGCACCGGCCGTTACCCCCGCAAACAGGGTAGGCCTGCCCATGCGCATGATATGTTCCGGGGTATCCCAAGGGGGTTGGGCTATGATTCCCACACGATAGCCATGGGCTATGAGCCATCTGCCCAACAACGCTGCGGCAAAGCTGGGATGGTCTACATAGGCGTCGCCGGTAACCAACAAAATGTCTATCTCCTGCCAGCCAAGACGCGCAAGGTCAGCCCTGGTCATGGGCAGAAAGTCTGGTTGCTTTAGAGCAAGGGGGTGCGCGCAGAATGTGGAAGCATGCATCACATCAGTATAAGGTGGACTGCGGCGGTGCGCAAGGCTCTTGCGCCATGATCCACGGTACGTTGGCATGCAAATGTACCACCACATTGGCGCACTGCGTGCCCACGGAGTATTTGGCAGCATGGGTATGCGCAACGCAGATGCAGCAGAGAGTTGCAAAACAGCACCAGATGGTGGAAAAATATACTTGTTTTGTGGTATGGAATATTTTTTGAAAATATTTTTGGTAGACAGGGCATAGCGGCGTGTTTCTGACGCTGCTTGGCAGGGTAGCGAATATTGAAATTGAGCGGCAAGATGCGGGCTTGTTTCTGCGGGCAATAACAATAATATGCAAAGGATGTTGAGTGGTGTATCTGGGGAGGTCGTATACAGGAATAATACACTCCTTGGTATGGCGGCACCTGAGATATTTATTTCTGGCATTGTTTTGGCTAGAGCCTTGGCAGATGGGCAACATGTCGTGGGTAAGGACCAGGAAGTATGCCCGTACGTGGCAGGGTGCACCTTTTGAAAAAAGTCTTTTGCAGGAGTTGCAAAGGGCGCTGGAAAAGCGTTTAAAAGCGTTGTATCTTAAACCACTGGGAAAGATGTCTTCGGTGACATTTGGGAGGATACTGTCCGTGGAGTGTTCGACTCTGACAAGAGAAACCCCGCCGCCAGGCTGCGTAGCAGGCATGTATGTTTGCTGAGTATGTACTCACCTGTCGTCGTAGGGCTGTACTGTGCAAGCAGGTCCGCATGCGGAGAGCTTGGTAGCAATGGTGCTGTTGGCCGTATAGAGCAGAACATGGATATTTGGCCGCTCCCTTACCTATGTGTTGTGCGGCCCTGTAGTATGGTCTGTCGGAAAGGAATCCGGAAAGCATAAACGGTGTTTTCATGGTGCAAGAGAATTCAGGCGACATGCCGGAACAAGCTGATTCGGCCAGTGTAGACGCGCAGGTCCGTTTCAGTGCCAGCACAGACTACATGAAAGTCGGTATTGCCCGTTATACGCCGCCTCAAGGCAACGGTAAGCCGCTAAGTGTTGCCTTGCTTGCCGCCCAGTTGAAAAAAGCCGGGATACAGGCGCCCCTTGACGTGCCCATGGCAGAAGAGGCCATTAAAAAACTTCAGGCAGGTGAAGATGTTTCCACGTTGGCCATCGCGCGTGGAATGTCGCCTACAGAAGGCAAAGACGGGCAGCTTACATGTTTGGGTGATGAGGCGTTTCCCGTTTTTCCTGATATGGTGTTTGGCTCTTTTGTTCCACCGCGTTCTTCCAGGCAGGGCATGCGCATTGACGGTAATATAGTCCTTCCGGACTCTGATACCTCGCCTCGACCCATGATTGTTCAGCCCCAAGGCAATTGTGTGCTCTCTGACGAGGATGGGCAGCTTGTTGCCGAGATCTACGGCATTATTCAGGTTGTCAACTGCGAGTTACGGATCAACCCGCTGATTAAGGTTTCTGAGGATAAATTGAGTGTGCGGGCCACCTTGTACCACCGCGACTGCCTGGGCGCACCCATCACACTGGCCCGGATACAGAAGCTTTTGGCAGCCATGAAGGTAGTAGCTCCGTTGAATGAAGGCGCAGTGCGTCAGGCATTACAACGTGGTGCAGAGACGCGCCTGCCGGTACATGATGTGGAAATCGCTCGAGGCGTTATTCCCCGTAACGGACGAGACGGCACCCTTGATTTGTTGTTTCGCACCATGGACATTGCAGGGACCATTGCAGAAGATGGTACCATTGACTACCGGACCCGGGGCAGTCTGCCTGTAGTCCACACAGAGGAGGCCGTGGCCCTGCTGTACCCTCCCACTTCGGGCGAGCCGGGGCGTAATGTCTACGGAGAGCCTGTTCCCGCCAAGCCTGGAGAACCTGTACCTTGTTCCTTGTGTCCCAAAAGCATTTTTGTGGATGAAGATGGCATAACGTTGCGCGCCAAGGTTGACGGGGTGGTGCAGTATGCCAAAGGCCGTATTTCGGTGGAAGATGTATACGTGGTGGACGGTGATGTGAGCATGGTGACGGGCAACGTGGATATGCGGCGTGGGGCGTTGCTTGTGCTGGGCAATGTCTTAAGCGGCTTCCGTGTGCGCGCATCTGCCAATGTCACTGTGCAGGGGGTAGTTGAAGCGGCTGAAGTGTATGTGGGGGGCGACTTTCTTGCAGGTGGCCTTGTTTTGCAGGAACAGGGCCTGGTAGAAGTCGAGGGTAATTTTCGGGCCACCCATGTGAATGAAGGTGTGATCAAAGTGCATGGGCATATGCAGGTTGCCAAGTCCATTGATAATGCAGAAGTGAACTGTATGGGTATGGTTGTTTTGGGGCAGGGCGGACGCATTGTGGGGGGAACTGTACGGTGCAGGGCGGGCTTGCGTGCGGGGCAATTGGGTAACACCTTGGGCGTGCTCACCCAGATTATTGTAGATTTGGATTCCAAGGCAATGACAGATGTCCAAGAAGATATCCGTACTCGCAGGGCAGCCATCAGGCGTATCAACAAGGTGCTGGGGGATGACACGGATGAGAATATTTTGAGGACTGTCAGCAAGGAAAATTACAAGGCTGTTGAAAAGTTGCTCGTGATACGCGAGGACTCAGAGCAGGAGATAGGAAAAAGCAAGGAAAAATTGCGCACGCTGCGTCGTGAGTACAAAAAGCGGCGTGCCAGCGTCTGCGTGCAGGTCAGTGGTACGGTATACCCTGGTACTGTAATTACCTTTGAGAAAAAATCGTTCATAGTACAAGAAGCCCTCAGCCAATGCGAGTTCCGGCTGGCATCCAGCGGTAGGTCTGTGGAGGTGCTTCCGCTGGGAACTGTTGATTTTCGGGTAGGGGATGTTATGAAAATGTAGCCTTTCCCATTACGTTTTGTAGTAAAAAAGGCCGGATTACCGGCCTTTTTCTTATAGTGTGCGTTTTTTTAAACTAATTTTTTGTTGCGGGGGGCATGATAAGCTGCTTGCCTTTTTCTTTTTGCATTTTTTTAGGAGGCATGGACATGCCTCCCATGCCGCCCATTCCGCGACCGTCTTTGCCGTGCCGCTCTTGAAACGCATGCCACTCGTCGTGGCTCATGAGCCCATCGCCATTGGTGTCAATGGCTGTAAATGCGGGTTCGCGCATGGTTGGGTACGCTGCGGAAAACTCTTCCCACGTGACGGAGTCGTCACCATTGGTATCTATGCGGCCAAAACCTTCATCCGCCAGAGCGGGCATTGCCAGGCCAAGAACGAGCACGCCAATAAAAAATAACCGTTTCATACATGCATCCTTTTACAATATTTATGGTACGCATATCCATGGCGCCAACCGGGGCACCATGTCACTTTTTGTGAAAACAACATACATTCCTGCCACAAATTCTAGGGGCAGTATTCATTGCCGTCAAGCGGGTCTTTTTGCACGTCTGTGGGGCACGGCCTGACCGGGTAGAGCCAGGGGCAGTACGGCCCCCGGCAGCAGGTGACGGCAGGTGAGAGAGGAACCCCCGACTGTCACGGTACAGCGGGGGTATGGAACAGTATTGCATGGCCTCATGGGGCAGAGGTTGGTTGGCTAAAGGCCCGTAGCAGGGCCGCATCCATTTGTCCGGTTGTAAACAGGTCGCGTAGTACCAGCGGCTGTGTGGCCTGTGCACCTGTGGGAAAAAGCGCTACCACGGGGATGGAGGCACTACCCAATGCTTTGAGAAATGCTTCGCCCTCTGGTGTAGGCTCGGTGATGTCAACCTGGATCAGGCGGGCGTTATATTGTTGTACCCAGCGTCTCAGGTTGTCTGCATGCAGGGTGCCTGCTTCCAAAACTTTGCAGTTGGGGCACCAGTCTGCGGTAACATTTACGATAATGGGTTGCTTGCCAAGGGTTTCTTCAAAGGAGGCCGTCGTAAAGGGCTCCCAGCCGGGGTGCGGATCAGGCGGCTGGGCCAGCCACCATGCAACGACAAGCAGCGCTCCCACACAGGCAAGGCGTACACTCATGCGTTGCCCAAAGGACTTTTCAAGGCCGGAAAAACGGCCCCATATCCAGGCAGTAAGGGCGGTAAACCATAACAGAATAAGCATGTCGGGCCACAGGGCGTCAGGCAGAATGTGTAGCAGATAGACCACGGTGCCCATGAGAAAAAAACCCACAAGGCGCTCAAGAACCTGTACCCAGCTACCGGGCTTGGGAACAAGCAGGGCCAATGATGGATATGCAGCCATGGCCAGATAGGGAAGCGCCATACCCAGACCTACTCCGAAAAACACAGCGGTCAAGGCAAGGGGAGACTGGACAAACGCCCAGCCCAGCACACCTCCGAGAAATGGCCCGGAGCAGGGGGTTGCCAGCAGCGTTGCCGTCATACCGGTGAAAAATGCCTGCCCACGTGAGAAGCCTTTGCTCTCTGCATGAGCGGCTTTCAGGTCCAGCACCGGCAGGTGAAAGACCCCGAACATACTGAGCCCAAGGGCAAAAACCAGGACCACAAGGGCGCTGACCAGGGGTTTACTTTGAAACGCAGCTCCCCAGACAAGGCCCGCAGCGCTTAGTAGCAGTGCCAAGAGTAAAAAGAAGCACAGGATGCCCGCAGCAAACCAGATATTGTGTCGTCGGAAGTGGCGTATGCGTTGTGTTTTGTCTTGCATGCTGCCCGCGGAAAGCAACGTGGAGAGTTTGAGGCTGACCACAGGCAGTACGCATGGCATGAAGTTGAGGATAAAACCGGCAATCAGGCCCAACAACAGGGCTTTTGTCAAAGATTTTACTTCCAGCGATTCCAGAAAATAGTGGGGGGTAAAATCCCAGTCGGTCTGCACGGTGTCTCGTGCAAACACGGCAGGCTGTCGGGATGGGGAAAAGCTGGGGGTGTCATGCTGGCGCAATGTGACGTATTCCGGCCACCATCCTTGCGCTTCGGCCCGGGGCAGCGGCTTGGAAACGGCAGTGACTCCCTCGCGGGAAACGGGCTGACAATTTGTGGCAGAGCACATGAGCACCGAGGCTGTCCAAAAAAGTGAACCAGTATCTTCATCGGGGAGTGGCACATAAAACCGGGTTGCGTTTGTATGCACATTGGCAAAAAGCGAGAGATCAAAGATATCCGGCTTGGCTTGCCCCCTGGGGTAGAGGACCTGCCGTTCCACATCTTCTGTGCGGGCGACTATTTCCACGGGGCGCCCTGTGGCACCGGGGTCTGCGGCATAAAAATAATACCCTTGGGCAGGGGTAAGCGTAATTACGGCCAGCCGACCTTGTAGACCTTCTGCACTGACGCTGAAAGCCTGACTTTCTACCTCAAGTAGTGTCGCATCTGTGGTGGCTTGTGCGGGGGCGGGCAAAGAGAGGGCCAACATGCTGCATACGCAGAAGCAGAGAATGGAGAGTAGCTGAGAACGGTATGAGAGCATGATGGAAATCCTTGAGGAATAAAAAGTCACTTGACATCACGATGTATTCCACAATACACCGTGTGCCACAGATCATACGCACACGGGCCATTAGCTCAATTGGTAGAGCAGCTGACTCTTAATCAGTTGGTTCGGGGTTCGAGTCCCTGATGGCCCACCATGTCATTATAAGGGCTTGCAAAAAACGCAGGCCCTTTTTCATTACCCGACTGTTTTGCAGGCTGTTCTGTTTTTTGAGAAAAGTCCTGCGGAATCTTTTACGGTCACGCTGTCTGTCGCAAATCAAGATATGACAGATAGAGCTGCCTTACCGTGATGCCTGATGCACTATTTTTCATATACCCCACGTTGAAAAGCCCCAGCACAAAAGCCGACCCGTTACCCATGTTTTTTAGATACTACCCAAACAGGTAACGCAGGCTGGATGCTCCGGTTTTGCACAGGCATCCAAAGGCCATCGCTCGTTTGAATATTTTGAAACATGCAAGACCTTTTATATCATACATTTTTTGTACTGCAAGCCCCGCTTGCTTGCAAGTGCCCAAGGTGGCATTAAGGTACAGCTCGAAAAAGGGCTGATTTCTTTGAAGAAAATGCACAATGGGCATCAGCAGGGCAGCTACATGCAGAACGTATTACATGGCGGTGCAAAGAAGGAGCCTGTCAGTCATCGATCATGTATCGGTCAGACTATGGACCAGGTTGGCTTGCGGGGCTTCGGGGTGCACCTAACGGGCCACAGGCAGATACTGCCTTGGGCAGGGTAACGCTTTGATGCTGTTGATATACCCTGGGATAGTGGCATCTCGGGCAGGCTGAAGTCTGGAGCAAAAGTGTTGCCCATGGTGTGCCGTTCACAGGGCATCAGGGGTATGCTCCACAAATGCGGCGGCGTTGTAGCTGCTGCGTACCAGCGGAGCACTGAATATCCGGGCGATACCCTGCTCGGTGCCATAAGAGGCATAGGCCGCAAAGGTTTCGGGGTGCACGTAGCGGGCCACAGGCAGATGCCTGCGCGAAGGGCGCATATATTGACCGATGGTCACAATGTGGCAGTCAATGGCGGCAAGGTCATCCAACACGCCACGAACATGTCCGTCTGTTTCTCCCAGGCCTACCATGAGTCCGCTTTTACTCGTGTAGCCGCGTGCATTTATACGGGTAAGCAGCTCAAGGCTACGGGCATAGTCGGCTTGGGGGCGGATATGGTCATAAAGCGCGGGCGCTGTTTCCACATTATGGTTCAGCACATGGGGACCGGCGCTCAGCACTGTGTCCAGCGCTGCCATACTGCCTTGAAAGTCGGGAATCAGCACTTCTACTGTGCAGTGGGGCAGTGCGGCACGTATGGCATGTATGGTGGCGGCAAAATGTGCAGCACCACCGTCGGGCAGGTCATCGCGGGTGACCGAGGTGACAACGACGTGGGCAAGGCCTAGACGTTGTGCGGCCTGGGCCACGCGAACCGGCTCGTCCGGATCCGGTGATGGAGCATGCCCATGTTCAATATTGCAAAACGTACAGTTGCGTGTACAGGCCGATCCCAAGATAAGAAAGGTGGCAGTATGCTTGGAAAAGCATTCAAACATGTTGGGGCACTTTGCAGAGCGACAGACAGTGTGCAGGTGCAGCTCATCCATCAGTTGGCTGGTCTGTATATAAGTCTGGTCACAGGGAATTCTGGTGCGCAGCCATGGGGGAATTCGCAAGGACGGCTCGGAACTGTTCGGCACAGACATGTTTTACCTCCTGCACTGTCAGGGTGTCGTCGTCAAGCTCGGCATGACAGGATGTGGGCCTGGCATCGGGCAGGCCGCACAGGGTAATGGCGTCAAATAAGGTAATGTCACGGCAGACATTGAGTGCCAGCCCGTGATACGAGGTCCAATGCTGCATGGCAATGCCCATGGAGCAGATTTTTCTGTTTTCCATCCAGACGCCGGGCCGCCCGGTGTGGCGGTGGCCGTGCAGACCAAAGCAGGCCAGAGTACGGATGATCACTTCTTCCAGATCATGGAACAAGGCCCGTAAGCCACCTCTGCGGGGAGTTATACGCACTATGGGATAGGCCACAAGCTGCCCGGGAAAATGGCAGGTAATATTGCCGCCGCGAGAGCTTTGTATCAGCTCTACCCCCATGTCATACAGTGTTTCTGGATCAAGGTGCAAGTGCTCACGTCCGCCGTTGCGGCCCAAGGTGATAACACTGGGGTGCTCCAGCAGGTATACGGTGTCTTCTGCCCCTTGGGCCACCTGGCGGACCCGCTGGCGCTGTATTTTTTCTGCCTGTGTATAGGGTATGAGCCCCAGGTCAATAATCTGCATGGCATGTCGGAGTAAGATGGTGGACTACATGAACAGGCCCGGGGCCAGTTGGGCTACCGGCGTCTGGTGTCTGTGCGCCTGGTGCTCCGGGGGCGACTCTCATGCGGCGCGTGGCTGGTTCGGGGGGGCGCAGGTTGTGGCCGGGTATGGGAGTGCCCATGAGGAGCATGGGGCGGTGTGTCTGGCGTGGCCAACTGGGCACCGGATTTTTTATCGCGCACAGGAATTCCGTGGGCATCAAGTATTGGGCACACGGTAACAAGAGAGCCCGGAGGAATCCGATGGGAGCCAGGCAACAAGAGCAGCCCCCTGCCGGAGCAGGCATACTGGCCTTGCTGCCCTTGGTCAGGCAGAGAAAACATTTCAGAGATGACACGAGCCAACCGTTCGTCTCGCTTGGGAAAAAGCGTTTTGACAACAGCCGGGTCTAGCTCGCCCCATACCCGGGTAGGGGGATGGGATACGCGGTGTCCTTCCATGAGAGACGTATCTGTGGTGTTTGGGTCGGGCTGCGTTTTGGCAAAATGTGCTTTTTGGCTGACCAGATACCCCAGGCTGGCACTGCGTTTTTCTAGCCGGGCGTGGGTAGATAGTACGCGTAACCAGTGTGGTGCCTGGTTTGCCGACATGGTGAAGTGGCACCACGGGGTGTTATGTTTACCCGGCATGGGGCATAGGGCATAGTGCGGGCACGGGGCCAGTGGGGCACATCCGTACCGCATCAGAGCGTCGCGAGCCTGTACCAGAGTCTGGCCGCCGTGGCGTGTTCCCGGTTCAAGCAGCAGCATGCGGCCATGGGGGCGCAGTGTACCGGCCATACTCTGGGCAATGGACTCCATACGTTCTTCTTGGTTGCGGTATTTGCCGGGGCGTAGCTCGTTAAGCACATTGGCGCTGAGTAGCAGGTCCACCCGGCCGGCATATGTGCGCAAGGCTGATTCCAGCGGCGTACGGAGTAGTGATATGCGCCATGGCATCTTCTGCCCGGTTGCACTGGCCATGGATTTGAGCAGGGCAAGGCCTGTTTCCATGGGTTTGATGGACATATCGGCGCAGACAATGGTCAGCGGCATGGTGCGCAGTTCCGGCCTTGTGAGCCATAGCGCCTGCACCATGGTCAGTGGCCCGCTGCCCACATCAAGTATCAAAGGCTCAGCAGCGGTAAACCCAAGCTCCAACCCCGGAAGCAGCCATGCCAGGCGGTACAGATTCCATGGTAAAAAATAGCGTATATAAGCGCTGTGCCGGGCTGGTGTGGTCCAATATCCTTTGTGCATGTCGGTGCGCTCGCTGGTGAGCAGGCGGGACAGATCGCGGATGGCATGGGGCAAGGCCCGGCGATGTGAGGGCTTCGGGGGGGCTACTGTGTCAAGCAGACGGTCATAATTGCCCAATGCTTCAAGCACATGGGGCGGAGGAGGGGTAAGTGTTGTCTGGTACATAGTTATGAAAAACGCATATGACGCATATAGGCTGTGGTAAAGTCCGGCATGGCCGTCAAGTCCACAAGCCTGATGCCTGCGGCCCACTCTGCAACCCATACGCGGAATTCCGGGTGTGTCAACAGGTATATGGCACCTTGGAGCGAGGCATTGCCCACAACTTCGGTACGCTGGCCAAGTTCAGGAGGCAAAAAACCCAACCCACACAGGTCAGTGGGAGAGGCGTGCTGTCCCAATGCGCCCGCAAGGTATACACAGCGCACCTCGGAGGTAGGTAAAGAGGCTTCGCTCAGCAGCTGCTCCAGGGCAAGCGAAAAGGCGGCTTTTACCTTGAGTACCTCTTCAATGTCGCGGGCAAAAAGGGCGATATCATTTTCAAGGGGGAGCCACGAGCCGCCATGGTGATAATCTTTGGGCGGGCAGACACGCTGTGCTATGCGTCGTCCCAGAGGGGTGGGCGGTTCAGATTCAAACATGCCTTCTGCATTAAGTACATGCATGCGCAGCAGGGCATGGATAAGCGAAAGGTACCCCGTGCCACTGATGCTGAACATGGGGTTGGGCTTGCTCAGCCCTTCGGGCAGTATGTTGCCATTTGCCCCCAGTACCTGTGGTACAAGTCCTCTGGGGCTGGGGCGAAATGCAGTGGCTGCTCCTTCTTGTGCTACGGAACCATGGGTGAGACCAATGCCCTCCAGGGCCGGCCCCATGGCCACACTGGCGACAAACGACTCATGCGGCGAGAGGGCCAGTACAAACTCACCGTTTGTGCCAAGGTCTGCAAAGAGAAATGGATACTTTATTGCCCGGGTGGCATGTAAAAACGTTATGCCTGCACTGATATCGCCCCCTACAAATGCTGCGGGTAGCGGGGGAATATACGCAGGAGGCAGGTGATGCGCTTGCGGGGGGTCTTGCTTTTGTGGAGCACCGTGCACCCGAGAAGCGCCCTCCGGCGACTCCAGGGCGAGTTGCATGGTTTCATGCCCTTGAAAATCTAAGGAATAAGGCGCCTTGGCCAGTCCATCCACCGGATGGTTCAACAGGATATAGGTCATGGCCGTATTACCGGCGATGCAGAGCTCGGTTATTTCGCGACCCGTGTCTCTTTGCACCTGGGCTATGATTTCTGCCAGCCGCAATCGTGTCAGTTGTGCCAGGCGAAGGCGTCCTGCCTGGGTACGGGCTGCTGCCAGGCGCGACATGACTTCACTGCCTGCGCCCATTTGCGGGCTGAATTCTTGCCCTCGGGCAATGAGTGGGGGGGGCTGGGTTGCCTGTTTGTATACGGCGGCCCAATGCAGACTGGTGGTACCAAGATCCACGGCGAGAGTCAGAGGCCCTTCAAGGGCGTCAAGGCATTGATATTGCCGTGTGGCGGAGGCAAGGCATTGGTAGTGGCGCATAACGGCAATGGCCGGTACATGCACATACATGCCGCGGCTTGCGGTATGGCGACACCCCAGCCTCCAGCCTTGGATCAGCTGGGCTTGCGAAAAATATTGCAGGTCTTCGGGGCATGGTGGCGGAGGAGGACTGATGCGCATGCGGCATTGTCCGCAAAGGCCAAGGCTGGAACAAATCGGTGGGGCCGGCACATGCCCACTGGTATAGATCATATACGCCAGAGACGTTTCTGGTTGAAATGGCAACGAAAAGATTTTTTTATCATATGTGGTTACGGTGATATTATCCATACTAAGAGCCCCGTTGTACCGCACAGTGGAAAACGCTGTGGACACGCTGCATGACGGCTGGAAAGGACGCGCCGTCGGATGATAAAAGCTCTGCCCGCCAAGGATACGTATCTGCGCTATGTGGGCGGGCAGAGGTTATATAGGTCGTATACCTGACTACGCTGCAAAGTTCAAAGTATCTGTGCAGACGGATGGATGGCGTGGACAAGTGACCTGATCTACTGTTGCGATGTGGAATATTGTACGCTAACACTATGCATGTTGTACGTAAATTATACAACAACATGTGCATGACTGAACTTCGGGCATGGCCCGGTGGGGCATGATTATGGCACTCTTTGTGACGGTGATTGTTATTTTTTCGCTGGCCATTGCCGCAGTGGCGATAAATCAGATACTTACGACAAGAAATGTGCGGACCATACGGGCACTGGTGCAGGAGCAGCGTAGCCTTGAACTGCGTACAGAAGAGACTCTTGGGCAGGTGAAAATGTTGCGGGCACGCGAACGGGCGATGTGTGCAGAGCTTGAGAGTATAGAAAAAACGCTGCTGCTCGAGAATCTGCACAACGTGGATGGCCCTACTGAAGATGTTGAAGGGGACGGGGCAGACCTCGGGGCAAAGAGTAGTCAGGAGTGTTTTTTTCCTGAATCTTTGCTACGGGGTAAATAGGCTGTTCCGAGGTAAGGGGGCAGGTAAGCAGGCTACCTGTGCCTTACAGAGTATCTGGCGTTTTTGGGGTGGGGGCAGGGGGAGATGCCCCGAAGCATTCTTGTCAGTGGTCAGAGTGTAAAATATGGCACTGATTGTGCATGTCATTGCTGTATGCAGTACGTTACCCACCGCGGTTTTGACGCGGGGTATGATGTTTTATGGGGTAGATGCCCAAAGCAACACGGAGCCGGTTCCAGAGCATGAACAAAATATTGGCGCAGGATGAAGTGGATGCCCTGTTGCGGGGGCTTTCCGGCGGCGAGATAGAAGTAGAGGCCGACATACCAGAGGATAATTCTGGCATTGTGGCTTTTGACTTGGCCAACCAGGACAGGATTATCCGCGGGCGTATGCCGGTACTTGAAATTGTCAATGACCGTTTTGCCCGTTTATGCACCAATGCCCTGAGTAATGCCGTACGCAAACGGGTGGAATTGAACCCCATATCCATTGACATGACTAAGTTCGGCGACTTTATGCGTTCGTTACCGGTTCCTACCAGTATTAACATTTTTAAAATGGAGCCGCTGCGTGGCAATGCCATTCTGGTGGTGGACTCTCGTCTGGTGTTTGCGCTGGTAGAAAATTTTTTTGGTGGTGCGGGCAGCCAGCCCAAGATTGAGGGCCGTGAATTCACCCGCATTGAGCAGGCCATTGTGGACAGGATGATCAAGGTTGCGCTGGATAACCTGGAAGAATCATGGAGACCTGTGCATGAGGTAAACCTTGAGTTGGTACGTTCTGAGATCAACCCGCAGTTTGCAGCCATTGTACCGCCTAGTGACGTGGTGGTTGTTATTACCTTTGAAGTAGAGCTTGAGTCGTCCATTGGTTCGCTGATCATGTGTCTGCCCTATGCCACCATTGAGCCTATTCGCTCCAAGCTGCACGCCAGTTTTCAGACAGAACGCCTTGAAGTGGACCATGCTTGGGTGGGGCGGTTGAAGGAACGTCTGCTGGAAACGCCTGTGGAAATGAAAGTGCGTTTTGGCGAGACAAAAATATCTGGTAACCAGCTACTGCGTCTGAAAGTGGGGGATGTCCTGCTGCTGGATACGGATGCAGACGACCTGCTTGAGGCTTCGGTGGAAGGGGTACGCAAGTTCTGGGGTGTCAGCGGTATTGTTAAGGCCAACAAGGCCTTTCAGGTCATCCGCGAAGAAGAACCGCACTATACCTGATTATGCCCGGGGCGTGTACGCGCTATATTCTTAAAAAATGTCGGCTCAAAAAGTGTCGTGTTCAGGCATGGGTGCACCGCAGCAAAATGGTCTGGAACGTCAGGCCTGTTTTTTTGCCGTATGTGGTACACCGTGTTGTGTGAGGCGCTCATCTTCTGAGGGCAGGGTATGAGGCGGATACAGGACATATTTCAGGGTCAGGCCGTGTGCCGGAGCCGTGGGTGCAGCCTGTGCCCTGTCACGGGACGTCATGATGGCGGGAATCTGGTCAGGGTGGCATTTACCGGTACCCACCCACAGCAATAAACCCATCATGTTACGCACCATCTGCTTCAAAAATCCGTCAGCCTCAAAATGCCACGCCAGCTCTAGGGGCATGGGCGTGTGGTCTGTTGTGCCATTGGTTGCAAAAAAAGCTTCCGTGCGGGTAATGGCGTATACGGTACGTATGGTGCTGCTGGGATCTGTGCCGGCGTTTTGGACTGATGCGTAATCTTGTCGACCAGTCATATGCCTGGCAGCAGCGTCCATGGCTGCGATGTCAAGTTGCCCCACGGCATGCACAAAAGGGCGGCGTTGGGGTAGTACAAAGTCTCTTGAGAGCCATAGTCGGTAGGTATACCGTTTTTTTATGGCATCAAAACGGGCATGAAACGCATTGCTCACCACGCGTGCATCCAGCACGGCAATATCCTTGGGCAGGTGGGCATTGAGCGCCCGCCGCCAGTCAAGCATTGCTTTGGCATCAGGAACATCCATGTGGGCCACCTGGCCTTCGGCGTGTACACCGGAGTCGGTGCGCCCGGAACCATGTATGCGTACCGGAGTACCCAGCATCGCATAGACGGCCTGTTCCAATGCCTGCTGCACGGTACGCTGGCCGCCTGCACTGCACGAGAGGTGGGTAAGGCCGGCAGACTGTATCTGCCAGCCCACAAAGTCCGTGCCTGTATAGGCAATGACAAGCTTGATACGCGCCATGGCTACTCAAAGGGGAGTTGCATTTTGGTCAGCGCTTCAGAAAGGCGGGCTGCCTTTTGGGCATTGACAAAAGAGAGAATTTCACCGGCTTGTCTGCCACGCATGCCTGCCAGTATTTTGACGGCAATTTTTTCGTCCAGGGTTTCCAATACAGTGGCAGCCTGTTTTGCTTTCATGTTGGAATAGACATCCACCAGGTGTTGCAATTTTTTATCTTTAACTTCGTTAGCGTTTTCCAGCATTTTTTTCAGACGTGCTTCCAGGGCCTGCAAGTCTTGCAGCTTCTTGTCCAGATCTTGCTCCAGCTTGCGCATGTCAGCCTCGCGCCGGTTCAGCTCATCTGCCTTGCGCAAAAGAGCCTCACGTTGCATGCTGATATCAGTGCCGGCTTCAGCGGCGGGTTCTTCAGCCGCCATGGCCGGAGCAGCAGAGAGCAATATGGGACCGGTAACAAAGGGCGCTGGGGCGGGGGCAGTAGGTGAGTCTACAGGGGCTGTAGAAAGAGCGGTCTGTGATACTTGCTGTTTCGGCAGGGGAACAGCTGCCACTGGTCCGTTCCACATCACGAGGGCGAGCACGCTCAGCTTTATGCTCACTGCCAAAAAAAGCCATTTGCACAGCTTAGAAAGACGGAGGCCGATAACGAAGTGTGGCTGTTTCGTCATTGGTGTGTTGTTCGGTACGCATTTCTTCATGACGGTACTGCCTTGCCTGTTTTTCTTTTAGTGTATCCAGTAACTTGCGGTCTTGCGAGCATTGGATGAGTCGTTGCCTTGCGCGTGTCAGTTCTTGTGCCAGTTGCAGCAGGCGCTGTTCCGCGCGTTGAATATCCTGTTTGACGGCCTGTATATAGTTATGGGCGAGCCACCGGTCAGCTTGAGACATGGTGGGGTCGGCATACAGTTGCCCCATATGCGTGTCCAACGTTTCCCGCAAGGTTTCCACATGTGCCGCCTGGGTCTGATACTCGTGTTGCGCTTTGGCAAACAACATCTTTGCCTGCTCTTCAAGCTGCGTGCGGTATGTCAGAATTTGTTGCAACTTAAACGCAAACGGGCCTGGCATGAAACAATACTCCTGAATTGGTGTGCGCTGAACCCATGAAGAACCGGTGCAGCCGCACAGGGCGGTACATGGGCCTGTCATACGATGGATAGCAAAGATCAGGCCATAACCGCACCCAGTAAGGCAGAAAGTTCGCCCCAGATGATGACTGCCCCCAGAAAGTCACCGTTGAGCCCCTGTTGCCTGCGGGCCAGCCGGGCAAGAAGCACCAGCGCAGGGGCAAGTATACCCATTGAGATGATCAAAGTTCTGACACCCACCAGACCCAGCCCAAGCCCGATACACAGGGCCGTACTGATAATGAGGGCCTGCGGGGTTGCTCCCTCAATAAATTGTCTGCCCAGTGTGGAACAACTGGCCTTCGTACCACACCGCGCGAGTATGACACAGGCACTACGACCCAAGACAGGTGCCCATAACAGTGTGTCCAGAGCATGTGCATGGGGTGCTGTACGCAGTAGCTCTGTGGCGGCTGCCATGCATCCCCCCATACCGAGAACAATACCCATGGCGCCAAAGGCCCCCATGCGGCTGTCTTTGATAATATTCCAGAAACGCTCTCCTTGCGCCTGGCTGCCCCACGCATCCCATAGATCGGCCCAGCCGTCCCAGTGCAAGCCCCGCGTCAACCACGCACTTGCGGCCACATACAGCCAGCTTTGTACAAGTGCATGCCCCTGTGCCGCGCCGAGCCACAGGGGGACGACACAGACCGCTCCCACCACGAGCCCGAACAGGGGCATACGGGGCATGGTGGCGGCCAGAGTATCCGGTGTGACAGAGCGGGCCGGGCATAGTCGTGTCATGAATGCCAGACCATCCAGGAGCACCTGCAATTCGGCGTGCAGTAGCAGGCGAAAGCGAAAAAAATGCGACATCATGAGCAGTCTCTAACGTCTTGCAGCATAGACTGCAAGCGAATCGCCCGGGGCAACATTCAGCACAGCTGCGGCAGAGGCGGTGTTACAGGCAATTTCAAGCATTCCCTGACTGGAGGGCAGCAAGCCCATGGGGCAGCCATTGGCAGGGGACATGTTGGGGGTGGGAGAGGACAGGTTGTCGTAGGTGTGTACAATGTGCAACGGGTACTGTCTGTCTCCGCATTGTACCATTGCGCCGGGCCAGCCTCTGATAACTGGTAGCCATTCCAGGCTGGGGGCATTGGTCTGGATATTTCCAAATCGGTCAATATGCAGGACAAAGGCCTTGAAGTGCCGCGCATCACCGGTGGCTGTGCCACGGCGAAAAGGTACGATGTCTTCCTGTGCAATGGGGTGCCCCACCTGCGCTGGAGAAGTTCCGTGGCACAAGAGCGCTGCAAGGGGAGCAAGGATATCTCGGCCGTGAAACGTGGCACTGGGCTCGTCCGTCACAGTACCATAGGGTACCTGAGAAAAAGAGTAGGGGGTGCCCTTGGGACCATGACAGGGGGCACTGTTTGTTGCAGCATGCAGAGGCAGGGTCAGGTCTTTGTGACGCAGGCAGGCAAACGCCAGTTGTTCGGCGTGGGGGGTAATCTGCCAGATATGCGTTGGATGCTCGGTAATGATGGGACCGAGTACACCGTTATCCGGTGCTAGAAAGCCGTACTCAGAGGTTTCTACATACAGGAGTCTGCGCGTTGTGCCCACGCCGGGATCCACTACGGTGATGAAAAGTGTATCCGGTGGATAGTACGCAAAACTGGCAGATAAAAAGAGCGCAGCCTGGTCAATGTCGTGTGCGTGTATGTTATGGCAAAGATCCAACACGGAAACGTGGGGCACAAGGGTTGCCAGTACCGCTTTCATCTGCCCCACATAAGGGTCGGCAAGGCCAAAGTCCGTAAGCAGGGCAATGGCGTGTCTAGTCATTGGGTATCCTGAAACTGCTTGTCTGCAAACAAGGCCGTGGGTAGCAGCCGTGGGGCAGCCCCCGGCCCA
This sequence comes from uncultured Desulfovibrionaceae bacterium, assembly GCA_964593925.1. GTDB lineage: Bacteria > Desulfobacterota > Desulfovibrionia > Desulfovibrionales > Desulfovibrionaceae > Oleidesulfovibrio. The sequence continues at coordinate 70,536 of CAZQKM010000004.1, read as the reverse complement.
ACCAACTGCTAGCCGCGTTTGTTAAAGGTCAGATTAAAGGACAACGCGTATAGATAGTGGAAAAAGTCCACATATTCTACAAAGGTATCATCCGGCACGTGTATACGGGCCGGGGCGTAGTTCAATATACCTTTTATGCCCGCTTCAATAAGATAGTTTGCAGCGCGCTGTGCCCGTTCGGGCGGGGTGGTGATGATGCCTATTTCTGCATTAAGGTCGTGGATACGTTCTTTCAGGCGTTTGGTGCAGACCACTTCCAGCCCAGAAATCTCTTCGCCAATTTTAAAGGGGTCGCAATCAAATGCCCCCACGATATGGAACCCCCGCAGCTTGAATTCCTTGTGGTTAAGCAGGGCACGGCCCAAGTTACCCACCCCTACAAGCACGGTATTCCACTGGCGATCAACTCCCAGCGCGTTGCTGATGGATGCAATGAGATTTTTTACATGATAGCCCACTCCCCGGACACCAAACTCGCCAAAATAGGCAAGATCTTTACGAATCTGAGAAGCATTGACATTGCAGGCCCGTGCCAGCGGACCTGAGGATATGACTTCCACACCCTCTTGCAACAGGCTTTCCAGCACCTGGACATACATGGCAAGGCGCTGGATGGTGGCACGGGGAATATGTTCACTTTTTACGTTCATGAAATAACAGTACTACGGTTGGAGATAAATGTGAAATAAATAACGCACAAAAAAATGGGGAGATTCCACACAAAAGAGGCCGGGAAGCCCCGGCCTTATAACATGAAAACTCTGGGATTGTTTAGAGGATCAGCATCAGGTTTACCACAAGTGCGTAAATGGCCAGGGATTCAATAAAGGCCAGACCCAAAATCAAAGAAACCATGATTTTACCACTGGCTTCGGGATTGCGGGCAGTGCCTTCACATGCGCCTTTCAGGCCCATGCCCTGACCGATACCGCAGCCTGCAGCGGCAATGGCCATACCAATGGCTGCGCCAAAGAATGTCAGGCCGCCGGCGCTTTGGGATTCTGCCGCAAAGGCCACAGAGGCAACGGAAAGAATGGCCAGAGTATTCAGGGTGATCATCAAAAGTTTACGCATGATAGCTCCTTCCTAGGTGTACATTATGTTGTTGGTCAAAGACCATTTCCCCCACTAGTGGGCATGCTCCAGAGAGCCTTTGAGGTAGATTGTGGCAAGCATGAAGAAAATGAATGCCTGTAGCGTCTTGGCCAGGATAAACAGGAAATAGATGGGAATGGTGCCCAAAACAGGTGCCATGACAAAGAATAGTACCAAAACGATTTCTTCACCACGAATGTTGCCGAACAAACGTAGGGAAAGCGAAAGCGGACGCGCGCAATGGCTGATGAGTTCCAAAGGCAACATGAGCGGTGAAAGCCACCATATGGGCCCCATGAAATGTTTGATATAGCCGGGCCCCCAGCGGCGCAGGCCGATATAGTTGTAGTAGATGAAACAGACCAGCGCCAGGGCGGCAGTGGTATTGATGTTGGCTGTGGGAGCGTCAAATCCGGGTATGAGCCCCGTGAGGTTCATACAAAGAATAAACAAAAAGAACACGATGAGTATGGGGTAAACCTTGCGACCGTCTTCGCCGGTGATGCCAACGACGAACTCTTCAAGTCCGCCTATCATTACTTCAAAGACGTTTTGCAGTCTACCGGGGTTCATCTGAAGCCTGCCGCGCACGATAAAAGCTGTGGCAAATAACAGGCCCATGACTATCCATGTATAGAAAACATGTTTGAACTCGACGACTTGTCCGCCGACAGTAATGTAACCCAGTCCTGCCAGGTCACTGAGGAGTACCGGATGCGGCAGTCCGCTTGCCATTCCCTCATGCCTCCTTGATGTTATGCCCGGTTACCCTGGAAAGCGTCCAGAACAACACGGTGGCCATGGGCGTTGAAAACCCTGCAAGCAGCGCAACGGGCGACGCCTTGAAGCCAATGGTCAGACCGACGATGACACCGCCGGCTACAGCCAGTCTGCCGTAGAAACTGCACAGCAGCTCCAGCACAATGGCCTTTGTAAACGTACCCAGGGCAAGTTGCTGAATACATCGTGCCAACAAGTAAAAATTCCATGTGGCCAGCCCGGCACTTACAGCCAGCCAGCACAGCCATGGAAATTTCCAGCCCAGTCCTGCTGCCAACAAAATAAATCCGGCTGTCAACAGTGTCTGGTTGCGGGCAAGTACGCGGGGCTCATGCGCTTTGAGGCCTTTACGCCACAGGTATGCATCAATCCCTTGTATGATGTTTTTCAGCATCGTTTTTTGCCTGTTTTTGCAACAACTTTTGTGTGTCTTGGAATACACTTCTGAATCCGGCACTGACACCAAGCAGCAAAAAAACTATCAACAACCATGGCTTGGTCTCCAGCCATCTGTCAAGATAGTAGCCTGCCACGCCACCAACAAAGGTATGCGTGACCATGTGCAATCCCATGATGCCTGCCAAGCCCAAGGCATTGGTACTGCTTTTGTCGAGTTTGAACTTTTTAAAGAACATGACAGGCATACCGTGTTATACCGCCGGACCCGGCAGAGTATATGACATCTGGTTCGTGCATTCCTTCACAAATTAGGGCATACTATACCATGCCCGAGGGGCCAAGTCAACGGGGCGCCGAGGCGGGCATGTGCTTTTTATCATCTGCGGGCGCTACTTTTATCACCGGTGTGTGAGCAATGCAACGGTTTCAATATGTGCAGAGTGCGGGAACATATCCACAGGCTGCACCTGGCAGAGTTTGTATGTTGCATCTAGTGCGGCAAGGTCGCGCGCCAGGGTTGCCGGGTCGCACGAGACATAGACAATGCGTTTGGGCGCGCGTTGCAGCAGGGCTTTGATCACCTGTGGATGCATGCCCGCACGGGGCGGGTCCGTAATGGCCACATGGGGATCTGCGGGGTGTCTTGCCATGCTGTGGCGCAGGTCGCCTGCAAAAAAGGTTGCATTGTCATGTCCTTGCAATGTGGCGTTGTTGCGGGCGTCCTGTACCGCCTGTGGCGAAAGTTCAAACCCCACGACATGGTCGGCCATATCCGCAGCTGATAACCCCATCAAACCCACGCCGCAGTACATATCCCAGACAATGCCCGTTGGGCGGGCGTACTCAAGCACCGTACGGACGAGCAGCTCTGTGGCACTGGTATTGGTCTGAAAAAAGGCATCAGGAGACAGGCGGAACTTGTTTTTGCCGATATGTTCCACAAGGTGGGTTTCGCCCATACTGTGCAGGGTTCTTTCGGCTTTGGCCAGTTGCGCGTGGTCTTCTCTTGCGGCATGGGTATAGCCGCTTACCCCAAGGCCAGCGTTGAGCAGTTCGGCACCAAGCTCTTTACCAAATATGGCCCCAGCAGGACAGGGCGGCCTGCCGGGAGCAGTAATCAGTTGCACTGTACACTGCCCGGTGGACTGTGTCTCCCGGATAACAAGATGGCGGAAAAAGCCGGAGTTTTTTTCAGGGGTCCATGCGGCAAGACCCGAGGCACGGGCCTGCTGTCGTACCAGCTTAAGCACCTGCATGGTGCGTTCTGATTGCAGACGGCACTGCGTTACTTCAACAATCTGATGCGAGCCCCTGGCACGCAGCCCCAGGCAAAGGCGCCCCGCATGGTCCTGGCCAAAGGCAAATTCCATTTTGTTACGAAAAAAATATTGGCGGGGAGAAGGAAGAGGCGGTGCTGTCTCGGGTGCGGCGTATTTGCCGATGCGGACCAAGGCATCTGTGACAATGCGCTGCTTCCAGCGCAGCTGCTCTGCATAAGGCATATGTTGCCAGGCGCAGCCGCCGCACTGCTGAAAGTGGGGGCAAAACGGGTCTATCTCATTGGGGGCAGCTGTCAGTACATGGAGCAGCTCTGCTTCGGCAAAACGTTTTTTGCAGGCGGTTATGCGTGCAGAAACTGTCTGCCCGGGGAGCGCACCGGCAATGAAAACAGCCAGCCGGTCCACTCTGCCTACGGCTCGTCCCCCACCGGACAGCGCATGGATTTCCACTGTAATGATATCGCCTTGTCGGATGACCTGTGTTTTTTGCATTATTGTCTGGTTCCGGCAGCAGCTGCGGGGCGTATGCGACCCCTTGACTGCGGGCCATGTTTTCCGGCACAGATGAGTATCTTCACAGTGTAACCGGGAGATTGCCATGTTTGCTGAAATGTACGACGTTGCCATGTACTCCACACCGCAAGGGTTCATAGGCGTGGGACTTGTTGTCATTTATTTTTTCGTTATCCTGTGGGCAGCGTGTTACCGTATCCGCAAGGGCGAACACCTGGACCATCATTAAAATACGCCACGTAGCCTCGCTGTAGGCACGCATGGCCCTGACCGTGCCCGGCATGCCCGTATGTCTGGGTGGCCTTTCCATACTTCCCAGGCCCAAAAACAGCTGGCCCGGAGATCACGGCATGTACGCGTTGCGCATGGTTGCCGTGCAGGGGACATGATGGGGCTGTTGGACAACCCCTCGCTGGTTCCGGCAGGGCAGATGTCAGTTCTGGTTTGCCGTAGGCCCTTGGGTACGGGGTTGCTGTAACGCTGAAATATCTTCATATGCTACGTCATTTCTTTGATACAGGCAATTTCAAGTCTCTGTCGCCTGTGGTCGGAGTTTTCCTTGTCTCCAGTATTTTGCAAGCGGGCTGCCTTGCTGTAGGGGGGCTGTCACCCAGGCGCTTGTCAAGTGCCCATGGAGGTGCAGCTCTGCCGTCGTGACTGGATATGGTTGCCAGAGAAAGCCCTGCGGGGGCCTATGGTGGTGTTTTTTTGAACATGCCCTTGCCCGCAAAAAAAGTTTCCCAAGGCTGGTGGGCAGCCGGGTATCCATACTCAAAAATCAAATAATGCGAAGAGCCATGGGTGAGCAGGCACATGACCTGCGTTGTGTGCGAAAGGTCAGCCCGCATGCCCCATGCCCGCTGAGATCATACGAGAGTATACCGAAAAAAGCAGGCGCAGGGGCACCTTGTGCCTGCTTTTTTCGGGCGATGCTTTGCCGGAAAGGGTGTACGCGCTTTGAACAGTGTGCATTTGGCATGCACCAGTAGTAACGAAAAGCGAGTGGAACCGCGGATTTTTGAGCAGAACAAGAGTACAGCGGCCAAGGGGTCACTGACATCATGTGGAAGCATTGCAGACCTTGTAAGAAGAATGAAAACGTCACCAGGCGTATGTGGGAAGAAAGTAAAGAAAGGGTGGTCCGGGGAGAACAAGCCTTGGGGGAGGGCCTTTGGGTGCGGTGCTTCTCCCCGGACACGAGATGAGACACACTGAAAACACAATACATAATTTTGTATAGATTGTCATGTCTAAAAAAGTTTTTCTGGTTTTTATGGTTAATGCTTTGTATGTTTTGTATAATTGATACATTATACCCATGGGCAATGGATATGAAAAAGTCCTTGCGTACAAGGAGCCCCGTCAAGGCTCTTGCGTTTTTGTGCGGGTACCCGTATCATCATTTAATTGAATATTTGAACGCACCGCAGGGCGGCATGGCATACCGAAAGTATGGATTTTGCTGTTGACGCGTGTTGAAAAAGAGGATAACTCTGCCTCTCCCCATTCCATTGGAGGTATGAAATGTACGCAATTATCGAAACAGGCGGCAAACAGTTCCGCGTTGAGGAAGGCAGCAAGATTTTTGTAGAAAAGCTGTCTGTTGATGCTGGTAGCGAAGTCGCCTTTGATACAGTATTGATGCTTGGTGGTGACAAGTTTGCTGTGGGTGCTCCCCATGTAGCAGGCGCCAAGGTAACAGCCGAAGTTGTTGAGCATGGTCGTGGCGAAAAGGTGATCACGTTTCACAAGTGGCGCCGCAATGACTCCCGCAAAAAGCAGGGGCACCGGCAGGACTACACCGCGCTGAAAATCAAAAGCATTACTGCCTGATTACAGGCATCAGGATAAGGAGCCCAAGCTATGGCACATAAAAAGGCTGGCGGCAGTTCCAAGAACGGTCGCGACTCAAATGCCCAGCGGCGCGGTGTAAAGCGTTTTGGCGGTCAGACAGTTTTGGCCGGCAATATTCTTGTCCGCCAACTCGGTACTAAAATCCATCCCGGTAACAATGTGGGGTTGGGTAGAGATTACACTCTGTTTGCCAAGTGTGACGGTGTGGTGAAGTACGAAAAATACATCCGCAAGAGAAAGACATTGACCCGTGTGCACATTGTGCCCGCGGAACAATAGTCACGCGTTTTCTGGTAAGCCGTACAGGGGCGAATGTCGCGTTACTGCGGCCTTCGCCCCTGTTTTTATCTGTCTAGCTTGCGCCCTGTGCCTTGCGCATAAGGGAGCACGGGCGGGTGGTGTACATATGCCTTTTGGGGTGTATGGCATCAGACAGGTAGGCTTGCACTGCTGCGGTGCAAGGGGCTGACTTTGGGTGTAGGCCACAGATTTATAAGAGCAGGGTAGCTGGTATGCGTTTTGTGGACGAAGCGGTGGTCACAGTGACTTCCGGTAGCGGCGGGCATGGTTGCGTTTCTTTTCGTCGTGAAAAATTTATTCCCAAGGGCGGTCCAGACGGCGGTGACGGCGGCAAGGGCGGCGATGTGGTGTTTAAAGCTTCTACCCGGCTGTTGAGTCTGTATGACTTTCGCCTTAAGCGTCTGTATCAGGCAGAAAACGGCAGACCCGGCCAGGGCAGCCAGATGCATGGCCGCGGCGGAAAGGATTTTGTGGTGGAATTGCCTGTGGGCACCCTTGTTTTTGCGCGTGACGAGTCCGGGGCTGAAACTCTTGTTGCAGATCTGTCCAGCCCGGATGCCATGATTGTCATTGCCCATGGCGGGCGGGGGGGCAAGGGGAACGAACATTTCAAGTCTTCCACCATGCGTGCACCGCGTTTTGCGCAGCCTGGCGAACCGGGCGAGACAAAGTCGTTGCGCCTTGAGCTAAAGATTTTGGCGGATGCTGGTCTCCTGGGGTTGCCCAATGCCGGCAAGTCCACGTTTATCACCAAGGTCTCAGCGGCAAAACCCAAGATTGCAGCCTATCCTTTTACCACTCTGACGCCCAATCTTGGTGTCATGATTGACGAGCATGTTCCAGATAATCGTATGGTTATTGCAGACATTCCCGGCTTGATCGAAGGCGCTCACCAGGGGCAGGGGCTGGGGCATCGCTTTCTCAAACATGTGGAACGTACCCGCTTTTTGGTGCATTTGCTCAGTGTGGAAGATGTGGATATGGACGATCCATGGGCCGGCTTTGATCTGATCAACGAAGAGCTGCGTTGCTTTGATGCCACCCTTGGCCAGCGTGAGCAGATTCAGGTGATTAACAAGATAGATTTGTGCCCGGTGGAGCAGGTTGATGCGTTACGTACCCGGGCAGCATCTGAAGGGCGTACCGTGTTTTTTATCAGCGCCCTCACTGGTGAAGGGGTGGATGCGGTGGTTGACGAGATGTGGCGCATGCTTGCCTGCCTTGATCGGCACACGCCCCTTGATTCGTCATCGCAGGCAGAGGTCGAGCCCGAGGAGTCTTTTGACATGGAAGTCGTCTGGGTACGGGAATAGTACCGTTTCAAGGCGGGAGGCGTGGACTATGGATTGGCGTGTCGAACGTGAAGAAGTGCTTGGGAATGCCCGCAGGGTACTGGTCAAGGTTGGTAGTGCTGTACTGACTTCGGGCACTGGACTTGATGCAGGCGTAGTGGACAATCTTGTGGCGCAGATTGCACAACTGCATGCCAGAGGTACGGATGTGGTGCTGGTTTCCTCTGGGGCTGTGGCAGCCGGTCGCGCGGTATTGCGTCAATGCTGTGAATTGCAGGGTATGCCCCACAGGCAGGCGGCTTCTGCCGTGGGCCAAAGCCGATTGATGCACTGCTATGACAATGCTTTTGCACACCACGGTATTATTTCTGCCCAGATGTTACTGACCAGAGACGACTTGCGCAGCAGAGTTCGTTTTTTGCATATCCGAAATACCTTTGGTGCGTTGCTTGGCTGGCATACTGTACCCATTGTCAATGAAAATGACAGCGTAGCCACAAAAGAGCTTGAATTTGGCGATAATGACAGCTTGGCAAGTCTTTTGCTCAATGTGGTGGAAGCAGATCTTTTTATCAATCTGACATCTTCCGGCGGTGTATATGCTCAAAACCCCGACGTTACGCCCGGAGCCACGGTGCTGGAATGCATTGAGGATGTGCACAGCCTTGACCTGACGGCCATGTGTGGCGGAAAAACCAGCGTGGGGTCTGGTGGCATGTATTCAAAGTTGCTGGCTGCACGCCGGGCGGCACAGTTGGGAGTACCCACGTTGATACTGCCTGGCAAAAAGCCCGACGCCATGGTCAGGGCGTTTGCAGGCGATGAGCCGGGCACATGGGTGCGCCCTGAGCGCAAGGTGGTCTCGCGTCGCAAGTTTTGGCTGGCCTATCATGCTGAGCCCTCGGGGGCCATTGTGGTAGACCAGGGGGCGAAACGAGCGTTGTCCACAGGCAAAAGCTTGTTGCCTGCGGGTATTGTGCAGGTGGAGGGTAGCTTTGGGCGCGGTGCACTGGTGCGTATCGTTGGCCAGGGCAAAACGGTCATTGCCGTGGGGCTGAGCAATTATTCTGCCGCGGATTTGCGGCGTGTCATGGGGCACCACACAGAGAAATTGGCAGAAATACTGGGCGAACATCAGTATACCGAAGCTGTGCATCGTGATAACATGCTTATGGATGCTGTGGCCTAGGCTGCGGCACATCGTGCGGGCAGAATCCTGCGCGCCAGGGAGGATATATGGCAGACAATCCGTGTGTATTGACCATTGCGGGTTCTGATTCCGGCGGCGGTGCCGGAATTCAGGCGGATTTGAAAACCATGACGGTGCTGGGCGGCTTTGGCATGAGTGTGATCACGGCACTTACCGCCCAGAATGGTTTGGGTGTAACGGGTATTCATGCTCCTGAACCGACTTTTGTGCGCCAGCAGCTTGAAACAGTGTTACAGGGGTTTCCCGTGCAGGCGGCCAAGACCGGCATGCTGTTTTCCACTCCTATAATTGAAGTCGTGGCTGATGTGTTTGAGGCCATGCGTCCACAGGACCGTTTTCCCCTGGTGGTGGACCCTGTGTGCGTCAGCCAGAGCGGGCACCGCCTGTTGCAGGAGGATGCAGTGGATGCACTAAAAGAGCGTATGCTGCCTCATGCCCGTCTGCTTACGCCCAATAGGCCAGAGGCAGAGCTGCTTGCAGGAATGACCATTGATTCTGAAAAGGATGTGGCAGAAGCCATACGCAGATTGCTTGGCATGGGGGCTGCGGCTGTGTTGCTCAAGGGCGGCCATTTTGAAGGCAAAGAAACCCTTGTCGACTGGCTAGGGGTGCCAGATGCCGCGCCTTTGGCCATGCCGCAGCCCAAGGTGGAGACGCCCAACAACCATGGTACAGGTTGTACCCTTGCCGCGGCCATTGCCACATTTTTGGCGCGGGGGCGTGACTTGCGGCAGGCCGTTGTCAGCGCGCAAGCCTATCTGAATCTTTGCCTGCGCAAAGGGTATGCGCCTGGCAAGGGGATTGGTCCACCCAACCACGCCGCGTCCATTGCGGACTGTATTGCCTGATAACAAGGCACAAGGCTGTGCCGGAGTCTTTGCAGGGCATGGCGATTTTATGGAGGCATGTCTCTTTACAGGGACTTTTGCACTATGGTATATTATGGATGTTAATTTGTGATAATTATTTGATATTTATAGATATATCTGAGATTTTTCGTCTTGGGTATTTTTATTCGCTGGGACACATATATGGCTATGAAAACAGAGTTTGCGTCCGCTGAAAGGGCCTCTGCTGAGGACTTGGAGCGTCAGCGTAGTATATTCAAGGATTCAAGATTAATACTGTTGCTGGACTCGGTAACAGAGATCGTCATGGTTTTGAATGTGCATCGGCAAATTGTATTTGCCAATCGTCATGCTCTTGCCCTGTTGAAGGGAGAGAGCGTGGACAGCCTGGTCGGGTTGCGTCCGGGAGAATTGCTTTCATGTGAGCATTCGTGCGCCGAAGGCGGTTGCGGGACTGCAGCCGCGTGCGCCAGCTGCGGTGCTGTGACAGCCATTTTGTCTGGAATCCAGGGAGAGCGCAAAGAAGCCGAGTGCCGCATAAGTTCCAAGTTGGACGAGATGCTGGTTGCCCAGGATTTCAAGGTTTGTGCCTCGCCGTTGGTGATCGGTGGCGAGCATTTTGTGCTGTTTGCCGTGAATGATATCAGCGGTGAAAAACGGCGGCGTGCCTTGGAGCGTATATTCTTCCACGATATTTTGAATACTGCGGGCGGGCTGAGAAGCCTGGCAAAGATGATACTAGAAGAAGTACCGCTTGACCTGAAGGGCGAAAGTCTGCTGATGCATCGTTTTTCCAATGACCTGGTGGACGAAATCATGTCGCAGCGCCTGCTGCTGGCTGCAGAATCAGAAGAGTTGAGTGTGCGGTCTACGCGTGCTTCCATGAATACACAGGTTCAGGATGTGGTGGAGAATGCTCAACAGCTTGATATTGCTCGTGATATTTGTGTTGATCTGGAATTGCCAGAAGAAACGGTATTTATTGAGACTGATCTCACGCTGCTGCGTCGGGTGATGATGAATATGCTGAAGAATGCCCTGGAAGCCTCAGAGCCTGGAGGGCTTGTGCGGGTTCGCTTCCGTACCCTTGCTGATGGCATAGAGTTTAGTACCGCCAATGACGCGGTCATTCCTGATGAGCATAAGTGGTTGATCTTCCAGCGTTCATTTTCCACAAAAGGTTCTGGCAGAGGGCTTGGCACCTATAGCATGCGTCTGTTGGCGACTAACTATCTCAAGGGCTCTGTGTCTTTTGAAAGTAATGCAGCCGACGGTACAGAATTTTTTCTGCGGTTGCCCTATCGCTTGGAGTAGGAGAAGCCTGCGGTTTCTTCTGTGGCATAGGGGCAGCTGTACATGGGGGTGTGCTTGTTTTGTGGCATGCCTGAAATGGGGGGCCTCTTAAGGATTACCGCGTTTTTGTATTAATAGTGTCGCAGTTTTTCTGTCATGCAAATACTATTTTTATATGGTGTGATACAACACAGAGGTGTAGAGTGAAGAAAATATTCTTCATGCTGTTTTTTGCGCCGATATTAGTTATGGCTCTGCAAGAGGAAGGAAAAAGCGATGTTTCTGACTCTGTAAAGTCTGTGACTTCAGGTGTGGTAAAGTTTGGCAAGGATGTCTGGACTGGCGTATCAGAAGGGATCACAGAAGGAATCACAGATGGGAGAAAATCTGGTGAAAGTGATCATGGTGCAATAATTGTATCCAATCAAAAAGAGCTTGAAGATTCTCTCGTCGTAAATGTTTTGGAAAAGTCCACTGCCGATGAAACATCTGTTAACATTAAGATCGGATTTGTGAACAGTGGTGATAGGCCTGTTCGGATAATAAACTTGAAAGACAAAAACAATATACTGGCAATTGATAAAGATGGGTATGCCATCGGTTTATCAACTCATAAAAACAATCCCATTGAAATTACTGTGCCAGAAAAAGCCGCAATAAAGCAGATATTCACCTTTGATATTCCGGTTGATCAAGCCTCGGCAATACGCATTTGGGGAAAGCAGTACCAACTGTAGAACTTGCTGGCCATGGACTGTTTTGTGTGCAGGCCGTGCCAGAGACAGGCGTACGGACGCTGCAACGCTTCAGGCCGCTGGCAGGGGCAAAGGGGAGGACCAGAGCTGGCCTGGCGCTGCCTTGGCGGCTTCAGCGGGGCGGTCCTTTTTTTTTTGATGCTGTCCTCTTTTCGTGTTGCAGTCGGCAATCCACTCGGCGGGGGAGCTTGTACAGAGTTTGTTGTGGGGCTGGCGCATGCCAAAAGTGTGTGCGTGGGTGTTGTCGGGAAGGCCGTGCAGCCTCTGGCAGCGAGTACTGATCTGCTGATGCCTTGCCCTGATTTTTGTGTTTTCGCTACCGTAAACACCATGGCAGGCCCATGGTGTTTTTTTTGTTCCTGATTGTGCGCGTACGGGTGTCCAGCATTATTTCCAAAGGTTGTTGCACGTGTTGCAGGGAGGTACCGTCACCATACAGTGGCGTAGACCGTGCCAGAGACAGGTGTACGGACGCTGCAACGCTTGAGGCCGCTGGGCCGGGGGAAAGGGGAGGCCTAGGTGTCGAGTGCCCGGTGGCATGCGTCGCAAACGTATTTTCTTGGGGGAAACCGCCCTCTGTTTTTCATGCTGAATCCCATGCAGGCCATATAGACAGGTAGATCGCTAATTTGGGTACGCCGCAAGAGAGGGCAAGGTGCAGCAGCCGGGATGGCAACTCTGGGGTAGCGGCTGCTGTGTGGACCTCATCCCGTGGGTATTTTGGTATATATCCCAGACTGATGTGGCAGAAACAGAGAAGGCAAGCAGGAGGTTGGGGGGGGATGCCATGGGCTGGCAGCGTTGTTTGTGGTTTTTAGAAAAAATCATTATGTTATATGTATTATGGTGGTAAAGAGGTACTGTGTTCCGAGAAACAATCGGGAGGTCTGGATATGTCTTTAACCAAACATTTTTTTAAATCAAAAGCTGTCTGCAAGGTACGTTTTCGCGTTGAAAGAGATGCGGTTTTTGATGTGGATTGCATGCACCTGGTGGGTGATTTTAACGACTGGAGTAAAGAAGCTACTCCCATGAAACGCCTCAAAAATGGTGCGTTTTCTGCTGAAGTGCCCCTGGAGGCAGGAAGGAAATATCGTTTTCGGTATCTTGCGGACGGTGTCCACTGGATGAATGACGATGAGGCAGACGAATATGCCTGGTGTGATTTTGCGCAGGCTGACAACTCGGTGGTCAAGGTATAGGTGAACTGCGCATTTAGCAGGGTACGCAAATGTTCAGTGGGGCAGTGATATCAACGGCCAACTCGTTCTATTCAGAGGGGTGCCATGATTTCTGCTCTGTTTTTCAACCGCGGATGCTTGTCGCCAGAGGCCCGCAATGTAGAGTGCGGGCTGGGCATTGCATGTAGTCGTATTTTCGAAAGGGCGTAGACACGACGGAAGTCTGTCAGGCGCCCTTTTTGTATTCATTTCGGCAATAGCCATAGAGTAAAGACTCATGCGGCTGGATGCATGATGTTTTTTCATAAAAGCCCCTTGCAGGAGTATCTGCAAAGAGCGTCTGAAACAGTTCTGTCTGGTATACGCCACCGGGCATGCCATGGATTTTGAGTACACATTTGGGTGCACGTATCCACCGGGCGTGTTTGTTGCTATTGACTGGTTTTCGTCGCGGTATTGATATGAGTGCTGACAAGCATTTTTATGTGCCATCTCCCAGGTACGGAGCGCCTTCAAGTCTGTCTTGGCATGCCGCATCAAGTTGACGCATATGCATGCCAGAAAACAGTTGTATGGCTGGCAAGGCTGGTGCGCGACAAAAAGGCCTGCATGGCAGCGGTACATCGTCGGGTACGCTGTATATTCCTTTACTTGTGCGCTATGTTGGGTAAACTACTTGAGGTAAATGGATGGTACGGGCTATAGATTTACCTTGTATTGGCAGTCTGTACAGCTTGTTGCAGGTAGGTCAACACGCTTGGCTTGCCTGGCGAAAAATGCATGAGGGGTGCCGAGGTCATGCCGGAACATACTGATATAGATATACTTGAGATGCCGCTGGAAGGAGTGGCTGCGTACTGGCTTGCCTTGAAAAAACTTGTGGGCAGACGGTGTAACTTGAAGGTACTCCGTGATGAGGTGCAACGTACTTCTGAGCCTTTTGTTCGACATCTGCTTGATATCAGCCTGGGCTCCATGAGTACTGCCCAGGTACGCATGTTGGCAGAGGCTCGTGAAGAAACGGTGCTTTCTGAGGTGGAGCGCCGCTATGACCTCATGCGAATAGCCCTTATGGGAATTGTTCAGGCAGAGAACCCCCGCCGGTCCATGGCTAAAATGGCGGCTCGTTTTTCTCGGTGTCCGCTCACCGAACAGCGGGCGCTGGCATTGGCGCAGGAGCTTGTCAAGCTGACTCCCGAGCAGGGGGCTGCGCAGGTCCGATATTTTGATGTCAACCATAGGCAGCAGGACGATAGGCTTATGGTGACGCTGCTTTTTTATATATTGTTGGCGCGTCAGCAGGGCAAAGAGGCCTGCCAGCCGTATCTTTCTGTGATTTCCTCACCATATTTTGTGGACGGCCTGACTCTTGTTATTGATGGCCTGGATGCCCCTTTTATTCGTAAATGGCTGCGTGAGTATAAAAATACACTGTTGCGCGACGTACGAGACAAGATGCGGATGTCCACAGAGTTGTGTCTGGGAATTCGAGACAGGTTGGACTATGAAGACGTGTTTCGCATTGCCCGGTCGTGGATGAGATGAATTTTATGACGTGGCTGGTCCTCCAGTGGCTTTTATGATATGGTGAAAGAGACAGAAGACGCAATGGCTTGGTTCCGCAAAATTGCTGTAGCGCCCCATGCCATACATAGAGCTTTGCAGGGCGGATTCCTCGGGTTGGGAGCTCCGTTGGGCTGGCTTTGTATCATCCAGATACTGGGTCTTGCCTCGCATGATGCATTATATTTGCATTGGCTCATGGGATATATGTTGGTGGGAACCGTCCTGGCATTTTCTCTGTTTGGATATATTATCGGACGCCATGAACAGCGATTTGCGATGCTATCCCTGCTTGACCCGCTGACAGCGCTTTTTAACAAAAGGCATTTTACCCTATGCCTGTAGTATGAGCTCATCTCAAAAAGGTCAATGACGTTTTGGGGCACCAGGCCGGAGACATGGTATTGGTGGCTGTGGCCACAGTGTTGCAAACATGTGTGCGATCGGAAGAAATGCTCGCGCGTATCGGAGGCGAAGAATTTGCCGTCATTATGCCCAGGACAAACCTGGATGGGGGTGCGGCCTTGGCAGAACGTATCCGGTTGGCTGTGGAGGAACTGTCCATCCCTGTGGGAGAGGGGCGCGAGACGAAGGTCAAGGTGTCTCTGGGGGGGGGCAGCCATCGGACCGACAGCGCGAGAGGCTTCACCGCAGCAGCTTGTGGAGCAGGCTGATAAGATGTTGTATAAATCCAAGATGGAAGGGAGAAACAAGGTGAGTGTGGCGCCCCAAGCGCTGTAACCCTGAGAGGAGACAAATGTGGGTAGCAGCGAACGAAATATATTGATACTGGGGCAGCATGGTGGGTATGCTCGAGCTTTGCAGGCAGATTTTGCCCCTGCAGGAGCCATGGTGCACGTGGTTCATGACGAGCAGGCGGCGCTTGCAATGTTGCGTGACCTGACACCAGAGTTGGTGCTGCTTGATTTTGTAACGCTTGCCGGTGCTGCGTTGCGGTTATGTGCTGCTTTTACAGCAAAAACAGTGGAGTCAAAGACTTTACACCCCCTACTGGTGGCCATTGTGCCTACAGAAGGGCTACGGGAGTATGTGGAGAAAGTTAGGGCGGCCTCTGCCGGCTTTGATCTTGTACTGGAGACGCCGTTGGATAATATTGCGCTTGAGGCTGTCAGAGAGTGCTATGAACGCCGTTTTGGCAATACAGAGTCTGTAGCCTGCTCTCTGGATGATATACCCGAGGCCATAGATACCTTTGTGTACGCGGCAGAAGAGGTCATGGAAGAGTTTGGCCTTGATGCTGAAGATGTTGCCATTTTGTATGCACAACTGGTGAATGTATTGCCCCAAGAGCTTGAAGAGATGCAGGCTGCGCTTGTGGAGGGCCGTTTGACAGACCTGGCACGTATGGCCCATAGCCTGGCTGGTTCTTCTTTGAAAATGCTTGCCCACGGGCCGGAGCAGACTGTTCAAGACATGGAGCGGTGTGCCCAGGCCCAAAATACTGCTGCGCTCAATGCACTGTGGAAGTTGCTGGAGACGCAATGCAGTTATGTACTTGCTGAAATACGTAAACGGCTGTCTTGATAAGCCCCTGGTGGTAGACGTGTCGGGGCAGGCGATTTTTTTGCATGCCATGCAGTGCTCTACACGTTGTATTTTATAGGCGGGAGGATAGTGCCTGGCCGCCCTGTGTCAGTGGATGCATATAGTTTGCATCCTCATATTATGTCAGAAGTATGCTACGGTGTTATTCCGGGGCAGGAGGTCCACTTGCACCAACATGGTTTTACGCTGATTGAAGAGCGTCAGATTGACGAGTTGTCCAGTCGAGCCCGGTTGTGGTCCCATGACGCCACGGGTGCGCAACTGCTTTCACTTTGTAATGAAGACGAAAACAAAGTCTTTGGTGTTACCTTGCGCACGCCGCCGGGCAACTCTACAGGTGTCGCCCATATCCTGGAGCACTCTGTGCTATGTGGGTCGGCGCGTTACCCTGTCAAAGAGCCGTTTGTAGAGCTGCTCAAAGGTTCGCTTCAGACCTTTCTCAACGCGTTTACCTATCCGGACAAGACCTGCTACCCGGTGGCCAGCACCAATCTTGCTGATTTTTACAACCTCATTGATGTGTATCTGGACGCGGTATTCTTTCCGCGTATCACACCTGAGATTTTTGAGCAGGAAGGCTGGCACCATGAGGCAGCCGAGGACGGCACCCTGTATTACAAAGGGGTGGTGTTCAATGAGATGAAGGGGGTGTACTCTTCGCCGCAGAGCCTGCTTGCAGAGCACTCACAGCAAAAGCTGTTTCCGGATACCACGTATGGTTTTGATTCCGGGGGCCACCCCGACCATATCCCTGATCTGACCTATGAGGCCTTTAAGGCCTTTCATGAAACATTTTACCATCCGTCCAATGCCCGGTTTTATTTTTGGGGCGATGACCCGGAAGAGCGTCGTTTGCAGCGCCTGGCCGCGCTTCTTGCTGATTTTGGTCCGTTGGGAGTGTCTTCGCAGGTGGGGGTACAGTCTTTTTTTGATGCGCCTCGCAGGTTTGAGGCCTCGTATACGGTGAGCCCCGGCGAGGCAAGGCGCGGCATGATGACCATCAACTGGCTGTTGCCCGAGACCACTGATCCCCAGTTGAATTTTGCCATGCAGATGCTTGACCATATTCTTATTGGACTGCCGGCTTCGCCGTTGCGCACAGCGCTTATGGAGTCGGGTCTGGGCGAGGATTTGGCTGGTGGGGGACTGGAAAACGAGTTGCGTCAGATGTTTTTTTCCACCGGCCTCAAAGGGATGGATCCTGCTGATGAGCACAAGGTGGAAGCACTGATTTTTTTTGTACTGCGGAATCTTGTGCACAATGGTATTGCCGAAGAGGCTGTGGAAGCTGCCGTAAACAGTGTGGAGTTTGATCTGCGAGAAAATAATACGGGGCGTTTTCCCGTGGGGCTTGCCGTGATGACCAGAGCATTGACCACGTGGCTGTATGATGGCGACCCTTTTTCTCAACTGGCTTTCGCCGCACCGTTTGCGGCGCTCAAAGAGCGGCTGTCTCGGGGGGAGCCCGTATTTGAAGACCTGATCCGCCGCTGGCTGTTGGACAACCCCCATCGCGTCACCGTGTTGTTGCGGCCGGACGGTGCCGGGAGGGATGCAGCAGAAGAGCGGGAAAGAGCACGCCTTGAGGCAGCACGTGTGGCGCTGGCTGATGCAGGGCTCAAGCTGGTACGGGAACGGGCCGAGGCTTTGCGCCGCTTGCAGGAAGAGCCGGATACTCCTGAGGCACTGGCTTGTATTCCGCGTCTGGGGCTGGATGATCTGGCACAGGAAAACACGTATATTCCTATGACCCCAGAAGAGCTTGAGGATATGCGGACTTTGCTGCATCCCATTGATGCCAAGGGCATTTTGTATGTGGATGTGGGCTTTGCCTTGAGCGGTGTGCCCGCAGCACTCATACCTTTGGTACCCCTTTGGGGGCGCGCCATGCTGGAGCTTGGTACCAGCCGATATGATTTTGTGGAACTGGGTATGCGCATTGCGCGCAAGACAGGGGGTATTGACGTTGATAGTCTGGTTGTCACCCGTATGGATGACCGTGCGCCCGACGCTCGTATTTTTTTGCAGGGCAAAGCCACGCAAGACAAGTCCGAGGCACTTTTCAGCCTCATGCGCGATGTATTAACGGATGCCGCCCTGGATCAGCCGGGCCGTTTTAAGACCATACTGCTTGAAGAAAAAGCCCGCATGGAGCAGAGGTTGATACCTGCGGGGCACCTTGTGGTCATGTCGCGTTTGGGCGCACAGTTCAGTCCGGCCGGTTGGTTGACCGAGCAGATGGATGGGTTGGAAGCACTGGAATATATCCGAAAGCTTGTCGCGCGGGTAGACAGCGACTGGCCGGGTGTGTTGGCTGATCTTACGGCAGTACATCGTGCCGTGGTGAGCCGTACGGCTGGAGTATTGAACCTGACAGGTAGTGAGGAAGCATTGGCAGCAGGGATGCCGCATGCTCGTGCCTTTGTTGCGGCCCTGCCCTGCGGGCAGGATGTGGCCCCGGCATGGATACAGCAGGCTGCTTCCGGGCACGAGGCGCTATGTGTGCCGGCCCAGGTGAATTATGTGGGCAAGGCTGCCAATCTGTATGATCTTGGCTATCAGTACCATGGTTCGGCAAATGTCATATTTAAGCACTTGCGCATGGCGTGGCTGTGGGACAAGGTCCGGGTGCAGGGTGGTGCCTATGGAGCGTTTTGTGCGTTTGACAGAGCCGTGGGTACGTTGGCTCAGGTTTCCTACCGCGATCCCAATGTGGAAGCGACCCTGGATGTATATGACAAGAGTGCGGAATATCTGCAAAAACTCTCGTTAAGTCGGGATGCGCTTGTGGCGGCCATTGTGGGAACCATAGGTGAATTTGACGCATATTTGTTGCCCCATGGGCGGGGCATGGCATCGCTTGCTCGCACCTTGTCTCATGATACCGCTGCGCGGCGTGGGCAGATTCGTGATGAAATACTCGGCACACGTGCGGAGGACTTCAGGCGTTTTAGTGAGGTGTTGGCAGAAGCAGCGCGTGTTGGTGTCATTTGCACCCTGGGGGGTGCCGGTGTGGAGGAAGCGGCAGCAAGAAACGGATGGGTTGTAAATAACATTATGTAGACACGTCTGATGCGGCATATTGCCAAGTCAGACTTTGCTGGAGCAGTCTATGAAGGACGCCCATGATATATTCAAGGACTATATTGCGGCAAACGGGCTGAAGGTTACCCCGCAGCGCATGCTTATTGTGGATGTATTTTTGCGTGAGGAAGGCCACCTGACCACAGAAGAGCTGTATGAACTGGTAAAGCGAAGGGATGCTT
The DNA here is from genome assembly GCA_964593925.1 of uncultured Desulfovibrionaceae bacterium. Taxonomy (GTDB): domain Bacteria; phylum Desulfobacterota; class Desulfovibrionia; order Desulfovibrionales; family Desulfovibrionaceae; genus Oleidesulfovibrio. The sequence goes on along the minus strand of CAZQKM010000004.1, from coordinate 51,341 downwards.
CTGTGGGGCAGGCCACGGTGTATCGCACTATGAGGCTGCTGAGCGAGTCCGGTATTGCTAAAGAAGTGCACTTTGGTGATGGTGTTGCGCGGTACGAACAAAAGTACGGCGGTCAGCATCATGATCACCTTATTTGTGAGTCGTGTGGTAAAAACATAGAAGTGTTGGACGAGCGTATTGAGCACCTGCAGGAAGAGCTGGCCGCCAGGCATGGTTTCAGGCTGACAAGCCATAGAATGTATCTGTACGGCCTCTGCGAGCAGTGTCGTGGTGTCGGGTAGGTTCTCGGCTCTTCGCGTTGCATAGCACCCCGCCGGGTGGAATGTAGAGCGTGCACTACTGACGCGCAATGCTTTTTATAGAATAGAGCACCTCTGGTACTGGTCTGGGGAGTCTTTTTCTGTCGGATATATTCCATGGATCCAGGCGTATCGTTGATGTAGCTGCCTTTTTTACATGAGGCCCAGTGTCTTGATGGGCGAGATGGTCTGCTGCACGAGCCATGGGTGTATACATGGGGGCGGTTGTTGATGCAGCCGCCTTTTTACATGGAGCCTGCAAACCTGATACCTTGTTTTTTGCCGGTTCATATGTGCTGCAAGGGTATTGGTGCCCTCTGTGCCCCTGCCTCGCTCCCCGCCAGAGTTGCGGAATCCCCTGTTAAGACGGCGGATTTGTTGTCAGGTTGTTGTCTCATTCGGTAAAATCTATCAAAAATATTACGGCCATTTTGTGTGTATTACTCGTCGTGTGCAATCTGCCCGGTCTGGGGCTGGCTCTAAGTGTGGACTATGCAAAATATGAATGGCAGGCTTTGCGATGCCAGTCCTTGCATGAAAAGGCATGCCGCCAGGGGGCGGTCGGGGGTGGAGAAAGGGCAGCGTAAAAGTATCTCTGCTTTGGGCTACTTGGAGCAGGGGCGGTATAAAATGGATAGGGCGGCTGGAGCCGCCCTACAGGTCTACTTTTTAGAAAAAGCTGCCTAATTGCCGTAGTAGGCAAGTTTAAAGAGTTCTTTCATTTGTGGAATGGTGATCGGGCGGGGGTTGGTATCGGTGCAGGGGTCGGCCACGGCATCTTTGGAGATTTTGTCGAGCTTGGCAAGAAATTCATCTTCGGCAACACCGTATTCTTTAAGGGTCAAGGGGATTTGAAGATCACGGTTCAACTGCTCGACAAAGTCGATCAGGGCGGTGACGTGCTCTTCGGTTGTGGTACCCGGCAGGCCTAGGCGTCTGGCAATATCAGCATACTTTTTTCCCACTGTTTCAGCATTGTAGCGGATGACAACAGGCAGATAAATGGCATTGGCGCATCCGTGGGGGATGCCAAATGTCTTGCCGGTTTTATGGGCCATGCTGTGCACAATACCTAGAACAGCGTTGGAAAAAGACATGCCGGCAAGGCACTGGGCCATGTGGATTTTGGTGCGGGCCTTGGGGTCACCTTTGTAGGAAGCTACCAGATGGTCATGGATCATTTCTATGGACTTCATTGCCAGGCAGTCTGTCAGGTCATTGGCCATGGTGGCGACATATGCCTCCATGTCATGAGCCAGGGCATCCATGCCGGTAGGGGCGGTCAGGATCGGGGGCATGCTTTGCACCAGATCGGTGTCTAGTATGGCAATGTCTGGAGTGATGTTAAAATCTGCAATGGGGTATTTGACCCCGGTTTTTTCATCTGCAATGACAGAAAAAGCAGTGACTTCAGTGCCAGTACCGCTGGTGCTGGGTATGGCCACAAAGCGCGCCTTTTTGCGGAGTTCCGGAAGATTGAAGGGAACTGCGGCCTCTTCAAAAGTAAAGTCGGGATACTCATAAAAAATCCACATGGCTTTGGCAGCATCAATGGGAGACCCGCCACCAAGACCAACAATCCAGTCAGGCTGAAAGCTATTCATGACTTCCACACCCTTCATCACTGTGGCGACGGATGGATCAGCTTCGACTCCCTCAATCAGTTTTGTTTCAAACCCTGCTTCTTTCAGGGCGCTTTCCACTTTGGCAAGTCCGCCATTTCGTTTGATAGAACCACCGGAGATGATGATTACCGCCCTTTTACCTTGCAGGTTTTTCAGCTCAGCAATGGCGCCTTCACCAAAGTAAACGTCACGGGGGATAGTAAACCTTGTCATCAGGAAACTCCTTTTGTCGTTACTGAAACACGTTTCGGGCAGCTCACACTATCTATATGTCGCCGCATTATAATATCAGCCACATAGTATGTATATAAAGCGTATACTTTTTTTTTGTAAAGCATTTACTTTAGAATATTCGGATTATGATAGAGAAATACGCAGACATGCAAAGGCTCTAGGTAGTGTTGTTACAGCAGTCCCCCTGGATTTATAGGTATGTAACAACACAATTCTGTATGTACGGAAGTTTCTTGGTGTGTGCTTACCCCGCAGGGATAAAAAGAACTTGACAATCATTTTCAATTAAACGTAGGAGGTCTTCAAGAGGATCAACGTATGAAATACCCGTGCAGGTTGACCCAGCTCTCATCCGGTGGAAAAGTGCGTATATGCGCTTTGAGCGACAGGCCCGAGATGCGAGGCAGGCTATGTGCCATGGGGTTGACTCCGGGCAGTGAGGTGTACGTGTATGCCGTCCATGACGGTCTTTGTAGCGTCAGCGTACGTGGTTGCCGCCTTGTTTTGGGTGAAGGCATGGCCGCACAGATACTGTGTGAGCCGCTTGCGGAGTAGCTGCAATGATTGGCCCAAAGGTGATTATCGCCATGAGGAGAGATTATGCAATGGGATACAGTATTGGTTATGATTGTGGTGGGTGGCGCAGTGGTGTACCTGGTCAGGCGCTTTGCCCGCAAAAAAGCATCTGGTTGCTCCTGTGGCAGTCAGGGATGTTGCCAGCAGGCACGCAATGCGGGTTCTTCAGGTGGAGTAGATTGTGATCGGCATGCATAAATCACCAGTTGACATATTGTGTAAAAAAGATGCCTGATGGACTGCCTTCCCGGGGCGGGATATGATAGGTATTTTTTTGGCCTCATGCATGATAATTGTTATCAATTGTTTCATGAATGCTGTCTGGATGCAGCAGAGTGCTGGCAGATGACGCCGGCGGGCACACGCCGGGGTGTCTGCTGAATGGTGCAGCATGACCTGGGTGTTACTGAGCGGAGGTCGTGACCTATTCTGCGGGCGGTACGCCCGTGCTGCCATGTTATCCGGGACTGCCCGTTGAGAGGCAGTGGCAATTGCTCTGATGAATGTGCATAACAACAAGAGATAAAATGGAGAGTCAATGAACCCGACAATGCCGTTACGACATGTCAAGGTTGGTCAGCGTGTTCGCATTTTTTCTGTTAATGCCCAGGGTGAGCTGGGGCGGCGCATCCGTGATATGGGGCTTGTGACGGGTGTGGACCTTGAGGTTGTGGGTAGGGCTCCGTTGCAGGACCCTGTGGCAGTCAGGCTCAGGGGGTTTACGCTTTCGCTGCGAAATAGCGAGGCAGACTATATTACTGTAGAAGTGCTATAAGTATCGGCATGGTACCGGGGCGTGGCATGTCTACGTTTTTGCGCCCATGTGCCTTGAGCATCAAAGGCTGGCTGTGGCCTTCAGAATATCTTGTACTCATAGAAAAATCAGGAAAGAAATATGGATGCACTAACCATTGCGCTTGCTGGAAATCCCAATTCCGGCAAGACCACGATGTTTAACGCCTTGACAGGAGCGCGCCAGCATGTGGGCAATTATCCTGGCATTACCGTGGAAAAGAAAGAAGGCCGTGCCCATGTGGAGGGGGAAACTGTCAACATCATTGACCTGCCGGGTACGTATTCATTGACCGCGTATACGCAGGAAGAGTTGGTGGCTCGTAATGTTGTGGCAGATGAGCGGCCCAATGTGGTGGTGGATGTGTTGAATGCTGTCGCTCTTGAACGCAACCTGTATCTTGCTGTGCAGTTTTTTGAGATGGGTGTGCCCGTGGCCCTTGGGCTGAACATGATGGATGAGGCCCGCAAGCAGGGCATTACAGTGGACACGGCAAGGCTGTCTGCTGTGTTGGGGGTACCGGTGAGAGAGACCGTGGCCCGGACAGGAGAGGGCGTGCAGGAACTGCTGCGGGATGCGCTGGAACATGCAAAGGATGCCCGGGGTAAACGATGGGAACCGCTATATATTTCCTATGGGCCTGATATTGACCCTGCACTGGATGAGATGACCCGGCGAATTGAAGAAGAAGGGCTCTTTCAGCACAAATACCCCGCACGCTGGGTTGCCATCAAGTACATGGAAGGTGATGAAGAAGTCATGCGCCTGGGGCGCGATGCTGGCCCACTGGGGGCAGAGTTGGAAGCACAGGTTAAAGAGGTTGCCGAGCATCTCAAGGCAACCCTTGATACATACCCCGAGGCGGTTATTGCTGACTATCGATATGGGTTCATCGTGTCTGTGCTGCGTGACGGCGTTATGCGTTACCACGATGAACAGGCCCATAGAGTGCAGTTTTCCGATCGCATGGACAAGGTGCTGACGCATACCTTTTTCGGCCCCTTGATAATGCTGGCATTGTTGTATTTTATGTATCAGATAACCTTTAGTATTGGCGAAATTCCCATGGGTTGGGTAGAGGCCTTTTTCGGGTGGCTGAACACCGTGGCTTCTACACTGCTTCCTGATGGATTGCTCAAGTCCCTTGTGGTTTCAGGGATCATTGACGGGGTAGGGGGCGTAATGGGCTTTGTGCCTCTTATTTTGTGCATGTTTTTGCAGGTCGCCTTTCTTGAAGATTCTGGCTACATGGCCAGGGTGGCCTACATGTTGGACAGGGTGTTTCGTGTGTTTGGCTTGCACGGCTGCTCTGTGATGCCCTTTATCGTATCAGGGGGCATTGCAGGAGGATGCGCAGTGCCCGGAATCATGGCGACCCGAACCCTGCGAAGCCGTAGAGAAAAGTTGGCCACCCTGCTCACGGCACCGTTCATGGCCTGCGGGGCCAAGGTGCCGGTGTTTTTTCTTCTTGTGGGTGTTTTTTTTGCAGAAAACAAAGCAATGGTCATGTTTTCTCTGACACTGAGCGGGTGGGCCGCCGCACTTCTGGTGGCGCGTTTTTTGCGTTCCACAATGGTCAGGGGTGAGTCTACTCCGTTTGTCATGGAACTGCCGCCTTACAGACTGCCTACTCTGCGTGGACTTTTGATCCATACATGGGAGCGGGCATGGCAGTATATCAAAAAAGCGGGCACCGTTATCTTGGCCATTTCCATCTTGTTGTGGGCTGCCATGACGTTTCCTCAACTGCCAGAGAGTAAGCTTGCGCAGTATGATGCACAGCGCGAGCAGCTTGCTGCACAAATGGCAGCAGCCGCAAACACGGGGCAGGATGTTGCCCCATGGGAAGAAGCCTTGCTACAGGTGGATGCCCGGCAGGCCACGGAGGCTCTGCGACATTCCGCGGCCGGCAGGCTGGGTCTGGCCATAGAGTCGGTGACATCTGTGGCCGGTTTTGACTGGCGAACCAATATTGCCCTTGTGGGGGGTGTTGCAGCCAAGGAGGTCATTGTCTCCACGCTGGGCACGGCCTATTCTCTTGGCGAGGTAGACCCTGAAGAAAGTGCTACCCTGGCAGATTATATTGTTGCAGATCCGTCATGGACCCCGGCCAAGGCGCTGGCATTGATATTTTTTGTGTTGTTGTACGCCCCGTGCTTTGTTGCGGTGGTGGCCATTAAGCAGGAGTCAGGCTCATGGAAATGGGCGGGCTTTAGTGTGGTATTCAATACACTGCTTGCCTTTGCAGTGGCCACAGTCATCTATCAGGTGGGCTCTTTATAGCAAGCGTGAAAAACGCGGCAACCATGCGTTTTGTCAGGCACATGGTTGCCGCCATATTGCATGGCACGTTTGCCGGTACAAACTGGCGGGCGTGTTTTTTGTATTTTTCATCTGCCACAGGCGTCTGGGTATACAGGGGCGATACCGGAACAGGGCTACTGCAGGCGTTCCGTGGGAACTGCCACGGTTTGGATGCACTCCATCAGCAGATCTTTGGAATGGAGGAGACCTGCGTGCAGCTCCAGGCGTTGCTGTACCGATAGCCTGGTAAATTCCGGTCGTGTGGCCAGGTCAAGCAGTTGGTCCAATTCTGTCTGCATACGTTGGATTCGTTCGTAGGGGAGCACCTGGTGCGAGCCGGATCGTGCGGCAAGCACTGCAAGCTCTCGTAAATCAGAGGCAAGTGCCTTGATGGTGGCAGGAGCGATGTGCTCTGCAAATTCTCTACGTGCACGTCGTTCCCGGAAGAATCGTTTAATGTATTTAAGCATGCACGTCCTGAAATCCTACCCTGTATTTTATGCAAGGAATAAAGGCACAAGCAGCAGAGTACAGATCAGTGCCAGCAGATATACGGGCAAAGAGACAAAAATGGCCTTTGGCCACGAGATGCCATGGCCGTACTTGATACCTATGAGCGTCAGCACCATACCATAGAGCACAGCAGCCAGCAGCCCCACAAAGGGTACCAGCATGAGCAGCGCTGCTGAACTGGAGTAGGCAATGACACGAAGGGTGACGGTGATACCGTTTTTATTGCCCCCAGCAAGGCTCAGCAACATATGGTACAGGGCGGTTAGTAGTGTGAGCTTTAAAAGCATGACCAGCACGGCAGAGAGAATACTGGCAGGAGAGGCCACATCTTGAGCTACGCGTGTGAATAAATTTTTTACAGGCTCCGGGAGCTCTAAATATCGAAGAGCCAGCATCATCCAGCCGCGTGCTGCGAGCTCTTCAAACAGGGAGAGCAACAGGTAAAATGTGATGGGTGAGGTGATGGTAAGGCTTGGCCGCATGGTGGCAAAAAAGCGCGCAGGCATGAAAAGCACACGCTTGATGGTTTCAAAAAGCGCTGCAAAAATTCCGTACCTATCCAGCCACTCCCATGGAATGTCTTGTGGCTCTGGCCTGTTTAGCAGGTCGTGCAGGTTGGGAAGAGTCCCGGAAGCACCTTCATCAAACATGGTTTGCATGTCTGGGGTTTTGTGGGGGGGCTTTGCCTCATCTTCAGAATTTTCCGCCGACGATACCTGCCCGGAGGCTGCCATGTCTTTGCCCTCGCCGTTGGGCGGCGATTCGGACACGGGGGGGGGCTGCTTTTGGGTATAGGCATCGGACTGCTGCGGCTCAACCTTGGGGGGCTGTGCGGCTCGAGTCGTGTCGTCCAGCGAGGCAATGTCGTCCCAGATATCGCCCGAGCGCTGCTGGGGCGGACTGGATTGTTGCGAAGGGGTAATTATGCTTGATGCTGCCTGCTTCTGCGGTTTGGGGGTATCGTCTTGAGAGATCGGTTCCGACACAGAACTTTTGGGCTCGTTGATTTGGCGAAAACAAAATCGGTGCGCGCATTTTGGGCACGTGGCAGTGGTTGCTGTGGGCGGAACTTTTTCGTCACTGATTTCGCGGGTAAACTGACATTTGGGACAACATATTTGCATGAAAAAACCTCGGCAGATGGAATATACCTAGTGTATGCGGTGCGACACGGTAAATCAAGGTACAAGAGATATGTTCCCGGGCATCATATCTGGCATGAGTACTATATGTGCATGGTATCTCTTTATGATATCATGGAAAAATATTTCCGGCAAAGTGGGGTATGCGGTGTTGAGTCTGTGGTGCGCACGGCCTGCGGCAGCGTCAAACACGCGCAGCTTGGCAGCCAGTGCGGCCTCGTCTTTAAATAGCCTCGAAAAATGTTTGATGGGGAGGGCAGGCGCAATCCCCAAGGGGCCGCATAGCCCTGTGGCTGACTCGTGCACAGGCTTGACAAAGCGTAATGACTGACAGGCCCGCAACAGGCGCAACTGCATATCGGGCCACAGCCCAAACCCGCCAAGGACGGATGCAGCGCAGGGCCAATATGTCATGCGTGGAAACATGATACCGCCCAGAGTGTGCTGCTCTGCAATGCGGATAAGTGCTGCAAAGCTCTGCCACTGGTCGGGTGCCAGCCGCTCATCGCCGTCTAAAAAGAATACCCACCGACTGCGGGCATGGTCCAATGCCATGTTGCGCTGCCGGGCAAAGTCACCATCCAGCGGCCGTACATAGTGCCGGACAGGGCAGGGCGCGTGGGGTAGAGACATGGAAATATGGGGCGCATCCCATATAATGACTGCCTCGGCTGCCTGAGGGGGGAGGTGTGCAAAAAATTCTTCCAACCGTGGCTCATCAGGATGCAGGATGGCACAAATGCTGAGAGAGAGCCTGCCGGGTGCAGTCGACGTATCACAGGCGCATTCAGGGCCGACCGTGGGGGGTATTCGAAGGCTTTGGTCATGGGCGTGGCATGGCGCGCTGGCAAGAGCGGGCACAGACACTGTGGAAGAGGTATTATGGAGTGTGTTTGCAGGTATTGAGGCATCTGGATCAAGTTGGGTGATGGAGAGCAGCAGGCGTTGCAACTGCTTATAAAAAGGGCGGTCCTGCGGGGATAGTCCCGGGTGCAGCAGCATGGTGGGCGGCTGTTGGATACGGCCTGTGGCATGTAGGAGCAGCAACATGGCCTGTATGGAGTCGTCGCAGAGTACTGTATGCCTGCCGTGAAGCCACCAGGCGGTGGGTTTTGGAGAATGCGCTGCATGCGGTGTTGCGGCCCGTAGGGTATGGGGCCTACGTTCCAGCACCGTCAGTGTATACTGGTCCGGCAGGGCTGCGGCGAGCCCGGCAGCAAGTACACCGTCTGCCAGCCCCAGCAGGAGTATGTGCTTACGCGGCGTACGGGTGCATGCCCTGAGCATTTTGTTCAGGATATCCTGATGACTGGGGCAGGGGGATGGTGTGGAAGCAGGGGGGGCTTCCGGGCCTATTTGCCAGGGCAGCAAGGCATGGGAATACTGGCGCAGCAGTTCTGTACTCCGGTTATCCATGGTGTGCCCCTTTGTTTTTTTCTGGCGGTGTAGGGGCAGGCAGCAAGGTTTCATAGAGTTCCATCAACTGTCGGGCGATGGTTTCTTTGGCAAAACAGGCGTGCGCCTTGTGTTGTGCAGCTTCGCCCATGCGGCGGGCTTGATCGGGGTGGCGTAGCAGATGGGCCAAAGCCTCTGTATAGTCGTCTTCTGTATTGGCAACAATGCCGGTGACGCCATGCTCCACAAGCTCGGTCTGGGCATTGTCGCGGGGGGCCAGGCATGGGTGTGTGACCACAGGCAGGCCACAGGCCATGGCCTCGGCAATGGCCATGCCAAAACTTTCGCCCGTGTCATTGGCGTGGGCCAGCACGGACAGATCATTCATGAATGCGGCCAGTTGATGCTCGGAACAAAGGGGAGGCACAAAGCGCACATGTGCTTCCAGATTGTGTCTGGCAACAAAGGCATGGGCCTCGTCCACAGCTCCCACCATGTGATAGGTAAGCGTGGGGAATTCTGCGGTCAGTGCCGGCAGAAACGCAAGGGCACGATGTGACCATTTGCCGCTGTCTGCCCGGGCAAGGCGTCCGATGGAGGGGCGCGAGTAGTCACGCAGGGCAGGGGCCGTGGTGTGGGTCCGCAAAAAAAGGGTATCCACGGGATTATATAACACCAGACGACGCGGCGGCATTATGGGAACGTCATACAGATGAGCATAGCGCGTGGCGCAAAAATGAGAAACAAAAAGTGTGCTGTCTACCAGACGGCCTGAAGGCGAGGCGTCTTGTCTGCCAAAGACATTGGTCTCTACAACCACGGGCAACAACGCAGAGGGTAGGGTGTGGGGAGCGTGTCGACGCAAGGCATGAATGGGGCGCATGAGGTCCGGTTCCGGCCATCCTGCACGGTGCACATGAATAATGGCCGGACGGTGTGCCCGTACTGCAGTTTCTATATTGTCCCCGATGTATACCGCAATACCACTTTGCCGCAGCAGTTCTCCGCGCGGGCCATCCTGCATGCTCCATACAGCAGGGGCAAACCCCTTGCGTCCTTTGGCGGCAGGGATGTGCGCTAAGGTTTGTACCAGGAGCTGCATGACTTTTTCGGTACCGCCAAGCCCGAGTGACTTTACGGCGTGAAGGAGTGGAATACGAGAGTGTGCCATGGTGTAAAAAATACGCTACCAGGGGCGGATTGAAAAGAAAAACCCGCGATCGGAAAAAATATCCGTACCTCTTCGTACAGCTTGGTCAACAGTCCGTACCCGTAACATGCACGGGCAGTATATGTCAGCGCGAGTCCGCAGTGGTACGATAGATATCGGTGAGCTTGCGCGACGTAAAGCCAAAGCCTGCGGGTTTGGCAGGGGGCAACGTGCCATTTGTCTGTACTGTGGCCTGCGGCGTTTTTTCTTCAACGGCTGGCGCGGTCTGGGCTGTGTGTACGACATGCCCTGCCTGTGGCGCCACGCTGTGCGAAACTGCGGTATTTTCCGCAGGGTCGGATACGGGCGGTGTGGCCACAGAGGGGGTTGCCTGGCTCTGCGGGGCAGGTGCAGGCTTGGTGCCTTGTTGTGCTCCGTAGCGTTTGGCAGCGGTACCGCCGGTGACGCCTGACAGCCCACCCGCAATGGGCTGACCCATTGTACCGCGCTGCTGCGAGGGCAAAACATCAGTTCGCTGTGTTGCGGTCAGCTTTTTTTGCGCTGCCATGGCCTCTGGGGTGTCCATGATCTGCGCATAGGCACTACGTAGGCCACCCAGGATGCGAATGACTTCATCAATGAGCGCTATGTCCATCTTCAGGTTGGCGTTGAGCAGGCGGGTGGAGCAATAAAAATACAGCTTGTGCAGGTTTTCTGCCAGTTCAGGCCCCTGCTCGGGGTTCAGGCTACCGTCGAGCTCGTTGATGACATCCAGCGCCTTGGAGATAAGTATCCCCTTGGCAGCATAATCCCGCTGGTCGATCTTATCTTTTGCCTGATTGAGAAACTTGATGGCCCCATCATACAACATAATAAGAAGCTGCCCCTGAGAGGTAGTGCTTACCTGCGTTTGAAAGTAGGCTTGAGCCGCCTTGTGCATACTGCTCTCCCGTGTGGCTTTCTAGCTTTGGCTGTTCATTTGGGCAATGGCCGAACTTAACGCTTGTGTCTGCCGGTCGTAGACTGTCAGCGTGCTTTCAAGCCGCGCAAACTTAAGTCGCATGGTATTTTCCCATTTCAGCAGGCGGGACTCTTCGCGTGCGATTTTTGCGTCTATTTCCTGGATGATGTCCTGGTAGTTGCGTTCCAGTATTTGCAGGGTTCCGTCACTGGATCCCATTTCTGCCAGTGTGGCAGAAAGCTCGGGCATTTTGCCTTGCCGTAGGCGTGCAAAATCGCTGTATGTTCCCTCAAGCAGGTTATCCACGGTTATGGCTAAGCCTTTTGCCGGGCCTTCCGTAGCCGTTATCTGGCGGCCATTCTGGTCTACAGAGGCAGCAAAACCGCCAATGGTGGCATTGATTATGGCACCTGTTGCGTCCACTTCGTACTCCACTGCGTACTTGCCCGGTTGGGTGATGCCCTGCACATGTGAACTATACGAAAAATCAGGGCTTTCGGCGATGCCTTCGCCTTCAGAGGCAAAAAAGGCCGCCACCTCATCAGGGGTTCTTTCCAAAAGGCTCTGCAAGATGGTTTCGTCTATTTCCAGCAGCCCGTTGTTGGGGGAGCTTTCTTCAGAGTTGGTCATGATGCCGATTTGGGCAAAAGAGCTGTACAGATCACCCCTGGTCTGGCCACCTGTTGTGTACAGGTATTCAAAGCCGGGCGCGCGCGAAGAGGTTATCTGCTTCAGGTTTGAGGAAAGCAACTGTACACCGTAGTTACCGGTGAGAACAGAGCCTTTTTCAGCATCGAACTGGCTTACACTCTGGTTGGGGTCACCTGTCTGCTTGCTAGCATCCACTTTGGTCAGCTCAAGGATTTTTGTACGCACCGTGTTCATGCCATCCACAAACGAGCGGACATTATCCATCATTTTTTCGGTATCAACTTCCACTGCAATCTGGCTGACACCGGCATCCCGCAGGTTGATGGTCAACCCTTCCACAGCATCGGTCAGGGTATTTGAGGAAGAAGACAGCCAAGAACCGCTCGGCCAGTCATTGATGCGGTACAAAGCGTCCTGAGCGTCCTGCACGTGCCACATGTCCGGGGTGTAGGTAAAGGCTTCCACCGTGCTTGAAGAGCTGATGGTCAATGTATTGTCAGCGCCAAGGTCCATGCCCCTGAACTGGAACATGTACTGGTCACCGTTTTTGATCAGAGAAACACGCACACCGGGGTTTTGCTGATCTTTATTGATCATGTTGACCAAACCTTCCAACGAGGTACCGTTGGGCACGGATACGGTGTGTTCCTCTCCCTGATACGTGTATATAAATTCCTGGGTGCTGCCGGAAGAGTTCACTATGGTTGTCTTGTCTGCAAATCCATTCTGGTAAGTCAGTATGCTGTTGGTAGCCAACTGAGAGACTTCAAGCTTGTATGCGCCTTCGGTTGCCTCGGTACCTGCCTGGACGCTGAGTACGCCGGTATTGGAAGACGATGCGGTTTTGGCCATGAATTCCTGAATGGTATCCATGCCGTCCACAATGGTTTTCAACTTGCCGATTTCTGTACGGATTTCCTGAAAGGCTTCCAGGCGTTTTTCCCAGTCACCTTTCCACAAGGTCATACGGGCCTTCTGGATACCTTCCACCTTTTTCAACTGGTCAATGATGGAAGAGAAGTCCGTGCCGGATGAAATACCATCAAAGCGAATGCCGCCTGAAAGCAGGTCTGTAGCCATACGTATCCACCTCGGGCAGTTTTTTCCTCAAGGGAAGAGCCCGTTTTGTATCATGCAAGGGCAGTGCCACCGGCATACACAGCAAAAGGCTTCATTGCCGGATATTGCACGATATGTATTATATCGACGAAAGCAGATCAAAACTTTAGGCATGGTACTAGGGACAACCTGAGGGCACCGGTGGCATGTAAGGACAAAATATAAAACGTATCACTGGACAGCAAGGCCGTTGAATGAGGTGTTTGCCGGGGTATCTGGGCTCGTTTTTTGCCTAGGGCATGTTCTGTCAACAGCATGCGATAGCCAAATGACAGGTACGGGATTTGCCGTGACGGGGGGCATCCAGGGTAAAGCCCAATGGAAACGCCTGGGTATCTTTTATGGGGCGGGGCATATGCGTATGTGCGGACTTGGTCAGCACTGTACCGTGCTTACCGCTCAGATACGCAGTACTGGCAAGTTGCTCGTACCACGTTACCCATTGAGGGTAGTGTGCAAGCGTGGGCAAGGCATGCCCGGGTGTCAGGCCACGGGCATTGCATCAGGGATCAAGAGCATCTTCTTGCACAAAGCTTCGCCGTCCCCGCGTCGCGTTTGGTTCCTTGCCTGGCACATGTTCTGTCAGCAGCATGCGATAGCCAAATGACAAGTATGGGATTTGCCGTGATGAGTGGGCATCCAGGGTAAAGCCCAATGGAAACGCCTGGGTATCTTTTATGGGGCGGGGCATATACGTATGTGCGGACTTGCCCAGCACCGTACCGTGCTCATCACTCAGATACGCAGTAATGACAAGTTGCTCGTACCACGTTGCCCATTGGGGGTAGTGTGCAAGCTTGGGCAAGGCATACCCGGTAATATGGAGAACACCATCAACGTCAGACACGCTATAGCGAAATTCCCACAGCTTCATATCAATGTAGCCGGTTTTTGCTTCAAGCCAGGGGCTATTGGGCAGATGGCGCACTGTTTGTCCAGAGCAGCCAGTAACTACTGCGAGCTGCAAGGCCAAAGCTGTAAACCAGAGCAGGGAAACGGGACGTGGGATAATTCGCATAACATTTCACCAACGTTAACGGATTTTTGGGGGGCCGTGGACCAGCATTTGTGCAAGGGTCAGATCAACCCGGGGCAACGTGCGCAGCTTGGGGCCTATGTACTCCATTTCCAGGGTGGCCAATTCGGCATAAAACGGTGTTCTGTCCATGACAGGCAAGGCTTCCTGAGGCATATGCGCGGTACATTCCACAAAGCGAAAACAGCCGGAAAACTCTTGTATGGGGCCGTTTGGAGGGGTGAGCGTATTACGCGTGCCGTGCATACGACAGATCATGAGTCTATAGGGATACAGGCCACACAGGCCTTGGTCATTAACCGGACACATCAGTTTGGGGCGAATACCCTGGGCTAGCAGCAGCCGGCTTTGTTCCACAACCTTTTCAGCGCGGGCAAGATATGCCTGACGGCGTTTTTGTGGCAGCGTGTTCATGCCGCGCCACAGGTACAGCCATTCCACATGCGTATGGTGCTGGAAGTAGCCTGTGCAGCAGTTGTCTGGACAGGCATTGCATGTCAGGCCCGCGGCTTGTGCCAGTCTGGTATATTCCGCTTCCATACGGGCGTATAGAGTTGCAAGGCGCGAGAAGACGCCGCCATGCTTTTTTCCAACAGCGGGGGTCATGATTTTTCCGCCAGACAGTGCACTATGTGCTCCACACACCGGGAAACCGGCGCCTCGGTACAGTCCACCACATGATGGGCAAAGGTTTCATACAGGGCTATGCGCTCGTTATACAAATCTTCCACGGTTTGCCCGGGGGCAATGGCCAGTCCCCGGTCCGGGTTCTGGCTGATGCGTTCAAGAATGAGGGGTAACTCTACCCGCAAGTATACCACAGGTCCCAGCGAATGAAAATGTTCCATGGTCGAGGCACGGTATACCACGCTGCCGCCGGTGGAAATAACGGTACGCCGGACATTGACCTGCTGACAAACAGCACTTTCCACATCAAGAAAAGCCTCTTTATCCATGGCGTCTGCGACGTGTTGCAGGCGTGTACCGTAATGGGCTTCAATGAGGTGGTCTGTATCCAAGTGTGCCCAGCCTATGTGAAGAGCCAAGGCTTTGCCCACAGTGCTTTTGCCGCATCCGGCCATACCGATGAGTGTGATACAGTCCGACTGCCTGGTGTGGAGCGGGGGAGAAATGTGAGTATTTTGAGGCATGTCGGGCAGCCTTTTCAGTTATGGTTGATGGCTTGGGTACATCAAGTGTGCTGTGCAGATGCCGTCATGTCAACAGTAAAAGAATCCGGCATATGCGCGACGGCCATATACCGTGGCCTGCATATCTCGGGATGAGGCTTACTCACATATAAAAAAAGCAGGCCCAAGAGGACCTGCTTTTGCAATGCCGTGACAACTGGATTAACGCTTGGAGTACTGGAAGCGTGCACGTGCTGCGCGCTGACCGTACTTTTTACGCTCTTTTTTCCGCGCATCGCGGGTAAGAAAACCGGCGCGTTTGAGTGCAGGACGCATTTCAGCATCCACTTCAAGCAGTGCGCGGGAAATGCCGTGGCGAACAGCCTCGGCCTGCCCGCGAACTCCGCCACCCTGCACGTTGACATGAATGTCAAATGTTTCGACATTCCTTGTCAGTGCCAGAGGTTGACGAATGATCATTTGCAGGCTTTTACGGGGAAAGTATTCGTCGTAAGGACGACCATTGATCAGAATCCGCCCGCTGCCGTTGTAGAGGCGGGTTCTGGCGGTGGCGTTTTTACGCCGCCCGGTACCGTAATTATATTCCTGAGTCATGGTATTTCCACCTCTGATTAGTACTTGAGCTCAAGGGACTGAGGGTTTTGTGCCTGATGAGGGTGTTCGCTGCCTGCGTATACCTTGAGCTTTTTCAGCATGGCACGTCCCATACGGTTGCGGGGGAGCATGCCCTTGACGGCGTTCAATAACACGCGTTCGGGCCTGGTGGCCAGCACAGTGGCCAGTGTTTGCTCGCGCAGTCCACCCACGTAACCAGAATACCGATAATACTTTTTGTCGGCGAGTTTCTTACCGGTTACTTTAATTTTTTCACAGTTGACCACAACGATGAAGTCGCCGTTGTCCATGTGTGGTGCAAATTCCGGCTTATGTTTACCGCGAAGCCGATGTGCAATCTGTGCGGCAAGACGGCCAAGGATCTTGTCCTCGGCATCCACCACAAACCAGTCGCGGGTAATATCCTGCGGCTTGGGGCTGAATGTCTTCATAGTATAATACTCCTTGACCTGCGAAGCTCGAAAGGCGAACTACATAGGGAGTTTTTCTTTTTGTGTCAACGAAAAAAGCCGCAATAGCGGGAGTAACGGGTCGGGGTAGGGCGTATCCCTGCATTTTGCTATTTTCGCTTTCGAACCTTGAGAAGTATACCAGGATGCCCTACTTTGCCAAGAACTTTATGTAAAAAAATGGAGGAAATAATGATCAGCATCCGCAAGAGCCTGTTGCAGTTTGTGTTTACAGGCTCTTACATGAAACGATGGAATGATAAGTTGCGCCCGGTGGAGCTGCTGGAAGTGGACAAACAGGCGCATAAAATGATCGTTGCCTGGTTGCTGTTTCAGCAGCACGGCCAAGGCATGGATGCGCAGGCCAAGGTTGCGCTTGGCAACGAAATTATTGAAGGATGCATTTTTGATTATTTTTACCGACTGGTGACCACAGATATCAAACCACCCATAGTTTACCGTATAAAGGCCAATCCGGAACACTACAAGCAGCTTTCTCAATGGGTACTCACTGAGCTTGAACCATTGGTGCAGCCCCTTGGCAAAGAATTTTGGGGCAGGCTGCTGGCGTGGGTCAAAAGGAGCACGCGCGACACGCAGGCAGACCGCATCCTGAATGCGGCGCATCTTTTTGCAAGCAACTGGGAATTTAAGCTTCTTGAATCGCTTAACGCCTTTGATGACGAGATGAGAGAGATTGATGAGACGTTCAAACGTGGCTTGGCCGGGTATGACGATCTGTGCGGCATGAAGAGCCTGCGCAATGGTACGGATGCCTTGGGCAGGTTTGCGGTGTTGTGCGGCCAGTTACGCTTTCAAAAACGCTGGTCACAGACACCTAGAATTCCGGAAACCTCTGTGCTTGGGCACATGTTTTTGGTGGCCTGTTATGCATATTTTTTCAGCCTAGCTGTGGATGCGTGCCCCGCACGCAGGCAGAACAATTTTTTCATAGGGCTCTTTCATGATCTGCCCGAGCTGCTGACCCGTGATATCATCTCGCCGGTAAAAAAATCTGTGCCTGCGATGGATACGCTTATCAAGGAGTACGAGGTTGAAGAGTTGCGTCGCAAGGTGTTGGGGCCGCTTGATTCTGAGGGGTATCAATATCTTGTGGAGCGTTTGTCATATTACCTTGGGCTTGAAGTCGGGTCGGAGTTTTCCGAAGCAATCATGGAGAAAGGAAGCGCTCGTAAAGTTGCGTTTGGCGATTTGCAGGGCAGATACAATACCGATGCATATGACCCACGCGATGGAGAGCTGATAAAGACTTGTGACACGCTGGCTGCCTTCATCGAGGCCTATACCGCTGCGCGCAACGGTATCAACTCTGACCAGCTGCAAGGCGCCATGTGGCGACTGCGTGACCGCACGCGCCATGTGGCCATCGGGCCTGTGCATGTGGGGGCGTTGTTTGCCGACTTTGACTGATCCACAGCAGGCTCTGGCGGTATGGCCGGTAAGTGGGTGACAGGGGCATGACCCGCAACCTGGCGCGCAGGCAGGATAGGGTGAGGCCTTTTGATTGCCTGTTGTGGTAGGGTATTTTACTATGTCTGTAAAATGTGGCCTGCGCTGGCAAAGGGGCGCTGGAGCCTGTGCGGTGCTGGCCATGGGTAAAGCGGCAAGGAGGGCGTATGCTGTTGCGGAAATGCGCTTGGGATATCATGCGAGAAGAGTTTCCCACCATTTGTGCAGAAGAGCCACTGGGCGAGGCAATGCGCCGTCTTGGTGCATTTCAGGCTCGTGATGCAACCTGCATATGCGTACTGGTTACGGACGCAAGCGGTGCTTTTACGGGAGTGGTTTCCTTGTGGGGTATTATGCGTTTTTTAGAGCGGCAACTGCTGCATGGCAGTGCGCTTGAGGGGTCTGGCCAGAGCGGGTTTGACAGAGTGTTTCGCAACGCTTGCAAAGTGGCCGGGTCCACCACGGTACAAGAGGTCATGGACCGGCACGTGACCCTGTTGCGCCCAGATGATCCGCTACCGGTGGTCTTGGAGCAGATCGTCCATCAGGGGCGTAGTTATGCCGTGGTAAAAGAAGGGGCCAAAGTCATCGGCCTGGTGATGATCGGTGACCTGTACCGGGAGCTTAGCGCAGAAATGCTTTAATGCCTCGCTTTGACAGCTATCAACGGGGTGACTGCCAGGCATGGTTTTTACGCATGCCTGGAACCTTCAGAACGAGGGAGTGAGCGCTTATGTGGTCTCAAACTGGCGTAGCATAAGGGCAGATTGCAGAGGGTGCGTATACCGTGCATCGTACTTGGCGGACTCTTGCACAAGTTTTGCTGCTGCTGCGGTGGGTTCCATGGCTTTGGCGTGGGGGCGTTCACGGATCATGGCAGAAAACGAATCTGCCACAGCTGTGATACGACCGATTTTGCTGATATGGGTTTCTGAAAAACCCTGCGGATAACCGGAACCGTCAAGGCGTTCATGGTGCTCCATCTGGGCCTGGTTCAGTTCGTTGAATGCAACATCCAGCCTTTGCATGATTTTTACACTTGCCAAAGGATGCATGGTAATTTTGTCACGCTCTTCCCGTGTGAGGGGTGTTTTTTTGTCAAGAATGAATGCAGGCACCTTTGTCATGCCGAGGTCATGTAGTAAAAACCCTAAGGCAGCCCGGTCAAGAGTACGTCGCGTGACGTCATGTTCTGTTTCCAACAGCAACCATATACCGATAAACAGCGTATTGAGCGAGTGTGCTGTAAGAGATCGCGTGGTTTGCAAACGCCGCATGAATGTTTTTATGCGGTGTTTGTCCTGCCAGAGCAGTTCGGTAAATACCAAGACATCCTGGAACAACGCATCAAATGCCGCTTGCAGCGGCTGCACAAAAAAATCGTCTGTTTTCTGGCCCAAAGCCGAAATACAGATGTCGGCTATTTCGCCCATTTTCAGGTTACTATCCACGAGGACCAAGTCAAGCTGCTTTGCAATATGCCGTGAGTAGATATCTTTGTCAGAACGCGAGACAAACAGATTACCCTTTGCGCATAAATCCTGTACTTCGTCGACTTGCTCGTTGGAAAGTCGCTCTCCCCTGCGGAAGAGCGGCTGCAGCCGGGCAAGGTCCTCGCGGAATTGGAACAGATTGAGCGGAGGCCTATACTTGGGGAAGCTGGCAAGTATGGCAGCTCCTATCTGATAGTACTCCTCTGTAATATGATCTGGAGCCGTGGATTTGACCGAACTCATAACCCTACTTTCTGTATATTTTTACTAGGTTTGTGCCCCTGGGTTTTTCGTCCGGCTTGGGCTGTCCCGCCGTGATGACCGCTTCGGTACCAGCTTCGAATAAGGGGGTCGAATTGATGAAATGTTCAGCACGCTCCAAGTGACCGGGAATGCTTTCGTCCACCTTGTGCGGCGACACTCCCCACGAGAAGTTTAAAAAGCGCAACGCCTCGTCATTGGGAGTAAGTGCATGGATGATCTGGCGTGGCCTGCGTGCAGAAAGCACCCGTGCGGCACTGCCGGACATGCTGTGGGCCACAATGGCGTTGGCATTGGTCTTGTTTGCCAAAAGACAAGCCGAATAAGCAAGAAAGTCAGGCGTCTTTTGCTCATCAAGCGGGGGCAGTACTGATGCCTGCTCAAGGTGCAGTTCTTCGGCGGCATGCACGATCTGACGCATGAACTGTACTGTTTCCACAGGAAAGTTGCCCATGGCGGTTTCTTCTGACAGCATGACGCAGTCGGCTCCGTCCAGCACGGCATTGGCCACATCCGTGGTTTCGGCACGGGTGGGGCTTGGGCTGTTTACCATAGAAAGCAACATTTGCGTGGCCACGATAACGGGTTTTGCCTTGCGGTTGCACACACGGATGATGCGTTTTTGCATGGCAGGAAGCTCAGGCAGGGGGCACTCCACGCCCAAATCGCCACGAGCCACCATGATGATGTCGGCTTCTTCCAAAATTTCTTCCAGCCGGTCCACGGCATTTCTACGCTCAAGCTTTGCAATGACAGGGATATTGCACCCACTAGCCTTGATGAGCGCTTTGGCCTCGGCGACGTCTTGCGGCGTTTGTACAAAAGACAACGCCACAGCGTCCACCCCAAGGCGCAGACCTTCTTGCAGGTCTTCCTTGTCTTTATCCGTCAGGGCAGAGAGCTGTATGGATTTGCCCGGCAAGGCCAGACCCTTGCGTGAAGTGATGATGCCGCTGCTGCAGGCCACAAGGCAGAAGAGCCCTTCGCCGAGTTGGCTTTTTATGTGAAACTGCAGGCCACCGTCGCTCAGTACCACTTTGTCCCCTACCTCCATGCCGGCAAGGATTGCCTCATGGTTGAAAGGTACAAACGGTAGTTTTTGGGGGTTCTCTCCCTCTGCAACACCAAGCAGTATCTGATCCTCTCTTTCGAGAGAAAGAGAACCAGCGGGCAATTCGCCAATGCGAATTTTTGGCCCGGAAAGATCTTGGAGCAGGGTAATGGGGGTTTGGTACTCCGCCTCAAGCTGCCGCAACAAAGCGACCAAATCTGCAAACTGCGAAGCATCCCCGTGAGAAAAATTGAGCCGGAATATGCGCACTCCAGCCTGGATCAGCCTAGAAAGGGTTTCCCGCCCCGAAGAGGCAGGGCCCACTGTTGCGATTATTTTAGTTCTCATAGCACGATTCTTTGCCAATTGTTTTCGCTTGTCAAGCATATTGCCGCTGTCTTTCATGAAATTCTGGAAAAATAATATTCTACATCCCTATGTGAAACAATTTTGACTAATGGGGTGGTAAAACGTGGGAGAAGGTGGTAAAGGGGGGGTATGAGTTTTAAAGGAAGGTCATATCGTAGTCTGGACTCCAAGGGGCGGCTTATGTTGCCGCCAGAGGTCCGCGATGCTCTTTTTGTCGCCAGCCCTGACGGGCAGGTGGCATTGACGACCTTTGATGGCTGCCTCGTGGCGTATACACCTACAGACTGGCAGGCCTTTGAAGCGGGTTTTGCCAGGGTGAAGAATCCTTCGCGTAAAATGCGTGATTTCAGACGGCTGGTCATAGGGGGATTTGAAGAGGTCGCCGTGGACAACCAGGGGCGGGTCAAGCTGTCCAAGGCGCATATGGAATATGCAGGCATCGATAAAAAAGTGGTGCTTGTGGGTCAGGGTGCGCGTTTTGAGATCTGGAGTGAGAAAGCCCTTGAGGCCATAATGACTCAGGATTTTGGCGATGTGACAGACGAGCTTGCTGAAAGCGGTATTGACTTTCCTATCTAGTGCGGGGACGGCAGTGACAAATCATAACCATGCCTGTGAAGGTAAAGCAGAAGCGACGCATATATCTGTATTGCCGGATGAGGTGTTACAGTATCTTTCGCCCGTGGAGGGCGGATACTATCTGGACGGCACGCTGGGGCTTGGCGGACACAGTGAAGCTATTTTTGAGCATAGTAGTGGCAAAGCCCATGTGCTTGGGCTTGATCGCGACCCTGATGCACTTGCGCTGGCCGCCCATCGCCTTGCCCCCCATGGGGATCGCATGCAGATACGTCATGCCTGCTACAGCGAATTTGCCGGGGTCATGGCCGAACTCGGCTGGAATGCCCTTGACGGTGCATTGCTGGATATTGGCGTATCTTCCATGCAGATAGATACCCCCTGCCGAGGTTTCAGTTTTTATGCCGACGGTCCGCTGGATATGCGCATGGACCCATCAGACGGAGTGCCGCCCGCAAGCGTACTGGTGAACAAGTCCGGGTTTGAACGCCTGAAGGAACTCATTACCACATACGGCGAAGACCCACAGGCAGGCAGGATTGCCCGTGCCATAGTGGATGCTCGTGCGCAGGCCCCTATTGAAACCACGGCCCGCCTTGCAGAGGTTGTGGCGCAGGCCTATCCGGCAAAGTGGCGTGCCAAGGCCCGCAACCATCCGGCAACTCGCACATTTCAGGCCTTGCGCATGGCTGTAAATAGTGAGCTGGAAGAGTTGGAAATATTTTTACGCTCCATTGTGGACAAGGTGAAGCCTGGCGGTCGCATTGTGGTCATCTCTTTCCATTCGCTGGAGGACAGACTGGTGAAAAATGCATTCAGAGACGCGGCCAAAGGGTGCGCCTGCCCCAAGCATATACCCATATGTGTGTGCGGCAAGACTCCGCGAGTCAGGATGCTTACCCGCAAGCCTATAACAGCTTCTGATGTAGAGCTGCGAAATAACAGCAGGGCTGCCAGCGCAAAATTGCGCGCAGTGGAAGTACTATAGGGTGATGACGATGCAAAAGTACGGTGGCTGGATTCTTGGTATGGCTCTTTCTCTTATAAGCGCCATGGTGCTCGGGTTGACCCTGGTCTGGGTAAACATTGAGCGGGTGGACATGGCATATGGGCTGAAAAAGCTTCAGGTCGAACTGGACGGCAAGCAGAGCCATGCCTCAAAGCTGGCCACCGAACGGGATAAGCTGCTTTCTCCGTACAGGCTGCGTGAATTGGCAGAGGGGCTGGAAATGCGGCCAGCCATGCCCGGGCAGATACGTCGGATACATATTGACTGAGTGCTAAGGGCACGTGCGTTTCCCTCACGTGTTTTTTCAGGAGAGGCAAAGGTATGCTCAGGGACAAAACCCCAAGAAACAAAAAGGTCAAACGCCGTGCAAAGGTCACGGTCAAAGGTGTTACGCAGGATACAAGCGTAGCACGTTTGCTATGCGTTGCTTTTGTGTTTGCCATTTTGTGGGCTGTTTTGTGGGGGCGTGCCTGGCACGTACAAGTGCTTGAGGGGCCCAGGCTGGCAGCTATGGCAAGTCGTCAGCACCTTGCCAGTGAGCTGGTGACAGGGCAACGCGGAGATATCGTTGACCGCAACGGTCTGGTGCTGGCTCGCAGCGCTGCATTCAAATCTGTTTTTGTGCGCCCTGTAGAGTTGGAAGACCGTGGCAGGGCCGCTCGGGTGTTGGCCAATGCTCTGGGTACGACATATGCTGAAATGCTGTCCAAAGTTTCGCGGCGCAGTTCGTTTGTCTGGGCGGCACGCGAGGTGGATGACAGGGCGGCCGCTCGTATTCGCGAGGCCGGGGAGCCTGGCGTATACCTGACCACCGAGTTCAGTCGGCTGTATCCTCAACGGCAACTTGCCGGGCGCTTGCTGGGATTTGTGGGGACAGATGACCAGGGGTTGGAAGGTGTGGAGCGTGCTTTTAATGATCACCTTACCGGCCAGAGTACAAGGCAGGTCGTGCAGCGCGATGCGGCCGGACGCCGGCTGTACATGGATGGTGCCGAGTTCGCCTCAGGGCTTAAAGGCAAGGAGCTGCGTCTCACGCTGGATTCTCAGATTCAGTTTTTTGCCGAAGATGCCTTGAGTACTGCGGTACGCCGTTATGAGGGAACCTGGGGCGGCTGCATTGTTGTGGACGTAGAGTCGGGAGATATCCTGGCTTGGGCTGAATACCCGTCATTCAATCCCAATGCATATAAGCGATACACCCCGGACATGTGGCGCAACAGGTTGGCCATGGATGCCCTGGAGCCTGGTTCTACAGCCAAACCCTTTCTTGTGGCTGCGGCTCTTGAAGAGGGTGTTGCCAGCCCTGACGACATTTATTTTTGTGAAAACGGCCGTTGGAAACTACATGGTGTCACCATTCGCGATACCAAAAAGCACCAGTGGCTCACCCTGGACAAGATGCTGCGCTATTCCAGCAATATCGGGCTGGCCAAGCTGGGGCTCAAGATGGGAGCCTCTCAGTATCATAGCTATCTGACCAGACTCGGGTTTGGGCAGCGTGTCGGTATGCCGTTGCCGGGCGAGAGCTTGGGCATTATACGCCCGCCGGGAAAATGGCGTGAAGTCGACCTTGCCGCGGCTTCATTTGGCCAGGGGTTTGCCACCACCGGCGTGCAGTTGGCCAAGGCCTATCTTACCCTTGCCAATGGTGGCGTTAACAAGCCCTTGCGATTGGTGCTGGATGAGAACGCCCCCCCCGCTGCCCCTGGTGATCGGGTGTATTCAGAGGCCACTGCCGACCAGGTACTGGCCATGCTGCGCGATATTGTCGAAGAGGGCGGCACAGGGCGCCTGGCGGATGTGGAAGGTCTTGAAGTCGGTGGCAAAACCGGCACTGCCCAAAAGGCGGTCAAGGGACAGCGCGGATACGGCAATGAATATGTGGCTTCGTTTGTGGGGTTGGTTCCCGCGCTCAAGCCTCGCCATATCATAGTGGTTGCAGTGGATAACCCGCGCAAGAACCATTTTGGTGGTGTGGTGGCCGCGCCGGTCTTCCGATCTGTTACCGCCAGGACATGGGCATATCTGGGGCTGTTACCAGAAGAAAAAAACGCTGCAACTGTCAAGCATGCCGTAGATGGTAATACTGTTTTGCCAGAAGGCCTGCCTGCCTCCCTTACTGGCAGGCGCGTGGCGTCGGCGGATACAGACACCGTGCCGCCTGTTGTTCCCGATGTTGTGGGCAAGAATGTGCGTGAAGCAGTGGAGCTGTTTGCCCGCAAGGGACTCATCCCCCGCATACAGGGGCAGGGTGGAGTGGTGGTCAGGCAGCAGCCCAAGGCCGGTGCCCCCTGGCCAAACAAGATAAACGATGCGCAGTATACACTGTGGATCAGGGAACGGTCCTGACAATGACAAGTGCCATCACATTTGCAGCCTTGGCCCGAGAGGCCCGCACCAGGGAACTTGCCATCCGCATTGATTCACGTGCCGTGGGCAGGGGCGATATTTTTGTGGCGTTGCCCGGCTCGACCCTCGACGGGGGCGCGTATGTCGCAGATGCATTGTCTCGTGGGGCCGCATATATCGTGTGCAAACCGGCCAACGCACCTGCACAGGGCGAAAGCGCAGGCGTGTTGGCTGTGGAAGACCCCAGACAGGTTTTGGGCGCATTGGCAACTGCACGGTATGGCACTGAGTCTCTTTCGTTTCCCGTCATAGGCGTGACAGGCACCAACGGCAAGACGACAAGCACATATTTGCTGGAGCATCTTTTCCAGAGTGTTGGGCACGCCGTGGGGCTGTTGGGGACTGTGGATTTTCGTTGGCCCGGCCATACAGAAAGCGCACCCATGACCACGCCTGATGCAGTGCTGCTGCACAGCATGTTGGAGCGCATGGAGCATGCCGGAGTACAGGCCGCGTTTATGGAAGTTTCATCGCATGCTCTTGATCAGCAGCGGGTCTCCGGGGTGCATTTCAGTGGTGCCCTGATGACAAACCTGACACAAGATCATCTGGACTATCACGGCGATATGGAGCGCTATTTTCAGGCAAAGGCACGGCTTTTTCTGGAACTGCCAGAAAAGGACAAGGCCTGTGTGGTCAATGTGGATGATCCATACGGTTGCAGGATGTTGTCCGAGCTTGGCCATGGGTTGGGTTTTTCATTGCAGGGAAAGACCATGAAAGACCACCAGGTGCTCCAGGGGACGTTGTTGGAGTGTGGTCCTGCCGGCTTGCGTCTTGCCATGGAGCTTGAAAATCAGCGTTGGGAGCTGTGTTCGACGCTGGTGGGTGCGTTTAATGCGGGCAATCTGCTGGGCGTCCAGGCCATGGGCCTTGCGCTGGGGCTGCCCTTTGAGGCCTTACAGGGGCTTGCAGATTTCAGCGGTGTGCCCGGGCGTATGGAGCGTGTGGAAAACGAGCAGGGGCTCCATGTTTTCGTGGATTATGCACATACGCCGGATGCACTTGAAAATGTACTCAGGGCACTACGTGATGCCGGATTCAAGCGGATTATCGCGGTGTTTGGCTGCGGCGGTGATCGTGACAAAACCAAGCGGCCGCTTATGGGGCAGGCTGTATGCCGGTATGCTGATGTGGCGGTGCTGACCTCTGATAACCCCCGTACAGAAGAGTCGTCTGCCATCATGGCGGATGTTCGACCGGGTTTGAAAGGGTGCGCGCATATTGTGGAAAATTCTGACAGAAAAGCAGCTCTGGCCGAAGCGCTTGCACTGGCACATCCCGGTGATGCGGTACTGGTAGCAGGCAAAGGTCATGAGGACTACCAGATAATTGGTACGGAAAAACGGCATTTCAGCGACCAGGAAACTTTGCAGGAGCTTTTGGCGTGCGCATGACACTGGAACAGGTGAGCAATGCGTTGGGCGCTGTGGGCTCGTTGGGAGAGTCTGGTGGTGTGATTCCCGGCGGTGTGCAGATAGATAGTCGTTGCGTACGAGAAGGAGAGCTCTTTTTTTGCATCCGCGGCGAACGCTTTGACGGGCATACCTTTGCGGCAACTGCCCTGAAAAAAGGTGCATGTGGCGTTGTGGCAGAGCGTTTGCCGTTCAGCATGGATGATATGGCACGTCTGGGGGATGTGCCGTTTCTCATGGTGTCGGACACAGTGGCGGCCTTGGGACGTCTTGCCCTGCATCACAGGCTGGCAGCTTCTGCCACGGTAGTGGGCATTACCGGCACGGCAGGCAAAACAACTGTTAAGGAATTGTTGGCGCATACCCTTGCTGTGCGTGGGGCAACAGCCAAGAATTATTTGAATAAAAACAACCAGATCGGTTTGCCGCTTTCCATGCTGGGGGCAAGCGGGCAAGAGCGGTTTTGGGTTTTGGAGGTCGGTATCAGCCAGGCCCATGACATGGATGAGCTGGGTGGCATGTTACGACCGGATCTTGCGCTGATACTCAATGTGGGACCGGGGCACCTCGAAGGGCTTGGAGACAAGGGCGTTGCCTGCCACAAGGCGCAGTTATGCAAACATGTAGCCTCAGGGGGGCTGGCCCTGGTCAGCGCGGATTACCCCGATCTGGTCGCCGAGGCCCGCAAGGTGTGCAGAGAGTTGCGATATTTTTCTACCCGCGATGCTTCAGTACCCTACTTTGCACGCTATATGGGCGCAGAAAGAGAGGGTTCGGGTCGCTACAGTGTACGGTTGGATACGCGGGAATTTGAGGTGGTAGTACCGTTTTGCGGGGCATATGCTGCGGAAAATGTCATTGCCGTTGCAGCAGCGGCCCATCTTTTGGGGCTTACTTCCAAAGAGATCATGGAGGGCCTGCAAACTGCTACACAGCTCAAACAGCGTTTTAGTCGTCGTTGTGCAGGCCCATGGGTAGTCATAGACGATACGTATAACGCCAACCCACTCTCTGCAGGCCGCATGCTTGAGGCTGCGGCAGAGAGTGCGGGAAAAGAGCCGCTTGTGTTGGTCATGGGCGAAATGCTGGAGCTTGGTCCTGCTGCCGGGCAGGTTCATGTGGAGCTTGGCAGGTCCATGGGGGCGGCAAAGCCGGCGGCTGTGTTCTGGAAAGGCGGATACGTCAATGAGGTGCAACAGGGACTGGCCGGGGCCGCCTGGAATGGACAGTTTTTTTCCGTGGAGGATGCTGCGGCATTTATGCATGCATTTGCCCGGATTCAAGTGCCCGGGGGGCTTATTTTGTTTAAGGGTTCGCGCGGCAACGCGCTGGAAATTTTTGTAAAGACATTTTGTGATGCCGTGCAGCATGGGCGGGGTTAGGAAGCAAGAGTATGTTGTACCATTTTTTATATCCCCTCAGTATTGAATGGCAGATACCGCTGTTGAACGTATTTCGGTACATCACGTTTCGATCTGTATGGGCTCTTTTAACCGCTTTGCTACTGACCATATTCATTGGTCCCCGTTTTATTCAATGGCTTAACCGCGTCAGATGCGGCCAGTATATCCAGGCAGAGGTGGCATGCCACATGGAAAAGGCAGGCACGCCGACCATGGGGGGCCTGCTCATGGGGTTCAGCATGTTGGTCAGCGTACTGCTGTGGGGTGATCTGACCAATGTCTATGTGTGGCTGGCCATGCTGGTATTCATTGGTTTTGGTCTGGTGGGCTTTTTGGATGATTTTGCAAAGCTGCATCACAAGACCAACCAGGGGTTAACAGCGCGGAGCAAGTTTGCGGGACAATTGCTCATTGCTGCGGTGGCCATGTATCTGCTGCTGAAGGAACCCGCGTATTCTTCTGTGCTTTCCTTTCCTTTTTTTAAGGACCTGCAACCCGATCTGGGTTGGTTGTATATTCCCTTTGCCATGATCGTGATGGTGGGGTCGTCCAACGGTGTGAACTTGACGGATGGCATGGATGGACTGGCCATTGGGCCTACGGTTGTAGCGGGTATTGTGTTTGCCGTGTTTATCTATGTGGCAGGCCATACCCAGATTGCAGGGTATCTCCAGGTGCCCCATGTGGCCGGGTTGGGCGAGGTTACGGTGTTCTGCGGGGCACTTATCGGCGCAGGGCTTGGTTTTTTATGGTTCAATGCCTATCCCGCACAGGTATTCATGGGCGATGTGGGCTCGTTAAGTCTTGGCGGCGTGCTGGGATTTTTGGCGGTGCTGTGCAAGCAGGAGCTCATCATGCTGTTGGCTGGTGGTCTTTTTGTGCTGGAGTCTTTGTCCGTCATTGTGCAGGTGGGGTACTTTCGGGCTACCGGTGGTAAGCGATTTTTCCGCATGGCTCCGTTGCATCACCACTTTCAGCTCAAAGGCAGTCATGAGTCCAAAATTGTCATTCGGTTTTGGATATTATCCATTCTGTTTGGTTTAATGGCGCTTTCAGCGCTCAAGATACGCTAGGTAAAGGGACAGTATGCATCCAACAGTACCAGCCATGCCAATGCTTCAGAATGCTTCCCCGATCCGCCAGGGAGCATTGGCTGTGGTTGTTGGAACAGGGCGTTCGGGCATGGCGGCCGCCCGTTTGTTGCACTGTCTTGGTGCCAGGGTGCGCGTGCTGGAAAAAGATTCGGCCAATATCCCCGATCATTTCATGGCGATGGCGCAGCAGCATGGTTTTGAATGCCTGCATGGAGCACACACGGCAGAGCAGTTTTTCGGGGCAGATTTGGTAGTGCCCAGCCCTGGTGTGCCCGTGGCATCGTTGTTGCCCTATCTTGACGTAGACGCCCTGCCCGAAATCAGGGCAGAAATTGATCTCGCATATGCATGTGTGCGTGAGCCCGTGCTGGCGGTGACAGGTACAAGCGGTAAGACCACCACGGCAAGTCTGTGCGACGCCATGCTGCGTGCTGCCGGCAAAAGAGTGTTTCTTGGTGGCAATATCGGCACACCGCTGTCAGAATATGTAATGGGTGTTGCCGCAGGAGAGCAGCCTGCGGATATTCTTGTGCTGGAGGCAAGCAGTTTTCAGTTGCAGACCTGCACGGCGTTTCATCCCCACGTGGCGGTGTTGCTCAATATTGCACCAAACCACCTGGACTACCATGCTGACATGCAGGAATACCGTGACGCCAAGTTTCGTATTTTTGCCCGGCAGGGTAGCGATGATCTGGCTATTTTGCAGGCGGGTATGGAAGGTTTGGCCAAAGAATACGGGCTGGCGGCACAACAAGAATTTTTTGCCCCTGCAAGGCGATTTGTCGGCGCAGTACTGCCAGGGGCTCATAACGCAGCCAACATGGAAGCAGCCTGGCTTGCCTGTCGTGCTTTTGGCGTAACCCTGGAACAGGCCCGGCAGGCGGTGAGCGTCTTTCGCCCCCTGGAGCACCGGCTGGAGCATGTGGCGGAAACGGGTGGGGTCTTATTTGTAAACGACTCCAAGGCCACAACAGTGGATGCCATGCAGGCTGCGTTGGAAAGTTTTACACGGCCGATACTGTTGCTTTGTGGCGGAAAGCTCAAAGGAGGCGACCTTGCCTCTCTTATACCGCTGCTGCGCCGCCGTGTGAAGGCTGTGGCCCTTTTTGGCGGGAGCCGCGAAGCGTTTGAAAAGGCATGGAGCGGGGCGGTTCCCATGACCTGGGATGCTGACCTTGGTCTTGCAATGCGCCGTATGTGCCCCATGGCCCAGCCGGGTGATGTGGTACTCCTGTCTCCGGGTACGGCAAGTTTTGATGGGTACAAGAATTACCAGGAACGGGGCATGGATTTTAAAAACCATGTCAAGGTACTTGCGAAGGAGTTTGTACAATAATGGCACGGGTGGCAGTGGCAAAAAACGACCAGCCCATTGACTGGTGGCTGCTTATAACAGCCATGGTATTGCTCGGTTTTGGTTTGCTCATGGTACTTTCGTCCAGTGCGGCCATGGCAGAGCGGTTCTATGGTTCAAAGTACTTCTTTTTTCGCAAGCAGCTTTTGTACGCCGGCTTGGGCGTATCTGTCATGACTGTAATCAGTCTGCTGCCACGTGCTACGCTGTATCGTTTGCAGTATCCAGCATTGCTTGGTGCATTTTTGATGTTGTTGGCTACATTGACACCGCTGGGTATTGAGGCAAACGGTGCACGCCGCTGGATTGGGTTGGGGTCTTTTTCTCTCCAGCCGCTGGAGTTCTGCAAGATCGCCCTGGTATTGTATCTCGGATATTTTCTCAGTGCCAAGCAGGAGCTTGTAAAGACGTTCAGCCGAGGAGTCATACCGCCTTTTCTGGTCACGGGAGTGTTCTGCCTATTACTTTTGGTGCAACCTGACTTCGGTGGTGCTGCGGTGTTGGCCATGGTGCTGTTTTTCATGTGTCTGGTGGGGGGAACCCGGTGGGTATACCTGGCTGCATCGGCTCTGCTGGCCTGTGGCGGGGCATGGCTGCTCATTGTGCAGTCCACATATCGCTCGCGTCGATTGCTGGCGTTTCTTGATCCTTTTGCCGATGCACTTGATACCGGCTACCAGCTTGTGCAGTCGCTGTATGCCCTGGGTGCAGGCGGCGTAACAGGCGTGGGGTTGGGTGCAGGTCGGCAAAAACTGTTTTTTTTGCCGGAGGCGCATAACGACTTCATCATGGCAGTGGTTGGCGAAGAACTGGGCTTTTTGGGGGTAACGCTGGTGTTTGTCACCATGGCTGTATGCATCAGCCGCGGCATGTTGACAGCAGTGCGGCAGCAGGATTTGCGCGACAGGCTGACTGCCTTTGGCGTGACCTTGATTCTGGCGCTGGGTGCCATGCTGAATATGGCTGTGGTGCTGGGCGTTGCACCGCCCAAAGGTGTGCCCATGCCCTTTTTGAGCTATGGCGGCAGCAGCCTGCTGGGGACATTCATTTGTGTGGGCATATTGTTGAACATCTCGCGTACTTCTGTAAGCGGGGTGAGAGGATGAGGCGTGTGTTGCTGACAACAGGTGGCACCGGCGGTCACATTTTTCCTGCACTGGCTGTAGCGCAGGAGTTTGTGCGGCAGTACCCGGGGCTGGAGTTGCTTTTTGTGGGCGGGCAGTATGGTCCGGAAAAGTGCCTTGTTACAGAGCGTGAGATTGCTTTTGTAGGGCTGCCGGTACGCGGAGTATTGGGCAGGGGGTTCAAGGTGCCGGCGGCACTGACAGCCATGGGCTATGCCCTGTGCAAGGCCATGGGAATTGTACGACGCTTTGCCCCTGACGTGGCGGTAGGGTTTGGTGGGTATGCGGCATTTGCCGCCATGTTGGCTGCCAGGTGCGGAGGCATCCCCTGCATGATCCACGAGCAGAATAGCGTGCCGGGGGTAACCAATCGTCTGTTGGGCAAAATGGCAGACCGGGTGTGTATATCTTTTCCTGACAGGGGCGAACATTTTTTGCGTCGCAAAACCATACTGACAGGCAACCCAGTGCGTGCAGAAATCGTCAAGGCGGCTGCTCTGCGTAGCCGGGAGAAAGCATACCCTGGCAGACGGCTGCTGATCATGGGCGGAAGCCAGGGTGCGCGGGCTGTGAATGATGCTGTGTTGAGCATACTGCCTGTCTTGCGCGAGGCCGGGGTGGAGATAGTACACCAGACAGGCGCAACAGATTTTGAGCGTGTGCGTGACGGCTATGCCCGCGTGGGGTTTGAAGCGCGGGTAGAAGCCTTTGTAGACGATGTGGCTGCCCTCTATGCCTGGGCAGACCTTGCATTGTGTCGCGCCGGCGCGACAACGGTTTTTGAGTTGGCTGCAGCGGGGATACCCGCCGTATTCATTCCATTTCCGCATGCCACCCATAACCACCAGACCGTTAATGCGGCCTATCTAGCCGACAAGGGGGCTGCGCTGCTTATACCGCAGCACACCTTGGCAGGGGGCGAGGGCTCAGGGGGGGCAAAAAATCTTGCGGATGTGCTTGTGCCCTTGCTGCACGACAAGGAACGGTTGCAGGGCATGTCACGGGCAGCTCGTGAGCTGGCCCGGCCTGAAGCCGCAGCCTCCATTGTAAGTGCTGCAAAGGATTTGGTTCAAAAAAAGCCTCTTGGCTCTTTGAACCCTGTGGAGAAAGGAGAATAGAATATGATCGGAAAGGTATTCAAAGTGCACATGGTGGGCATTGGCGGTACAGGCATGTGCGGCATTGCCGAGGTATTGCTCAATTTGGGGTTTGAGGTGCGCGGTTCCGACATAAGCGATACTCCTTCCGTACGTCGGTTGCGGCGGCTTGGTGCAGAAATTTTCATTGGACATGGTGCGCAGAATGTCACTGACGCGCAGGTGCTGGTTAGGTCTTCAGCGGTAGACATGAACAACCCGGAGGTACAGGCTGCAACGGACAAGGGCATACCCATCATTCCCCGGGCAGAGATGCTGGCAGAGCTCATGCGCTTGCGCAAGGGTGTGGCCATTGCGGGTACCCATGGCAAAACCACCACCACTTCGCTTACCGCAGCTATCTTTGACAAGGCCGGTATGGACCCCACCGTGATCATCGGGGGCATGTTGAATGCCTATGGCGCCAACGCGCGTCTGGGTGAAGGCGAGTTTCTGCTGGCTGAAGCCGACGAGTCTGACGGATCATTTTTGTGTCTTTTGCCCATGATCAATGTGGTGACCAATGTGGATATGGACCATATGGATTTTTATCCCGACATTGCCTCCATTGATGCTGCGTTCATCCGTTTTATGAACAAGGCGCCGTTTTACGGTATGAACGTCGTGTGTGGCGATGACCCTGGGGTACGTCGTCTGCTTTCGCAGGTCAAACGTCCTGTGCTGACGTACGGCTTTGGTGAAGAAAACCACCTGCGTGCCCACATCATTGAGTGCGGTGAAACAAGCCGCTTTACCGTATTGCTCCGTGGCAGAGAGCTGGGTGAGGCCACGCTGGCCCAGCCCGGTAGGCATAACATCCTGAATGCCCTTGCAGCCGTGGGAGTGGGACTGGAAGTAGGCATTTCTGCCGAGGACTGCCTGCGAGGACTAGCCTCTTTTCGTGGAGTGGGGCGTCGTTTTGAGCGTAGGGGCACACGTAACGGCGTGCTGGTGGTGGATGATTATGGGCATCACCCCACTGAAGTGGCGGCAACGCTGAATACAGCGCGTTCTTGTTACCCAGACCGTCGCCTTGTGGCAGCTTTTCAGCCGCATCGTTTCAGTCGTACTCAGGCGTTGTTCGGTGACTTTTGCAAAGCCTTTGACATGGTGGACAAGCTCCTGCTGACCGAAATTTATCCTGCTTCTGAGGCGCCCATACCCGGTGTGAGTGGTCAGAGTCTTGCCCAAGGTATCCGCCAGGTCAGTAACGTTGATGTTTCATATTATCAGGATTTTGAAGAGATGCAGAGCGCCCTGCCTGATGTGCTTCGGCCTGGAGATGTATTTATCACCATAGGAGCAGGTAGCATCTGGACCGTGGGGCAGAAATATCTGGATGAGGAGAAGACAGCGTGAAACCGGTAATCACAAAGGGGCCCCTGCTGCGTGAACGTACCACGTTGCGCCTTGGTGGTACTGCCATTGCCGAGGTCCGCCTGGATGACATGCATGCTTTTGAAGCCCTGCCCGAAGTGCTGTCGCAGCTTGGGGGCAGGCCCGTGGTTCTTGGGCGCGGAAGCAACATCCTGGCATCGGATGGAGTGTTACCCCTGGTGCTTGTCACGTCTGGCATGAAGGCTGACCCGGCGGTAACGGTTCCTGCGGATGAAACCGGCCATGCATTGATACGATCCGAGGCAGGTGTGGCGTTGCCCTTGTTGCTACGGCGACTGGCTGAATGGGGGATTACGGGGCTTGAAGGGCTTGTGGGTGTTCCCGGCACTGTAGGCGGGGCCATGGCCATGAACGCAGGAGCCTATGGATGCGACATGGGAAAGGTTCTGCACAGTGTTGAGGTTTTTTCTCTGGAAGAAGGGCCCGCAACATATTCCGTAGATCAGTGCCGTTGCGCGTATCGATATTTTTCCATTCCCACCCTACAGGATTGGTTTATCATTACCGCGGTGACGTTGCGCATGGCAACGGGCGTGGCGGGCGATGTGGCCAAGACCATGCAGGCCAACATGGCGCGTAAAAAAGCGACACAGCCTTTAACGGACCACACCGCTGGATGTGTGTTTCAAAACCCCGGTCAAGGGGTGAGTGCCGGATTGTTGCTGGATGAGGCAGGCTGTAAAGGGCGGGCCATAGGAGGAATGAGGTTTTCATCACTCCATGCAAATTTTCTTGTCAATGAAGGTAATGGCACAAGTGCAGAAGCTTTTGAATTGATAGAGTTGGCACAAGATATTGTACTAGAGCGAACAGGGCATGATCTTTCTTTGGAAGTGAAGCTAATATCATGAAGTCAAAGAAAGCAAAAAGGAGGGAGGTGCCTTCTCCAAAGAAGGTGAAGAATAATTATAAAAGAAAAAAGAATATTTCACATTCTTCAATAGATTATAAAAACATTTTTTCTATAATAGCTATTGCTGTTTTAAGTATTTTGATATTTGCAGCTATAAGTTTTGTTTGTCTGTATTCTTACAGGTTATTCACAGCAACAAAATATTTTGATGTAAAATATGTAAAGTTTGATGGGTTGCATCATCTTAAAAAAGAAGAGGCGTTAAAGTATTCTGGAATAGCTATAGATAAAAATATTTTTTATCTGAATATAAAACGTGTTGAAGTTAGTTTGCTCAGGAATGTATGGGTAAAAAATGTTTCTGTAAAAAGGTTGCTTCCTGATCAAATTTATATAAAAATAGAGGAGTACTCGCCTCGGTTTTGGGTGCAGAAAGAGGGGGTGCTGTATTATGCCGACGAAGAGGGACAGACCATTGCACCGGTAGCGCCAGACAAATTTGTTTCGTTACCTTTTTTGCGGGTGGATGCCGGTGCTACCGCACCGGAGCAAGGTTTGCCTGTGCTGGTCAACGCGCTGGATGCCTCTACACTGCCCCTGCGGGCAGATGAGGCCTCGCAGATACGCCTAAGACGCGGTAACACAGTGGAGATAGAAGTGGAGGGCAGCGCAATGCGTGTTGTCTTTGGATTGGAAAATCCACACAGTGACCTGAAGCACCTGGGATTTGTATTTGCTGATTTGAGCAAACGGGGCGAATTAAATGTTGTGCGCGAGATACGCGCTACCGGGAACAACGTATGGGTCAAACGCTCTGCGGATATACAGACACCATAGTAAACGCGGTTCCCGCGTGTAGGAGGAGGTATGGCTAAGTCGGATCTGATAGTGGGGCTTGATATAGGTACCACAAAGATTTGCTGTGTGGTTGGCGAAGCCACGGATGACGGTATTGATATTGTGGGCATTGGTACCAGTGCGTCCACAGGATTGCGTAAAGGGGTTGTTGTAAATATTGAGCAAACCGTGCAGTCCATCAAAAAAGCGCTGGAAGAAGCCGAGCTCATGGCCGGATGCGAGATTCGTTCCGTGTATGCGGGTATTGCCGGCAGCCATATCAAAGGTGCCAACAGTGACGGCGTCATAGCCATAAAAGGCGGCGAAGTGGCCCCCCGCGATATTGAGCGCGTGCTCGATGCTGCCAAGGCACTTAATATTCCCATGGACCGTGAGGTGATTCATATTTTGCCTCAGGAATATATTGTCGATGAACAACGGGGTATTGCAGACCCCTTGGGTATGGCCGGGGTACGTCTTGAGGTCAAGGTGCATATTGTGACCGGAGCTGTGGCCAGTGCGCAGAACATTGTGCGCTCATGCCACCGTAGCGGACTTGATGTGTCTGATATTGTGCTTGAGGCGCTGGCTTCTTCCAAGGCTGTGCTTACAGAAGAAGAACGCGAAATAGGCGTGGCCTTGGTAGATCTGGGTGGCGGCACCACGGACATTGCGGTTTTTGCCAATGACTCCATCAAGCACACAGGGGTGTTGGCGCTGGGTGGTCAGAACCTGACCAATGATATCGCCTTTGGCCTGCGTACGCCCATGGCATCAGCAGAAAAGATAAAAATGAAATATGGTTGTGCCGTGGCAGAAATGGTGCATGCCGATGAGGGGATAGAAGTGGCCAGTGTGGGCGACCGCGAACCGCGTCGGTTGTCGCGCCAGGTGCTCGCAGAAATATGCGAACCCCGAATGGAAGAGATTCTCTCGTTGGTTGACCAGGAACTGGTCCGGTACGGGTTTAAGAATATGATTGGTGCGGGTGTGGTGCTCACAGGGGGAACGGCCCTTATTGAAGGCTGCCAGGAGCTTGGCGAGCAGATATTTAATTTGCCTACCCGCATTGGCTACCCGCGCGATGTGGGCGGGCTTAAAGATGTGGTTAACAGCCCCAAATTTGCTACAGCCGTAGGTTTACTCTGCTACGGTGCAGAAAAAGAAGGGCTGGAGTTGAAGTTTCGCATTCGTGACGGCAACATGTTTAATCGCGTGTTGTCTCGTATGCGCAAGTGGTTCTCGGATATTTCATAACACAGGTATAAGTTTTATTACTGGCTAAAGGAGAGGCATATGGATTTTCACGATATTGATATTGACAGCTCGGCAAAGATAAAAGTTGTCGGCGTTGGTGGTGGCGGCGGCAATGCCGTGAACAACATGATAACATCGGTGCTTAAAGGTGTGACCTTTATCACGGCAAATACTGATGTGCAGGCGCTGCACCGGTCACAGGCCGAGTTCAAGATTCAGCTTGGCGAAAAGCTTACCAAGGGTCTTGGTGCAGGGGCTGATCCTCAAGTGGGAAAAGAAGCGGCCATTGAAAGTATTGACGAGATTCGCGAAGCACTGGGCGAAGTCGATATGGTGTTTGTCACCGCAGGTATGGGGGGTGGTACAGGCACTGGTGCGGCTCCGGTCATTGCGCAGGTGGCAAAAGAAATGGGCGCACTTACTGTGGGTGTTGTGACCAAGCCGTTCTTTTTTGAAGGCAAAAAGCGTTTGGAAGCGGCTGAAAAGGGCATTGAAGAGTTCCGCCAGCATGTGGACAGCCTGATCACCATTCCCAACGACAGACTGCTGTCGCTTGCATCCAACAAGGCTACCTTTATCGAAATGCTCAAACGCGCGGACGAAATATTGTACTTCGCCGTCAAGGGTATTTCAGATCTGATCATGGTACCTGGTTTGATCAACCTGGACTTTGCAGACGTGAAGGCTGTCATGGGTGAGTCAGGGTTGGCCATGATGGGCGCGGGCACCTCAACGGGTGAATCGCGTGCGCATGAGGCTGCCCAGCGCGCCATTACCAGCCCGCTGCTTGAAGACATATCCATTGATGGTGCGCGCGGCGTACTCATGAATATTACCAGTAACTACGAGCTGAGCATACAAGAAGTCAGCGAAGCAGCAGGCGTTATCCAGGAAGCTGCACACGAAGATGCCCGTATTTTCTTTGGTACTGTCTTTGATGAAAGTATGGGAGATGAAATTCGCATTACGGTCATTGCCACGGGTATTGATACCTCTGGCTTTGAAAAAATGCATGGCGACGGAAAGATAACACAGATTCGCCGTGGGCAGGGTGGTTCCGGTGGTGGAGGGGGCCTGCGTGCCAGCTCACCACAGCGTGCAGGCGGGGCAACGCTCTCGCAGCAGGATGCCGGCACGTCCAAGGCCGCCCCGCGCAGAGACTTGGATACCACGGTAACCCGCGGCATAAATACCTTTACAGAGGGAGATAGAAATATTCCTGCATACTTGCGTAAGCAAAGCGCAGATCCTACACCGGCACTATCGCGTCAGCTTGCGGTAAACGCGGATGAAGATTTCACTTTTGATGAAGGGGAGTTTGAAATTCCTTCTTTCATCCGTAGAAAGCCTCAATAGTGTAGTACGGCTGACGTACCTCTGACTGGCGGACGGCTATGGATTAGCCATAATGCCATGGTGCTATGTAGCGTGCGTAATCATGCGCTTGTGTCATATGCCAGCCATTGTATAGTCTTGGACAGCCAGATGGTATGCAGCTGACCAACCGAGGCGCGGGAGACGAATTGCCTCTCCTCTCCCGTGTCTCGGCTTTTAAAAAAGTCATCTTGATATGTAGTGGATACCGTAGTTGTATGGCAGTTTTCGCACTATGGTCGATATTGCAAGTATCACCACTGTCTACAAAAAGATAAGAGCGCGCAGCAAGCCTGCTGCCATGCGTGTGGGTACGTTCACCTCGCTGGTTACAGGCTTTTTTCTGCTACTGTTCTCCTGCACCGGAATGCGTTGCAAGCTTGAGGGCAGACACCTCTGGAATAACTTTTTTTGAAGCCTGCTCATCCCATGATGTATGTAGGCTTTGCTTGTTTTTTCATATCCGGTTGCACCACAACATTCCTTGAATACCCTGCTGAACATCTGAAACTCCAATACGTCAGCGTAGAAGGTACAAAATATCTGTATCCGCCTTGCCAGGTCAGCTCAGCCTGTCTGAGGGCACACCCCGCTTGGGTAGTGCTCAGTGCGCCATGTGGCCTTTGTCTGTTGCAGTGGGTCAACATACTGCACGCCTCGTTCAGCCGATCAAAAGCGCAAAAATGTAGTACTGCATCACGAAAACCGGGGGTAAACCGTTCTGCGTATGAACTGTGTGCGGCGTGTCCGGTTGGCTGCATGCCCGGTGTAGTCTATGTTTTTCAGGTGCCATCGACTGTTTTCCGTGGCCTTGCGGCAACACAGGATCCCCCCATGCAAGGCCTTGCGGTAGGTTGGATGAGGTTCATGCCGTGAGCTGAGCGCGTAATGGAAATTGCGCGCTAAGTGGCTGTGGTGTTTCAGTAAGCAGTAAGTTGAAAGCATTTCAACATGGTATTGCGGCTATTTGGGGAAAGGGCGTACCATGCTATTCAATGCCAAATATCCTGGTATGCAAAGGTGTATCGTTTTTTGCCACGCGCGCTGAGATGGTTACTTTTGTATTTTTAAGCCGGATAGTGCAGATATGTATCATTCCCTAGATCCACGGTATGTTATTGCTTTGTACTACATTGGTACCGCAGGGGTTCTGCTGGTTTTGGGCCACTACAAAGTCTGCTGAGACATGCATATGTCACTCAAGGGTTGGTATTGCAGGACCTATGACAAGCGACTGCTGTATGCTGTAGTTTTTTACTGGAAGAAATACTGGCTGGAGATATCGGCTGAGCAGGATCAGGCCGCCAAAGGCATTCCCTGGCGGCTGGCTGCGATCATCCTATCAAAAAAAGAACAGAGACGCGTCTTGAGGGCATGCCAAGGGGGAGAGAGTCCGGCTTCCGGCCATCTCCTTTTTGTCATTTGCAGGCATGGCGAGAGATTACACCTGGATATGCGCAGCATACCACCGTATTTCCCACTGTTAACCGCATGGGATATTTTTTTACGCTCCACCCCAGTAGCAACTCCACGCGGCACATGTGGGCCTAGGGGGGAGAGCAGGGCCTGGAAGGCGGCTGCGCTTGGCAATGCAAGAGCACTGTGCCGCTGGGGTGCCCAAGCTGGGAAAGACGGCCAGACACGCTGGTGAGGTCTTTTCAGCAGGTTATCCGCAGTACGTTGCTACGGTGTTTTCATCCGTTTTACGTAATAAACGCAGCGGCCCTCGGCAATGAGCGTGTCAGCAGATGAAGCGGGCCGGACATACACATGCACGTGCGCTATGCGATTACCCAGTGTGCGCACTTCACCTTCTGCCATGAGGTCTTCCAGGGGAGCGGGGCGCTGGTAATCCACACGCATATCAATGGTGGCGGTTTTATCTTGTGGGCCAAAGCAGGTCCACAGTGCCACGGCGCCACATATATCCACAAGCATGGCCGTGACTCCACCATGCAACACAGCGCGTTCTGCATTACCGCAAAAATCATCCCGATAGGGCAACAGAATGCGGGCGTGGCCCTGTGATGCCTGAATCATGCGGATGCCAAGCATTTTATGAAAGGGTATGCCTTGCTCCACAAAAGCGGGCAGGTCTTGGTGGACTGTACTCATACCCTGAGTATACCCTGCCGCAAAGGTGTATACAAGGGGAATGCTCTCGTGAACCCTGCTGCGGCTGTTACGCTCGGGCAGCAAGGCATTTGGGGCTCCTTGGCGATGGAACCCATGCCATGTCGCGACCATGGGCGGATATGCCAAGGCTCGGCAGGGCATTATGTAGAGCCTTGCCTTTTTGCCCGGTAGACCGGCCATGCTGTGGGTGGGCGATGCCTCTTTTGGCAAGGCAGTACCATGCGCCCATGACAAGCAGCAGGGGGATGCCTGCACGAACAACCCCCGGCAGAATTAGACATGCCTGCCGGGGGTTGTGAGCTGGTGAAAGGAGTGTTTTCAGCGTATTGGCATGGTTTTCAGGCGGTGGATGCGTTCTTCCATGGGGGGGTGCGTGCTAAATAGCTGCGCCATGCGCATTCCGCTAAACGGGTTGACAATAAACATGTGTGCCGTGGCCTGATTACCGCTGTGCATATGCGTACGGCTGCTGTATGTGTGCAGCTTTTCCAGTGCGTTGGCAAGGTACAGGGGGTTGCCGGCAAAGCGTGCCCCTGCCTCGTCTGCCAGATATTCACGTGAACGTGAAATGGCAAACTGGATAAGCGAGGCCGCAATGGGCGCAAGAAAGGCTAACAGCAAAGCCGCGGCAGGGTTGGTTCCCTCTTCATCGTCGCTACTGCCGAAAATGGCGGTAAACTGCAATATGTTGCCCAGCATGACAATGGTCGAGGCCAATACGCCGGCCACGGTTTGTACAAGGATATCCCGGTTGGCGATGTGGCCTATTTCATGGGCAATGACGCCCTTAAGTTCTTCGGGGGAAAGCAAGCGTAGAATACCGTGCGTGAATGCGACCACTCCGTGTTGCGGATCGCGTCCTGTAGCAAAGGCATTGGGGGCATCTTCGGGGATGAGGCATACCTTGGGCTTGGGAATGTCTGCACGCTGCGCAATTTCTTCTACCATGGCATGTAAAGCAGGGGCGTCTGCAGGAGAGACTTCCTGGGCCTTGTACATTTTAAGTACGATTTTGTCGGAGTACCAGTAGCTGCCAGCGTTCATAAGCATCGCTATGACAAAGGCAAAGAGTACTCCGGTCCGGCCACCCATGGCACCGCCGATCATAATGATAAGCCCAGAGAGCATGGCAAGCAGCAGAAGTGTTTTTAGCTGGCTGGTCATGTGACAAACTCCTTATGCGGGGCAACACATGGTAAAACCGTTGTGGCATCTTGAAAGACTGCCGAGCGGTCTCGTGTGGGTGCCCTTACGATAAAAAATATTGTAAACTGTAATATAACCCTCGTTGCGGCAAAGACAAGAAGGCATGAGATGTATCAGGACGGTGGCACAGGGCGTAGGGTACAGCCCACTACCTTGGCGTTACCGGCAAGCAGGGCCTTGGGCTGGCTGCGGATTTGCTATACCGAGCAAGGGGATAAAAACATAATACCGGGCAAGAAGCTACTAAATTGTCTTTGCCCGGAAGGAAACGCTTTGGGCCTGATGGTAGCAGGAGCTGGTGCGCCTTAGCTGTTTTTTTTGATATAATACAGAGTACCG
Organism: uncultured Desulfovibrionaceae bacterium; assembly: GCA_964593925.1. Lineage (GTDB taxonomy): Bacteria > Desulfobacterota > Desulfovibrionia > Desulfovibrionales > Desulfovibrionaceae > Oleidesulfovibrio. The sequence goes on along the minus strand of CAZQKM010000004.1, from coordinate 9,761 downwards.
AGAACAGAGGCCAGACCGAAAAAAAAGAAGAAGTAGTCCATACGATACCCTCGTTGGTCCATTGTGAGTCATAAAAAAAATGATCTATGGCAAACACCTTATAGAAAAGTCGTCTGTATTTCAAGAGGGGAATACAATTTTCAGACAGCAGCGGCAGGTATATAATGCCTGTATATGCAGAAGGTATTCAGTATGATTACACATGTATCGCTTTGGAGTTCCACAATGTTTTGCGTATGATGATACTGTATGCATGCCAGTGTTGTATGAACTGGGTCTTGCTTGCACGTAGCAAGGTGTATGTTGTTGGGGGCGGCATGGTGCTGGCTCTGGTGGTGTTGTTCTATGCTGCTTTTTTTATCTTGGTACGACAGGGTGCCATGGGTTTTGGCCGGAGATATATGCCTGCCGTGCACAACACCATTTGTTTGGTGGTGGCAGATGACAGAGGATAATCCACAACAAACAGAGGCTAACTGCCAATCGTTGTGTGCCAGGCGGTGGGGTGATGTCTCTGGGGGATGCGTTTGAGGCAGGCCATGTACGGTCTGGACCGTAGCGTGCAGACGCTGGCAGTATGGGCATGAGGATAAAACGCACATAATGGAGTGCTTCCCCCATGGGGTGTATGGCCATGATTGGCAGGGGGAAGGTACGTTATTCTTTATCATGCTCCAGAGAACGTAGCCCCCCATGGATGATGCGACCAGCACACATATGCAGCTCGTGTGTGATTTCCGGGATGATATCATGTTTATGATGTGTTACCAGCACGAGCTGCATACCCTGCTGCATGAGTACGCGGAGCAGAGCTTTAAGGTCTTTGCGTGCGGCTTCATCCATGCCGGAGAACGGTTCATCCAAAATAAGCAGCTGTGGTTTTTGTACCAGGGCACGGGCCATCATGAACCGGCGCAACATTCCGTGTGACATGGTGCGTATGGGCTGGTGTGCATGGGCAGTGAGGCCAAGACGCTCCAGACACCATGCGGCCTGTTGACGTTGCTCGGTATGCACGGTGTGATGCTGCAAGCCTGTGGTGCTGAAAAAACCGCTATGCACTAATTTTTCGCCGCTGAGAGAGAGTAGGGAACCGTGGTACTTGTCGTGCCCGTAGGTGGCCTGTAGGGCATCAGAAACCATGCCGATGCGGGTGCGAATACTGTGCAGGGGAAAGGGCTGCTCTTGCCCAAACCAGCGTACTGTGCCTCCCCATGCCTGGGGTATATCACCGTACACAAGGCGCATCAGGGTGGATTTTCCTGCCCCGTTGGGACCAAGCACTGTCCAGCTTTGGCCGGATTCAATGCGCCATGTGATGTTATACAGAACCTGTATTCTTTTGATAAAGACCTGCACATTGGCAAGCTCCACAGTGGGGACTGCCATCGCAGCATGTTTGGGGGTACCTGCTGCTGGTGGAAGCGGGGTGGCTGAAATGGAGCAGGCATGCCGGGAGACCATGCTCTGGCGCATGTATGCCAGTGTATGGTCCAGTGGGCCCTGCGTACATACGCGACCCCGTTGCAACAAAATGCCGTGCTGTATACAGGAGGGAAACCCTTCTGTCCTGTGGCCTGCAACCAGGATTGTCACGTCGCTGGAGGCGACCAGCTCCACTGCATGGAGCATCTGTTTGCGGCATGATGCATCAAGGCCCTCGTACACTTCATCCAGCAGGAGTACATCCGGGTAGCGTACCATGGCCCGGGCGACCAGAATGATACCTAGCTGGCCCTGCGACAGGGCGGGCAGTGGTATCTTCAGCAAAGATTCGGCGTTAAGCAGGCGTGCGGTCTTGACCGCGTTTTCACATTGTTGCTCTGTGGGGCGAGTATAGGGCATGAGACCGCTGGAAAATCCAGAAAGAACTACCTCTTGCCCAGTCATATGCCAGGCATGTCGTATGTACTGGTCTCGCAATTCGGGGCACACCAACCCATAGCGGGGGCGGGCCATGAGGGGGCTTTGTTGCGGAATGCCGTGTATGTGCCATGTCACGGTGCCGCCGTGTTGCTGATCAGGGGGAAGAAGTCCCGCCATAAGCCGCAGCAGTGTGGATTTTCCAGAGCCATTACCACCAAGCACAGCATGGTGCTGTCTCGGGTACAGGCTCAAGCTTATTCCGTCCAGGGCAGGGCTGCCACCGCGAGTAACGCGGATATTATCCAGAACGCAGAGGGGTGGATGTGTGGCCATGGATACATCCCCAGGCTATGGTGGCAGGTATGCACCGCGGTTGTTGCACAGACTGGCTGTCGGGTGCAAGGGTTGCTGGGCGTTCAGGTGTATTTCTGCCGCCGGGGGTGTCGTGTGTGCCAAAGATGACAATGTGGCAACACCCGTGGTTGCATTTAAAAAGGGCGCGAATGCATACGGCCTTTTACAAAGTAGACACTGTCCGTATAGCCAAAGTCGCGGGCATAGGCTGCCAGACGGTCAAAGGCAAATCCCACCGACGCTTCGCTGTGGGCATCAGAACCAAAGGATATGGGTAGACCTCGCTCTGCTGCAAGTTCCATGATTTGGGGGCAGGGGTAGATTTCCTCGCAGGGTTTACGCAGCCCTGCAGAGGATACTTCCATGGCCATGCCCGCATCACGCACGGCAGTCAGGGCATCATGGAACAGGGTTTTGGCTTGTTCGCCCGTGGCCCACTCTCTGAACAGGTGGATACTGAAAATTTTGATAATGTCAGGATGCGCTACAATATTGAAAAGGCCGGTCCTGGCCATGGCACCCATGGTGGTGAAAAACTGCGCATATAGCGCAGCCAGGCGTTCTTCGCCAAGTGTCCGCCAGTCTTCCCGGCGGTAGTCAAAGCCCCATGTATCCAAAAAGTGGATGCCTCCGATGACATAGTCAAAGTCATGGGCTTTGACTGTTTCGGCACTAAACGTTTCATGGCCTTCCAGCCAGTACATCTCCAGCACCAACAAAACTGTGGCCTCAAGCTTGTGTGCAGATCGTATATTCTGAACATCGTTTACATAATTTGCAAAGCCATCCGTGAGACGCTGCTGATAGTCTGAGGGATACGTATGGCTTGAAGGACGAGGAGAATGCTCTGAAAATCCGATAATATCTATGCCTTTGGCGCGGGCAGCATGAAACATGGCCTCTACTGTGGCCTTACCGTGGGAGTAGTGCGTGTGCAGATGGGTATCAATTTTGATCATGGCGATATTATAAGGCGGCGTTCTGCATACGGCACCAAAGCCGCTACAGAGGCTGCTGGCTATTGTTTGGGGTTGTGAAGTACCTGGGTAACGGCATTTCGGACAGCGTCGAGTACGTCTTCGTCACGTATGGGGTCACGCAGAACAATGCTACCTTGCTGCGCATAGCGTGCGGGTAGTTTGTTCAGGGCCAGTGCATAAATATCGTACAAGGGTTCCTGAGGTGGACACTGCATACCGGGTTCGTCAAATATTTTTTTCATCATGCGCAGCACGCGAAGTTCGTTTCTGTTTCGGATGGAGTAAAAGTCCGCCAGACCAATGCGGTATTTTTCTTGTGTACGGGTATTCATGGGGAGGTCCTCATGGCATGTGTTTGGTGTCAAAGCATAAATATTCTAGCATGCAGATATGGGCAAGCCAAGGGTGTAAGCGTTTATTTTTGTGCAAGACGCAAAAGCACACAAGACTGACTTAGCGCAAGCGTTGTTGTAAGCGTGCACGCAGGACAATGGCAAGCAGGTTCATGCCAAGTACCAATATAATGAGCACCAGGGCAGTACCATATTGCAGGGGGCGGGTTTGCTCAATGTCAGTACCTGCCGTTGCCAGCACATAAATATGATACGGCAGCGCCATGACACTGTCAAAGATAGAAGAGGGCAGCCTGGGGCTGAAAAACATGGCTGCGGTGAACATGATGGCGGCTGTTTCTCCGGCTGCACGGCCTATGGCCAAAATGGCTCCTGTGAGTATACCGGGGGCAGCCACGGGCAGCACCACCCCGGCAAGGGTCTGCCACTTGGTGGCCCCTAAGGCCAGAGACGCTTCGCGATATGTCTGCGGTACAGATCGCAAGGCTTCTTCGGATGCTCCGATGATCAGTGGCAGGACCAGTACCGCCAGTGTGAACATGCCTGCCAGCAAGCTGACGCCCATCTGCATCAAGGTAACAAAAAATGCCAGGCCAAACAGGCCGAACACCACAGAGGGAACCCCGGCAAGATTGTTTATCGCCAGCCGGATGAGATGTACGAATGGGCCTTGTTTTGCGTATTCATGCAGATAAATGGCGGTACATACTCCCCAGGGTAGGGCAATGAGCATGGAGCCGTAGCTGAGCGCCACCGTGCCGATGATACAGGGCATAATGCCTCCGGCGGTCATGGCGTCGCGTGGCTGGGCGGTCAAAAATTCCCATGATAGTGCAGGTAGGCCATTATAAAGAATAAATGCACAGGCAATGGCCAGAGCCAGGCCGTTGACGGCTACAGCAACTCTACACAGTGCGAACATGCCGGTCTGGATTGTCTTTTTATGCCAAAGAGCGCCCAGGTTTTGGATACATCTATGTGCTGCATGCTGCATGCGGGTTCTCCGGGAAAGGCCCATACAAAAACTGTGCGGGGCAAGATATTACAGCCTGGAACCGCCTGTTTGCTTGTTTTTTTCTGCAATCCAAGCCGCCAGTGCATTACAGGCCAGGGTAAAGACAAAGAGTACCATCCCAATGGCAAACAGGGCGTGGTAATGTTCGCTTTGAAAAGGTGCTTCGGCCATTTCCGCCGCAATGGAGGCTGGCATGGGCCGTACAGGATCAAAGAGTGAGCCCGGAATCATGGCTGCCCCCCCTGCGACCATAAGCACCACCATGGTTTCACCAATGGAACGCGACATGCCAAGGATGACTGCCGTGCTGATGCCGGAAAGCGCTGCGGGCACTACCACACGAGATATGGTCTGCCAATGGGTTGCTCCCAAGGCCAGCGAGGCTTCGCGCAGCTCGTTTGGTACCGAGTACAGGGCGTCTTCTGCAATGCCGGTAATGGTGGGTACTGCCATAAATGCCAGCATAATTGCGGCATTGGTCAGGTTCAGCCCTGTGGCAAGGGCAAAGGTGTTTTGCAGAAAAGGCGCGACAACCACCATGCCGAAAAATCCGATAACCACAGAGGGCAGAGCCTGTAGCATTTCAATGAGCGGCTTGATGATGCCGCGCATGCGTGTAGAGGCAAGTTCAGAAAGGTATATGGCGCTCATAAGGCCCAAGGGCACGGCAATGCAGGATGAAAGCCCCGTAACCATCATCGACCCCACGATCATGGGCAAAATGCCGAAATCAGCCGGGTCATCAGTGGGGTACCATGCCGAACCAAAGATGAACTCAACAGGCGAAATGCTTTTGAATACAGGAAGCCCCTCAATGAATAAAAAGACCATGATCAGAAACAGGACAAGAATACACAGGCCGGCGCTGAGCAGAAAGGCACCGGCAACAAGGGCATCCTTTTTATGGCGTGTGAGTGTGACCATTTTTTGAATCTCCGGGGTTGGGAACGTCCCGCGGAGTGCAGAACGTTCCCATGGCTGGCGCGAATGACTGAGGAGGATTTGTCACAGAGGGATAAAGCCTGCTTTTTGTACAATGGCCTGTCCCTCGGACGACAGGATGAAGGCAATGAGCCTGTTGACAGCATCAGAGGGCGTAGAGCTGATATATACCTGTAACGTGCGAGCTATGGGAAATCGCTTGCCTTTTACGTTTTGCGGGGTACCGTTGACACCTTCCACATGTAAAGCCTTTACCGTGGTATCCACGTATCCCATGCCGTCATAGCTAATGGCACGAGGGTTTCTGGAAACAGCCTGTAGCACCGCGCCAGAAGATGCCTGTAACAGAGCGCCGGGAAACACGCGCGTTTTACGCATGACAAAATTGTTCCATGTTTCATATGTGCCGGAAGAGGTATCGCGTGAGACGACCACAATGCCAGCATCTACGCCACCCACTTCTTTCCAGTTGGTAATGTTACCGGCATATATGTCACGTAGTTGGTCAAGGGTCAGATTGTTCACAGGGTTTTGGGGATGCACAATGGGCAGCACGGCATCCAGCGCAATGACAACCCTTTGCAGGGTGATGTTTTTTTGTGCGAGCATCTGTTTTTCTTTGTCCTTTACATTGCGCGATGCCATGGCAATGTCTGTAGAGCCGTCAATCAGAGCCTTGATGCCGTTGGATGAGCCACCGCCGGAAACCGAAATTTCTACATCGGGATGCGCCTGCATGTATGCCTCAACCACCCGCTGCATGATGGGTAAAATTGTTGTGGAGCCGCTGATGTTGATTTTTTGCGCGGCATAGGCATGGGGAGCAGCAACAAGACTGCACACCAGAACCGCCATGAGAGCCAGATTTTTTATACGCATGGTACAAAGTCCTCCGAGGGGTTGCACATTGACAGGTATACTTGCAATACTGGAACGCAAGGGAGAATTTAGGGCAGGATTGTTACAAAAAGGTGTCGCACACGCGCCATGTTCGTGACGAGTGCACCCTCTGATATGGCATGGCTGCCCGCGCTGCACCGGTGGTGGAAACACTGGGTAATGCTACAGGGGCAGGTAGATGTATGGGCTATCATCCTGTGGAGCAGGTGGGACGCTTGCCAAAGGGCTATGTGCGTCCTATACTTGTAGTATAGCAGAGTAAAAGGTCTTAACCTGTGATTGTGAAGCTGTGGCCCGCACGGGGCCATGGCGGAGAGCGGTATGCACGTTGCCTCGTCGCCCTTTATAACGCAGGCGCAAAACGCCTATGCCAGAGCCTCAAGCCAGGTGCAGGGCGGATATGTGGCGCAAACCCGCAAGACTATGGGGTTGCGCCTGGGCAAGCTGGGCATCCGCATTGAAACAGAAGAGTCGTTGGACCAGACGCGTGTGGCGCAAGAGGCTGAAAGCCGGCTGAAGCGTTTGCGCGCGTTTAATTTTGCCGAGTTGTTACAGGCGCAGGATGCCCGTTTGTCAGAGGCCATGCAAGCCTCGCAGAATGTGCTTGCCCTTCCCGCATCCGCACCTGTCATGTCCAATTATACGCGGCATGTGGGCGTGCGGGCCTATGCACGGGCAGCAAATATGCCAACACAGACAGCGCCCGCCATGCTGCATGCCACGGCATAGCCGCAAGGGTGCAATATTTTGCAGCCCGGGCAGGAGCCAGCGGCACGGAGTGTCGCCGTGGTATGAAGAGGGCCCTCAGCGTCATGGCGCCTGACTCCCATGGCCAGCGGTATTGCGGTACCTGCGCGGCCAGAGCATATTCCCTTATGATATTGTCAGTCACCTGTGGGCAGGGCAAAGCCCAGTGCCCGGGCTGCCGGAGCTGCTTCGGTAGGCCAGGGAGACATGCCCCACAGTGCATTTTGCACTGCCCACCAGTCCATGCCATGCACATACTTTGACAACGTACTGACCAGGCGTGCCAGCGCGTCCCATTGCACAGGGGGGGCAAGCATGGTCATGGCTGTTTGCCGTGCTGCGTCTTCCAGTCGCTTACGCGCGTCGGGTGACAGGGTTTGAGCACGCAGCCACGCGGCGGCTTGGGCTGTGTGTTCCTTTGGTTCGGTACTTGTGGCCAGGGCCAGCAGCATTTCTGGTATGAATTCTTCCCACAGGTGGGCTTCGGGCTGTGTGTGTTGTGCTTCATCCCATGGCAGAAAGAGGGCAAGCGCCCGGGGTGCGTCTGACAGGGCTTGGGTACGGCGCGTTGTTACGGAGGATCGGATCAGTGTGATGGCCAAGGCTTGGCGTTTATTCCACGGCAGATCCTGAAAGCGGCAACTGACACGTGCAGAGGCGCTGTCATGGGCATGTAGAACAAAAGTCTCGGGCGAACTGGAAAGGATGTCGTTTACCTTGGCAGATGCAGAGGCGTCTGTGGGGGTGACCTCCCAGCGGATGGGGGCGTCCCATGGTGCGGGGTGGCGGCGGATGCGGGCTGTGCCCGCAAGTTCGAGCGCCCGCTCTGTGGGGGGCTGCCCGTGCTGTACAGGGGCAAGAGTCATGGCAACTTCCACGGCGGGCCAGTTGACAGTCACAGGGGCAGTATCGTGCAGCCGCCCTTCGTAAGCTGCCTTCAGCAGAGCTTGCAGGATGAGCGAGGCGCTTGTCTCACGCCGCGGGAGTACGCGGTTTTTAAAAAGTGTTTTGCCGTTGCCTTCTTCTTGTTTATTGGAATGTGCCTGCTCCAGTGTATCCCAGAATGCCTGAGGTATGTCACCACCACCTGTCTGCTGTCGTAACTCTAGGGCGTGCAGGGCATAGGTCAGCGAATTGACGGGTTCAATCCGCGAAAGTTCGTCAAAAAACCATGCGCAGCTTGCATATGCGGCAAGCATTTGCTCTTCCATGAGCAGCAGCTTCCAGGCGTTGTTGGTGTCTGCTTCCGACAAGGAAGGGGTAAAGTGCTCTTTGGCAAAGGCATCACGACACGTGGCACCACAGAGCACGCTCCCGAACGCCTCCAGGGTCTGTTGCGGGTCTGGAAAAAATTGTTGTGTTTTTTTCGTAAAATGATCCAGGACGGCATCGCGTGCCACATCCAGTGCCTGGCGCAAGGGCGCACGCCATGCCTGGTTCCACCCCTGGTGTCCGCCATCAGTACAGCCGCAGTCAGAGCGCCAACGCTCCACGCCATGCACACAGCTCCAGGAAGATGGTTCATGCAGCTCTGCCTTCCATGAGGGCGGGTTTTGGGCCAGGTAAGACGCCATGTTGGTGAGGCAGGTATTGTCACGGCCGGCATAGCCTTGTGCCAGCACATGGGCCAAGGCCATTTCACCGAACATGAAGTGGTGGCCGTAGGTTTCGCCGTCTGTACAGAGTGTCAGCAGACCTTCGCGGGCAGCTCCGGCAATACGCTGCCAGAATCCTTCGCCGTCTTGCAGGAGTTTTTCAAAGGCCACGGCGCGTGAAATGGGGCCATGGTAGAAAAAGACGCTGATACTTTTTCCAGAAGGCAGATCAATCGTATAGGGGCGGTATATGTCCAGAGAGTTTTCGTCCACAGAAGTCCATACACCGTCTGGGGAACATACTCGACGTGCCTGACGTGGCGCAAGCACGGTAAACTGTATGCCGTGGGCAGCCAGATCTTCCAGCGTGGGCACGTCTGCAGCGCTTTCGGCCAGCCACATGCCTTGGGCGGGGCGGCCAAAGCGGTAGGCAAAGTCATCCAGCGCCCACAGAATTTCAAGGCGGCGTTGCCGTGGGGTGGCCAACGGCATGATGACATGGTGGGATACCTGTGCCAATGCGTTGCCATGGCCCCAGCGCGTTATACTGCGTCGGTCAGCTTCCAGCATGCGTGCGTATGTTTCGGGGGCGTCACGCTCAAGCCAGCGCATGAGGGTGGGGCCGGCATTAAAGCTGATCCATTCATAACAATTGAGAATGTCGGCAATATGCCCCGAACCATCCAATCGGCGTGCCCATGCCATGGGCGCATAACTTTCGCGTAGAATCCGCTCATTCCAGTGGAGCGCCGGTGCGGCGCTTCCTTCGGGCAGGATTTCTCCTAACCATGGATCTTCGCGGGGGGGCTGATAAAAATGGCCATGGATGCATATGGATTTTTTCATGGATCCCTCCGGGCATGCTGCAAATGGTGTTTTTGTCCGGCAATTATGCCGGATACGATAAGGAAGCACCAGTACAGTGACAAGACCTGGGCAGAAGCGGGCTGCAAAGGCTCATCGCGAGTTAAAGCCCCAAGACACAGCCCCACACGGCCAGGGCGGTATA
>CAZQKM010000003.1:0-125019 GCA_964593925.1 uncultured Desulfovibrionaceae bacterium | reverse complement strand
CCTGAAGAACGCCCCCCCCCCCGATAAACACGCAGGCCGTTCTTGGCCTCATACGCAATGTCAGCGTGCCCTGGGCGATACACGTGCATAATCTCACCATAGTCATGGGAACGATGGTCCCTGTTTTCCACATGAAATGCTATGGGCGTGCCTGTGGTCAGCCCCTCGAATAGGCCAGAAAGCACACGTACAGTGTCCGGCTCATTGCGTACGGTAGACGCAGCCCCGCCCTGGCCCGGTTTTCTTCGGTCCAACTCGGCCTGCAACATGGACTCCGTAAGTGCAACCCCTGCCGGGCAACCGTCCACAACGCCCCCCAGGCCCGGACCGTGCGACTCTCCATATGTTGTCAACCGAAACAATCGGCCAAATGTACTTCCACTCATCTACTTCGTACCCCCTGCCGAAAAATGCCTTTCACTACAGGACGCATCCACCACAAAGGTATGCAATCCCTCTCCCTTACAGCCACCCCGGACCTTGCCATATGCTTGCCCGAATACTTTCAGGACAACACGGACGGAGTGCTCATACAGCCTGCACGGGCAAGCGTACGGCATATGTCTGCCAGAACCTCATCCATACCGTGCTGTCCATCCACCACATAATGTGCCGCATGGCGGTACAACGCTTCACGCCCGGCCAGTATATCCGCTATTTCTTCCTCCAACGGCCGGCCTGTCAGCGAAGGGCGCTGGGCCGCATCAGGATCTTGCCCAAGACGCCTGGCCAATGTTTCTGCTGGAACCCACAGGTAGAGAACCACCCCACACGAACGCATGGTCAGCCTGTTTTCCTGTCGCAGCACCATGCCCCCCCCAGTGGCAACCACCACGCAGTCTTTACCACACACCAACTCCAGCGCGGCAGATTCTGCATCACGAAAAACCTGCCACCCGTCATCGGCCACCATATCGGCAACGCTTCTGCCTGCCTGCTGTTGCACCAGCTCATCAGTGTCAATACACTGCCAGCCAAGATGCAAGGCAAGCATGCGCCCCAGTGAGGTTTTGCCACAGCCCCGGGCACCCACAAGAAAAATCCGCGTCATTCTTCCTCCGTACCCCAAAAGGCCACAACACACCATACAGCCCCATGCAGGAAATTCTCGACAGCATGCACGATGCTGTTGTCACGGGGTATACGTTTGCCTGCCTTTTGCAGACAGGCCAGCCATACGCTGAAACATATACCTTGGGCAACCGCAAGCCCTGCAGTAAGGCACCATGGCAACCCCACCCGCTGGCCCCGTGAAAGCGGATAATATCTTGTACTGACTATGCTGCACGGAGGGATAGAACCGTAAAATGATCAATCTGTATTGACAGCCACTACATTGGCCTATTAAAAAATCTCCACTTATCTGTTAAATGGCAATGCGATACAGCATCTCGACAGATACCACAAAAAGTAAAAATTATGCAGATATGCAAACAGCAAAAATTTGAAACAAGGAAGTCACATTCAACATTATCCAAAGAAAAATTCATGACCTCAAGATAACAACTCAAAAATATGTTACCGGTAGAATGAGAATGATGCTAAGGGGGTCAGGTACAATATCTCCAATCAGAACTACACATTTTAATCATGTTGATTTTTGTGTTAATGCTGAAGATAGAGAAGAAATATATTTCAATGAAATTGACACTATCCCATTTCGTAATTGGCATGATGTCAAAATATATTATAGTGTGACATAAAATAGTCATTCTGCAATCAAAATTGTAAACATGACGACTGATGATTCATAATACTTATGAGCAACAAAATGTTGATTGCCTTACCTTCATGCTGTTGGCCCTACTATTTTTTGTTTCGCCATTTTTTGGATTATCATTTGGAATATTTGATAGAATCAGTGACTCAGAAGGCTTGTTCGACACAGTATTTCTACTCATATTCTTGCCTGGATTTTTTTTGCTATATAGAAAATACTCTACACACAAGGCGTTGAAACGTGAATCAATGAACTTTATCAAAACGCAATAAAAAATTTTACGCAAAAGACACATCACCGCTGCTTTAGTGCCCCCCAAGTACATGGGGGGGGGGGCACCATTCGTGACAAACGCCCAACCCTGTATCAGTCTTTCTTTTTGACAAGACGAGCCCCTGCCGCATATGAATGGGGTATCATGTAGTTGCTATACCATACCAAGAGGGCTGCCATGTACGAATTTCCACGCATGCACAGACTGCCCCCCTACGTATTTTCTGTGGTCAGCGAGCTAAAAACGCAGTTACGTCGTCAAGGTGTGGATATCGTGGACATGGGAATGGGCAACCCGGATATCCCCACACCCCGACATATTGTGGATAAGTTGATCGAATCCGCGACCAAGGGCGTTAATCACCGCTACTCCATATCAAAAGGTATTCCCAACCTGCGCAAGGCTATCTGTGACTGGTATGCCCGCAGGTTTGCGGTTTCGCTTGATCCTGAAAAGGAAGCTGTGGTCACCATGGGAGCCAAAGAGGGGCTTTCACACCTTGCACTGGCCATGCTCTCGGCTGGCGACGTAGTATTCGTTCCGGATCCTACCTATCCTATCCACACATATGCGCCGATTATTGCCGGCGCAGATGTGCGCAGGATTCCCATTGGCAAAGGGCGTGACTTTTTTACAGATGTACTTGAAGCCACACGCCAGACATGGCCCCAGCCCAAGCTGCTCATACTCAGCTACCCCCACAACCCGACTACAGAGCTGGCAACGCCCGAATTTTTTCAAAAAATTGTAGACTTTGCCAAGGCTCACAACATATGGGTCATCCACGATCTGGCCTATGCCGACCTGGTCTTTGACGGGTACCGCCCCCCCCAGCTTGCTACAGGCCGATGGAGCCAAAGACGTGGAAGTAGAGTTTTATTCTCTGTCCAAAAGTTACTCCATGGCCGGCTGGCGAGTGGGGTTTTGCGTGGGCAACCAGAACATGATACATGCACTTACCCGCATCAAGTCATACCTTGGCTATGGTATCTTTCAGCCCATTCAAATCGCCGCCACCATGGCGCTGAATGGTCCTGAAGACTGCATGTGGAAAATTACAGATATCTATCGCCAACGCCGTGATGTGCTCTGTGAAGGACTGAACCGGATAGGCTGGCGTGTGGAACCGCCCAAGGGAACCATGTTTCTCTGGGCCGAAATACCTGAACCGTTTCGTCATATGGGGTCCGTGGATTTTTCAACAGTGCTGTTGCAGCAAGGCAGGGTAGCGGTATCGCCCGGCCTTGGATTTGGCCATTTCGGCGATAATCATGTGCGCTTTGCACTCATTGAAAACCCCCAGCGTATCAAACAGGCGGTCAAAGGAATAAAACGAGTGTTCTCAAGGAGTTCTTGTGGATAACAACAAAAAACTTGTGCTCGGCATAGCCGGATTTGGTACTGTGGGCACAGGGCTTGCCACCATACTTGAAGAAAATCGCGACTGGATTTTTCAGCGTACCGGGCGAGAGATAACTGTCAAAACCGTGCTGGTACGGGATCTGGCCAAAAAACGCGCCGCGGCCCTTCCCCAAGGCGCTGTGCTCACCGACGATCCGGCACAACTGGTCAACGACCCTGACATTGACGTGCTTGTAGAGCTCATGGGAGGGGTAGAAGCTCCAAAACGGCTTATCATGCAGGCGCTTGAGGCCGGAAAACATGTGGTCACTGCCAATAAGGCTTTGCTTGCCGAAGACGGTTTTGACCTCTTTCGTACCGCGCAGGCACACAACGTCGGACTGTACTATGAGGCAAGCGTGTGTGGCGGTATCCCCATCGTGCAGACCCTGCGCGAAAGTCTTGCCGGCAATACCATCAACTCGCTGGTCGGCATCCTCAACGGCACCGCCAACTATATTTTGTCTGAAATGACCACAAACGGTTCAGAATTTGCCACAGCCTTGGCGCAAGCCCAGCAACTGGGTTTTGCCGAAGCTGATCCCACGCTGGATATTGAGGGCTTTGATGCCGCGCACAAGCTGTGTCTGCTTATCCGCCTGGCCTTTGGCAAAGACTATCCTTTTGCCTCTCTGCCTGTGCGCGGCATTGCCGACGTTGATCCCATGGACATAGAATTTGCACGCGAATTCGGCTACCGCATCAAGCTGCTGGGTGAAGTGCGCAAGGTAGGCGACGAGCTGGAAGCAGGCGTTTTTCCCATGCTGGTACACCATACACTGCTCATTGCCCGTGTAGGCGGCGCATACAATGCCGTCCGGCTAGAAGGCAACGCCGTTGGCCCCGTGTTTCTGCACGGACTCGGTGCAGGCGACAAACCCACCGGTAGCGCTGTGCTCGCTGATATCATGGCCGTAGCCCGCCGTTGCCCACCCAATAATACCGGTTTTGTGGAACAGGTCCCCCCCCCAGCACGTATCATGCCCCCTGAGGAGTCAGGAGCATGCTACTATTTTCGGGTCATGGTACGGGATCAGCCCGGAGTATTACGTGATCTTGCAGGAGCCATGGCAAAGCACGACATCTCCATTGCGCAGGCAGCACAAAAAGGGCAGGATCCGCGGGGTGTGCCCATTGTGTTCATGACCCACGAGGCCAAGGCCAGTGCGGTGGCAGCCGCACTGACAGACTTAAAACGCATAGGGTTGCTACTGGCCGAGCCTGTCCACTACCGGATTCTGTAATGCGCAAACTCATCGTGGCCGTTGCCGATGGCATGGCTGACCTGCCTTTGGCAACCACTGCCGCCCGTGGAGGCAGGACTCCGCTGGAAGTAGCGTACACACCACTACTTGACACCATGGCCCGCCACAGTGTGACGGGCCTTTGTCATACTGTGCCCCCCGGTCTGTCTGTGGGCACAGAAACCGCTCTGCCTGCCCTCATGGGATATGCCCCTGAGAGCTATCCCCTGCAACGAGGCCCCCTGGAAGCATTGGGGCTTGGGGTGCCCCTTGACGAATGTAGCACGGTATGGCGGCTCAATATCGTGTCTCTTGATGCAGAGAATGCTTTGCACGATTTTACAGCGGGCAATATTGACGAGGCATCTGCCACACGACTGCTGCAACATGCACAGTCTGTGGCTGCCCCCTCACTCCACTGCGTACAGGGCATATCCTTTCGCCATCTGCTGCTGCAACGCCAGGCAAAACCCTGTTCTGCGGCGCCCCCTTCGCCTTTGCCTCCCCCGCATGAATCCATGGGCTTTCCCCTACAACACGCCCTGAAGCTACTGAATGCCGAGCCGGAACTGGCGAAGCTTGTCTCTCAATGTCTTGCTGCGCCCCAGAGCATTACGCCGCATGGCAAAAAGTTAATGCTCTGGCCGTGGGGCCAGGGCAAACGTCCTTCGCTCCCTCTGTTTTCTAAAATGTACGGACGTTCCGCTGCCATGGTCGCCGGTATTCCCTTGGCAAAGGGCATTGCCAGAGCTGCGGGCATGACGGTACCGGACCTGGTGCAATGCACCGGTACCGAGCAAACAGACTATGCTGCCAAAGCGCATGCTGCCATTGAACTTCTGTGTGCCCACGATGTGGTCTTTGTACACCTGGAAGCCACAGACCTGTGTGGGCATAGAAGGCACTTTGCCGACAAGCAGCGTGCCATTGAACAATTTGAGTCCATGATTATTGCCCCGCTACGGGGCGCATATCCCCATGCTGTACTACTCTGCACCTGCGACCACCTGACACCTGTAAGCACTGGTGCACATCACGCCGGAGCAGTACCCTTTTTGCTGCATGACAGGATATTGCCCGTTAGCGGGCTCTCATCTTTTTCAGAAGCAAGCGCAGCCGCTACCCACGTAACCCTTGCCAGCGGTCCGGCACTACTCCGCCTTGCCCTTCTGCGCGCAGAGGCAGCACAACGCAGCCCGTTTCCGTCTGAAAAAATCTGTGCTATTTCAGTGTAATACCCGCTATGGCATATGCCCCTTGGGCAACAATATATGCACCTTGCCGGTGGCGGCAAGATGCCCCGCCACAAATTCTGCCTGCGGGCCGCTACCGCTGAAAAGGTCAATGCGGTGCCCCTTGATGGCCCCCCCTGCATCTTGTGCCAGCCCAAGTCCGATAAAGGAAGTATTCGCGTCTTGAGCGCTGCCTGCCAAAGGCTCTTCTTTTGTGGTAGCACGCGGCCTGGGCACAGCAAAAAGCGAGATACTCCCCAGCGGCAGCACTCCGTGGTCTGTGGCCAGACTGACCCATGGGGTCAATACCTGATTCATGCTGCCAAAGGGTCCCTGGTCTGCGAGCCGAAAAAATACATAGCTGGGATTGGTATTTAGCAATGCCCGCTCTTCTTCCGGGTGTGCCGCAAGGTACGCGCGAATGGCTTGCATGGAGACATCTTCTGGTTTGAGCAACCCGCGTTCCTTCATCACCTTGCCCAGTGACACGTACTCTCTGCCGTTCTTGCCCGCGTATAAGACATGCTTTTCCGTACCATCGGGCATGAGCAGCCTGCCTGACCCCTGGATCTGCAAAAAAAACACCTCGGCAAGCTCCCGTACCCATGCTACTTCCAGACCACGACCTTGCAAGGCCTTGCCTTCGTCCAGAGCCTTGCGGTCATGGTAGGGGTATACCTCACCGTTTTCCACACGATAGGTCAGCACCTGCCCCTTCCAACGGGGATGAAAGTTGTCCAGCCGCACTGTCTTCAGGTCCGATGGCTTGCCGTAGAGAGGATAGGGGTACTCGTCAGTGCGTACGAGAGAAGCCTGAATACGCGGCTCATAGTAACCGGTAAACAAAGGAGCCGGCTCAAGGGCATACAGCGTAAAATGGCTTGCCAGCAATTCCGGCTCTGCATCAAGGCGGGGCAACAATTCCAGCAGCGTTGTGAGTGATGCCTGTATTTCAGCCCATGTCACGCGCATGCCATATGCATCCAAGGCCTTTTCTTGCGGAGAACGGCGCTGCGCATAGGCAAGACTACGTTCCACAGCTGGTCGCAGCTCTGTCCATGAGGAGACTCCTTGCGACCGGATATCAAGCGCACGTATGATATCATTCGCTTCCCCTTGTGAAACCGCGCGAAATCCTGGCCGGTTGTCTTTTCCTGACACGCAGCCGCCCCCCAGAGCCAGTGCACAGGCAAGTGCCAATGCAGCCATGTACTGCCATGGACTCTGTTTTTCCACTTTTTTTCTGATACTGCTGTAGCACATATACCGCTTCTCCATAAAAAACTGCTCACCCACGGGCATACATAAAGAACCATTCTCGCCCATTCTGTTGCCCCATGCAACATCCTCCTGATCCTCCTGCACAGCTTCTTTAGTACAAGCAGGCTTGCAGCAGCACAAGGCTGTTGCCCCTGTGGAACAGGCAATCTTTTTGAGGTTGAAAACCGGAGATGAAAGACTTTTCTCACAGGTCCTGTTGGGCTATGCTATGTCCGTACAATAGCCGCACCCTTGCCGCTACAGAAAGGAGAACACCCCACCATGCATACTTTTCCCACACCGGCAGTATGGCTTGCCCATCGTGTATCCTATGGCGAAACAGACACCATGGGTGTTGTGTATTACGCGGAGTATCTGCATTTTTTTGAACGAGCCCGCAGTGAATTTATACGCCAGCGCGGTGTGAGCTACAGGCAAGTGGAAGAAAAAGGTATTTTTCTACCCGTACGCGAAGTGCAATGCCGCTACAAACAGCCTGCCCGGTTTGATGATCTGCTGTTCATACATACCGGGATAACCCAATGGGGACGGGCCTCTCTGACCTTTACGTATGAAATATGGGACGAGGGCAAAGAGTCTATTCTCTGTACCGGCGCTTCTCAACATGCCTGTGTTGCTCCCAATGGCCGGCCGGTGGCTCTGCCCCCATGGCTCAAAGAGCTTTTCACCACATAATATCTATACACCCACCCCACAGGCGCCGCGGTTGCCCCTGGGTAAAAAAGGCCTTCCATTGTGCTGCTTGACATCCACACACATGCGTTCCACCCCAAAATTGCCCCCAAGGTCCTTGACCACCTCAGTATGCATTATGGCATCACGGCCGTGGGCTCCGGCCTGCTTGAAGACCTGGACGCCACAAACCGCAGAGCAGGGCTCGACGGCTATGTGGTGCACAGTGCCGCTACAACTGCGGCCCAGGTCGTGCCGGTCAACAATGCTGCCATCGCACTGAATAAAAGTAACCCCAGGGCCACGGCATTTGGCAGTATCCATCCTGACTGCCCCCACTGGGAATCACATATACACATGCTGTGCGCCCACGGTATCCGGGGTATTAAACTGCACCCCGAATTTCAGGGCTTTCGACTGGATGATATTCGGCTGGAGCCCATATTTGAAACCATCGGCTCCAAGCTGCTGGTGATGTGCCATATTGGCGATGTCCTGCCTCCAGAAAAAAACGCCTCGTGTCCGTACAAGCTGGCCGCTCTTATGAAACGGTTTCCTGACGTACGCTTCATCGCTGCGCACATGGGCGGCTATCTGCACTGGCAGCATGCCCTAAAAGCCCTGGCCGGCAGTCAGGTATATATGGATACCTCAAGCTCTCTGGCCTATATAGATGACACGACGCTGCATGCGTTATGGCGCAAGCACCCGCGCGAATGCCTGTTATTCGGTAGCGATTGGCCGCTTTTCGACCCCGCACAAGAACAGCGCCTGCTACAAAAACGCCTGAAACTTACAGACAGCCGACTTGCAGACCTGATGGAAAATAGTGCAAAGGCTCTGGCAATAGCCTCGCCCATATGATCTGGGCGAGTGTTTCTTGCACTACATCGGAAATGTCATAATCTGTGTATGCTGGTGTCACCATAATGCCCTCGGTTTTCAGCGCCCGATAAGCGGAGTACACCATGAACGGTTTATGCTGAAAATTTTATGAGTGCACACCGCAGCCAGGCTATCCGAATATTTTTTCAGGGGGCCGACGCTCTGGCACAACCACACGCTCAATGCGTCCTTCGTTCCAGTCTTTGCTTGCATACAGCCCACAAAAACATGCCCCGTATTCCGCAACGTCTGGCTCCCGATAGACACAGGGACACATAATATCACGATCTGCCTCATATTCACCCGCAGCCAGGCGACACGGACAGACCATATAGCCATAGCGTTCCTTGGTTGCCAGCAAACTGGCCAGCAGATCCATGGTCATCTCCGTGTCACTATTGAAATAATATCCTTTAGGCTCTTGCGTTTTTTTCAACATCGTGCAGAGCTGCTCTGGAGACATGTGTTTGCTCATAAGCCCAGCGCCTCCTCTACCTGATCTTTATGAAAGCCCACAATGACCACCCCGCTGGATTTGACCACCAGCACGGGAAAGGAAAGCTTGGGATTATGTTTTTTAATGAGTGCAATAGCCTCAGCACGTTCATCACCAACAAGCTTGTCCACATACGTACACTGAAAGGCAATCTCGTTTTCTTCAAGAAATTCCTTACATTTTTTACAATGGATGCATGTAGATAGGGCGTAAAGCTGGATCTCCTGATCCTCTACCATAATAGCTCCTTTCTAACCTGTATCACGGTATGGCCCAAAAGAGCCTTTCCGTGACCTCTATTGTAACAAGCGAGCCAATTCCCGCGCGATCATATGGATACACTCATCCTGATCAAAAGATACCAGACGTTCTTCATCCGGGCGGCCAAGGTACGACAGAGTATAGTATTCCTGATCAGCGGCCAAGCCTCCTCCGGTGTCTCCCAACGAAACGGCCTGTGCCCGGTATCGAATATGAAGCCCTTCCACCTGCGCCCCCTCGCCCTGCAACCGGATAGTCAGCCCGTTTGTAGCCAACTCACACTCAATGTGCTGACCTTCGGGCAATGCCTCTTGCATGTCTTGCACAGCGGCGAAAACCGGTTGCAAACGCTCTTGCTCAAGCTCACGCAGCCGCTGCTCTGCACCTGCAAGCAGCTTGGTACGCCTCTGCTCGCGACGCAATTCCGCCCGCAAAATATTTCGCGCGGGTTTATGCTTGCGCCACAGGCTTTGTACAAGCATCAGCAGACCCCATATGAACAGTGCACCTACTATCAAATTAATGTACATCAGGCCTCCGCGCTACTCCTAAGTTGTTACTGATAGCCCAAAGACGAGTAGTTTGTCAGTATATAACTTTGCCACAGGACTTGACAACTTTCTGTACGACTCTCTATGGATTAGACTCGTGATATCCGAAAAACAGTCCCATGCACACAAAATAGTTCCCCCATGGGGCGGGTTATATTTATGTTTTACGATGCACACGTTACAAGGGAGAGCTACATGTCTAACGTGCTTGAGCAACAAAGAACCTACGCCTTGGTCGGCACCGGAGGCAGTGGTAAAACCTCGCTGGCGGAAATGCTTCTTTTCCAGTCCGGCGTGGTTAACCGCTTGGGAAAAATCGAAGACGGTACAAGCAGCCTTGACTACGAACCAGAAGAAATAAAGCGACGCGGTAGTATTCAACCCGCGTTTGCCACATTCACGTGGCAAAAAAACAGGCATTTTCTTGCCGATACTCCCGGAGACAACAATTTCATCGGTGACATAACCTACCTGGTTTCAGGGGTTGACGGTGTTGTTTTTGTGGTAGATGCCGTGGACGGCGTGCGCCCCCTTACACGCAAACTCTGGAAAACGGTAAAAGACGCGGCTCTTCCAGCCATGGTATTCATCAACAAAATGGACCGTGACCGTGCCGACTTTGATACAACGTTTGCCGGTCTTGCCGATATCCTGGGAATCAAGCCCGTGCTGCTATATGTTCCCATAGGGCAGCAGGAAACCTTTCGCGGTGTGGTGGATGTGCTTGCGGGCAAGGCATATTATCTGAACAATGACGGCTCGATGACCGAAGGAGCCCCCCCCGAAGACATGGCAGAGGAGCTCCAGGTACTGCGTGAAACCATGGTGGAAAACGTCGCTGAAAGCGATGAAGTCCTTATGGAAAAATATCTGGAAGAAGGCGAGCTGACAGACGAAGAAGTACACGGCGCCCTGCGTAAAGGCGTGCTACGTGGCGAATTGACCCCTGTGACCTGCGGCTCGGCGCTGACCAATAAAGGCGGCGTACAAGTACTTGATCTGATCCAGAACCTCTTCCCCTCACCTTTAGACCGCGCCCCCTGGATGGATGAGGCTGGCAACCAACGTGCCTCATCACCTGACGAGCCTGTTTCCGCCTTTGTCATCAAAACTCTGGCAGACCCCTTTGCAGGGCACTTGAACATTTTGCGCGTGCTTTCCGGTACCTTGCAGCCTGATTCTGTCCTCTTTAATGCCAACCGTGAAGAAACTGAACGGGTGGGCACCCCGCTCTATCTCGTGGGCAAAGAGCAGGCCCCCTGCAAAGAACCGCTGGGCCCGGGCGCCTTGGTGGCTGTTGCCAAGCTTAAAAACACATCTACCGGTGATACGCTGTGCACCGAAAAAAATGTCTTTATGCATGCCCGCCCCCACATGCCCCCAACGCTGATCACCTATGCCCTTGCCCCTAAAGAAAAAGGGGATGAAGACAAGGTATATGCTGCAATGCAGAAACTGCTGGATGAAGAAATAACCCTGCGCCTGACCAGAGATGAAGAAACAGCGGATATTTTGCTTTCCGGTATGGGCCAGATGCACATTGAAACCGCTGTGGAGCGTGCACGCCGCCGCTATAAGGTAGAAATTCTGCTGAAAACCCCCAAAGTCCCCTATCGTGAAACCATCAAAGCCAAGGCACAAGTACAGGGACGCCACAAAAAGCAATCAGGTGGCCGTGGGCAGTTCGGCGACTGCTGGGTGGAAATCAGCCCCCTGGAACGCGGTAGCGGATATGCCTTTGAAGATGCCATCGTGGGTGGTGCCATTCCACGCCAATATATCCCGGCTGTGGACAAAGGCATTCAGGAAGCTGCATGCAAGGGCTACCTTGCAGGGTATCCCCTGGTGGACTTTAAGGCACGTTTGTACGACGGATCGTACCATAATGTGGATTCTTCTGAAATGGCCTTTAAAATCGCGGGCTCACTGGCGTTCAAAAAAGCCATGGAAGCATGTAAACCCCAGTTGCTTGAGCCCATCATGCTGGTCAGTGTCTCTGTGCCGGACGAGTACATGGGGGACATTATCGGAGACCTTTCCAGCCGCAGAGGCAAAGTGCTTGGCTCAGACTCTGTAGCAGGCGCCACAGAAATCAAGGCCCACATCCCCATGAATGAAATCATGCGCTATGCTCCTGACCTGCGCTCCATGACAGGCGGCCAGGGGGTCTTCACCATGGAATTTGCCCATTATGAAGAAGCCCCCCCGCACATCACCGATCACGTCAGGCAGGCTGCACAGCAGGATGATGCATAGTAGCCCGCGCCAAAGCCATACTCGATCAGGGGCAGCCATAAGGCTGCCCCTTTTGCTGCTTGCACCTTGCCCCCTGGCCTCTGCTCCACACCTTATACTACCAGCCGTCAGCCGTTGTACGCCGGACTCCTGCCGGGTCTGGCATACCCACAGCAAGGCATATGTTCCTGCCAAAGCATACGAGATTCATGGCAAGGGTGCTCTGTATGGCCCGGAACTCCTGTCATGTTCCCCACATAAAATATTTTCTGCCTGGCAGGTTGCTTTTCATGCTATAGAAGCTTATGCCCGAAAAAAATGTACCTTTTTCAGATAACCGCTTTACTGAAGGCAGGCACGCCATGCGCAATCCTGTACCCCGGGTGGCCGCCATCCATGACCTTTCCGGATTCGGCCGTACCTCGCTGACCGTGGTAATCCCCATTTTATCCACCATGGGCGTACAGGTATGCCCTTTGCCCACTGCTGTGCTCTCTACCCATACTTCTGGATTCGAAAACTTCAGTTTTGTGGATCTTTCATCGGAAATGCAAGCCATTCTTAACCATTGGCAATCCATCGGCTTAAAATTTGACGCCGTGTACAGCGGCTTTCTGGGCTCTCCGGAGCAGGTGGACACAGTGGCACACTGTATTGACATGTTTCGCATGCCGGATAGCCTTGTCATTGTAGACCCTGTCATGGGCGACAACGGCAAAATGGAACCCACCATGACTGTAGAAATGGTAGAACGTATGCGCTGGCTGGTCACCAAGGCGGACATCATCACCCCCAACATGACCGAAGCAGCCTTTCTGCTGGATGAGCCGTATACCACAGAAGTCTCTGAGTCCGTACTGCGCACATGGCTACGCCGTCTGACAGACATGGGCCCCCGCAGCGCACTCATCACCAGTGTCCCACTGGCAGGCAATACACACAAAAGCGCTGTCATGGCGTATAACCGTTACCATGATCGATTCTGGAAAGTAGAGTGTGCCTATATCCCAGAGCACTACCCGGGAACGGGTGATACCTTTGCCAGTGTTGTCACCGGAGCCCTGCTGCAAGGCGACAGCCTGCCCATGGCCATGGATCGGGCCGTGCAATTTGTCACCATGGGCATACGTGCCACCTTTGGGCATAATCTGCCCAGCCGTGACGGCATTATGCTGGAGCGTATACTGGACACCCTGCGGGCTCCTGTGACCACAAGCACATTTGACCTGCTCTAACATGCAAAAGGACTAGAGAAAAATGGCGGGACATACCCATGATGCGGCCTGCTCCACACTGCCCATCGGCATGTTTGACTCCGGTGTGGGCGGCCTGACCGTTCTCAAGGCGTTACGCCTGCGCATGCCGTGTGAGGATATCCTCTACCTGGGCGATACAGCGCGTCTGCCGTATGGCACCAAGTCGCCTGAAACCATTACCCGGTACGCGCTCCAAACCTCGGCAAAGCTGGTAGCTCGCAACATAAAGCTGCTGGTAGTAGCCTGCAACACCGTAAGCGCCGTGGCCTTAGATGCCGTGCGCACCGCGTATCCGCACATCCCGGTCATTGGTGTGGTGGAACCAGGAGCCCAAGCCAGTTGCCGTGCTTCAAAAGAGAACCATATTGCCGTCATCGCTACCGAATCCACCATACGAGGACGTGCCTACGAACGGGCCATCCATGCCATCAAGCCCCATGCCCGAACCATAGGCACCCCATGCCCACTCTTTGTTCCCCTAGCGGAAGAAGGCTGGCTGGAAGGGCCACTGGTAGAAGGCATTGTTGCGCGCTACCTTAACCCCATATTCCGGCCACCCTCCGGTTCAGACACCCTGGAAACGCCCGACTGTCTTGTGCTTGGCTGTACGCACTTTCCCCTGCTTGCCAGTGCCATTCGCAATGTGCTTGGTCCGCAGGTGTCCATTGTGGACAGTGCCGCCACCACAGCGCAGACTGTGGAAACCACACTACACAGCCTTGGGCTTGCTCGTCACACTGATTCCTGTGGAGAAACCCGCTTCATGGCCACTGACGATGTGCCTCGTTTCACCCGGACAGGCGGCCTGTTTTTAGGGGTTCCCATCACTCCGGACGATGTGGAGCTTGTAGACTTGTAACCCCGCAACGCAACAAGGATGCCATATGCGCGCATATACCGCTATTCCCATGGTCCCTGGCCCTACCTCACTGTATCCCGCAGTACTTGACGCCATGGGCCATGATTATGGGTCCGTCCAGATTGAAGATGACTACCTGGCTCTGTACGCGGAGACACAACAAATGCTTGCCACATTGGCAGAAACGCAAAATCACATGGTGCTCATGACCGGCGAAGGTATGCTGGCGCTCTGGAGCGCCCTTAAAAGTTGCCTTGCCGCAGGAGACAAGGTGCTTGCCGTGGCCACGGGGGTTTTTGGCGATGGCATCGGTGATATGGCCGCCAGCATTGGCTGCCAGGTACGTAAAGTCACCCTGCCGTTTGATGCCACCTTGGATGATCTGAGCGCCATAGAAAAAGCCATTGCCGAATTCAAGCCGCGTATGCTCACTGCTGTACACTGTGAAACTCCCTCTGGCACTCTCAACCCCCTGGCCGCCTTGGGTGCACTGAAAAAATCCATGCAGGTACCCCTGTTTTATGTGGATGCAGTGGCAAGCTTGGGGGGGGCCCCGGTCAAGGCAGATGCCTGGCATGTGGACCTATTGCTGGGCGGCTCACAAAAATGCCTTTCTGCCCCGCCTTCCATGTCCATGGTAGGTGTCAGCCCTGCAGGATGGCAGGCCATAGAACAACGAGCCTATCAGGGCTATGACGCGCTGGGGCCTTTTCGCACGGTGCAGCAGGCCGGCCGCTGCCCCTATACCCCTTACTGGCACGGCACAGCCGCCCTGCACGCCGCTGCCAAAACAATCCTGGACGAAGGCATGCAAGTAGTCTTTGCCCGTCATGAGGCCGTGGCCATGCAGTGTCGGAATGGCCTGCAACAATTGGGGATAGAGTTGTTCACCGCCCCTGATGCCGTCAATTCCCCCACAGTAACTGCGGCGGTTGTTCCCCACGGCTGGAATATAAAAACATGGCAACAGGCATTGCACAAACAGGGGCTGACAGTTGCAGGCAGCTTTGGCCCCATGGCGCATACGGTCTTTCGCCTGGGGCACATGGGTACCCAAGCCTGCCCTGAGCAGATGGCCCAGGCATTGGCTGTCATCGAAAAAACACTGGCTCTGAAACCGGCCTCCTGAAACCTTGGTCCCAGCTTCAATTGTTGCCGGACACAGTATGAAACACACAAGGGATGGGTACCACGTGGTACCCATCCCTTGTTAGGCCAAATACTGCGTAAAAAAATGGCTACTTCTGTTGTCTTTATGCATTTCAACTGAATTAGACAGCAATCCAGTAACAAACCCCTCATGACCATTTGTACACCCGCTCTGGTCATAATAAGGGGCAGCCAGGCGCAATATAAAAAAAACTTTCAGCAGCCAGCCCAGCACGTATGGTAACGATGGACGCTGCTCTGGACAACGGACAAGGTCATCGGCCTTTTATCGCGGATAGCCCGTTGCGTGTATTCCGCTCCCCCCTTCTGCACCGGCATATACAGGCTTTGGCCCTGGAGACGCCCCGATTCATTGGGCCATAATCCTGCCTTGCAGCCCGCTGTAGGCCGGCACGAGGACAAAGCAAACGCCTCTACTGTATGCTGTGGTGAAGGCTGTGGCATCCGGGCTAGCCACCGCCAGATATCACCTGCAAAGCAGTCCCCCGTCGTATTGCAGGGTATGGTCTCTTTTACAGAATCAACATTTCTTGGTGAGTTTACCAGACAATTCTGCATCTGCCTTGCCAACACCATCAGGCTATCAGGCTCCCCAGGCTGGCGGAGACAAAAGCACGACGGGGAGTACTCGGATGCGCCAAGGCACAAAAATCCTTGGCAGATCTCTGCCAGACAGAGCACACTACAGGCAGCAGCCAAGGCGACTTCACGATGCAAGCAGGGCCCGCACCTCATCCAAACCTTTACCGGTTGCGGCATCAAGGCAAAGCATGGAACGGGCCCCGGCACTTTGCAGATAGCGCTTGGCCCGCTCAATATTTGCGGCAGGGGTATCAGCATGTGACACCACACCAAACACCGTGCGGTTAAATATTGTGGCAAACTGGGGCGGAAACAGGCTGGTATCGTGTGTGGCATTCTGCATCATGAACAAGATGTCACAATCAGCCGCGGTTGTGATGAGGGCAAAATAAAAACGTCTGTTTTCCAAAAATTCACCGGGGGTGTTTATAAACGGCCCACAGTAATCTACGGCCATGGCCTTACGGGATGTATATCCGCCTTCGGTCAGGGCGTGGACAAGGGCAGCCTTGCCGGAGCCTGTCTGCCCGATGAGCATGATCTTTTTCATGGCAGTAATGCCCTACGACCGGGTCATGGGCGCCAAGGCATAGTGCAGCACTTCGTCAAAATAGGCCAACACAGCCTTTAGCGACGCTTCTACACTTGCCACATCGCCCACAATGACCAGCGAACCGCCGAACCGGTCCAAAAACCCTATCTCGGCGCCTGCTGCCTTGGTCGCAATATCAGCAGCAATGATCACGCCTTCGCTGGGCGTAATAGTCAAAATGCCAATGGCGTCTCCGGTTTCATCATCCAGCCCCAGCTTTAAAAACAACCCTTTCTGTGGGTTTGCAATCACATGGGCCAGTGTAATCTGCTTGCCGGGAACATATTCCTGAATGACGCGCTGCTTGGACTCGTTATCGAAAAATGTCATGCAAATCCTTCCTCGCAAAGGACAATCAACTGGTATATCACCCGTACCATCGTACCCTTACAATATTTGGGCCTTCAGCCCTGCACTGGGCGATGGAATGACCACATGGCTGAGTACAGGCCCGGAATCGCCAACGCCTGCAACCCCCGCGTCAACAGAGGCCTGCACAGAACTTACATCACCAGTCATTACCACAAAGGCTTTGCCTGCAAGGCCCGCTGCAAAGCGGATTTCAAGCAGATGCACAGCCGCGGCCTTTGCCGCGGCATCCGCAGCCAGAATGCAAGAGGCAGAGGTGCAGGTTTCAATGACGCCCAGAGCATTGATATCCACTCCCACGGAGGTACCGTTGAGCGCTGGAATCACATCAGCATGCACATTGGCCAACACAAAAGAGTCAATGGTCATCTCACCGCCGATCTGACAACCTGCCTCCACACTACTGGCAACCGCAGCGGTATCACCGGCAACAATGGCAATATAACGACCAGGGCAGGTAGGGCGTGCCACCACCAGGTCAACCTCGGCAGATTTTACCATCTCATCCGCAGCATGCATGCCCATGGCAACGCTGTTTAACTCCACACATCCGATTGTACGTAAGCTCATATCTATCACCTGCCGTTAACAAGCCTTGATGGTTACCTTACCGTCTGCCACAGACTCGACTACGCCGCTGATACTTGCATGTACGCGGGCTCCCATGGCCTGGTCGGGAATCTCGCCAACCACATCACCCTGCTGCACCTTGTCGCCTGCTTTCACCACGCAGGCCGCAGGCGCGCCAATATGCTGGGCAAGGGGTATCTGTACTTTTTCAGGGGTATATTCTCCGGCATAGCCAGGATATGTATCGTACGGGGTCAGGTTGAGACGCCTGACAAGCCTGCTGGTAGGCACATGGCGACTACCGCGGAAGGCATGTGGTGCGGGCTGCTCTCCTGAGCCTTCCCAGCGTATGCCTCCCTGGCGCAAAGCCTGCTTGATT
Source organism: uncultured Desulfovibrionaceae bacterium (assembly GCA_964593925.1). Taxonomy (GTDB): domain Bacteria; phylum Desulfobacterota; class Desulfovibrionia; order Desulfovibrionales; family Desulfovibrionaceae; genus Oleidesulfovibrio. The sequence goes on along the minus strand of CAZQKM010000003.1, from coordinate 106,990 downwards.
TGGGCGTTTCGCTCACGCGGAGACACCAACATGGGGCAGGCAAATTTTTCGCATAGGCCGCACTCTGAACACAACAGGGCTTCACGGGCTATCGTCCCGGTTACGATGTCGCTGTCAAGCACACGCATCAACAAGTCCGGACGTAACGAATGCCCCAACAGGTTGCGCGGGCACAGGTCAGTACACTGCGAACACTGGCAGCATATGGTGGTGCTGATTTTACGAATGCGTTGAGGGTCCATGACCTTGCCTGCCACCACGGTATGGTCTGGTGGCAACACCAGCAATCCACTGGTTGTCTTGGTCACAGAGCACCCTGTATCCGGCAGGACCCGCCCCATCATGGGGCCACCATCCACAACCTTGTAGGTATCAATCGTAGCCTCGCCGGCAAAGGCAAGTACGTCAGAGACAAGGGTACCCACAGGCACCTTGACCACCATATGTTTTTTTACCTCGCCCGATACTGTCACATATCGGTGGGTGACAGGCGTTCCTTCCATGGCCAGGGCAACGTTGTACAGTGTTTCCACATTGCTGACCACAGCGCCGATCTGCAATGGAATGCCACCCTCGGGAACGGTTTTCCCCAACACCTCGTGGATAAGCACATGCTCGTCACCTGCGGGATAAAAGTCCTTTAGTTCAAAAACCTCAAGCTGCCCTGTTGTATCGCGGCTGACGGCCTCGCGCACAGCGGCCATGGCTTTGGCATACTTGGCCTTGAGGCAGATGATGCCCCGTGCGGCTCCTGTGCAGTCCATCATGACCTTGAGCCCACGGATCATGGTATCTGCATGCGCTTCCATGAGGCAAGGATCACTCATGAGCAAAGGCTCGCAGGAAGCACCGTTCACCAAAACCGTGTCCACTGTTGCATTGGCCTTGATGTGGGTGGGCAGGCCGGCCCCACCGGCTCCTACAACACCTGCTGCCCGAAGTCTCTCAACCGTCTGCTCTCTCATTGCAGTCCCCTTTGCTGGTCGCGTTCATGCCCGCTTCTACCATGCACAGCCTGGATGTCCCCCGGGTGGTATGCATCCTGAAAAATATCCCCAGTGGCCCGGGTCTACCAGGCATGGTCCAGCAGGGTTTTAATGTCATCGCGAGAAGGCGTTCTCGGATTGCCTGCGGTACAAATATCATCAAGAACATTTTTCGCGATGACCTCCCGGTGCTGGCGGTATGCGCTTTCTTCAATCTTCAGCGCACCGACCCTTCCGGGAATGCCCATGGATTCGTTCAAATCTCGCACTGCCTTGATAAGGCTGTTGATGCCCTCTCCCACAGAGCCTGCGGGCAATGAAAGCATTTGCGCTATTTCACGGTACTGCACCCCGGCGTCAAAACTGTTGAACTGAATAACAAATGGCAGCACCACGGCGTTGGCAAGTCCATGCGGCACATGAAAGATACCACCAAGGCTGTGCGCAATACTGTGCGTAATGCCAAGGCCGCTGTTGTTAAACGCCATACCGGCCATGCAGGAGGCAAGCAGCATCATTTCGCGGGCTTCCATGTCGTCACTGCACATATATGCCCTGGGCAGATACTTGAACACATACCGAAGGGCGTGCTCTGCATAGATGGATGTAAAGGCATTGGCCTTGCGCGAGGTGTATGCCTCAATGGCGTGGGTCAGCACATCCATGCCGGTGACGGACGTAACAGAAGGCGGCAGGGTACGGGTAAAGCGTGCATCCAGAATAGCCAGGTCAGGAATGAGCATCTCGTCGTTGAGAGGAATTTTGACCTCATTGACTTTGTCGGTCACAACAGAAATGGCCGTTACTTCAGAACCAGTGCCCGCGGTGGTGGGAATGGCCACCAACAACGGTTTAGGACGATTGGCATCTACCTTGCCTGCAAAAAAGGCCATGGCCTTGGCCGCGTCAATGGCAGAGCCGCCACCAAGGGCGATCACGGCATCTGCTTTGTTCTGCATAAACAGATGCGTTCCCCTGGTCACGGTTTCCAGCGAAGGGTCAGGCTCTACACCGTCAAAAGTGGTGTGCCCGATACCGCCAAGGTCAAGATGCGTTTTTAACCGGTCTACAAAACCGGTCTTCACCATGAACGGATCGGTAACAATAAAAGCCTGCGTAATGGGAAGCTTTTCAAGGGTCTCAAGGGCCTCCTCACCATAGCAGATTTTTGTCTTTCCGTAGAATTGTGTCACCCTCGCCCCCTGGAGCATGCTGCTGTGCAGCAGGTTGTGATCTGTAAATTACCCGGTGGTCCGAGTTGCCGGTTCAACTCGCGAAAACCACCGCACGCTTGCCTACGAGCCTGTGGCAGTGCCCTCACCCGCAGCAAGCTGTCTGCCCTGTTGCCCCCGATCTACCCTGCTCTGGCCGACGCCCTGAAAATGCCTCGCACCGCTGCAGGATATCAACGGTTTCCAGTGCCCACACCAGCCATATAGACCAGGGTCAGACAAAAAATGTACTCCCGGTTACCCATACATGGTCTTCGGCAGACACATACACCGGGGGGGGTGCAGACTGCCGAATCACAAGGCATGCACGCAGCGGGAGTACCCCACATGCACGCCCATCTTATTGTTATGCGCGCTTGGGCAGGAGGCCTTCCACTTCGCTATGCGGGCGAGGAATCACGTGCACGCTTACCAGCTCGCCCACGCGACCTGCCGCAGCAGCGCCGGCATCAGTAGCAGCCTTGACAGCACCCACGTCACCACGCACCATCACGGTTACCAGCCCACTGCCAACCTGTTCACGACCAACCAGCTCAACATTGGCGGCCTTCACCATGGCATCAGCAGCTTCGATAGCGCCTACCAAACCTTTGGTCTCGATCATTCCAAGAGCATTCGTCATTCTGTCCTCCAGTTATTCCCTTGCTAAATGTTTGCTTTAAGCGTCATGAGCACCTGACAGCTAAGCTCTTTCAGCTGCTCATGGTCGGTAATGCCGTACTCGGTCTTCAGTGTGGCCGCTACAGCGTAAAAAAGTCGTTCGAGACCCTTGCCCATGCCCCCCGTACATACAGCGCATGTGCAGCCAGGAGCACATACCAACGGCACAGAGGCATTGCATGCATCCGGGCGAGGACCGTATACAATACTCACCCCGCGCTTTGCCAATGCATCCTTGGCCCCGGGCGAAAGGATGATGGAACCATCGGCATACAATTTGTTGTCAGGCTGGCAGATGTGCTCATCAATACAGTCTGCCCCTACAAGTTTCTTCTTCATTTTTTACCTCACACCGCTTGTCAGGGCCTTGATGATCGAGGGGTCCGGCCTGGGTATGGCCACTGCCTCGATAAGGTTCTTGCCCAAAGCTGTTTTTGCGGCCTCTATGGCTTCTTCCACCGAGGCCACATCACCGCTGATCACAAAATAGGATTTACCGTTGATGCCCTGTCCTGTCACAAGACGAGTCAGCGTAATGGCCGAACGCTTCACAGCACTGTCTGCCGCGGCAACTCCAGCAGAAACAGAACGGCATTCCACAAGCCCCAGGGCCTCAATATATTCTGGGTGTACACTCCTTTTGAGCACAGCCAGAACCTGATCGGAAATACCTGAAATAACGTAGCTGCCCATCAGGCTGACATCAGACTCGCGGGCGTGGTCCACAGCTGTTTCCACTGTCTGCCTGTCGCCACCCACATAAATCGTATACCGACCGGAACAGACGGTGGAAGCACGCACAAGAACAACCTGCGCGGCCTTGAGCATTTCATCCGCAAGTTTTGCACCACGGGCGATGCTTATGGTTTCCACGATTCCAAGCGTATCCACAACACCCTCTACATACCTGGCAGTCTACTGTTCCGGCCTGATCTTGACTTCGTCGATGATGCCCACAATGACTGCATCAACGGGCGATGCCGGATTATCAAGTGCCTTGCGGGCAGAGCTACCGGTAACAATTAGCACGTTTTCGCCAATACCCGCGCCCACGCAGTCCACTGCAACAAAGGTTTCCAGACTCTTATCAGCCTGTGCATCAACGCGCTGAACAACCATCAGCTTCAAACCGTTGAGGGCGCTTTTTTTGCGAGTGGCCCACACATTGCCGATCACCTTGCCGATAATCATATGCTCTCCCGCCCTATAACTGTTTAAGAATGCTGATGTTGTTGTTTCTTGCCACCTCAGCTGCCAGTGGGGTAACCACAGCACCGCGTGGTACCGCCAGGGCACATGCTCCTGCTTCTACTGCGTGTAGCACCACGGCCTCGGTGACCAGGTTCTGCCTGTGCGGCATGGTTTTGGGCTTTTTGTGCACAAACAGTTTCAACCCGTAGCCTGCCAGCGTCTTTTCATGCTGCGCGTACAGGCTGTACAGCGGGCCGGGCGCAGTTTCGCTGTAGGCCTTGTACTCAAACTCCAGGGCTTCTACCTGCACTCCTGCAAGAAGCAACCGGAGGGTTTCCTGCAACACAGGCGTATCAGCTCTGCCTGCCGCAAGATCTGCCATTGCAGAACAGGTCACATGCGGCAGGATGTACCGCAAAGGAGTACGCCCTGCGGTATCTTCTCCACAAAAAATAATGTCGACGTCTTCATCAAGAGCCTCTTGCACCATTGCGGCCAGATGCGGGTCACGGTTTTCCAACACCACAATACAGGCCTTTCTGGCTGTTCCCCGAAGTTGGGAAAGAACTTCACGGACAATGGTCCCTGCCAGTTCATTGATATCCATGAGTGGCTCCTGCGCGTCCGTTTATGGGGCAATACAGTTAAGGGCAATGCCCAACGGCGTAACAAGAAAAGGATTGGCAGGCTTGTACACAGGCTTGCCGGTTTCATTTGCCATTACTTTTTCAAAATCTTTCAGGCAGCAAGTACCGCCCACAAGATATATCTCTGCAATATCGCGCCCACTGATATGCGTATTCACAATGGAGGCCATTTTCTGAATCACAGGGCGTACAACAGGCAGTATCTCGCCCTGGCGCTCCTGATCTTTTTTCAAATCTTCCGCCTCCACAAAGCTGATACTATAACTTCCGGCCAGTACCAGAGACACATGCGTACCGCCGGTTGGCTCATCAGCCACATAGACAACTTCGCCGTCTTTCAACACAGAAAGACCTGTGGTACCACCGCCGATATCCACAATGACACCGTTCTGCACGTTGAGCACGGCATTGGCAGCAGTGGGTTCGTCCAGAATGGCGGTCACTTCCAGCCCGGCCCCTTCCACAACATGGCGGTGCGTATTACTGTCTTTACCACCGGTGCCGGGCGGCACGGCAATGGCCGCATGGGTAAGCTTGCGCCCAAGGCGTTCTTCAATCTGCTGAACCAGCTTACGGACAATGCGACACGCACCCACATAGTCCACCACCAGCCCGTCCCTGATTACCTGCGCAAATTCCATGGCACATGCCACGGGCTTTTTTTGCGCATTCAGCACCACAACCACAATGTACGCGGTGCCAAGGTCCACTCCCACAAACAACTGTTCGCCGGGGGATACCGCAGTGGTATCTTCAACGCAGCTTTCAAGCGCGCTGATCTGCTGATCAATGCTTGCAAAGTCCATGAGTGGCCCCACGCTTTGTGCCTATGAGTTTACCTGATACAGCCTTGTTCCAGCCAGCGCTGTTGCCTTCGTCGGCATCAATATGCATTGCCAATCTGAAATTTTCGTTAACGCGGACCAACACATCTTCTAAAATCAGCGGACGGTCACCTTCGAGGCGGACACAGGCGAGATCGTTGTCGACCACGCCAAAACGCTTTGCGTCTTCAGTGGACATGTGGATATGACGGGAAGCGACGATCAGACCTTCTTCAAGTCCCACAATACCATTTTGCGATGCCAAAATAATACCGGCAGTGCCTTTGATATCACCGGACTGACGCACAGGCACATCAGCTCCAAGAATACGTGCGTCTGTCTTGGAAACTTCAACCTGGGAATTCCCGCGGGAAGGACCAAGCACAGCCACATTGTCAATGACGCCTTTGGGTCCGATAAGGCGAACACGCTCTTTGCACAAAAACTGACCGGGCTGCGACAACTCGCGTGCAGGGGTAAGGGGCCCACCAAACAGGGCAATGGCGTCTGCTTCGCTAAGATGAGCATGGCGTGCCGAGAGCTCGACGGGAATGGAATATTCAATATTCACATCCACCATGGTGGTGGGGGCGCTCTGGCTGCCAAGTTGGTGCACCACGTCGCGGATTATCCCTTCAAGGGTTTTTTGCAAGGCTTTCTCGTTCATGGCTGCTCCGCTACAAATATCGCCACCGGCTCTGCCTGCATTGTTGCATCAGCATCTACCCGGTGCCTGCTGTGTATGGCCGTTTGAAATTTTTGTACCGGCTGGCTGCGTACGGCCTCTATCTGCGCATGCCGCCGTTTTTGGGCCTTGTGGCAGTCCACCCCAGTTGAGTGCTCTGCCAGCCCAGGGGGAGGGGGGTGTGCCTATCCCCCTCCTGACCTGCAAACTGTACGGTTGCTACCGGCCAGAAACCAACAGCCCGTAATCCCACAGAAACATTAGCCTTCTGCTTTGGGAAGAATCAATTCCACTTCGCCATGAGGGCGAGGAATCACATGTACGCTGACCAGTTCGCCAACAGTGTTGGCAGCAGCAGCACCAGCGTCGGTGGCAGCCTTGACCGCACCCACGTCACCGCGAACCATCACGGTAACCAGGCCGGCGCCCACCTGAGAGCGGCCGATCAGCGTAACATTTGCAGCTTTTACCATTGCGTCGGCAGCTTCGATTGCGCCAACCAAACCACGGGTTTCGATCATTCCGAGTGCGTTGGAAGAGGACATGTTATTCTCCTTGAATGCTATGTTGACATATATATGTAAACCGTGTCGGCCCTGGGCCTCACGGATTAGGCGATTTTCTTCAACTGTTCCACAATGAGCCGGGTAATGGCTTCAACGTCAATGGACGCAGAGGCATCATGCCCGCCAGGAGCACAGGCCGCAGACTGAGCAGCAGGCTGGTAGCAGGTATCACCCAGGTCATACGCAACACGGCGTATGTTCATCAGGTTCAGCGGCGTTACGTTGTCAGAGGTTGAACTACCCCCGACAGTGCCACACCCAAGGGTGAATGAGGGGAACAGCGACGTGGAAATACCCACAGCCCCCTGTGTAGAGGGCGTGTTCACCAACATGCGGGAAACAGGCTTTTTCAAACCAAATTCGCGGATGACTTCTTCATTTTGTGAGTGGATAGCCAGAGAATGGCCAATACCACCGTTTTCCAGCAACTTGTGGCACATCTCGCAGGCTTCCTGCCAATTTTCCACAACGTAAAAACCAAGCAGTGCTGTCAGCTTTTCTTTGGAGAAAGGAAACTTGCGCCCCACACCGGGTTCGTCGGAAATAAGCAGACGAGTTCCGGCAGGCACTTCGATGCCGGCGAGCTGTGCAATGTACTGCGCATCACGCCCCACAATGGCAGGATTCATGGAGCCGTTACCGCGCTCCATGACGCGCTTGACCTTTTCCAGCTTTTCACCCTCAAGAAAGTAGCCGCCATGGGCTCTCAAACTGGCGCGGACCTTATCCACTATGACAGACTCGGTGATAATAGCCTGCTCGGATGCACATATGGTACCGTTATCAAAGGTTTTGCTGGCAAAAATCTTGGCCACAGCGTCTTCGATGTTGGCGCTGCGCTCAATGTATGCGGGCACGTTGCCTGCCCCCACGCCCAGGGCAGGAGTACCCGAGCTATAGGCTGCCTTGACCATACCGGGGCCACCCGTGGCCAAAATCAGATCAGCTTGGCGCATCAGTTCACCGCTGCCCTCAATGGTAGGCACGCTCATCACACTGACCATATCCTCGGATACACCACACCTGGCCAACACACTGCGGATGATCTCAACAGTCTTGGCAATACACTTTTTAGCACTGGGGTGCGGGGTAAACACAATGGCGTTACCGGACTTCAGCGAAATAAGAGATTTGTAGATCGTTGTGGACGTGGGGTTGGTAGAAGGCACAATACCCGCAATAACCCCCATGGGCACAGCGATTTCAACAAGCTTTCTTGTCTTGTCTTCGCACAGCACACCGATGGTTTTCATATCCTTGATGGCTTCATGCAGTTTGGTACTGGCAAGCAGATTTTTCTGCGTTTTGTCCTGCACCCGCCCAAAGCCGGTTTCTTCCACTGCCAAAGCAGCAAGCTGCTCTGCCTGAGCGGCGATGGCATCGGTAATCGCCTTGATGGTGGCGTCAACGCGTTCCTGTCCAAGCTGGGCAAAGTCAGGCTGGGCGGCTCTTGCCGCACGTACCAGTGCACGGGCTTCCTGAATGGACAATAAATCCTTGTCTACCATGGGCTACTCCTCTATCTGCCTATATGAATTGACGATTGCCTCAATCAGATCTTTTTTGCCCGCAGATTTGACTGCCTCAGGAGCAATGGAAAGACCGTTGATACCACGCGCTATCTGACGCAGCTTGCTGACATTCATCTTTTTCAGTTGAGAAATTTCGTACTGCACCGGCTCCGCATTTGCAGGCTTTTTCGCCGTCCCCCCGGACTGTGTACTACATACAGCCTGCTCTGCCGTAACCGGCTCTACAGACTGCATTGCTCCGGGGCCATGGCCAGCCACAGGGGCTTGCACAGAGTTTTTCTGTACAGATCCCCGGGCTTGTTCCGAGTACACTGCGACCAGGCACCCCACCCCCCCGTCAGGACGCGCGATAACGTGCTCTGAAACCAACGAGGCTGCGTTGACGCGACTAATGGCAGAAACACCCGCATCCACTGCGGCCCGTACTGCCGAGACTTCACCCGCCACAATAATGGTGACAAGCCCCCCGCTGGCAAGGTGCTTTTCCAGCAGGTGTACATTGGCAGCCTTGAGCATGGCGTCTGCGCCCTCAATGGCCGTCAAAAGCCCTTTTGTTTCAATCATTCCAAGTGCCGTCATACGCGTGATTCTCCTCATTCACAGCGGATGTGAACCGCCCGGACCCATCAATGCCGGATTACCGAAACCGGAACGTCATAGTTCTTGATGCACGCCTCAATGCGCGCAAGGTCTGCATCACCCAGCGCAGGGTCGCCCTTGATGGGGTAGTCCCACCGCAACTGGCGGTACTTGCCCACACCCATTTTGTGGTAGGGCAAAAGATCTATCCCATTAAAATTTTTATAATCCTGGTATGGCCTCAAAAAATCTATCATCAGGCGTAACTCTGCATCGCTGTCATTGGCACCTTTGAGCAAGGGCACACGAATCTTCACATTGTGCTTGTTTTCCAACAGCCATGTGAGGTTGCTTAGAATCAACTCATTGTGCACACCGGTAAGTTCATAGTGCCTGTCAGAATCCATGTGCTTGATGTCGTACAAAAAAAGGTCAGTGTACTGTGCAGCCTTCTCATATGCTGCGGCCTTTACGTATCCACAGGTTTCCATGGCTGTGTTGATACCATGCTGCTTGCAAGCCATGAGCAGGCTCATGGCAGCTTCGGGCTGCATCATCGGCTCACCGCCGCCCAGCGTCACACCACCGCCGGATGTATCGTAAAAAGGCCTGTCTTCTTCAACTATGGCAAGCAACTCAGAGATGGACTGTTGCTCACCAACGACAGCTAAAGCAGAAGCAGGACAGACCTCTTCACACTTACGACAACCGATGCATTCTGCATCTTCTGCAAATTCGTGGGACAACCTTGATGCAGAGGTACGATGCACACCTGTCGGACAGACAGGTACACAAGACCCACAGTGAACACACGAATCCTTTTTATACAGCACCTGGTACTGCCAAAGCTGCCCCTCTGGATTTGAGCACCACTTGCAGCGCAAGGGGCACCCCTTGAAAAACACCAGAGTACGTACTCCAGGACCATCATACATATTGTATTTCTGTATGTTGAAAATACGTGCTTTTCTTTCAATCACTGTGTTGACTCTGCTATTTACCGGTTCTCAAACCACGAGGGCAGTACAATGGAATACTTCACCTAAAAATCATGCAACATTGTTCTGCTGATGATCTCATCTTGCACGTCTTTGCACAGCTCGACAAAAAAGGCGCTGTACCCTGCTACGCGCACCACAAGGTCGCGATACTTTTCTGGGTGCTTTTGTGCATCCAGCAGCACTTCGTTATCAAGATAGTTAAACTGCATTTCGCCGTTACCCAACATGCAGGCAGTGCGGATAAGGGTAATGATACCATTTTCACCTTCAGGAGTATCCAGCAGGCCGGACATCAGCTTAAAGTTATGCACCATGCCGATGTTCATGCTGTCGTTGGACATTTTGGAAACAGACTTGATGATGGCCGTGGGCCCCTTGAAGTCTGCCCCCTGAGTGGGGCTGATACCGTCAGAAAGCGGCATCCAGGCCCTGCGACCGTTGGCAGAAGCACCAAGCAACTGCCCAAAGGGTGTGTTGTTGGAAATGGACAATGTGCCATGGCTGAGCACCGAGTACAGGGTCTTGAACCTGCGGTGTTCCGTTTCGGTGAAATGCACCAGATCAGCTGCAATCATATCGACGTAGTCGTCGTCGTTGCCGTACTTGGGTGCGGCAAGGCAGTCGGCCAGTATCTGATCATAGCCGACAAAATCGGCTTTCAGGGCCTCGTTCAACTGCTGCAAGCTGTACTTTTTATCTTCGTAAACCAGCTTTTTAATGGCAGCCATGGAGTCTACGTAGGTGGCAAGACCGCTCCACACCACACCGGGGCCGAAATTGTACATGGCGCCACCGGACGAAACATCCAGGCCAGATTCCATGCAGCCCTCGTACATCAGCGACATCAACGGCTTGGGAGCAAGCTCACGGTGTGCGCGTTGCGATATTACGGTAGCAATGCTGGTATTTTTGGTGATCCATTTGATCTGCTCTTTAACGGCGGCCTCAAACTTCTCATAGGTGTCGTACTGCCCAAGGTCGCCCATGTCAGGGGTAACCTTTTTGCCGTACCACAGCGGCACACCGTGGTTGAGAACCAGCTCGATGCAAATGGGCCACTGGGTGTAGCCGGTGGAAGTCCATTGGTACAAGCGACCGGACTTTTGAGGCTCAACACAGCCCATCAGGCAATAATCACGAGCATCTTCGATGCTGACACCCTTGGCAAGCATCATCTTGATGTGTGCGTCATCAAAGTGCACGGCAGGAAAGCCCATGCCCGACCGAATAACGTCCACAATCTTCTTCAGATATTTTTGCGGCGACTTGATATGCACGCGGGTAGCCAAGGTGGGCTGATACACACGCACGTGCCGTACCGCGTCCATCAACATGTAGGTAAGATCGTTGGTTGCGTCGTGGCCTTCGCGGGTAAGCCCGCCTACGCACATGTTCACAAAAGGCTGATACCCGGCAAAAAACTTGGAAGCGCCCTCGCTGGTGATCCACATCATTTCAGACATCTTCACAAGCATGCAGCCCGCAAGGTCAAACGCCTCGTACTCGGTCATACGGCCAGACTCAAGGTCTGCCTTGTAAAAGGGGTACATGTACTGATCAACACGACCAATGGACATGCCGGTTTGGTTTTCTTCCACAACCAGCAACGATTCCACAGTCCACACAGCCTGAATAGCTTCCCAGAAGTTGCTGGGTGCGTGGGCAGGCACACGAGCATTGACTTCAGCAATTCTGAGTAATTCTGCCTTGCGCTTGGGGTCTGTTTCTCTTGCAGCCAGGTCTGCGGCATGGGCAGACAGACGTCTGGCATAGATCATCACGCCTTCTGCAGTCTCGATGATAGACTTGTAAAAATAGATCTTGTCGATATCAGCAGGACTTGCATAATCCAGGTGCTCCAGCTTTTCGCGAGCTTCTGCCTGAATATCCAGCATACCCTTTTTCATCAGGATAACGTCATAACCGGGGTTGGAGTCACCGCCGCCGTTCACCGCGTGATACGAACAATCAGATACATAGGATGCGCCGGACATTTCCCACAGATCGGCTTCGCGATATTGCCCTTCGCACAGTTCGTCCACGGACTTGTTCAGCCAAAAGGGAAAAATCTCGTCACGCAGAATTTTCTTATCTTCTTCAGAAATATAAAAAGGATCCTGGGGGCGAGTGCCGATGGTATCCATTTCATCTTCCAACCACCGCCATGCAATGTCAGGAGCAAATGCCCCTGCCCGCGGTGAACCGTTGGGAGACCCTACGATCAGTTCATGGTCCTGAATCACCAGTGGGGCATGTTCGCAGCAGTAGCGAAAGGTCTTGGCGCGCAGCAATGGCTTGGGCAAGCCGGGGAATTCCTTTGCAAGCTTGGTGATGGCGCGTGCACGGTGAATGGTGATGCTGGGCACCTGCTTGAGAAAATTTTCCTTGAGCTTGACATGGCGGGGAGTCGGCCCATGGGGAATGGTAGGGCCAGCCCCGGTTGCCACATGAGAAGCAGGCACGGGCTGACTGAAGACTTCGGCAGAAACACCTTCAAAAATCTTTTTCAGCGCGGCACGCTCTTCGGGCATGAGATTTTTGGCCGCTTCTGCGAGTTTATTGGAAAAATCTTGGAGATCCATGTGCATCCTCCCTTAACGGATAATTTTCATCATCTGTCTGCATCGCGCCCCATGGCTTCGATGACTTCCGTCAGAATCTTCTGGAGCGCCTGCATTTGCTGAGATTGGGTATCATGCGCATACCTGCCCTCTTGCCGACCGCCCTGTAAAACCGCACTGCATACAGCCGCAGCGCTGCCATATGGCCTGACTCCGTAACCGATTTTGCGTCTGTAGATGAGGTTCATCGAAGATACATTGTCGGCTGTGATACCCTGCCCTGCTGAACCGCTTCCCAACGTCATGGAAGGGAAAAGGTTGGTGCTCATACCCAGCCCGCCAAATGCAGCGGGGGTGTTCACCAGCAGCCGCCCCACAGGCTTTTTAAGGGCAAACTGCAAAATGACGTCTTCATCACGGGAATGCACCACAAGGGTATGGGCCTTACGCTCATGGAGAAGCAATTCGATGCACTTTTCACAGGCATGCATCCAATCGTCTTCAACGTAATAGGCAAGGACAGGGGCAAGCAGCTCCCGCGAGTACGGGTCTGCCTCGGAAACATATTTGCGCTCTGCAATAAGCAGCTTCACATGCGCAGGCACACCAAAGCCTGCCCTGTGGGCAAGAACGGTGGCGGATACCCCTGCCATGCCCGTCTTGCAACGCCCGTCTGCACAAAAAAGCACCTCTGCAAGCCGCAGCGACTCTACGTCAGACATAAAATAGGCACCGGCATCCTGCAGGGCATGCCGTACATCCCGGTCAATGCATGCATCCACAACAATGGATTGTTCGGCAGAGGGGGCGATACCATTGTCAAACGTTTTGCTGCTGACAATATGGCTAACGGCCTGATGCACATCTGCAGAACGCTCAATAAATGCAGGGCCGTGGCCGATGCCGCCATAAATGACGGGCTTGCCGCTACAGCGAGCCGCATCGATCATGCCGGGCACGCCCGAAAGCATAATGAGTGACGTGCAAGCATGGTTCATCAACTCTGCCGTACCGCTTCTGGTCACTGTGCCCATGTATGACAAGCAGCCTTCCGGCAGGCCGCATGCGTGTGCAGCTTTGATCATAATATCAAGTGCAGCGGCAATGCTTTTTGCGGCACGTGGGTGGGGAGAAAAAACAATGGCATTACCGGATTTTATGGCAATGAGTGTCTTGTATATTGTGGTGGAAACAGGGCTTGTGGCAGGGCACAGAGCAGCAATAACGCCCATGGGCACGCCAATGTCCATGGTCTGCCTCTCTGCATCACGCTCAATGACGCCAACGCACCGTATACCGCGCAATGCTTTACGCACCTGGCAGCAAACAAAGTTGTTCTTTATCTGCTTGTCTGTAGGGATACCGTAATCAGTCTCTTCATGAGACCGTACAGCAAGCGACTCTGTCTGCTGTCCCACTGCTTCGGCTACAGCTTCGACGATCTCATCCAATTTTTCCTGCGGAAATGCTGCAAGCATACGTTGAGCACGCGCGGCATCCTCCGCTAAAATTCTGGCTTCCTGCATGGAGAGAAGATCGCTATCGACTATCATCATCTACCCCTTTGCCGTTGCTGGATCCGGGCCAGAAGTCGATACATCGCCCCCTGCCCGTGCTTCAGCCACCGCACCCCTAGGACAACAAGTTCTCAAGGGCGTACCGAGCGGTGATCCTGGCCACATCCGGATGCGGGGTAGGAATCACCACAGAGCTGTAAACCTCTGCACCCATTTTCTGTACAGCCTGCACCCCGGCCTGCACTGCGGCCTGGCAAGCGGCCACGTCTCCCTCAATGAGTACAGAAATGTACCCGGAAGCCACGTTTTCGTACCCGATCAGCTCGACATCTGCGGTTTTAAGCATGGCGTCTGCGGCTTCAAGCACGTATACGATGCCAAAAGTTTCGATGAGCCCCATGGCCTTGGGGCGTGTGCCACATGCAGACTCGTTGGAATCATTGGTGATAGCATGAACAGAAACAATATCACCAATGGGCTTGATAGGGCGAGGCATCACATTATGAGCCGTAAGCTTGCCGATGCTACCGGCTGCAACAGAACCTGCGGCAACAGCAGCCTGCACCGCGGCAACATCGCCTTTGACCATAATGGTTACCAGCGTGGAACCCACGTTTTCATAAGAAACAAGTTGCACATCGGCTGCCTTCAGCATGCTGTCGGCACCGTAAACGGCAGGCACCATACCGAGAGTTTCGATAAGCCCCAGTGCCTCTTCTCCCTGATATCTGGTGTACTCTCCCATACCACACATCCTCAATGCTTTACGGTAAATCGCCCCTGTGGGCTCACCCTTCTTCAACGGTATTCTTTTCAAAGCATATCTAGCGTAGCCCTTCCCCCAAGGGGGAAAGTCAACAGTTTTTTTTCGAAAAAATCCAAAAAAACATAACACGCTATTTTCATTGAAAATTTTTCATCAAAAAAACAACAGCCGTGCTTGCTACAGAGCTAAAACACGCGTTTTTGTGTGCCTAGGCAGCCCCTCCGCCCTCTTCTCATCTCTACTGGAGAGTATCCCCCACGGGGGAACTACAGCATGAAACATGATGGAAAAGCACAGTGACACCTGAAGCTAATATATTGTCTTAACTAATAAAATACGCAAAAATAGTCATTGAAACTGTAGGGGATATCACAGTAGGCCAGCCGCAAGCATGCGGGCTACCCCATTGCTTTGTAATGCACGCACCCACACGACATACTGCTGTATTATCCACAGTATGCCACTGGGGCATACCCGCTGGCACACTGATCAAAATACGCACACTACGTAAACAATGGCTTGCTGTTTGGAAACATGGTATTGATGCAACGCCATCCATAATCATAGTAGCAGTCGCAACATGTAGAATACACGCGATAGGGAAGTGGCAGGGCTTCGCTTGAGGGGAACGTTTCACTGATTGTCCGTGCACGCAACACTTTTTTCATAATTCGCCCACAAAACATTTACCAATGCAAAAATAGAGAGTTAGGCACATGCATACCATGCGGAACGCCAGCATTGCCCTTGACAGACATTTTCACATTGACCTTCCCCTTAAGGGGAATGCTAAATAAATACATGAGAGTACGTTGCCTGAGTAAGGCTCGCGCAACGCCCTGATCAGAAATGAAGCTTTTAGCAATATCACCTAAGGTGCTAAGGAGACACTAATGGGGCACACAGCAGTAATGAGCAACCCGGTGGCGTTGGCTGCCAAAAACAAACTCGCGGCTGACTTCCGTCGCAAGGGCATCATCATCGCACTACTTTCCGGCCTGTTATACGGTTTTTACACCGCATTCATGACCTTGGCCATGGCCACCGGCATATGGCAGGATTGGTACGGTGACAACTCTGGTTTTTCCACTTTTGCCGTAATGTATCTGCTGGCTGCGCTTGGCGCAGCCGTCACTGACAGTTCCAGCGCGCTCTGGGCCATGAGCATTGCAGGCGTGCGCGGTCGTTTCAGCGACTTTTTGCGGTGCATCAAGACAAAACCCGGTATGGTAATGGTTGGCGCAGCCATCATCGGCGGCCCCCTGGCAAGCACCGCCTATGTTGTGGGTCTCCAGCAGGCAGGCGCCATTGTCGTTCCCATTAGCGCTCTGTGTCCTGCCATCGGCGCCATCCTTGGGCGCTTTCTTTTCAAACAAACGCTAAACACCCGCATGATGCTGGGCATCACCATCTGTTTTGCTGCCAGTGCCATGATTGGCAGCACTGGCATGGGTGCAGAAGCTCCGCCCAGTCTGCTTACCGGAGTGTTCTTTGGCTTTATTGCCGCTCTGTGCTGGGGTATTGAAGGCTGTGTATGTGGTTACGGCACGTCCATGATTGATCCTGAAATCGGCATCACCATCCGCCAGGTAACCTCTGGCCTTTCCAACCTGATCATCCTGGTTCCCCTGTTCAGCTTCATTTCCGGCGTCAACCCTGTGGGTATGATCACCACGGCCTTTGGCGACGGTGCCTCCATGATCTGGTTTGCCTGCGCCGGCCTCAGTGCATACCTGACATTCATGTTCTGGTACAAAGGCAATGCAATGTGTGGCGCAGCTCTGGGTATGGCATGCAACGGCACCTTTTCTTTCTGGGGCCCCTTCTGCTGCTGGATTATCCTGGGCGTTATCTTCGGCCTGAGCGGCTGGTCCATGCCGCCCATTGCATGGGCTGCTGCTGTTGTCATGGTTGCCGGTATCTTCCTCATTTCCATGAACCCCATGGATCTGCTGAAAAAAAGGAATTAACTATCATGAAGCCGTTAAACTACGCTATCCTGAAGCATTTCACCACGGTTGAAGAAGCCAGCGCCTATGAAGTGATGGAAGCCCTGAAAGATCAATACGGGCACTTCAGGGCATTTAAAAAAGAATCCATCCTGAGCGCTCTGATGACGGCAGAAGCCAATGGCCTGCTGGAAGAATCCCGCTTTGACATGGATGACGAGGACATGCTGCGGGTATACTTCCGGGCTCATGCCGAGGGTGCAGCCACGATCAACCGATACATCAAAGACTAGCTTTATGGCCTAGGCCAGCGTTGCGGGGGGGGCAATCCCCCCCCCGCTTTTGACGTACCATGTTTGAATGCCTACCAGTGCATCACACCATATACTTGAGACGGTTACATACATCATTGATACGTTTTTTGTATACTAATACAAATATGGCAATACGTATTTTCATCAACAGTCATCTATAATTAGAGTATAGCTATTGAGTTTTTTCCCATGCATGATACTCCTTTGAGAGAGGAGAAAAAGACCGTGAATCGGCAGAACAAATATTCCATCGGTGATGTAAGTCAAATATGCAATATTTCAAAAAAGGCACTTCGATATTATGACAAAATAGGGCTCATTACGTCACAAAGGCAAGATTACAACAACTATCGGTATTATACTCGTGAATCGCTACTTGCCGTACCTGTCATCAAATACTACAAACAGATGGGCTTCAAACTGGAGGAAATGCGCGAATTCATTGAAGGTGATATGGCCAACGTATACCGTACCATCAGGAATTCGTTTCTTGCAAAGATCAAAGAGCTGGAAGAAGAGCAGGAAGAAATCCGCCGCAAGTATATCTCTGTCAAAGACTGGCATGACCTTATCCAAGAGGCGGAAATGGTCATTGACAACAATATTCAAGAGGTTTCCATCAAGTATGTTGAACCTTCCAACTACCTGTTTTTAGAGCAGCACTACAGCGCTGACATTAAGTCGGCCATCATCAATATTGACTTTACCAACTATGTTGAAAGTCTGGCCAACGAAATTACCGGACCGGTCATCTTGAACTTTCCTTCACATGAAGCAAGAATGAAAGACCACGAGCAGACGATCAGAATTGTACAAAAGTCCCTGATGCCTTGCGACGCAGATAACTCCATGACCATTGGTGGCCACATGATGGTATCATGCTACCACATCGGCCCACACAAAACCATCGCCGACACATATAAAAAAATACGACGCTGGGTACGGCACCATGGCTACTCCATCAGCGACGAATCATATGAGCGATATGTTACCGACTACTGGACGACCAGAAATGATACAAAATTTGTGACGGAGGTCATGCTCAAAGCATCACGCCAGCCGGCTGTCAGTATGGAGTAAGTCCACCCGCAGGCCATGGCCTTTCCGCTCGTTTGATCTTGTCCCCGTTGACTGGCCGGTCAGTACCTTTTTTCTGCGTGCTCAAAACCCGCAGATATTCCACGCACATAGTGCAGGCCCTGCGCTCTCACAATACCGTGCCACAGCCCACTTGGCATCACTACGCCTGAAAAAAGCCAAAGCGTGGCCGCCTTATATCCAGACATCTGCCTCGCATGGAGCCTGCGCACGGCTCGCACAAGCTCGCATCAGCCATGCAAAATCAAGCTCAAAAATCAGACCCAGCCACAAGAGCTTTGCGTCGTATCATCATAATGTCTTAGCCTTGCCAGCCATAACTCCTGCAAGATGTTTTTTCTGGCTTCCATGGTCAAAGGCAGGTCTATCCAAGGCGCCCCATGGGCAACATTCAAAGCATAGCGCTGCCATACAGGCGGTTCACGGGTCGTAATACCCCGGGTTCCCTTAGGGCCGGCCGGACAGATCAGCCTGCAAGCGCTCCCAGCTTTTTTCCGGTATATCGTATCAACGCTGTGCAGGCGGCATGCGTAGCCGTATTTTGACGAAAAAAACACATCAGCTCTCTCACAAACTCCATTATCAGATGGTGTCTGGTCTGAAAGAGGCGGCGCTACCGGATGATTTTCAATAAAAAAACGGCCGTGGGATGACCACCCATTTTGGCAAATCGCCTTGCAAACCAGACTTTTCGGTAAGGCAGGCGTGTGCCAGGGGGGCGCGCCCATATTGTATTTGGCCGGCACATGGCAAGTCTCGTTGACAAGCTGTTATATACGAGCGTAGTATTTATACTACGGAATAGTTCAGTATCCATGTATATACAGCCTGACAGACATGTGCGTGGACATTAGACGTACAAATACAGGAGAATGCTTTATGGACAAATATCAATGCCCCTGCGGCTATGTGTATGACCCAGAGGAAGGAGACATCGAGAACGGGGTACAACCAGAAACTCCTTTTAGCGATCTTCCCGCAGACTGGGTCTGCCCCCTGTGTGGTGCAGAAAAAAACTTTTTTGAAAAAGTCTGACGGCATCACCCGTAACCGCAGAATGCTTCTTGCATGAACGCCCCTATATACGCAACAGGTGTATATAGGGGCTGTGTGTTTTCTCTACACGAGCTGATACCATTGTGCGTGCAAAGGCCGTATTTTTTTGGCATGCCTGCACCCCCAAAAGGCTCTCGAACGTACAGGAAAATCATATGACCCAAAACCCCAAGGACGTTTTGCGTTCTTTGCTTGATGCCGGTCTGGAAGCCGTTGCCCCTGATCGCGCCGTACATAGGCATGCCCACCTTGCCGGTACGACCCTGCATCTGGCCGGGCAGGCATATAATCTGGAAAACCATGAAAGGGTATTGGTCATTGGCGCAGGCAAAGGAGTCGCCCCCATGGCTGCCGCCCTGGAAGAGATCCTGGGCGACCGCATCATACAGGGTGCCATATGCGTCAAATACGGACACACGCTGCCACTAAAGCATACTACCGTATATGAAGCAGCCCACCCTGTGCCCGATGCTGCGGGAGAATACGCCGCACAGCAAATTTTACGCCTGGCGGCATCTGCCACGGAGCATGACTTGGTGCTTTGCGTGCTCACGGGCGGGGCCAGCGCGCTGACGCCGGTACTGGCTGACGGCATTCCCCTCGGGGACTGGCAAACAGCCACCAGCCACTTGCTGGCCTGTGGCGCAACCATCCATGAGATAAACGCCATTCGCAAGCATGTTTCTGCATTGGGAGGCGGCAACCTGGCCCGCACGGCCTACCCTGCCACGCTGGCCACGCTGATTATCTCGGATGTGGTGGGAGACGACTTGGATGTCATTGCCTCAGGGCCCACCTCTCCGGACACGTCGACCTATGAGGACTGCCTTGAAATTCTTGATATGTATAAAATACGCACGATGATTCCCGCAAGCATCCTGGACAGGCTGGAGCAAGGCGCACAGGGGGTGCTACAAGAAACCCCCAAACCCGGCGACCATATCTTTCAACGGGTGCACAACGTGCTTGTAGCCAATAACAGCCAGGCACTGGAGGCTGCCGCAAAAGAAGCCGAGCGGCAGGGCTATGCCCCACGCATACTGACCAGCAACATGGTTGGAGAAGCCCGTGAAAAAGCACAGGAGCTCGTATCCGCAGCCCAGGCGTTATGCACACAAGAAAAAACACTCTCCGGCCCGGTCTGCCTGCTGGCAGGTGGCGAAACAACTGTCACCCTTACCGGCAAGGGCCTTGGCGGACGCAATCAGGAAATGGCGCTGGCAGGAGCAATACACCTACAAGGCTGTAACCATATTACCATGTTGTGCGCGGGTACCGACGGCAGCGATGGCCCCACTGACGCCGCGGGGGGCTTTGCCTGCGCCGCCACCCTGGGCACTGCCCGCATGCATGGCCTAGACGCACATGAATGTCTACAGCAAAATAATTCTTACATTTTTCTAGAAAAAACAGGAAACCTGCTGAAAACAGGCCCCACACTGACCAATGTCATGGACATTGCTCTGCTGCTGATAGACTGCCCCGAAAATGCCTGAATGTGTCAGGCAAAGCCTGTGACATGCTGACACGGATATGGCCTGTGGTATCCCCGCACATCTGCCGGCGAGACATGCCAGCAGCACGACGTCTATGAAAAAGCCTGCACACCGATATTACAGGCACAGGCTTTCATACTGAGTAACGCTGCCGGCAGGCAGCTCTGTATGTCATACCGACACACAGAGCAGTCGGCCAAACGTTGCGAAATGTCTTATTTTACAGCTTCTTTCAGAGCCTTGCCAGGAGTGAACTTGACGGCTTTACCTGCGGGAATGTCCATTTCTGCGCCGGTGCGGGGGTTGCGTCCCTTGCGTGCAGCGCGCTCGCTCACCTTAAAAGAACCGAATCCGGTAAATGTTACAGAGTCTCCGCCTTTCAGAGCTTCGGTAATTACAGCAATGGTTGCATCAAGAGCCGATTCTGCCTGTGCTTTGGAACTCATACCGGCTTTTGCGGCAACCTTTTGAACTAATTCAGCTTTAGTCATTTCTCATCTCCAATTCAATGTGGTATACGTATTCCGGTGTGCACGGGCACAGCCGTCCGAACGCGATAATGTAAGCTATGCTTTTTTTCAGACGATCCGCGTCTTGTCAACTGTAAAGTCGCAATATTAGCCGTTTTGCCGCTATTTATCCCATGTTTCGATCCCATGAGGCATGTTTCTTTGGACAACAGACGGTGCCCGTGCCATACATAAAAGAATGACAAAGCTGGTGTACCGGCCACCTGCCATGCCGGTTGTTGGCCGCTGATAGAGCACCTTTTCCACAGGACTGCACGCTCATGTATTTTTATGCACCGCCATTGGCTGCTCGTATGCTCTGCCTCTTGTTCCTGCTGTTTGCAGCCCTCTCTCCTTCCATACTCCATGCATCCCAAAACACCCCAACGGCTACATTACATTTTACGCACACCGTAACTCACCCCTATGGAAGCATACTCTCAAGAGAGCATGCAACGGATATTGCCACCATGCTGGGGCAACACGCCCTGGTGGACATGGTGGCGGGGTGGCTTGCAAGCCATACCCCCATAGGGCTGGCGTTCAGCCGCTCTTCTCCGCGTTCCCTGGCAGATACCGTGCTGACCTCACAGACCATGCACCCCAAAATCCTATACAATGAGGCAGACTCGACTGTTATCGTTACAGTTGCCGTTGCCCTTGTGCCCTCATCCACCGCAAAACAAGCCCAAAGCCTGCTACGACAACAGCCACTGCTTGAGCTGCATGCGCGCAGTCTGAAACGTGAAGAGCATCTGCTGGAGCGCCTTGTCTTGCACACCAGCAGGCATGGCACCCCCCATACACAGCAAGCTGTGCCCAAAGCCAACATCGCACAACTCATACACGGGTTGCAAAGTATGCACACCTATCGCACGGCTCTTCGGCTGCTACAGGCAGATGGTATATGGCAAAACCCTCAAAAAGCCCTGCAGGAGATGCAAGGAGCCATTGCCCTGGATCGTTCCAATCCGCTGCCGTGGCATGCCCGTGGAAAAATATACTACCAGATGGAGCGCCCCATTGAGGCCATGAAAAGCCATAGCAAAGCCCTGCAACTCGCCCCTGATTTTGCCCGTATCTGGCACGCGCGAGGCATCGCCTACCTCAAGCTGCACCTGCCCGAACTTGCCCTGGACGACTTTTCCCAGGCTCTGAAGCTGGCGCCCCGTGAGGCCGAGTTTTGGCAATCACGGGGTGCTGCGTACCTTGCGGTCAACAATCTTGAGGCCATGTGTGCTGACTATGGTAAAGCCTGCGGCCTGGGACAATGCCAAGGGCTACACTGGGCGCGCAGCCGAGGGTACTGTACTCCCCCCATGGCTGCCTTGCCTCCTGACTCTCCAAAACCGCAGACCCCAGCCCCTACGGGTCCAAGCCTTGCAGCAGGTAGCATACCTGATTGTCTGTCGCAGCCCAAGGGGCAGCACCCTCCTGCTGGCTGGCATCCCATGCAGGCAACGCCCCTCACTGTGTCAGGGCGGCCCTTTCCTTTGGAGCAGACACTGAGCCTCTCCCCAGAGCCTGGCAGGATGCGGCTTGCATTCACACCAAAACTGACGCACACTCTGCTCAACCCTGTCACCCGTGCAAGGCAACACTATGATGCGCTGACACGCTCTATAGACCTCGTGCCGCGCACCCCTTTTTTGCCTCTACCAACACGTACGGCAACAGATACTGTGGAGTAGAGTATATGGAGCACGTTCTCGTCAAAGTTTATGGTGATCTGTGTCCTGTAAACGACACACTTGCCAATGCCCTGTTGCGGGAACAACCCGACCAGACAAGCGGAGAACCCGCACTGACGCGCCATACGGATATGCTACTTTTTTCCTTTGAGGGTACATTTTATCCCATGGAAGAGGTGCTGCATCTTGTCCGCGCCGCCCTGACACCAGAGCTGGAAGGAAAAATAGACTATATTGACATGGAAGCCTGGATACTGACCCGCTATATTGTCTCGGGTGGTTTCATCCACTGTACAACACGCAGCCTGAATCACGTCATGGCCTATTCGGGATTTTAGGCCGGCCTTGACCGGGGCCATTCGAAATACAGCACACAGGCCACGTACTCTCTGTGCTCTTTGCAGATATACTTTTTGTATATGGGCAAAGCATTATACGCATACCCACAGCATGTAGATCGGAAGATAACAAATATAACGCCACACCTAAATAATATTTATTGGCCTACAGTCAAAAATAGGGCATATTACATATGTAACGTATCTTGATATCCAAAACAGCACATAAAAAAGTGATGACAGATATAAGCATGCCCATCACTGATAGGGCTCTGGACATGGCAGGCGCCTTCAGCCATGTGGAGCAGCGTATCACGTCAAAAATGCAGGACTACAGGCTCTACGCTTTTGGAGCCCACCAGACCTGTGCGTTCAATGTCTTTTTTGATCTTGCACAAGAACTTGAGACAGTGGAAGAAATTTACGTTCTGGCTCTTCTCACATTGAAATCTTTCTTTGGGCTGGAATCTGCCCTGTTTATTGAAACATCTTCCAACGGCCTGGAGCTGCATTGCAGTTCTGACCCCGCCGGATGCGGGCTATGCATCACAGATCTTGCAGCCATACAGCCTGAAGGCAGCCCCTGCGTTATCCAGCAGCACTTGTGCCTGCCTGTACGCGGCAAGCCTGCAGACACTGCAACGCCCTCTGCATCACACACAGGCAACAGGCTCGGAGTGCTTGTAATCAAGCAGACAGAGCCCATCCCGCCCGAGCAGGTCCTTTATCTGGAAAAATTTGCCAATCGCCTGGGTTTTCAACTGCACAACAGGTTGCTGTTCATAAAAAACAGCCAGCACATTCGTTTCATCAATGGGCTGGTGCACGACGTCGGGCACAATGTCATTGTACCCAACATGTATTTCAGCCTGCTCTTCCATCAACTGGATGGAAAAATTCGCATGCTTTCCGAAACGGTTGAAGAAATGAGTACACTGCCAACGGCCGACATGGGCTTTGCCGACATCTTTCAAAAGCTCAACCATGCGCGCGACAACCTCAACGAACACTACCAAGAGATATACCGCCACTTCCAACAGGTCAGCCTGTTTTTGGAGACACTACTGCGCCAAAGCCATTTTGAAAAAGGCCATTATGTGTTGCAGTGTACTCAGCTTGATTTCTGTAGCCGTATCATGTTGCCGCAACTTGAACGCTTTCGCGGGCGACTGGAAAAAAAAGGCATTGCCTTGCATGAAGAACGCCCCTGCACAAGCAGTCCCATTCTTGTTTTTGCCGATCTGGGACTTATCAGCCAGGTATTGGCCAACCTGCTTTCCAACGCTGCCAAATATACCCGTTCAATCTATCGTAATGAAGTCGCCGAGCAATATGTAAAATGTGCGGTACGCAGTATTTCAGAATATTTCACAAATAAAAAAGACGGTGTTCGTGTGGATGTCTTTACCACTGGCCCTGTCATTGACCAAAATGATGTTCCCAACCTGTTTACGGCAGACTTTCGCGGCAGCAACACCGGGCAGGAATACGGTACCGGGCATGGCTTGTATTTTATACGTGAAATCGTGGAGCTGCATGGCGGTGAAGTGGGCTATGAAGCACACCCCCATGGCAATACGTTTTTCTTTGTCCTGCCCATGGCTTCATGACCCGGTCTCTATCCTGGCCCGCCTAGGGTTGCACACTGCGCCCCCTATTTGTCGTCCCACAGCCTGCGTATTCCCCCGCCGAAATTGCACTCTTTTGATGTCCAATACCCTGAACACGTCGGCAATTGACCTTTTGAAAGAGCTGGGAGCGTTTGCAGAGGCACCTGCCCGGCCGGCCGTAAAGGGCTCCGGGGCCTTGCGGACCCACAAACCATCTGTATGGCGACACTATTCTTGCCATTACTGGGGAGACCTGCCCCGACTTCTGGGGGCCAACAATGCACACACATCGCTAATTTTATGGCTGGCAGAACAAAGATATTGGAAAATGCCACGCAACATTCTCGTGACTACGTTCGATGTTTGGGCCTGATTATACATGGCTGATGGTAGCCGCAAGTCACAGCAAAGTGCACCTCCATACAATGGAAAGCTCAGGAGCGCCCCACACAAAAGGGAGCCCCATACCAGGTTACACTTGGCCATAGCTGCAATGGCATACTGGCCCGCATGTTTGGCACAGCAGGTAGCGCTTGCTTGCAGGGGCATGGATGTTGAAACACCGCCGGCAGGCAAGGGGTAGGCCAGCAGTGTCCTTACGCGCCTCCTTGAAAAACGCGGCATCAACCCCGGTATCCCATGAGCAGACGCGATAAAAAAATGTCTGCCTCTGTTCTCCTCAGCAGGCCACTGTCACTGCCTCAGAAACGCGCTTTGACTTTTCCACTGCCTGGTCCACTGTCTCATCCAGAGCCACTGCTACCCCCATACGGCGGCGTCCCCGTAGCTCTGGCTTGCCAAACAAAAACAGTGTGGTGTCAGGTTCTGCCAGAGCATTTTGCAAGTTGCCGAACCGTACGGTGCTGGAGTCCCCTTCTGGCAAAATAACACTGGACGCAGCCGGACCAAGCTGCCGAATAACCGGCACAGGCAAGCCCAAAATAGCCCGCACGTGCAGGGCAAATTCCGAGTAATTTTGTGAAGCAAGCGTCACAAGCCCTGTATCATGCGGCCTGGGAGACACCTCGCTGAACCATACGGTATCACCCTTTACAAACAGTTCCACCCCAAACAGCCCATACCCGCCAAGCGCCTGCGTCACTTCCTGCGCCATTCGCTGTGCTTCTGCCATGGCAGCCTCACTCATGGCCTGTGGTTGCCATGACTGGCGGTAGTCGCCCTGTTCCTGCCGATGGCCGATGGGTGCACAAAATGCTGTCCCCCCCACATGACGCACTGTGAGCAGCGTGATTTCATAGTCAAAATCCACAAAGGACTCGACAATGACCGTTCCGCCACCAGCTCTACCGCCAGACTGGGCATATACCCAGGCCTGCTCTATCTCATCGCTGTTGCGTACAGTGCTCTGCCCCTTTCCTGATGAGCTCATAATGGGCTTTACAACACAGGGCATGCCCAGTGCATGTACTGCGTTGCGGTACTCATCTTTATTGCGGGCAAATCGGTAGGGTGACGTGCGCAAGCCCAGGTCCTCTGCGGCAAGTCTGCGTATCCTCTCACGGTTCATGGTCAACGCGGTCGCGCGGGCAGTGGGTACCACCGTTATCCCACTACGCTCGATACTTTCCAGCGCATCCGTGGCAATGGCCTCGATCTCCGGGACAATTATATCAGGCTTTTCACTGCTAACCAACGCATGCAACGCTTCGGCATCCAGCATGGAAATAATATGAGCCCTGTGCGCAACCTGCATGGCAGGCGCGTTGGCATACCGGTCCACAGCTACAACCTCTACCCCCAGGCGCATGGCTTCAATGGCAACCTCTCTGCCCAGTTCACCGGAACCAAGAAGCATCATCTTGGTCCGCGCAGGACTCAGCGGTGTTCCGATAACAGTCATAACGCACTCCCGTATCTTGATCTGAAGCTTACCACACAACGCAGAACAACCGCGCATTCAGGCCATACAGTCCATATTGCCCATGGTCTGGGCCCTCTTGTCCACAAAACCTATTGAACCTTTCAAAATATGCTGCCCCAGTGTGAAAAAGCACCAAGCTCACAAAAATTCATGACGCAGCGCTCTTCAGCAGATACCCCGGTGATGCAAAAACAGATAACCGCCCTTGCTGTCACTCAATAACCGCAGGCATGGGCCACTACACACGCCAACGCCCGGCTGCCAGCAGCAGAAACCATACCCGTACCATGGGTGCGCCTGGCCTCTCGCACCAGGCTTCAGCTGCATTTTGCTGGCAGACCATGCCAACGCATCCTGCCGGTGTCCCGCTTACAGGCTTTGCCTGTCCAAAGTCCGACAGTTGATGGCTTCTGCCAGACTCGCGCGAGATATCGTTGCCTGCCCGGCAAGGTCCGCTATGGTCCGTGCAATACGCAGTATACGTGTATATGCCCGGGCTGAGAGTGCCAGCGTGTGCACGGCCTCCTCCAAAAATTCATGTTCTGCCTTGCCCAGTCGACAATATTCCTCCAGCTCTTTGCCCACAAGATCCGCGTTGGTCAGGCATGACGAATCAGCATACCGCTGGTACTGCAACTCACGGGCACGCAGAATACGCTCGCGCATGCCAGAAGAGCTTTCGCCCTCTTTTCCACGCAAGTCTTCATACGGCACGGCAGGTACCTCTACATGCAGATCTATACGGTCCAGCAGCGGACCGGAAAGACGTGAACGATAGCGTTGTATCTGCGCCGCTGTGCAATGGCACACACGGCGCTCGTCAGACAGATAGCCGCACGGGCAGGGATTCATGGCAGCAACCAGCATGAAGTCCGCAGGATAACTCAGCGACATGGCCGCACGAGAAAGCGTCACCCCGCCATCCTCCAAGGGTTGGCGCATACCCTCCAGGACATTTTTTTTGAATTCCGGCAGCTCATCCAAAAACAATACTCCCCGATGGGCCATGGATACTTCTCCCGGCCTGGGGTGGCTGCCTCCCCCTACGAGTCCGGGATGCGTAATGGTATGGTGCGGACTTCTGAAAGGGCGGCGGGTCATCAGTGCGCCCCCGGCATCCAGCTGACCAGCCACAGAATATATTTTTGTCACCTCCAGAGCTTCTTCAAAAGACAAGGGTGGCAACACAGTGGGAAGGCGTTGGGCAAGCATTGTTTTGCCGCTTCCAGGAGGGCCTATCATCAGCAGGTTATGGGCGCCTGCAGCGGCTATCTCCATGGCCCGCTTGGCATGCTCCTGGCCTTTGACTTCCACAAAGTCAACAGGCCAACGGTCTGCACGCTTCCAGAGTGTCGGCGTGACACAGGGCTCCGGGGGTTTCTCGCACTGCCCTGCAACAAAGGCCACCGCCTCGCTCAATCCTTCCATACCCCACACGGCCAAGCCTTCCACCACGGCAGCCTCTGCAGCATTGGCTTGTGGTACAAGCACCCCCCGTGCCCCGGCTGCTCTTGCCAGCAAAGCCAGAGGCAAAGCCCCGGCAATGGGTTTGATCTCACCGGCAAGCGACAGCTCGCCCAGCACGAACAGCCCGTCAAGAGCCTGCGTCGATATAACACCAGCCGCGGCAAGCAACCCCAAAGCCAGAGGAAAATCATACCCGCTACCATCTTTACGCAAGGCTGCCGGCGCCAGGTTTACCGTAATGCGCGAGGGGGGCAGCATATGCCCTGTGTTGCGCAGCGAAGCAAAGACACGGTCTTTTGCCTCACGTACAGCGCCCTCAGCCAACCCCACCATGGAAAATGACGGCATCCCTCGACGCACAAGGTCTATTTCTATATCTACCCTATGTGCATCCACTCCCAAGAGTGCGGCAGATGCCACTGCTGCAAGCATACGTTCCTCTCCTGCATCAGACCCAAATACGTAATCATTCGTAACAGATCAGTACGACCAATAGTCCTTTGACGTTATGAGCACACGCAGAGTGCCTTGCGCGTGTGTACACGTGCAGACCGCTGCGATACGGCATGCTCCTGCAATGTAACAATGTAGTCTTTGCATGTAACCATACAGACTGCTCACCCCGGATGCCGCAGGTTGCATGGCCGCCCCGTGCCCATATACGCATAGCGAACTCTCAACCGACCTTATGCCGGCCCCTGCCGTAAACAGCAAAAAATCAAAACCCATGGCAAAACAGGTAGCATCTGCCACTCCATGCCCTGCGGCCATACTCAGCAGACCCTGATAAAAAAAGCTCCCTGCAGACAACAAAACGTATCCTGCAGAGAGCTTGGGCAGCACGCTTCGCCAAGGCATCTCCCCCATGGGCAATGCCGCGCCCCTCAATCAAAGACATACCGGCATTTTTCAGTGCACAGACTGTCCAAGGCGCTCCCAACGGATATCAGCCTGTTCGGTGATGGACCAGTAAATCCGCCAGGCTTTTCCGTAGATAGTTTCTCTTTTTACAAACATATTCTCCCAAAAACGGGAATCACGCGAAAAATCGCGATTGTCTCCCATACAAAAATAGCTGTCCGCAGGCACTGTCACCGGCCCAAAGTTACCCCGGTATGCCTGATAGCCTGTGGCCAAATAAATTGCATACGGCTCTTCCTGCGGTACCCCGTTGCGATATAGGACCTTGCCGCGCATCTCAATGGTGTCTCCGGGTACACCGACAATACGCTTGATATAGGTGGTGTCAGGACCATCAGGGTACTCGAAGACAATAATATCTCCGTATTCCGGATCAGAGCCTTTCCAGAGATAGCTACGGGTAAATGGAATCTTTGTACCGTACTGAAACTTGTTGACCATCAGATAGTCCCCTATCTGCAACGTTTCAAGCATGGACCCGGAGGGAATCGTATATGCCTGCAACACAAAGGCACGAATAAAAAGAGCCAGCATAGAGGCTATAATAAGCGCTTCAATCAGCTCTTTCAGCAGCTTTGACATAATTATTCCTTATCGTTGTTACGCAGCAGCACAAAAACAACCATACCCTGCTTATAATTACGGCTCTGCAGACCAAAAACAGGGCACGACTTACTCGTCATCCACCTGCAAGGCTACTAAAAATGCTTCTTGCGGCAGCTCAACACTACCCATACGCTTCATGCGTTTTTTTCCTTCTTTCTGCTTTTCCAGCAGCTTACGCTTACGGGTAATATCGCCTCCATAGCATTTTGCCGTCACATTCTTGCGTAACGGCGCGTTGCGCTCTCTGGCAATAATCTTGTTACCAATGGCGGCCTGCACCACCACTTCAAACATCTGACGCGGAATAGTACGCTTGAGCCGCAGTGCAATGGCACGTCCATGATAGTAGGCTTTATCTCTGTGTACAATTGTCGCCAGGGCATCCACAGGCTCGCCGTTGATCAGCATGTCCAGCTTGACCAAATCTGACTGGCGATAGTCTATGAACTCGTAATCCATGGAAGCATAGCCACGGGTAAGCGATTTCAACTTGTCAAAAAAATCGTACACAATCTCGGCAAAGGGTAGCTCATACGTAATAATGACCCGGTTCACCGCAAGGTAGCGCATATCTTTTTGTATGCCGCGCCTTTCTTCGCACAACTTAAATACATTGCCCACAAATTCATTGGGAACGTGCACTTCCATTCGCACGTAGGGCTCATACAGCCCCGCTATGCTACCGGCTGCGGGCAACGCCGCGGGGTTGTCGATGAATTTTTCATGACCATCCGTGGTGCATACCGAATAGACAACAGAAGGTGCCGTTGCAATAAGCCCGATATTGAATTCGCGCTCAAGGCGCTCCTGCACGATTTCCATGTGCAACAGCCCCAAAAATCCACAACGGTACCCAAACCCAAGTGCCTGCGATGTTTCCGGTTCAAACGAAAACGCGGCATCATTGAGCTGCAGTTTTCCCAACGCGTATTTCAGTTGCTCATACTCGCTGGACTCCGTGGGATACAGCCCACAAAAAACCATGGGCTTTACTTCCTTAAACCCAGGCACAGGCTCTGCGGCAGGACTGGCAGCATGGGTGACGGTATCCCCTACCTTGGCATCTCCCAGCTCTTTAATGGCCGCACACAAAAAGCCTACTTCGCCGGCAACAAGCTGATCCACATCCTTGGCATCGGGCGAAAACACCCCAAGTCGCGAGACTTCATACTTTTTTCCAGTGGCCATCATGCATACCACATCACCTTTTTTGATGACGCCGTGCACCACGCGGAACATGACAACAACACCTTGATACGCATCGTACCACGAATCAAAGATCAAAGCCTGCAAGGGCAAAGCAGGGTCTCCCTGAGGAGCGGGCAAACGCGTTACAATAGCCTCAAGCACCTTTTCCACATTGAGCCCGGTCTTTGCACTGACCTCCACGGCCTCAGAGGCATCTAGGCCAATGGCGTCTTCTATTTCAGCTTTAACTCTTTCTGTATCCGAGCTCGGCAGATCAATCTTATTCAGCACCGGGATGATTTCATGGTCATGGTCAAGGGCCAAAAATACATTGGCAAGGGTCTGAGCCTCAACCCCCTGCGTGGCATCCACCACCAGCAGGGCACCTTCGCACGCTGCAAGCGAACGCGAGACCTCGTAGCTGAAATCCACATGGCCAGGTGTATCAATCAGGTTAAGCACATACTCTTTACCATCCGCAGCCGTATACGGAATGCGTACCGCTTGGGCCTTGATGGTAATGCCGCGCTCCCGCTCCAAGTCCATCCTGTCCAGATACTGATCACGCTTTTCACGCTCGGTGATCAAGCCGGTAACATCAAGAATACGATCGGCCAGCGTGGATTTACCGTGGTCTATATGCGCGATAATACTAAAATTACGAATAGCTGACTGTGTAGTCATATGCAGGTGACCGCCCTTGGGCGGTGTGCCTCCTCAAAAAGTAGAAATAAGCCCATATGCAGCACGCATCCCCTTACGTCTGACATACGCAATGCTATTTTGTCACAAGACAATCACAGCAAACGTTACTCCGTACGTTATTTATTCCCGAAAGTCCATAAACAGCCCAGGCCACCCCAAGCTCTGCAGGATACGCTACCAAGCTCTCATCAAGCTCACGCCCTGTATAAAAACAACACAGTGGATGCTTTTTATACAGGTATACCATGGTGCAAGCTGTATAAAAAACATACAGCACCAGTCCTACCACACAGCCCACAACACAATCAATAACAATTAAATCAGTGAATTACAATATTGGCACGCCCATTGCTAAATAGAAAGCCAGAGACCGATACCTCATACATAAAATACTGATAAGGACTACCCTCATGCAAACCTTTCGCTTCAGCGCCATAGCGCTTGTCTTTGTTCTTGGCCTTGGCATTGCCAGCGGTGCCTTGGCTGCACAGACAAACCCGCACATGACAACCGCTCAGGAACATATGCGCACCACCGTACACCAGGCAGAAGCCACAGATACCGAAACCTACAACTGCCCCCGTCCAGGAGGCGGACATGGCGACAACTACGGAGGCCACCGCCTCTAGCCCTCGCTGACTGCTACCAGCAAAATCCCAAAGCGCTCTTCTGTTACTCCAAACAGGGGGGCGCTTGTTGCCGTTTATAAAAAACAGCAACAGCCTGACAATACTGCCGACTTAAAAAAACGAAGCTTGCCCTACCCCAAAAAGACGCCTTTCACATTTTTGCGGGTATCAGGCACTTCATCTTCTGCCTCCGTACGGGGCTCCTTCGAGTATCTTCGGCAAAAACATATCGCATATGACAATGACCACCACACGACTTCCACGTCGGCAGGCCGCAGCACGGCATGACATGCCTTTCAATACGGCCCGGCAGGACGAAAGGTTCTTGCATCTCATCAAACCCGGCCCACATGAACGCAAAGCCACCCTTGCGGTGCGCTGTGTGGCAATAAAATACCATGCCATACTACATTGTATCACAACCTTGTTCTGCCTGCGCTTTGAAATGCAAAAGCCGGACAGGCCAGCACCTTGGCATACCTTCACACCAAAAGGCTTACTGTGTATGATGCTCTGTACGGTTATTTTTTCAGGCAAGGAAAGGTATGCCCCAACTTACAACGCTCATTCTGCATCCTGACAGCGCAATACGGCATTCTTTGAGAGTATACATTGCGCGCGTGCCTTTTCTGCGTGTCGTGGGTGAAGCCGTCTGTGCCAACGAAGCCTTGGAGCTGCTTAATGCCCTGCCCTATGGTGCGGTTTTTAGCGGTGTTGACCTGCAAAAACCCGGACAGGGCCTGGAACTTGCGCAACGCCTGATGGGGCGCAAGCACCGTCCGGCGCTTATACTCATTGCATCGGACGAAACACAGGCTTTTGCCGGATTTGAGCTGGATGCCACCGACTATCTTATCTGGCCCTGTACAGAACAGCGTTTTTCTCGGGCAATGGCACGCCTGAAACAATTCAACAGCCATTTCAGACTCGCCCCGGACCCAGCAAGCCGCTGGCACGACGTACATGCAGAGGCCACACCGTCTTTTGCCAACATGGATATAGACAGTCCACAGCACGAAGAGACCAATGAAACGGTATTGCTGCCTCTGGCTGATGACGAGCAAGGCACATTTCTCCATGCTCTCAGGCAGGCATGGGAATACACCAGCACCTACCGCCCTGTTGAAATCGAAAAGCTGGCCATTACCCACGAAGGTAAAACCCTGCTGCTGCCGTATGACGAGATTGTATTTGTCGAAGCCTATGAAGACTATACATATGTACATACAGCGGAACAAAAATATCTGACCTCGTACCGATTGAAAATTTTAGAGGGCAAGCTGAAACCACATCGCTTTTTCAGAGTACACCGCAAGTACCTGGTCAACCTTAACATGGTAACAGAGATAGCTTCTTTGCCGGGCGCAGGATTTATGTTGCGCACCGCAGGGCGTACCCGTATCGAGCTGCCCATCAGCCGACGCCGCATCGGCGAACTCAAACAGGTATTGGGGTTATGATCATGCCACGCAACAAGCCTTGCACGCTGCCTCCCACCGCAACAGAAATTCAGGATATCCCGCAGCATGAAGCACGCGTCTTTCGTCCCATGCCACGCATCCTGGCCGAAGCAGGCATGAGCCCGCAGGATATAGCACAACAATACGCCGCAGCGCAAAAAGACCTGCCAGGATTTTGGGAAGAGGCAGCCGAAGAACTGGCCTGGTTCCGCAAATGGGATACTGTATTGGATGACTCGCAGGCACCCTCATACCGCTGGTTCGTCGGCGCACGCTGCAATATTGTGTACAATGCGCTGGACAGGCACGTGGAAACTGCCAACAAAAACAAGCTGGCCCTTATCTGGGAGGGCGAACCCGGAGACACACACAAACTGACCTACTACGAACTCTACCGCCAGGTGAATAAGACAGCCAATATGCTGCGCGCCTGTGGCGTGGGTATGGGCGACAGAGTACTTATCCATCTGCCCCCGTTGCCCGAAACCGTTATCACCATGCTGGCAGCTGCCAAAATAGGTGCAGTACACTCTGTCGTGCCCAGCGGCCTTTCCGCCCAAGGGCTGTGTGAACGTATCAATAACATACAACCCACAGCCATTATCACTGTAGACGGTTTTTATCGTAATGGCCATGTCATTGCCCTCAAACATGTTGTAGACGAAGCCACCGCCGCGTGCTCTGCACAATCTGTTGCCGTGTTGAAGCACATCCTTGTTGTGCATCGTGCGCTGGTTGAAACCACCATGCAGAATGAACGCGATTTATGGTTTCATGACAGCATCCGCAAACAACCGGATGAAGCCCCCACAGTATCGGTAGACGCGGCACATCCGCTTTTTATCCTCCATACCTCTGTCCCTGACAGCGTTCCCAGGGGCATTGTGCATACACACGGCGGCTATATGGTCGGTGTTTTCAGCACACAGCAATGGATATTTGACATAAAGGCCACTGATCTCTTCTGGTGCACTGCTGACCCTGCCAAAGGCATGGGCCATGGCTACATGTTGTATGGTCCGCTTATGGCCGGTACCACCACACTGCTGTACGAAGGCCACCCCCTGTATCCTGAACCAGGCAGAATCTGGTCCATTGTGGAACGGTGGGGTATAACCGTCTTGTATACCCTGCCCACGCTTATCCGCATGTTGATGCAATTTGGCAACAAGGTTGTGGAGCAATACGCCTTGGGCACGTTGCGTCTACTTGCTACCACGGGCGAGTCCTTGACTCCTGATGCTTGGGCCTGGCTTCACAAGCAGATTGGCAGGGGCCGCTGCCCTGTGCTTGATACCTGGTGGCAAGCCGAAACAGGCATGTGTATGATCGCACCGCGCCCTGTCTCGCCACTCAAACCGGGCTCGGTGGCTAGGCCGCTACCCGGCATAGATGCAGACGTAGTTGATACACACGGCACTCCTCTTGCTGCCGGAGAAGAAGGATACCTTGTCATAAAAAAGCCATGGCCCGCCATGCTGAGCGCAGTACACAATGCCCCCGAAGCCTACGGCCGTTACTGGAGCCGGTTTCCGGGGTGGTATTGTTCTGAAAACATGGCCCGCAAGGATGAAGACGGTTACCTGTGGATTCAAGGTCGAGCCGATGATGTTCTGCTCATTGGCGGGCACAGGATAGGCTTGGCAGAGCTGGAAGCCGCATTAAACGTACACCCGGCCGTGACTGAATCTGCCGTGATCGGCATGCCGGATGCAGTGCGCGGCCAGGTGGCCCAAGCATTTATTGTGCTCCATGAGCCGCAACAGATTGAGACGGAACAGGCTGGCGACAACACGCCTGCAACACACAAGGCAGACATGCTTGCGCAAGACCTTGTTACCCATGTCCAACGAGAGCTAGGCCCCCTGGCGATAATCCGTACGGTAACCTTCTGCACAACCCTGCCCAAGACCCCAGACGGCAAACCCATGCGTCACATACTGCGCTCTATGGTAACCGGCATATGCCACATATGGAGTAGCGCCTGCCATTCCTCACAATGGGAACAAATTTAGCCTCTGCCCAAATCCTTGCCAGTGCCCCTGCTCACGCATATTCACGTATGTTCACCCACCCTGTGACATAAAAAAACCTGGCCGGGAAAACCCCGACCAGGCATATAAAAGCCGCTATGGCAATTGCCATACTAAAAATTACTTTGAACGGACTGCAAGGCAGATGACGCAGCTACAGGCATACCATGTATAAGGTCCGTGTTTGTAAAACGGGAAGAAAAACATCCAGCCGCCAGTGCCAAAATCAGGCTCGCCATGAAAGCACGGGTTACCCAGTGATAGATCTGCTGGCGTTCCTCTCTACTCATTCTTCTTCTAATACGCATAGCCCTACCCTCACTACTTGATTCATTGCTTGAGCATACGCAAACTGTTTTGCTCAACCACTTCACATAGACTATATGACCGAAAAAAAGCTTGGTCAAGCAGAATGTGAAAAATTTAACATAATGACATAAGGGACTGTTTTCTTTTATAAAACACGAAAATCACATGCAAACACCATATTTTTATTACATTTTTTACCTTGAGTGCCTGATGACCCTTATATCAGCCCTGGCAGGTGACAACAAAACAAGCGGCATCCAGCATCGCAGCTCCAAAGAAACCTCCAGTTTCTGCCGCTTTTTGCGGCTCTGTTCCCTGTCCATGAGTGTTGACTGCACAAGAAACAGCCTGTCCTTTACCTTGGGCTGCACCTCTCCAATGGCCTGATACACAGCCTTGACCCGCTCCAGGGCAAACAAGCGGCATCCATCATCGCAGCTTCAAAGAAACCCCCAGTTTCTGCCGCTTTTTGCGGCTCTGTTCCCCGTCCATGAGTGTTGACTGCACAAGAAACAGCCTGTCCTTTACCTTGGGCTGTAACTCTCCAATGGCCTGATACACAGCTTTGGCCCGCTCCAGGGCAAACGCCTGCAAGTCTTCA
This sequence comes from uncultured Desulfovibrionaceae bacterium, assembly GCA_964593925.1. Taxonomy (GTDB): domain Bacteria; phylum Desulfobacterota; class Desulfovibrionia; order Desulfovibrionales; family Desulfovibrionaceae; genus Oleidesulfovibrio. Next base: position 70,381 of record CAZQKM010000003.1, on the reverse strand, counting down.
TCACTCACTGCTGTCTGCTGACGTAAAAAGTTTTCCATAAATTCCACGGACTGTTCCTTTACCACCCCCCGCAGACCCAAAGGCTTGTCTTCAACACTATCGGCAGGCTCCTTTTCGTAGGCTGCCCGCAGGTATTGCACGTACTCTTCAGGGGGCACGAGCACCTCTTCCGGTGTTGTTTCTGCACGGGCGCTACGAGACATATCCAGATATTTCTGCACCTTGAGCCGCAATGCAAAGGCAGATTTCTCCAAGGCCTGCCTGTCACGCTCCGGATCAGCAATGCCAGAGAGCTCAAGCTCAAGCCCCGGCCGCTGCGAAAGAGCCTTTGCCATGGAAGCGATCTTTTCCTGCGCCTTACTGTCCAATACGGCCTGCCCGGGGGACATGTCCACAAAGTCCAGGCTTTCTCCTCCACCAAACAGGCTGCCGAGCAATGTAAAAGGCGATATCATGGCTTTCATTATCATATTGCCCAGCGCCTGCACTACAAGGCCACTCAACCGAAACTCCGGATCGTCCAAGCGGCCTTTCACCGGTAGTGAAATGGTGATGTCTCCGTTGGGACCACGCAACAGGGCAAGCCCCAGGCCCACAGGATAGTTGGGTGCTCCCGGGCGGGTATCCTTTGCACCCAGATCAAAACGCTGGAGCCGCAAATTCAAGTCTGACTTGAGCAACCAATCCTCTGTTTTCATATCTGCTGCGGCATTCAGCCGACCGCGCTGCACAGGATAGGCAAGAGCTTGCAGGGAGTAAGGCGAAAAAGGTACCAGATCAAGATTTTTGAGCTGTAGATTCACATCAGAATGCGGTGGCATACGCAGCGGGTTCACTGACCCCTTCAATACCAATGGCGCCTCATTCAGCCTCCCCTCCACTTGCAGCTGTGCCATTTCCTGCCCAGCCAACGACAAGGTAGACAGTGAGGCCACAAGCTCGTCCAAGGTCATTTCAAAGGCAGGAGCCACCTGGACGTCCTTGAACTGTACACTCCCGCCCTTGACTTGCAACCCACCAAGCTGCACATCAGAAAAAACTTTACGCAGCTCTGCCACACCGCCAGTCTGTGCCGCACTGGTAGGGGCATCTGCCCCGTCCTGCTTAAAAGTGGCAGCAGGTTTTTGCTTTGCTGCTGTTGCGTCCTGTGTCTCTTGCGCCATGGGTTGCATGCGCAAGAGCCGCTGCACGTTCAACATACCGTCTTTTTCACGTACGACAGTGAGACTCGGGCCTGCTATGTCTACGGAAGCCAGAGAAAGGCTATTCTGGTGCCCATCAAACTGCACGTCCTGTAGCGTAAGTGCGTCCAGCGACGCCACTTTTTTGCCCGCGTCACGCAGCAGCACGTCATGCAGCGTGGCAAGCCCCTTTAGTTGCAGGCCTCTAAGAGACGTATCCCGCATCTGGATGTTTATGTTGCTATCCAGTACTCCTTTTACCAACGCGACATCGCTCACCAAGGCAATATAGGGGTTAAAGCTGGATATGTTCAGCTTGTGTGTGGTGCCACGGGCAGTAATATTCAGCGGAGCCAGCGTTATGGAGCCTACCAGGTTCCACGTGCCGCGGGGAACCCATTCCCCCTTGACATCAAAAGCCACGGGCTGTGTAAAATCACTGCTTATATCGCGTATGTGAGCTGTCAGGCCATGCACCCCAAGATTTCCCGTGCGGGGCAGCGTTTCATCCTCCCAAATGCACTCGCCGTCTTCCACCAAGGCATTGGCCAGCGTAACGGTCCAGTTTTTTTCTATGGTGGGCCCGACTGTTGCATCAGCCTTCTGCCCCATCAACAGGCGTGGCAGGTCAAGTGTTCCCCTCTTTTCACGCACGAAGCGCACAAGGCTCTTTTGTGCGCGCAACGCCCCGGCATGAAACGAACGGTCCGGCCAGGCAAGGCGACCTTTCTCCAGGGTCAACTCGGACACGCTGATACTGGGTGTGGTCTTGTCTTGCTTGCGTAAGGCGACATCAGATGCTGTAAGGCGGATATCCTCTACAGTCGCCTGCATGGAATCCTGCAACGTCACATCCACGCGAGCGTCCAGCCCCAGTTTGCCGCTGTCAAGCAAAAGTGGTTGCACCGCATGGATATACGGGACAAAAAGAGTCAAATCCAAGTCACGCAGCGAACTTTTCAACCGGGCACGTACGGGCTTCAGGCCTAGCGTTCCCTGAACACTGGCAGTGCCTGCCCCCTTCAAGGCCAGCGAGACAGTCCCCTCTGCATTCTCGGTGGAGATATTGCCTGCCTGAATGCGAAGCGGCCCCAAGGTATGCCGAAAGCCCCCTGGTATCGCCCGGTCATGTACCTCGATACGTCCACCGTCCAGATCTACAGAATCCACACGCACTGTGAATCCTTGTGCGTCTTGCGGTCGATGTGCAGCGGATGATGCAGCCCCACCACCTTGGGGCACGGCTTTATCCACGACCGCGGCAATATATCGTTGCCAGTTCCACCCCCCCTTTGGGGTACGCAAAAAATACCCGTAGGGATTACGTGCAGTCAGACTGCTCACATGCACAAATTGGTCAAGCAGGGCAAAACGGGCAATATCAAAGCGCAGCGCATCAAACCCAAAGACCTTGGTTCCATCCTCATAAAAGGCTACATCTGCAAAATCAGCGACACCGCTGACACGCACTTCCAACCCGGCATCCGACTCGATAAAAGCAACATGCACCGTTGCGGATAATGTGCCCTTTTGCGGCTTTGGCCCCATATTGACGGGCATATACTGCCAGTAGTCAGCGATACCCACTGCATCGGATGTAAACGTGAATTCCGTTTTGAACATATCACCAAAAGGCGTGGCATGCCCCGAAAACTGCACCGGCGTGTCATTGACAGTTGCGCTCATCAGCGGTTCCAGCGGGCTCTCCCGGTCATCGAAAAGCCCAGAGGCAAACGGCACCTGCAAGGTCACATCCCGCACAACATGTGTACGGTTGCCCGGCAGGTCATTGAATACCAGCGAGCCGTTGGCCAATATGAAATCGCGTACAGCAAACGGAAAAACAACCTGCCTGTCGGTGTCAGGAGAGCTGTCCTGTTCTGCCTCCAGCAGATCAGAAAAGTTAAACTGCCCTCCCCCCATGGAATCAACCGTTACCGCAACATCACGGATGGTAAGAAATCGGGCTATAGGCGCGCCATACCAGATAGAGCGCACATCAGGTGCCACATGGATGCTGCCAAAAGAAACAAATACGCCCTTGCCGTCCTTGCGCTGAATTTCCGCGTCATGCACTTCAAGGGCAAGGGTAAACGGATTAAAGGTAACGCCACCTATGCGGCATGGCCGACCAAGGGATTCTTCCAGACTGGTCTGCAGCACGCTCTGCGTCACATGGGGCAACACAAAAAAGCCCCCCACTATCCAAACGACACATGCCCCCACAAAACTCAATATGGTCAATCTCAGCCGACGAGAAAGCCTCGCCCACTGCTGTAGTAGTCTCTGCATGGCAACCCCTGGATGTTTCTTGTATAAACATATCCTACCGCACCCCTCATACTTTTACCAGCAACCCAGCGGGCATTCTGTCACTCTGTGCCATATATTTCGGACTCACGTGAAAAAAGCACACTCCTCCCCGGTGTGGGCAGAAGCGTGCTTTTGTACATCTCTAAAGCTGGCGTGCTGTCACGCACTCAGGACCTTGCAGCCTCCTCTCCATCAACCCGCAGAGTCCGAATCTTTACAAAAAAGAACACCGCGCAGGCCAAAGCCACACCCACTCCAATAATCTGGGCAACATCCATGGGCAGGTTGAAACCGATTTGTGCATAGGCAAGGTAGGTGGCACACACAGCGGTCATGAATATTGCCGGAATGGATGCCATCCAATGCCAGGCTCCCTTGCCCTGCCGTATGAGGTATACGGCAGAGGCCCACAACATAACCGTTGCGAGCGTCTGATTGGCAAACCCGAAATAACGCCAGATCACAGCAAAAGGCGTATAGGTAATGGCATATCCAATGAGAAAAAGCGGAATGGCAATGGCTAATCGTCTGATCACAGACTTTTGCGGCAGGTTGATGAAATCCGCAATGATCAGACGTGCAGAGCGAAAAGCTGTGTCACCAGAGGTAACAGGCAACACAATGACACCGATTATGGCAAGAAATCCTCCAACAGGCCCCATGAGCGCTATGGATACGGTATCCACCACCGCGGCAGGCCCACCGCTATCCAACGCGGTTTGCAATGCTTCGGGCGTATGGAAAAACGCCATGCCAAGGGTCGCCCAGATAAGCGCAATAATACCTTCACTAATCATCGCGCCATAAAACACGGGGCGGCCGTATTTTTCGTTGGGGACACACCGCGCCATGAGCGGCGACTGCGTGGCATGAAACCCTGAAACCGCACCACAGGCAATTGTTATGAACATCAGCGGCCACAAAGGCAGTTCCTTGGGGTGCAGGTTTTCCAAGGTCAGCCCCTGCGGATAAAAATCATACCCCTTGACTATGAGCATGAAGGTCAGACCAAATGCCATGACCAGCAGCGCCACGGCAAACAATGGGTACAAACGGCCGATGATCTTATCCACTGGCAGGATGGTAGCAATGAAATAATAGCCAAAGATAATGGCTGTCCAAATTGAGGTGGCAAGGGCCACGGCATTCTCGCCTTCCAGGCCAAAGCCCAACTTTACAGCCAGCAACTTGGCCGGCCCAAGCACAAACACCACCCCAACCAGCAGCAGCAACAACACCGCAAAGATGTTCATGAACTGTTTTGCGAATACGCCAAGGTTGTAACCCACGATATCGGGAACAGACTTGCCCCCATACCGGACGGACATCATGCCAGAAAAATAATCATGCACAGCGCCGGCAAAAATGGATCCAATGACAATCCACAATAACGCCGCAGGCCCATACAAAGCCCCTAGAATAGGCCCAAAAATGGGCCCCAGGCCAGCAATATTGAGAAGCTGAATAAGAAAAGTCTTTTTACTACCCATCTGTACATAGTCCACGCCGTCTTCCATGGTACAAGCCGGGGTTGCACGGCGTTCATCCGCACCAAAAACACGCTCCACAAGTCTGCCATACGTGACATATCCCAGCAGCAGTGCTCCTACTGCAAGAAAAAAATACAGCATATCCTACTCCTTTGCAGCTCCTGCACCCACATCTTTTGGGCACAGCAACGCAGCTCTTTTACTATGACACATACCGCCCAGGCCAGACGATATGCGCGCCCATGCTATGGGAGCAAGCGTCTTTTTACCAGTACAAACGCTATGAAAGCCCACAGATATCACCCCCGGCAAGATGCAGATCAAATTTTTGGCCCAATTGCCGAAAAAAGCATGCAGTCACAGCACTCATCCGGCACAAACAAACTGGCTCATACTTTAGCAGACATGCAATGCAAGAAAACGCTTTTTGCCAAGGCGTACAACATACTCGCCCACCCCAAGAACCATGTTGGGATCATCCACCTTGGCCCCATCAATGGACAATGCCCCCTGTTTGATCAGGCGCTTTGCCTCGCCACGGGATGCAGCCAGCCCGGAGTCCGCCAAAAAAACAGAGGGGGTGCTGGCTTCGCCATGCCCACATGTGTACACGGGCATATCTGCCGGCACTTCTCCTCGCCCAAACACGGCATTGAAGCCCTGTCTGGCCTTTGCGGCTTTATCCGCACCGTGATATTGCGCGGTGATGTTTTGTGCCAGTTCTTCTTTGGCGACCTTGGGATGCAGTTTTCCTTCTTCCACATCTCGTTGTAACATCTCTATTTCATGCAATGTCTTTGTGGAAACCAGCTCGTAATATCTCCACATAAGCTCGTCAGAAACAGACATCAACTTACCGAACATATCTGCGGGGGCATCGTCAATACCCACATAGTTGCCCAGAGACTTTGACATTTTCTTCACGCCATCAAGCCCTTCAAGAATCGGCATAGTCAATACGCATTGGCTTTCCTGCCCTTCCTGCCCTTGCAACGTTCGCCCTACCAACAGGTTAAATTTCTGGTCAGTGCCCCCCAGCTCTACATCAGCCTCAAGCGCCACAGAGTCATAGCCCTGCACAAGCGGGTATAAAAATTCATGAATGGATATGGCCATATTACTGCGATAGCGCTTTTCAAAATCATCCCGCTCCAGCATGCGTGCCACAGTGTAGCGCGAGGCAAGGCGGATAAAATCCACCGCACTGAACGTATCCATCCACTCGGAATTGAACCTGACCTCTGTCTTTTCTGCATCCAGGATGCTGAATACCTGCTGTTTATAGGTTTCGGCATTTTGCAAAACCTGCTCACGAGTCAAGGGGGGGCGGGTTTCTGAGCGACCTGAAGGGTCACCGATCATACCAGTGAAATCTCCAATCAAAAAAATGACTGTATGCCCCAGCTCTTGAAAATGCCGCAATTTGTGAATGAGCACAGTATGTCCCAGATGTAGGTCAGGCGCTGTAGGATCAAAGCCAGCCTTGACGCGTAGCGGCCTACCCTTTGCCAATTTTGCCCGCAATTCCTTTTCGTCAATACACTCGGCACAACCACGCAGGATTGTCCGAACCTGTTGCTCCATATCCATATCTACACTTCCGTATGTTACATATCGTTAAGCGGCCGTGGCAAAAACTACCACTGGGGCCACAGTATCTCCCCGTCTGCGAACGTGCCGCATTTATGGCATAATCCGCACTAGATCCGTTGCAAACGCCTTGCCCGTAGCCACATCAATATCCACCAGCAGCCCATTCAGACCGCCGTGCCCCTTGGCCGGAACAAAACGTCTGGGACGCCGTGAAACCAGCCGATCCACAATGCAGGTATGTTCCATACCCAATACCGATGCTTCCACCCCACACATGCCAAGGTCTGTAATGTATGCGGTGCCGGCCTGCAAGATACACGCATCACTGGTTTGCACATGGGTATGCGTGCCCGCCACAACCGAAACCTGACCGTCCAGGTACCACCCCATGGCTTTTTTTTCGCTGGTGGCTTCGGCATGAAAATCCACCAGGCACACAGTAGCCTCATCACCCAGAGTTGCCAGCAGGCTTTTGGCTGCCTGAAACGGACAGTCCACAGGATCCATGAATGTACGTCCCAAAAGGTTCATCACAGCCACGTTGTGGCCTGATGCGCTTTCAACGACGACCAGACCCTTGCCAGGGGCGCCTTGCGGATAATTAGCTGGACGCAACAGCCGGGGCTCGCGTTCGAGCACGGCATAAATATCCTTATGCTTCCATATGTGGTTACCCGAGGTCACCACATCAACACCGGCATCAAGCAAGGCAGAAAGGCCTTTGGCATCCAGCCCTATGCCACCAGAAGCATTTTCACCGTTGGCCACCACAATGTCCACTGCATGTTCAGTGCGCAACCGTGGCAGATGCTCACGCAACGCAAGCCTGCCCGGCTTGCCCACCACATCACCCAGCATGAGCACACGCATCAACGACTCCCCCCAAACAACAATACATCCACCTCTCTACCGGCATCCAGACCTTCACTGGCGGCAGGAATACGTATCACCCCCTGCGCCTGTAGCATGGTACGCAGCAAACCTGATTTCCCAGTTACCGGTACTGCCAGGGGTAGGGCATCTTCACCCTGTTGCACCATAATTCGTACATAATCCTCACGCCCTTGCCTGGAAGCCAGGTTGTGTGCCAACCGTGCACGCCGTGCCGGCCACAGGGTCTGATCAAAGGGGGTTTGCTCTCCTGCAAGATGACGTAAAAAAGGCATGCCCAGCACAAACATGACCACTTGTGCTGACGTTACCTGCCCAGGTAGCCCCCAGATGACGCAGTGCCCCCTGGGGGTAGGCACCGAGGCCAAAATAAGCGGCTTGCCGGGGCTTATGGCAACACCATGAGTAATCACCACCGCATCGGGCAACGACTCCAGCGCTGCCATGGTCAAGTCGCGGACCCCCACGGAACTGCCACCGGAAAGCAACACCACATCATTTTCTGCCGCTGCACGCGTGAGCATGGTTGTAATGGCCTCACACGAATCCTGCACGATACCGTAGCAAGTGGCATACCCTGCTGAACGCTGCACCATTGCCTGTAATGTATGAGAATTTATGTCACGCACTTGCCCCACGCGGGGTGTTTCATGCACGGGCACAACCTCGTCACCCGTAGAAAAAATACCCACCCGAGGGCTACCATGTACCGTTACAGACAAAATGCCCAACCCGGCAAGCAACCCAATTTCCTGCGGTCGCAATACGGTACCCGCTTCCAAGGCCACCTTACCGGCAGAAGCGTCTTCGCCCTGTATCATGACATTCTCATATGGAGCCAGTGACTTACACATCTCAATGGTCCCTGCCCCCATCTCCTGCGTATGCTCCACCATGATGACAGCGTCTGCCCCCTGCGGCAAGATGCCGCCGGTTACAATGGCGCTGCATTGTCCGGGACGGAGGACAAACCCTGCGACCTGATCCACGGGAACTGATCCCACAGACTCAAGATATGTGGGACTACTTTCAGAAGCGCCAAATAAGTCTGTAGCGCGCACGGCATACCCATCCATGCAGGAACGATGCGCAAGTGGCAAATCCTCTGCGCTATATACCGCATTCGCAAGCACCCGCCCATCTGCCTTATCCAGAAGCACCTGTTCTTGCGGCATGGGGGCAACGGCACAAAGACGTTCGATGACCGTCTTTACATCCAGTACATTAAAAAAACCTGTTTTCATTCTCCCACCAAAACAGTCTCTCACAAAAACCATACAGTGCCGGATTGCATGCGGGCAACCTGCGCGCGGCATTGCACCATGCAGGGGCACCCTACTGCCGCAGACATACGATCACAACGGCAAAAAAAATATCTTTGCCCTGCCATCCAGGCAAGGCCATTCCCCCTACGCTACCATGTGCCCTTTGCACAGTCGAATGATACGGTCTGCAACATGCCCCAACCACGGCAAGTCATGAGAAACAATGACCAGCGTCGTTCCCCGCTTTTCGCGCTCTTCCTGCACGGCCTGGCGCACTGCCAGCGAGCTGTCTTCATCCAGCGATGCTGTAGGCTCATCCAGCAGCAACACGCGCGGGCGCAATACAAGCCTTGCTGCCAACGCCACGCGCTGTGTCTCGCCGCCAGAAAGTTGAAACCATTGACGCGGCAAAAACTCATCCGGATCAAGCCGTACGCGTTCAAGCTCCCTGGCAAGGGACTCCTGTGAGACAGCCTGCCCACGGGCCTTCAGCCCATATGCCACATTGGCCGCCACAGTGCGGTGCAAAAGGTACGGTTCCTGAGTCAGCAGTGTCACCTGCCGCCTGGCTTTAAGGTCATCTGCCGCCACACACCTGCCCCTGAACAAAATATCTCCTGTGGAGGGCGTTTCCAAAAATGCCAGCAGACGCAAAAGCGTGGACTTGCCACTGCCGTTGGCACCGCTGACGCCCACGATCTCTCCCTGGCGTATGGCAAAATTGTCCAGGGAAAGTGCAGTATGCCGTACTCCGTCGCACCCCGTATGGCACCACGACACATTGCGCAGTTGATAGATATTTCGCATGTCTATCGCCTTTTCGGCTAACACACCGTTGCCCGCCGCTTCAAGCCTGCAAGAGACAGATTTACCCCAAAGGCAATGACCATCAACACCACTCCCAGTGCAATAGCCATTGCAAACTCACCTTTACCTGTTTCCAACGCAATGGCAGTGGTAATGGTGCGGGTATGCCACTTGATATTGCCCCCCACCATCATGGATATCCCCACCTCAGAAACAATACGGCCATAGGCCGCAACAGCGGCCAACAGCAGGTGATAACGCACCTCCCAGAGCATGGCACGCAACAGCTGCCCCCCAGAAGCCCCAAGTGTGCGTAACGTGTCTCGCAGCCTGCTGTCAGCGTATTCCACGGCATTGGCTGTAAGCGCTATGACCATGGGCAAGCCCAGTAAGGTCTGGCCAATGGCAACACCGGGCAGGGTGAACAAAAGCCCCCACCCGCCCAACGGACCTTTGGCGGACAACATGGCGTATACCACAAGCCCGATAACCACCGTGGGAAAAGCAAGCAGCGTGTCCGCCAACATACGTACAATCCGCTTGCCCGGAAAGGAACAATACCCAAGCAAAAAACCCAAGGGCGCTCCAAAAAGTACACTGGCCGCCACAGACATGGTGGTCACTGTTACCGTAGCATACACCGCAGACCAGGTTTCAGGGTGCCCCGCCAGCAGCAAGGTGAATGCCTGTCCCACTCCATCCAGAATAAAACTCATAACGTTGTCCTGGAATATCGCTCTGAAAAACAGTGGCAAGGACTAAAAAATACCGTCATATGACAAGAAATGACAAGAGGGACAAACCGTCCCTCCATACCATTTTCCACTCTCATACCCCACGCAGGCCATGGACGGTTATTCTGCATTGGGGATGAACATCGTCTTGCCCAGTAGCTTGAAATCACCAATGTTTTTTTGCACCTCAGGGCTTGCCACCCAATGTATGAACGTGTCTGCACTCTCCTTTTGGGCATCGGGGCAGTGCGCAGGGTTTACCGCAATGACGCTGTACTGGTTGAAGAGTGAGGTATCGCCCTCTACCAGCACGTGCAGTGGAGCATTAGCCACAGAGGCCTCGTATTTGATATATGTACCACGGTCCGTCATGGTGTAGCCGGACTTTTCAGCGGCTATATGGATGGTCTGTAGCATACCCTGCCCTGTCTGCACGTACCATGACTCTGTATCAGGCATGGTGTTTGCCGTCATTTTCCATAACTTTTTTTCCATCTTGTGCGTGCCGGAATTATCTCCACGGCTAAGAAACATACCGCTCCGTGCAGCAAGCTTGCTCAGGGCTTCAACCACGCTCAAACCTTTTATTCCCACCGGGTCAGAGGCAGGGCCGATGATCACAAAATCATTATACATCACTTGGCTGCGGTCCACGCCAAAGCCGGATTCCACAAAAGCCATTTCAGCTTCGGGCGCATGCACAAGCAGCACATCAACGTCGCAGTTTTCTCCCATTTTCAGCGCATTACCAGTACCCGTTGCGACCCAGCGCAGTGCAATGCCAGTGTCTTTCGTAAACGCTGGCGCAAGCATATCCAACAAGCCGGTATTGTCTGTGCTTGTAGTGGTTGCCATCATCAGTACCCGGGGTGATTCCGCAGTGGCCACATTGGCAAACCCTACCAAAAATATCATAAGAAGCATTAGAGTTCGCATGTGTCATCCCTCCTGGTCATTATCTGTCTGCATAAGTAATTACAGCACCTGAACATCTCTTTACCAGAAAACATGTACCCAAAAACAGACTATTTTGTCCATTAAAAACCCATCATAGCTGGTTTTATCCTGGCTCCGTACGCCCCACGATATTGCGGCATCAGTTGGGCGGCAATGCAAACTAGAGGGCACATACGTATATTGAGCAGAAGGTTACCATCCCCCCCGGTGTAAAAAATGCTTTGCTGTGATAGCGCAAAATACCATGATTTCGGCCCGGCACACGTGCGCGCACACGCCGCAGTACAGACAAAAGGCAGTGCACTTTTGCAACAAGCGCATGCAGGAGCCGGCACACCATGCCGTAATTTTAAACTATATCAGGCAGGAATCTACAGTACGATGCCAGAAGGACCCCGGCGGCAGAATGGTGCCCGCATTGCACTCACATACCGCGCCCACGCAGTTTACGATAGATTGTCTGACGCGAAATACCAAGGATACGGGCAGCCTTGGCCTTGTTGCCTCCCGCTTCTTTCAATACGGCATCAAGACGATTTTCCCAGGCCTGCTCCGGGTCTTGCACAGCCAGGTCATCGTCCATGGCATTTTCAACGCCAGAACTCTGAAGTATCTCAGCAGGAAGAACCGATGCAGCCATGATGTTGCCGCTGCTCATGACAAAGGCATGTTCCACTGCATGCCGCAACTCACGCACATTGCCGGGCCATGCATACTCTAGCATCAGCCGCTGGGCTTGGTGGTCAAACCCTGTCACATCTCGCCGAAAGTGTGCATTAAATTCCTTGGTAAAATACTCTGCCAGCAATAATACATCATCATGGCGATCGCGCAATGGAGGAAGCAGCACTTCCACAACCTTCAGACGATAGTACAAATCTTCGCGGAACAGATTTTGTGCGACAAGCTCACGTAGGTTTCTGTTGGTAGCGGCAACCACACGTACATCCACCTTGACGGGGTGCACATCGCCCACGCGCTCGATTACCTTTTCCTGTAGTACCCGTAACAGTTTTACCTGTACCGAGGGAGAGATGTCGCCTATTTCATCCAAAAACAGCGTACCACCATGCGCCATCTGGATACGGCCCATGCGGCCCCTGGTCGCACCGGTAAATGCTCCGCGTACATGCCCAAACAATTCACTTTCCAATAAGTTTTCGGAAAGTGCCGAGCAATTTACCTTGATAAAAGGCCCTACTGCACGGGGGCCACCATAGTGCAAGGCATCCGCAACCAGCTCCTTGCCGGTGCCGCTCTCGCCACTGATTAACACAGTGGTGTCCGTGTGCGCCAGCCCCTCCACCAGGCGCATAACCTTACGCATTGCGCTGCTGCCGCCAACCATCCTGGGGCGAGAACAGTGTGCCTCCAACGCCCGCTCCAGCCCGACAATGCGCGTCATGTCGCGGGCCATGAGCATGACTCCGGCATCTTCTCCTTCCTGCCCATCCGGCAGCATTCCCGGGGGTATGCTCAACGGCACAGCCCGCAGGTCCACAATGACCTCTTCTGGCTCTGTCCCCACCACTGCGCTGTTGTGCTGCACAATGCATTGCCCGCCCAATGCCTCTATCAACAATGGCATACACACTGCTGCTGCCGGCCCAAGGGCCTTTACGCACGGCTTGCCCTGTGCGGCCTCAGGATCAATGCCCAAAATATGACGAGACGCATCATTGGCGCTTAAGACTGTATAGTCTCGCGTCACAGTGACAATGGCATCCGGCACTGCATTGAACACAGCCTCCAGGTGGCTGCGCAGGGCATCTTTTTCTTTTTCCAGCCGACACTTTTCATCAATAAGACGCTTATGACGCAAAGCCATGTCAGTGGATTGGAGCAAGGTATCTTTGTCCACCGGCTTGCAAAGATACTGAAACGCACCCAAAGCCACTGCTTCCACAGCGCTATCCACACTGGGATCACCCGTCATCAACACAAACGGTGCGGCAAGATTTCGTTCACGCACGGTACGCAACAGATCAAGGCCACTGGGGCCACCCAACAGAATGTCTGCAAAAATAAGGTCCGGCCGTAACTCTTCAATGCATTTCAACGCATCTGCATATGACGATGCGCTCTCTACAGTGTGGCCAGCCGCAGAAAGAAAGACCTTAAATGTAAAGCAGATAGACTCCTCATCATCAATAACCAGTACTCTGGCCATTACTCTGCTCCCTTAAGCACCGGCAGGCTGACCAGCACGCGGGTATACGTACGTGAATCACTCTCCAGCTCCAGGGCACCTTGGTGCTCTTTCACAATGCTCCGGCTGATGGAAAGCCAAAGCCCCGGGAGCTCACCCGCAGTATCAATGGACTCAGGGGAAACACAATCCGCTTCGATCAGCTCGCGGGTATGCTGTGAGATGCCTCCACCCTGGTCCACAAACTCCGTAACGACCTCATGTATCGGTTCATGGCGGGCATAGAGTTTGATTACCAGACGCTTTTCAGGACAAGGTGCGGCATATCGCCTGTTCAAGGCTTGCCGCGCATTGCTGATGATACTCAAATAGACTTGCTGTAGTTCACGCCTGTTTCCATAGACCATGGGAAGATCTTGTGAAACATTGATATCCAGTAGAATGCCCTCGCGTTGCAGCAGCGCCTGCATGAGATCAAGCGCCTCCTGCAATATGGCTTCAGCGCGTAGCGGAGTCCGGTCTTGCCGGCGGTCTCGGGCAAAAAATAACAGATTGTGTACGGTGCGGGCTATGCGTGTGCCCTCTTTGATAAGGTTCCGGGCAATATTTGCTTCAAAAGCGGCCTTGCGCTCTTGTGCCGCCTCCAGCAGCAACTGTGCATAGTTAATAATACCGTTTACCGGGTTGTTGACCTCATGTGCCACCCCTGCGGCAAGTTCGCCCAGCGAAGCCAACTGCCCTGCCCTCATGGAATCCACATGCAGCGACTTTTCTCCAGAAACATCTTCTACAAGCACCACACCGCATAGCGGTCTGCTGTCTCCGGTACGCAACCCGGAAACATGCACCCGGCACCACCTTGCCACCGGGTCTTCTACGTCCAGCCGGGCCTCAAAAAAAAGTCCTTCCACTCCTGCATGCAAGCCTTCATGCAGGTACTTGCCCACAGAGGCCTGCTCGCCGGGGTGAAACAATGTTGCAAAGCCACATCCGCGCAACTCATCCTGCTGCTTGCCCAACAGCCTGCACAGGGCGACTCCTGCTTCCAGAATGTGGCCCGTCGAAGAAATATATGCCATGGGAGCATGTGCCCGCTCCTTTGCAGGTACACTAATCGCCTGTGCCCCATGAGCGTCTGCTTCTTGCCGTGCCGTATCCTGGGGTACCCAGCGCTCGGTGTTACCGGAAACCACAGAAGAAAATTCAACCATGTACCCGGCAATATATCCCGCGGTGTTCTCTGCGGATGCCACAGGATACAACGAGCAGACCAACCAGTTTTCATCCCGCACCAGCTCGTAGCGCACAGGCTTGCCCAGATGTGCGCACCGCCACAGGGCATCAGCATGCAACGGCCACTGCATTCCTCCCAGTACCACACGCAACGGCTGCCCACACAATGCAGCCTCATCATCAGATACAAGCCCTCGGAATGCGGCATTGCAGGCAAGCAATACGCCGTCTGCTGCCACAAGAAACGCGGCCACAGGTGCCACATCCAGCAACAGTGTGGCCTTCTGCTCTTCAGAAAGCCGGAGTGGCATGGCTTCAGAAACGGACTTTTTGTCTGTCACACCCTCTCCTACTGGCCCACCCACAGTGAGCACTGCTGGATATTGTCTTTAAGGTACAACCCGCTGGAACGGGCAAACACTCTGTCTAGAAACGAAACCGGAACGCGCCTGTCATGGCCCATGGCAACCACGGCATACCCCTCATCCTCAGCTATCCGCAAAATCTGGCCTGCATAGTCGCGGCAATCCAAAATGCGTGGCACGATACGCTCAGCTGCAACACCGTTTACCAGCAGCTTCTCTCGCCCTTTCCGGATGATCTGCTCGGCCTCCGCGCCCTGGGGGCCACAGTGCAGGATCGTAATGGAATGCCGGGGAGAATTCCGCAACATAAACCCCACATGGTCGGCCATGCGATAGGCAGGCTCTCCGCCATCAAGGCAGAGTAAAACATTACCACGTGTTTTTTCAAAAGAACGGCATACCCAGAGAGGGGGGGCCATATCCTCAGACAACAGCCCCTTGCCCACGCTTTGTTCATATAGCCGCTCAATCCTGCTCAAGAACCTGCTGCCTATGACAACAGCATCGTACATACCTCTGTGGGCTGTCTCGATGATATCCCGCAACACACCATAGCGACAGGGCAACGGCTGCAGCAAAATATTCCTGTCATAAAAACCACAAGATACTGCGCAGCCATATGCCTTTTGCAACAGCGCCTGCGCCTTGCTTTTGGCAGCGTTACCTTCATGGTACATATCTGCATGGCACGGCATCACATGCAGCAGAGTCAGGCAAAAAGACGCAAGGTCATCAAAGTATTCGCCTATAAAACGTATGCCCAAAGAGGAAGTACTGTCTTCGTCCACAGCCATGAGCAGGCGTTTTTCCATGTCTACTCCCCTTGGCAATCGCCCTTAATTGTCAAATAGATACGAATACTTCACCCCTATACCGTCGCTGCGCTCTACCAGCTTGAGGGCCACATCCCTGGCTGTCTCCATGGTAACGACCCCCAAATCGCGGGCCAGATAATGCCGCAAGGTACCTTCACTGCCAGAATACACCCATACCACACAATATACAGAACCCACCTGTGGCCGTGAGGGAAACTCCGGCAAGGTCGACAATAAAAGCCTGTACTTTGGCTCGTCCTTTTCCGTCAGCCGAAACAACCCCGCGCTGTTGAACAGCTCTTTCAACTCAAAGGCCAACCTGGCTCCAGCAGTGTCTGCACCATCATGCTCAACGGTAACAGGCGTGCTTCTGTCAGCAGCACCCGCAGGAGTATCCGGCAGGCTCTTGCCTGCCGGGGGCTCCGCAGCAGCATTGGCAGTCAGGGCAAAAAGCAGAAATATACCTGCGGTACAGCCCACAACATAGTGTAGCACATACCCAAAAACATCATTCAATCTATATCGACCAGACATGGCAACCTCCATAAAAAAACACATACTGCATATATTAGCTTTGTACCACACGCGAATCAAGGACGGCCACCCCGCACCGTCAAAAAGCATACACGGCTCTCAACGCAACGGCGTGCGCTGCATGGTCAAAGGAATACACTGGGTAAATATTAACGAAATACCCGCCAAAACAGCGGCCCCCACAAATGGAATGCGATAATCCAGCATCCACAAATAGCCCCCCAGTACAGGCAGGATAACCGCACCAATATGGTTGATGGTAAATGCTACAGCCATGCTGGGAGCAATGTCCGCAGGATCAGCCACCTTTTGAAAATAGCTTCTGATCGCCAGAGCGAAATTATAAAATACATGGTCCGCAATATAGAGCGCCGCCACTTGCCACTTGCTCCAGGCCAGGGCATAGCCCAAAAAAACAAGAATCAGGGCCGCATACTCCAGGCTGAGCATCCGCTGCTCGCCGTAACGGGCCACAGCACGTCCGATGGCCGGACTCAAAAACCAGTTTACCGCATTATTGAGGATAAACAGCATCGTTATTTCCCTGATGCTGAAACCAAACCTGTCCACCATTAAAAACACGGCAAACGCCACAAATATCTGCCGGCGTGCACCGCTGCAAAAAGTCAGCAGATAAAACAGCCAGTAGCGGGAACGTATCACAAGCCCTTTGTTCTGCGGCAAGGCTCTGGCAGACGAAGGATCCTGCCCCATGGCCCATACGGCACCGCACACGGCCACAGCCCCTACCACCACAAACAGGACATCATAGGCCAACCATGGGGCAAGCACTATGATGCCCCCTCCCACTGCAAGGTTCGCTCCGGCAGTATACCCCCGTATACGTCCCATGACAGCCGGCGCCTCGGCCTTGCTGAAGTACTGCAACAGCAATGACTGGCTGAGAGTTTCATAATAGTGAAAGCCGAATGACATGAACATGGTACTGGCAGCGATGCCCCAAAAGGTAGGAATCTGCCCCCCGAGCATCACACCCACCCCCAAAATACCTACGGAAAAGGCTGCAAGCCGATGCTCACGTACAAACAAAAGCAAAAATACCACGGCCAAAGCCAAAAAACCCGGTACTTCTCGTAGGGATTGTACTATCCCCATCTCAAATCCCGAAAGTCCAGCCACCTCCACCGCAAAATTATTCAGCAATGTTCGCCATCCCTGAAAGGTAAACGCAGAGCATAAGGCAAGCACAACAAGAAACATAAACATACGCCGACTATCCACCCTGCTTTGAGCCGTGGATGTTCCATGCGAAACACTTTTGTCCATTACCGCCATTCTCCCCAAAAGCATGTTCTCTGGCCATGCTGTGCAGGCCATCCACCTCAGCGTATCACCACGGCCTCAAACCAGTATAGCGCAGTGCCGCTGACACGCCACACTCCTGGGGCCAGCCCTGCCTTGCAGCATGTCTGATCCAAAAACATCTCACGGTCCCAGCCCCGCTCCACGGCAACCTGGGGCAAAAGCAAGCCTGTATGCGCCCCTCGCTGCACGACAAGGCCATGCCTGCCAACCTTCACCCGGGTAGCGTCAGGGCAGGGACATACAGGCCCCATGATGGAAATGGAAAGCGTCACCTGCTCTGCCTCTTCTGCAGTAAGCGGGGCAAACCTGTGGTCTTTAAATGCCGCAGCACATGCCATGCGGGCCACTGTGGCATACAGCGGGCCCTGCCCTGTCAACTGCCCGATGCACCCCCGCAACGTGCCGTCCAGCTCCAGAGTAACAAAGGCCCCCAGTTCCATGGATACGAGTTTAGAGCACTCCTGCCCAGGTGCCGGTACCGGTCTCTTCTGCTTCTTCAGACAGTCCAGTATGGCCACACGCGCCGTATGCAATAAAAACCGTCTGTCCTCTTCTGTCACTGCCAGAACAAAAGGCTGCTCCATATCATCCTCCCATAGTACCTGAAAAACATCTGTCATGCCCATGATGGAAAAAACATCCGGTAATACGGCTCCAGATGCTCATACCACGCATCAAATACACCCCGGACGCAGGCACTGCATGCGCAAAGGTGGTACACACTCATCCCCCAGGCCGGATACTGTGTGGTATCTACCGCAAATGAATGTTTTCGGTATATAACCGCCAGTAGACCAGGCAGGCACCTTGCATACATCGCCGCAACGCATGGCCGAACGTGCAACAAGTAGAGACTGCATCGGGACAAACAACAGCTCTCGTACCCGGCGATGCCCTGGGTTGGCGTACCATCGCGCATACCATACAGTGGCATACGCAAACGGTGCAACGGCAAAAGGTAGAGGAACAGGGCCAGACCGGCCATGCGCAAGCCACGGGCACGGATGATAATACGCGCCACATGAGCGGGCAAGGTGGGCAAAAATCAGTGCGAACCAACGCTCAATGGCAGAAATACAAAAGAGCGCCCGCGCCACGATTTTACAGCTCTATCCAAGCTTGGCCAGTACGCAGGCAATGGTACGCACCTTGTCTCCGCCTGTGGATACCACGACATGCGCTGGGGCAACATCTCCCGCAAGGGCCATGGCCCCGGGGCTGCCAAAGGGTGGTCCTCAGGCATGGTGTAGGCTATGTTGTCTCCTGCATGTAGCTGCTCACTCCATGCCGGCACGCTACCGACAATACAGGTGCCCATGTCAATGTTGCCCTGGCCAAAGGGCCGGGTGCTGTCCGATTCGGCTGACAAGCCACACATCAATACCGCACGCAGTATCCAGGATACCAGCCATAGTCTCGGGCAGGTTATCTCAGGCCGCATGGCTGGTGCCTGTCAGTGCAAAAGACCGGCGGCATATCGTCGATCCAACGCCCTGCATATCAAAAAAAACGCGCCCACGTTCTCCAAGGCCGCACCCAACGGCCCGGCCGGCAAAGAAGTCACCCTGTGGAGCCCCCCACCAGGGGGCATCCATAAGGAGTCCGCAGCAATACGCAACTGCACAAGGCGCCTGCCCATGACGGACTGGGCAATGTGCAAACGCTCTACAGCACGCAGTACATCACCCTCATCCACCCACGCTTTTCATGCCACAGGCAGGTTCAGATTACTTGAAAATATATCCATGCCCGTTGCCCCTGCCCCATTCCAGACCACGGGCCATACACATCGGCAGGGATCTACATGTTAAAATCCGTCTTCCAGCTCTGGAGAAATCAGCATATCTGGCCCCACAAAAGCCGGAGTACATGCCTTGGCAGCAAGCCGCACGCTACGCCCTTCAAGCGATAACCTACCTTCGGCCAGCCACTGAAGCGCCTGTGGATAAATCCTGTGCTCTGCCGCGTGTATCCGCAAGGCCACATCCTCCTGCGAATCCTGCGCCCCAAGAGGTATGGCAGCCTGGATGATGACCGGCCCATGGTCCATGATGTTATCCACAAAGTGCACTGTGCACCCGGTAAGACGCACACCATAGCCCACAGCATCAGCTACACCGTGTATCCCCGCAAAGCTGGGCAGCAACGCGGGATGAATGTTTACCACCCTGCCGGGAAAAGCATCCAGAAAATGAGGGGTCAGCAGACGCATGTACCCTGCCAGGGCAACGGTATCTGCTCCGGCCGCACGCACAGCATCCACCATGGCAACATCAAACGCTTCTCTACTATCAAAAGACGTATGGTTGCAGGCCCATGTGGCAATCCCCGCCCGACGTGCCCGTTCCAGGGCATGGGCATCTTCTTTGTTGGATACGACCACGCGCACCACAGCGTCCAGCCGGCCTACTGCAATATGATCAAGTATCGCCTGTAGATTCGAACCATTGCCCGAAGCCAGCACCGCCAGTTGCAACGGCATGTTTCCTCCTCACAACAGGTGCATACATGCACCTTACTCTACGCACACGGCCACGCCGGGGGGGGGGAACAGTCCCCCTCTATGTGATACGGCCATCCCTGATATGGCCGCCCTGAAAAAAGCTGGCCCACCGCCGACATACCAAGTGGAAGCATCAAGTCGCAGAGGCTCATTACTAGACACACCTGCAGCATACAATGGCAAGGCAGTATCCGCTTCATTCACATATCCGAAGCTGCCACCTTGCAGCATCAGACAAAAAAGTAGCCTGTCAACCGCCCAGCCCCATGGCACTTTTTGCCGCCATTATACCATACCCTACCGGCCTTTATCGCATACAGGCGCCGCAAAACTACGTACCAGCTCGTTCACCAGGGCAGGAATGGTATACTCTGCGGGCTGAATGGAACAGGTAAAACCATACCGTTCCAATGTCTTGCGGGTTACAGGCCCGATACAGGCCATACGGACTGTTTCGTGGCGCCGCATGACCTCGGGCTCAATGAGTGAAAAAAAGTTATCCACGGTGGAGGAACTGCCAAAGGTAATACAATGAATACCGTCTGCCTGTAACAGGTCAAGCACGGCCTGACAGTTGGCAGCGTCGGGCACTGTTTCATACACGGGCAGCACATCTACCCGGGCACCTGCACGAACCAGCTCCTTTGGCAAAACATCACGCGCCACGCTGGCTCTGGGCAGCAGGATTTTGCTGCCCTGCATGCCTCGCTCAAGCATGCCCTTGACCACCCCTTCGGCAACGTATTTTTCAGGAATAAAATCAGGTTCGACTCCTCGAACTCGCAAAGCCTCTGCCGTGGCCGGCCCAATGGCAGCCACTCTGGCCATGCCCACAGCACGGGTATCAAGCCCAAGCTCCGCAAGCTGTGCCCAAAAGTGCTTTACCCCGTTGACGGATGTAAATACCAGCCAGTCATATTCGGGCAAACGCCGTATCGCCTTGTGTACCGGGGCATAATCATCAAGTGGACGGATCAGAATAGTGGGAAACTGGATGACATTGGCACCCAACTCGGTGAGAGAGGCCGCCAGCCCGCTGGCCTGCTCCCGTGCACGGGTAACCACAATTCCCTTGCCCAGCAGAGGGAGCTGTTCAAACCACCCCAACCGGTCACGCAGACTGACCACATGCCCCACCACAATGAGGCTGGGCGACGAAAATTTCTGCTCCACAGCCCGTTGGGGCAGTGTGGCAATGGTGGCTGCCAAGCTGCGATGCCGTGCCGTGGTGCCCCAATGCACCAAGGCGGCAGGAGTATCCGGGTCCATACCCGCCTCAATAAGTTTACGTGAAATATCAGGCAGATTTTTCATACCCATAAAAAATACCAACGTACTGGTACTGGCTGCCAATGCCCCCCAGTTATGAGCTGATTCCGGTTTTGTGGGGTCTTCATGCCCTGTGATAAACGACACGGACGAAGAAAAACTGCGGTGTGTCAGCGGAATACCGGCATAGGCCGGACCGGCCACAGCAGAAGTCACCCCCGGCACAACCTCAAAGGCAATACCAGCGACAAGCAGTTCCTCGGCTTCTTCGGCACCTCGCCCAAATACATAGGGGTCGCCCCCCTTCAGGCGGGCAACAACATTGCCTGCCCGAGCTTTTTCCACGATCAGGCTATTAATATCCTGCTGCGGTAGCGTATGATCACCACCTTTTTTGCCCACATAAATAATCTCGGCATCAGGCCCGGCATGCCTCAGCAGCGCGTCATTAGCCAGATAATCGTATACAATGACATCAGCGCGTCTGAGTATCTCACGCCCCTTGATGGTCAACAAACCAGGGTCGCCAGGTCCGGCGCCGATCAAATAGACTTTCATCCTTCCTCCATATGGAGCCGGTTTTTGCCGACTTCCTGAGCACACTATGCGGCCCATGCTCTGGTGCGGTGCGTACCCTTTTGGGGAATGTACCACACACAAATACCCTTATGCCAACAGCCGTTTTGCCCTGTTTTAGAGCTAATTAACAGCCTCTGCAAGGCGTTGACGCAAGCCCTCCAGCTTTTCCCGCGCTTCACCAAGCTCTTCCACGCGGTGACGTTCACGCTCCACTATATCTGCCGGTGCGCGCTGTACAAAGCTTTCATTGGCAAGCTTCTGCTCGATTTTTTCCGCTTCTTTTCCAATCTTGGCAAGCTCCTTGTCAAGACGAGCAAGTTCCGCATCTACATCCACCACGCCTGCCAGCGGCACAATGACCTCATGGCCTTCTACCACGGCAGAAGCAGAGGCCTTGGGGCCACTGACGTCATTGCCTATATCAAGCGTGTTCAGACGGGCAAGCACGCAGATGGACTGGGCATTGGCAGTCAACTCGTGGCAAGCGGCATCAGAAGCCGTACGCACCATGGCATCAAGGCGGGTAGTCGGGGCTATATTCAATTCTGCCTTAATGGTACGTACAGCGGAAATGACCCCCTGTACCAACCCCATACGCCGCTCCACATCCGTGTCTAAACACTGAGGGCGCAGCTGCGGAAAAGGCTCTCGCGCTATGTCCGTGCCAGCCATGCCGGGTAGCACAGTCCAAATTTCAGCAGTCACAAACGGCATCACAGGATGCATCAGCACCAATACTTCCTGGAGCACGGTCCACAGCACATACTGCGCCTGCTCGCGACGCGCTCCTTCTACCTGCATATCCGGCTTGACCAGCTCAAGGTACCAGTCGCAAAGCTCATTCCAGAAAAAGCTGTACAAGACCTGCGCGGCCTCATTGAAACGATAGGCGCACAAAGCGCTGTCCACATCGTTTTTTACCACCTCAAGACGATGCAAAATCCAGCGGTGATGCAGCCCCTCCACGTCTTGCAGATCATGCATCATGGGTTTTTCATCCGGCAGATGCATCAAGGCAAATCGTGCGGCGTTCCAGATTTTATTAATAAAATGCCGGTAGCCCTCGATACGTGCTTCAGACAGCTTGATATCACGCCCCATGGCAGCAAAGGCAGTAAGGGTAAAGCGCAAGCTGTCCGTACCGTATTTTTCAATCATCAACACAGGATCAATTACATTTCCCGTGGACTTGGACATTTTTTTGCCGTGTTCGTCACGTACCAGTGCGTGGATATACACTTCGTGGAACGGCACCTCATCCATAAAATGCAGCCCCATCATCATCATCCGGGCCACCCAGAAAAACAGGATGTCAAACCCGGTTACCAGCACAGAAGTGGGGTAGAAATGCTTGATATCTTGGGTATCTTCGGGCCAACCCAGTGTGCTAAAGGGCCACAATGCCGACGAAAACCATGTGTCCAGCACATCTTCATCCTGCACAAGGTCAGTGCTTCCACAGGTACAAGCCGCTGGAGCCTCCATGGCCACCATCAGTCCGCCGCACTGGCTGCAAGTCCAAGCGGGGATGCGATGCCCCCACCATATCTGACGCGAAATACACCAGTCGCGGATATTGTCGAGCCAGTTATAGTATGTTTTCTGCCAGTTTTCCGGAAAAATACGTGTCTTTGCAGGTACGGCTTCGCGAGCGCGCACCGCCAGCTTGGTCATGGCCACAAACCACTGGGTAGACACATATGGCTCCACCACGGTTTTACACCGGTAGCAGTGCCCCACGTTATGCTCGTGCGCCTCTATCCGCTCAAGGGCACCATGCGCCTCAAGCATTGCAATAATTTTCTTACGCGCCGCAAGGCAATCCAGACCGACAAACTCCGGACCGGCTTCTGCATTCAGCAGGCCCTCATCCGTCAAAATATTAATGCTCTCAAGCTGGTGTTTACGCCCCAGTTCCCAGTCGTTATGATCATGGGCGGGCGTTACCTTTAAGCAGCCGGTACCAAACTCGCGGTCAACATAGTTGTCGCCAATGATGAGAAGTTTGCGCCCCACCAGCGGCAGTATGGCATATGTGCCGATGAGATGTTTGAATCGATCATCTTCCGGGTGCACAGCAATGGCCGTGTCTGCCAGCATGGTTTCCGGTCGGGTGGTGGCAATGGTCAAATGCCCGGAACCGTCCTCCAGTGCATACCTGACATAGTGCAGCGCCCCGGCCTCGGCAGAGTGCTCCACCTCGTCATCAGCAAGTGCCGTACGGCACCGCGGGCACCAATTTATAATATAGTCGCCCTTGTAGATCAGCCCGGCTTCATACAATTTGACAAACACATGACGCACGGCATGCGAAAGGCCTTCGTCCATGGTAAAACGCTCTCGCGTCCAGTCTACAGATGCGCCCAGTTTGCGAACCTGGCTCAAAATGCGGTTGCCATACTCTTCGCGCCATTGCCAGACGCGCTCCACAAACTGTTCACGTCCAAGATCGTGACGGCTTTTGCCCTCGGCAGCAAGCTGGCGCTCCACCACATTTTGTGTGGCAATACCCGCATGATCCGTTCCCGGAACCCACAAAACCTTGCGGCCCTTCTGACGATAGAACCGGCACAGGATATCCTGCAAGGTCAAATTCAGAGCATGCCCCATATGCAACGCGCCTGTCACGTTGGGAGGCGGGATAACAATGGAATACGGCTCATCCGCTGCTTCCATATCTGGCTTGAATGTATTGTCTTTTTCCCAGTGATGCCGCCACCGGTCTTCAATGTTCTGTGGTTCGTAACCCTTGGAAAGCGTATTTTCGGCCATTTTGAAAAACTCCGGAACTGTACTACCATACATTCTGCGCGGTGGCTCTGACGACGCACAGTCTTTTGCAATTGCCACCGGCACCTGATACGCTGTTGTGCCACGCAAATGCGCTATGGCCAACAACGAAAAAAGTCGCCAACTCAAAAATACATACAAAATGTCAAATATTTACATATTATGGGATGCCTCACACATCTGGGGCTTGCTGGCATGGCATGCTGCACGTTCTCTGCGCCTGCCCTACCGTCTGGTCAGAGGGCAAGAAATAGCGCAGGGACTGCTTTCTGGCAAGCAGCAGAGCATGTTACTGGTTCCGGGCGGCAATGCCCGCATGAAATCAGTGGCCCTAGGCGTGCAGGGCATGCAGGCCATACGCGACCATGTTGCCCGGGGCGGTACCTATATGGGATTCTGCGGCGGGGCGGGCCTGGGGCTTTCTGGCAAAGAAGGGCTGGGACTGTGCCCATGGGGACGGGCACCTTTTACCGACAGGATGCAACATTTTGTCAGTGGCCATATACGGACCCGTGTACACGCCGGGCATCCCCTCGTACCGGCAGAATTGGGGCATGAAGTCTCTGTACCCATCTGGTGGCCCGGACGTTTTGCCCCGGAGCACACCGGCAAGGTGGATGTGCTGGCAACATACGCCACGCCCTGCGATGATTTCTGGGTGGCAGACCTGCCCCTTGATACCTTGCCACCAGGCACCTTTGCAGAGTGGGAAGCGCTTTACGGCATCACGCTACGCCCTGCCTTTCTTGAAGGCCAGCCCTGTATGCTCGCAGGCAACTATGGTAAAGGACAATACCTACTGAGTTACACGCATTTGGAGACCCCGGATTCCCCCGCAGCCAATGCCTGGCTGATCCATTTGCTAAAGCATCTGGCAGGGGTGACAGTGGACACGGACTTCATTGCCCCATGGCTTTTAGAAGACCAGCCTGTGGTATGGCAAGACAGTGACCTTGTACAAGCCCGCAGCATACTTGATGACATTGTGGCCATAGGCCGTAACCACTGCCTCTTTTTCAAGAGAAACACATGGCTCATCGGATGGCGGGCAGGCATTCCGGGCGCAAACCTCAACAACCTGTATGCCTCCATCGTTACTGCTGTTGCCAACGCTCCCACGCCTGCATGTACAGAATACTGGAACTCCATACGTGGCAACTTTCTGCGTAAGCTCAACCTCTTTCACGAAGGAGTAAAAGGCTACCTGCTGGCAGAACGCCTTGCCATGACGCTGTCAAAGACCTTTCCTGAAACAGTTTCACGCGAGTCGCTGCGCAACCAGAGAACAGCACTGTTTGGTCCACCCATGGCCAGCGGCGGCCTGTACCAGGAACTAACAGAAATACTGGATTGTTTGCTGTTTCTACAGCTTGCCCATGGCGCACCGGAATGATTGCCTGCCGGCACGAGAACAAGCCTCTGAAAATGCCCGTAGTTCCTAGGCATGTATGGCGTTTTCGCGTTCAGCATGGGCAAACATGGCAGGCACCTGCACTGCCATGCGCTGTTCGCATAACACGGCGCGACGTAACAACGCATCTACAACCATGCCCGAGCCATTGCAGGTACGCAGGTATGCGCCCACGTCATCCTTTGAAGAAAAAATCAGAGCGCTGTAGGTTTGCATCCGGCGTGGATACTGCATATGCAATGTGGAACCTAAAACATATTTGCCCACGGATGTACGAAACAGGCGGAGCGTCCGCCAGTTAAACGCATCCCCCAGCCATGCGTGATCTTCCACGGCTGCCAGCTCTTTGCCGGTGAACACAAGTTCTTCTCTGCCATTCCGTTTGATTCTGATCTCATCCATACTGCCCCCCATACACGCACATCAAAACCAAACAAGCAGCCGTAGCAGATGTGCCTTTGTCATATTCTCACATAGTGCCCCCTCTTAGAGGCTCCACAAGTCTATCTTGTTCCCCCCCCAAAAAAACAAGTATTTTTCTTTTGCCCCCTTTGCCCAAAAACATCTAAAAATACATCTGCTCGCAAGGCCGGGCTTTTCAAACACGCCCAGTGCGGATATGGTGGAGATATGTCAACTATCGGAAAATTTACCATATATGCTACAGACGGCAATGCTCGTACCGGTATGCTGCAAACTGCACATGGGCCGGTGCATACGCCTATTTTCATGCCTGTGGGCACGGTGGGTAGCGTAAAAGCCGTGGCTCCTGATGACCTGCACGCCATGCAGGCCGAAATCATACTCGGCAACACATATCATCTGTATTTGCGGCCAGGCGACGAGCTGGTAGCCAGACGTGGCGGACTGCACGAGTTCAATGCATGGCGTGGTCCTATCCTGACAGACAGCGGTGGCTTTCAGGTCTTTAGTCTCAGTGAGCTACGCCGTATCACCGAAAAAGGCGTGGAGTTCCGCTCGCACCTTGACGGCTCAAAACACCTGTTTACGCCAGAAAAAGCTATCGCCATCCAGCGCAACCTCAATGCAGACATCATGATGGTGCTGGATGAATGTGTACCGTATGGTGCCGACAAAAAGTATACCGCAGACTCATTGAAGATGACCACACGCTGGGCACAGCGTTGTCGTGAAGCCTATCCGCAGGGCACAGCAGGCAATCTGCTGTTTGGCATTGCCCAAGGCGGCTTTTTCAAAGACCTGCGTGAAGAATCAATCCAGGAGTTGACACAAATCCCCTTTGACGGCTTTGCCCTTGGGGGGCTTTCCGTAGGCGAAAGCAAACCCGAAATGTTGGACATACTCTACCATAGCGCGCCACTCTTGCCCGACTACAAGCCGCGCTACCTCATGGGCGTGGGCACACCGCTTGACATCATCAACGGAATCAATGCCGGCATTGACATGTTCGACTGTGTGCTGCCCACCCGAAACGCACGCAACGGCACCCTGTACACGTCACAAGGCAAAGTGAACATCAGGGGACGCAAATTTGCCGAAGATGACGGCCCCCTTGACCCCTTGTGCACATGCTACACCTGTCGCACCTTCAGCCGCGCCTATCTGCGCCACCTGTTCCATGCGCAGGAAATCCTGTCATACCGGCTTAACTCCATTCACAATCTGACTTATTTTCTTGACTTGGTGCGCGGTGCGCGCAAAGCCATCGCAGACAACAATTTTGCTGCGTATAAGTGTGCTGTCGAGGCCATCTACCCAAAAGAAGCAGCACTATACCCCTAAAGCCCGGTATTGCTGCCTTGCGTTTTTTCGCCCCCATCAAGGGTGTGCCCCCTGCGGGGCGCACCCTGCGGGGAATACAGCCCATTGTACCCCCTCGCAGCATTGCCTGCATCAGTTTGACGCCACCACGCCATGCGGCAACATATTGTCAAGGAAGCAAAATGCTTACGCCTCCACTGCCTGCACACTTGGCCTAGCCAACAGCGGGTAGGCAAGGGCACCTTGCCGCTTCCAGCCAGTGGATCTTTATCCTTCAATACACATCCTTTTTAGTGTACAGAGCTACTGCAATGCGTTATATGCATATGCTGCAAATAACTCTGATGTCATAATCGGCCGTCATTTAAAATGAGGAGTACGCATGGATTTTGCCATGCCCGCGTTTTACCGCTCCAAAATTTTGTGCCCACACGCCTTTACAGCACGCATATTTTTTCCGGTGCACATTTCCAACGCTTTGCCCTTGGCCACTCATGTATCCCGTGCAAAGCCTCAAAACAGTGAGGCTGAACAATACGGCATTCCCGCCTGTGCAACGCTGCATGTGGCCTCAGCCATCTCTTTTTTGTAACACAGGAGGCTTTCAGGTTATGACTGCTTCAACTCCGCACGCCTCAAAAACGCAATCCAAAGATCCCATGCGGCAATGCCACGCCATCATTCTTGCCGGAGGTTCGGGCACCCGCTTATGGCCCCTGTCACGCGCGCTGTTTCCCAAGCAGCTTTTGGCGCTCAATGGCGAGCTTACCTTGTTGCAGCAAACCATCAAGCGTACGCTGACTCTTTTTCCTGCCGAGCGTATTCATATTGTCACCAATGAAGAACATGTGTTTGAAGTCCGGGCACAAGCCAAAAAGCTGGACCCGACTCTTGAAGCCAAAGTATTGGCCGAACCCATGATACGCAACACCTTGCCCGCCCTTGTTTTGGGTCTTGAAGCAGCCATGCGGCAGGGTGGCGAACCGTTGCTGGCGGTTTTTCCTTCTGACCATATGATCCATGATCCTGTAAAATGGCAGCAGGCGGTGCAGACGGGCGCCACGCTGGCTGCACAAAAATACTTTGTTACCTTTGGCATCCCTCCCTCCCATCCGGAAACAGGCTACGGGTATATTCACCGAGGTGCAGAGCTTGCCAAGGACTGCTATGCGGTACAGGGGTTTGTGGAAAAACCGGAGCGAAAAAAAGCAGAAATATTTTTACGTGACGGTATGCATTTTTGGAACAGCGGCATGTTTGTATTCCATGGCCGGGCCCTGATAGAGGCCCTTGCCAAACACCAGCCGGCCTTATCATTATGGTGGAAAAAACGTGCCCAAACACCGCTCCGGCAAAGTTATAGCACCATTCCTTCTATTTCCATTGATTACGGCATAATGGAGCACGTCACCCAGATTGCCGTGGTTGAAAGCAACTTTGGCTGGGATGATCTTGGCAGCTGGGAAGCAATTTTTCGGCTAGGAGAAAAGAACGAGACAAACTGCGTTGTACAAGGTGACACCATGGCCATTGATTGCGAAAACAGCCTGCTGCTTTCGCGTGGGGGCAAGCTGGCCGCCATCGGCCTGAAAGACGTCATTGCCGTGCAAACGCGTGATGCCACCCTGCTCTGTGCCAAAAATCAGGTACAACGCGTGCGTGAAGTTGTCGCACGACTGAAAGCCGAGGCGAGCCCCCTGACCGAGGTCCACCTGACCGTACACCGTCCATGGGGCAGCTATACCGTGCTTGAAGTGGGGCCAGGCTATAAAATCAAGCGCATTACCGTGCTCCCAGGTGCCCGACTCTCACTGCAACGACATTATCACCGCAGTGAACACTGGGTGGTCATTCAAGGGACAGCCCAGGTGCAGGTGGACGACAACGAACTGTTACTCTCGTGTACCCAGTGGGTCGAAATACCTGTGACAGCCATGCACCGCCTCACAAACCCCGGTAGAATTCCATTGGAAATAATAGAGATACAAACAGGTCCATACCTGGAAGAAGACGACATAGAACGCTTTGATGACATCTACGGCAGACCGAGTGGAGAGGCAGAAAAAAGTAAGCCAAATTAACTGGTTGAAGAAACAGCCATCTCGTTCGTGATTTTTTTTCACCTTGACATTTCAGCCTGCGGTCACGTAGTCTCTTTAGTGTGGCAGAGTAAGTATCCGGATTCATCTTTACTCAGAAACAAAGGGCAAGGGCTTATGGAGGATAGGCATTTGGACAGCTCAGACAGTGAAAAAAACCGGTGCTGCCGAAGCAGCGCGGCCCCCTTCTTTGTCGGTCTGGTCTTGGCACTCATCTTTGGGTGGTGGGTATTCCCCGAAATCTTATACAGCCAAAAACAACAACCGGTCAGCTTCAGCCATACCGTCCATGTCGAAGACGCAGGAATGGACTGTGCCGACTGCCACTACTCCCGAGAAGACGACACCTTTGCCGGACTCCCCACCACAGCGAACTGTGCTCCTTGCCATACGGATCCCAGGGGCTCCGACCCGGAAGAAGAACGTTACATCAATGAATACGTAACCCCCGGAAAAGAAGTGAAATGGCTCGTCTATCAGATGCAGCCTGACAATGTCTTTTTCAGCCATGCAGCGCATAGCCTGGAAACATGCGGCCAGTGTCACATGGATCTCACCACCCGCGAGCTATGTAACATGTGTCACATTGACGTGGCAGGCATGGACAAGCCACCGGTCTACAAAGAAAACAAGCTGACAAAATACAGTAAAGGGACCATGAAAATGTGGCAGTGTGAACGGTGCCATGCCCACCCTGACCATTACGGGGTGACTCGTTCCAGCAACGCATGCTTTGTGTGTCACAAATAAAAAGGGGCGCTGCAATGTCTTTGGATAGAAGAGGTTTCATGAAATTTGTTGCTGGCAGCACTGTGGGTATCATGGCCACCCCTCTGCCCTGGCAACTCACTGACGATGTCAGTATCTGGACGCAAAATTGGCCATGGATTCCCCGTAATGAAGACGGCCCTAGCGAGTTTATCCCCACGGTCAGCAAGCTGTGTCCGTCATCCGTGGGCATGAAGGTGCGAACCGTGGCAGGCCGCCCGGTGCGTGCCATCGGTGACCCTGCCCACCCCTTGAGCCTTGGCGGTATCTCTGCCATTGCCGCGGCAGAAGTACAGATGCTGTACAGCCCCTCGCGCCTCAAACGTCCGTTGCGCCGGACCTCTGACGGCGCATATGTAGCTATTACCTGGGGTGAAGCACAGGCCATGCTGGAAGAACAACTGAGCGCAGTGCAAGGTTCTGCCGAAAAGCTCGCCTGTTTGTCCGGCGACGAAAACGGCACCATTAACGAACTGCTTTCGGGTTTGCTGGCAGCGGCAGGTTCTTCCAACTTTTTTTTAATGCCCGGCGAAGCACAGCCTGCAAGCCATGCATGGGAACTCATGGGCGGGCAAGGGCAACCAGGGTTCGACTTTGAGACCAGCGATCATGTGCTGGCCATTGGGGCCAACGTGCTTGAATCGTGGGGACCGGCCATTCGCAACCGCCGTTTGTTTGCAGAAAAACGTCCCCATGGCGAAGAACCCGGCGTACGCTATGTCTACGCAGGCGCGGTACAAAACAACACCGCTGCCGGTGCAGACCAATGGGTACCCATAAAGCCCGGCACAGAAGCTGTTTTTGCCATGGGCATTGCCCACTTGCTGATTAACGGCGGAGCCATTGCCAATATGGTGGATTTTGGGCAGTTCAAAGCGTTGGCTGCTGGCTTTACCCCCGCAAAGGTGGCCAAGCTGACCGGGCTTTCCCCGGCCAAGCTGCAATCGGTTGCCGACCAGCTGTCTGCGGCATCCCGGCCACTGGTTGTTACCGGTTCGGAATTTGGCCAGGGCGCTGGCGTTGCCGTGGCCTTGGCCGGTTTTGCTGTCAACATGCTGTTGGGGGCAAAAAATATTACTGCACTTCCCATTGCCGACACGGTGGTACCCTCTGCCATGTCGCGCAGCCAGATGATCAAACAGGACTTTGTGGCCTACCTTTCGCGCATCAACGCAGGCAAGGTTGCTGTGCCTCAGGTTATGCTTATCCACGAGGCCAACCCCGCCTATGCTCTGCCACAGGCGGATGACATGGCAAAAGTGATGAAAAAAATTCCTTTCAAGGTCTCTTTTTCCACCTTTCTTGATGAAACCGCCATGTTGTGTGACCTTGTGCTGCCGACACCAGCAGGTCTTGAGCGACAGGATGATGTCAATACCCCCTACGGTTGCGGCAAGGTTACATACTGTCTTGCCAAGCAGGTAATCAGCCCTCTGGTCGATGCCCGCCCTGCGGGCGATCTTCTGCTTATCACAGCTGCAAAGCTGGGCATAAACCTTGGGCATTCTACTTTTGAAAGCGTTCTCAAGGCAAAAGCCCGCGCGATGGGAGCAAACTTTCAGTCGCTCGGCAGCGGTGTTCCCCATGTCAGTACCACCACTCTCCCCATGGTTGGCATGCGTCTGCGTGCTGATATTCTGCGGCAGACCGTTCCCTCTGCCATACCCAAAGAACCCTTTGCCGTTGCTCCTGTGCACAAGCTGAATCTTGGCACCAGCAATACCGGTATTCCACCATTCAACACAAAAACCATCCGACGCTGGGAACTACAGGGCAACGAATTATATGTGATGATGAACATGGCTACCGCCCGCAAGCTGGGGGTACAGCAGCATGATGCCGTCATAGTGAGCAGCAAGGACCGTTCCTTTGGTGCCAGGGTGAACATTTTCGAAGGGGTCACATCCGACACCGTAGCCGTACCACTCGGCTTCGGTCACACCGCCTTTGATCAGTTCAGCAAAAACAAAGGTGCCAATATCATGCACTTGCTCACTGTAGACTTTGAGCCCGTGACCGGACGTTCCATCTGGACACGTGTCGGCGTGAACATTGCCAAAGCATAAGGGAAAGACCGCATGGCCTCTATAAAAGAATTCAAAATAAAATGGGGAATGGCAATCGACTTGGACAAATGTACGGGGTGCGGCGCATGCATGGTTGCCTGCCAAGCTGAAAACAACGTTGCCCCTGTGCCTGACGCCTCCAACAAGCTTAAAACACTTAACTGGCTTGTTGTGTATGAGCTCTCGAACAAAAAGCCTTTTCCTGATCACGATGTAGCGTACCTGCCACGCCCCTGCCAACAGTGTGGTTATCCTCCTTGCGTTTCTGTATGCCCGGTTATTGCCACAGACAAAAATGAAGAGGGTGGTATCGTTAGTCAGGTCACCCCGCGTTGCCTCGGCTGCCGATACTGTATGGCCGCGTGCCCGTATCATGCACGCTATTTCAACTGGTACGACCCCATCTGGCCCGAGGGCATGGACAAGACCCTGACGCCGGATGTTTCTGTCCGCCCCCGAGGGGTTGTTGAAAAATGCAGCTTCTGCCATCACCGCCTGATGGCAGCCAGAGACCTTGCACGCGTTGAAGAGCGTGACCCTGATGATCTGCCTGATGGAGCATATGTCACCTCATGCGCCGAGGCTTGTCCCAACGGTGCCATTGTCTTTGGCGATCTGCTCAACCCCGACCATGCCGTTTACGAACTGTCACGTAGCAAATATGCGTTTCGTCTACTGGAGCGGCTTGGGGCACAGCCGCAGGTCTATTACCTCAGCCGCCGCCAATGGGTCCGCCGCTTGGGTGACAACTATCTTGAACATGAACAGGTCAAGGGGTAGCTCTTATGGAAAAAAATTACGACCTTCCCGTTGATCACGAGTTGTTTCCCCAAGGAACCTCCCGCTGTTCCTTCACCAGGTTTTCTGTATGGATGGCTGTTGTGAGCCTAGTGCTGTTATGGGGAGCCTACGCCGCGTTTCGTGTCTTGCGTTTTGGGCTTGGTGAGACAGCTCTTGATGACTACTTCGGTTTTGGGCTGTGGATTACCTTTGACCTTGCGGTTATTGCCTTGGGGTCCGGCGCATTCTTCACCGGCCTTTTGCGCTATATCCTGAATATTGATCCACTCAAGCATATCATAAACCTTGCAGTCATTATCGGTTTTATCTGCTACTCCGGTGCCATGCTTGTTTTGACCCTGGATATCGGTCAGCCTTTGCGGGCATGGTTCGGGTATTGGCACCCCAATGTGCACTCCATGCTGACAGAAGTGATCTTTTGTATCACCTGCTACTGTATCGTGCTGGTCATTGAATACATCCCGCTTATCCTGGAACAGCGTCAGCTGAATAAAATTCCCATTTTGAAGCATCTGGCGCACAATCTGCACGTTGTCATGCCACTGTTTGCCGGTGTGGGGGCCTTTTTGTCCACCTTTCACCAAGGCTCTCTGGGCGGTATGTATGGTGTGCTCTTTGGCCGCCCCTATGTATTGCGAGACGGTTTTTTCATCTGGCCGTGGACATTTTTCCTGTTTGTAATCTCTGCCGTTGGTTCGGGCCCGGTATTTACCGTCTTGGTCGCGACCCTTATGGAAAAAATGACAGGCAAAAAGCTGGTCAGCTGGGAAGTAAAATCACTTATGGGAAAAATTGCCGGTGCCATGCTGGCTGTGTACCTGGTTTTCAAGTTTGCTGATACATGGGCTTGGATATCTGATGTACTGCCCCGCTCCGGCCTGACATTTGATCAAAACTTCTTTGAGTTTGTATACGGCAAATGGCTGTTGTGGGTAGAGCTTGGGTTGTGCGGTGTCCTGCCAGCCATTGTCCTGCTTACCCCAAGCCTGCGTAACAAGCCTGGCCTGTTTTATACCGCAGCCATACTTGATTGCATTGGCGTCACCATCAACCGCTATGTATTCACTGTACAAGGTCTGGCCATGCCGGTCATGCCTTTTACAACGTGGGAAGTATACAACCCCAACTGGGTTGAATGGGCTGCCAGCGCATTGATCATTGCCTACGGCGCCGCTATACTGAGTCTGTCCTATCGTTACCTGCCGGTATTCCCGCAAGAAAAAACGCTGAATACCGACTAGCAAACAATCCGCCATGTACATACCAAATGACGGAGCGGGCCCAAAGGCTCACTCCGTCATTTGGTATGTACATCCCCTAAAAAACACACGCATGCCTCTGCCAAAATATCCAGGATGCCCATGGCCGACAGTTGCCCTGTGATCGACGTACATCACCCCCTGCCACAAGTCCGCAGTAGGCAAAATCCACAAACTTTTGCCATAGCAGCTCAATATGCGTAGACGAGCCTCCTGCCCCTGCTGCCCGGCAAAGGCGACACACCCACGATGGCATTATACCAGAGTGCAGAGATAAAAAAGCACTCCCACCACAAGAAGGCTTGCCACACGTAATGACTGGTTTACCATGATGAGACACAACGCAAGGCGCGGCCTGTAAATACCGGCATAGGCAGGGAACTGATGCCGAAAAGCGCGCATCGGCGTTGATAACAGGTTACCTGCCAGCAAGGCCAGAACCATCTCTCGCCATCCCACACTACCGCTGTCAAGCAACGCTCCTGCTGCTGTAACAGCAGAGGCACTCTCTGCCGCAATGTACAACAGTACCACAGAGAGCGTCTGCGGCTTCATAAATGGCAGAGCATCCATATATTTCCGCACAAGGGCCTCTACCGGCCCCTGCAATACAAGCACGCATATATACACAGGCACTGTAATATAGAGAATACGCGGTATACGTTTGTAAAAACGCCTGAGACTACGCTGCAAGGCCTCATGCCAGGTGGCAGGGGCATACTCATCCAGACGGCAAGAAACACAGCCCGGGGGCAGGGGTGGTAAAAACAATCGGCCCCAGACAATGACCGCGGCAGTACGCAAGACAGCGGCCAGTAGCGTCAAGCCCACGTACAGCATCCCAACGCCCCCCAGCACAGATACCGCCACAAGGGCCATGCCGGGCAAATGCAAAAAATACACAGGGAGCGAGTTGAAGACATTGGCCAGATACAGCTCCTTTTGCGAAAGCTCACCCTTTTCATAGCCTTCGGCCAGTATGGCATTGGCAGCAAAAGATGAAGCAAATGCCAACGAAAACGCTGCACCCGAAAGATCGCGCAAACGTCCGATGCGGACCAATGGCGCTGCCACCCTGGCCACCCCTCTGGTCCAGTTGCAGGCTTCGATAATACTGGCCAGCAACATGCTGACGGTCAGGGCAAATACCAGCCGTAAAAGAGGCTTGCCAAGGGCAGTCCACCACGTATATACGTCCGCCGTCCAATCAAACCCCACGTGCACCTTCCATTGTCACAAAAAAGTTCAATCCCAGCGACTGCCCACAGTTCAGGGCATGGCTACGCTGTTACCAGCGTTGCCAAGACGGCTCCTCTATCCAGAGGGTATAACGTGCCAAATCCTGCCAAGGCAGATACCAGTCGCCCATACGGCTGTTCACACAAAAAACGCCGGGCTTTGGCCTCCCGGTACACACGGTATTGCAGTCCCCCTACCAATGCTTCATACATCTTCCTGCCTGTCTCGTGGCAAATCAGGACCCGCGGCATATGCTCGTGCAATGGCATCACAACGCTCGTTTTCTGGATGTCCGCTATGTCCCCTCACCCAGTGGAAGCGTACTGCATGCCGGGCAAGCAAGGGGAGTAGGCGCAACCACAGGTCTTTATTTTTGACAGATTTTTTGGAGGCTGTTTTCCAGCCATTTCGTTGCCACCCTGCAAGCCACTGTTTTTCTACCGCATTACACACATATTGCGAATCAGTGTATAATTGAACAGTGCATGGTTCCGACAACGCTGTTAAGCCTTCGATAACTGCCAAAATTTCCATACGGTTATTTGTGGTATCCGCAAATCCACCGCCAAGCTCGCGTTCTTTGTCACCGCAACGCAACACAGCCGCCCATCCTCCTGGGCCGGGATTGCCAAGACAAGAACCATCCGTAAAAATTTCTACTGTTTTCATACCATCCCCACTCATTGGGCAAGTCGTTGCCAAATTGCTTTTAAGGCATCCGCAAGCCCTATTCCCCATTGTTCCTGTGCAAAATACGGAACAAAGTGCGTATTCTGTAACCAGTCCATAAACTCATCGCCCAATGCCTTGTGCAACAGCGGCGGAAAATCAATCAGGACCTGCTTGTGTTCCGGGCTGATGACAATATACAGCGTCCGTGGAGCCTGGCGAGGCAACTCCGCTTTACCTGTGCACAACTGCATACGTACGTTGATGCCATGTTCGGCAGTAAAGCGTGCAGCCATGGCACGCAAGCCCTGCTTTTCATCTTCTTGCAACAGGCCGGTCTCATCCCATACAGCCCCCCGGGACTGAATGTTATTCAAGGTAACCTCAGAATTCAGCCAAAAGCCCCAACCCGCAACCGCAAAGACACCAATCAGTAGCAATGCCCGCAAAAACTTCTCACCCGGGGTATGCCCCTTGAACAAAGGGCCCTTTGCCGCACCACGTACCCGAAAAAACATCTATTCTCCTCCCCGGGAGACCATCTGGGCAATGGCCTTGCCATAGCAAGCCTGCAACTCCTTCATGTATGACACATCCACTGGCCCTTTCCAGGTAGCCACCTCGGAAAACCTGTCAGGAATACGCACCGCATCCACATCAAAACCAGTGGCAACTTTCAAGCGCCAGCGTTGGGCCTGCACATGGCTTCCCGCCTTACCCAAGCCATCGGCAACCTCACGCATACCCACTGAAGCCAGGGCTTCCTGCAAGCGTTCCACTGTATATGTTTTGCGGGCAAACATGCAGGATACCATGCAGTTAAGCACTATCCGCTTGTGTTCGTCATCCATGAGAAAGGCAACCGCTCTGTTTGCATCCTTGTCATTGGCGCTCTGATCATAGCTATATCCTCCACTATCAAGGTGCGAATGGCGAAAGCCCATGGCCTGCGAGACAAAAAAAACTTCACCCGTGGCATACCCGGCCATTTCCTGCCCCAGCACACAGGCAAAGTCTGCCCCACCAAAACGTTCTGCCGCTCTGGCGGTACCCTGGCCCAAAAGCCGGTATAACTCATTGCTCTCATGTGTCACATGCCACAGGGCAGCCATGAAGCCCTGCACATTACCAAAGCCCACAGGTACAATGGTTTCCTTCTCTGTAACCATTCCCTTTTCTACAGCTTCGGCCAGCCACGCCAAAGCCACCCCGCTACTCATGCAGTCAAGGCCTAACTTTTCAGTCTCATCCAACAACGCCAAAACATCAGAGGCCTGCGATATGCCCAGCATGGAGCCTTGGGCAAAAATAGGCTCATAATCATAGGAAACCTGTCTGTACAAGTATTCATGTTCACTGGCAAATTGCTGGCGCAGCAACCCGATGTGAATACAGCCCACAGGGCAACCCGCACACGCTGTTTGGCGCAACAACAACTGCTCGGCAAAGCGCTCACCGGATATACCGTCTATTTCAGGCGCAGAGGTATGTTGCAGGTTACGCCACGGCAACGCCTTGAGTTCATTGAGTACTGCAAGATTTTCTGCAGTGCCAAGGTCATGATATTTTTGCATGATCCCCGAGCGGCTCACCTCGTCGTACACAGTGCGAAACAGCTTGGGGTATTCTTTTCCTTGCGGGAGCGGCATGCTGCTGTCTCCCTGTATCACAATGCCTTTGAGATTTTTGTACCCCATGGCCGCTCCAGCACCCAGTCTGCCGAAATGCCTAAAGGAATCCACGTTGATACACGCATATCGGACCCCGTTTTCACCCGCAGGCCCAATACGCAGGATACTCCGATGCCCCTGGGCCCCCTTGGCAAAGCGGCGCATATACTTGCCGGTGGTAAAGACATCCTGCCCGCGCATGTAGTGCACATCATGCAGCTCGGTACGACCTGCTCCCACCACCACGCACGAAAGCGAATGCGCCCTGCCGGTTATCATCAACGCATCGCACCCTGAAAACCGCAATGCCAAAGCCAATCGGCCCCCTGCATGGCTTTCTGCCCACTCTCCAGTATATGGCGACCGAAACCCGCACACCACCTTGCTCATCAGCGGAAAAAAACCCGTAAGCGGACCAATGGCAAATATCAGGGGCTGGCGAGGGTCATCCGCGCATGCGTCATCAACGCCATATCTCTGGTACAAAGCCGCAGCCAGGCCGCTACCGCCCAAATACTCCACACGATCATCAAAGAACAGTACCTTGGAGACGCCATTTTCCATGTTGACATGTAGTACTCTGAAAGATGAAAGATTTGAGCGCATTAGATCTCCTCGCCGGCTTCAGATTCAGCGCTATCCAACCGCCCTGCCCTGTGGATGCTGCCCTCTTCTTCCACCTCTGTCATCTCAAGGCACTGATGCGGACAAAATACGACGCACCGCCCACAATGGATACAAAGATACGGCAAAAGTTCTTCAGTATCAAAAAAAATGGCTTCCACAGGGCAGGCCGGAGCGCACACCCCACACTGAATGCAAAGCTTTCTGTAAAACTTTACTCCGCCACCCTGACGCTGCTTGAGCGCACCCGTGGGGCATGCCTTGACACAATTTGCAGGCTCACAGGCAACACAGACGCGGGCCTCAAACCCTGTAGTAAGCCCCCCTGCCGACATAATGTGGATTCCGGCAGAGGTCCACGAAAGACGCTTGTGGACCAGCCGAGCACAGGCCAGTGAACAAGAATGGCATCCAATACATCGTTCCATACGCAAAGCACGCAGTATTTTCATATTCCCAAACTCCATACCGGACCATGCCGCTCACTGAGCGCCGTCCTATCCTTGACTAAGGGGTACCTGACAGAGCGCCATGAACTTTGGGCACATACCCCCGTGTCACCATATAAAAAGGTAGCATTATTCGACAGATTCCCCAATCCAGGCATGTACATGCCTTTCTACCAAAGAGCGAATCTCCTGCAGGCGTTCCTGTGTCCGTGCCTCAAAGCGCAACACCAAGACAGGCTGAGTGTTCGAAGCCCTGACCAACCCCCAACCATCATCAAAAATTAAACGCACGCCATCAACGACACTTACGGTATACTGTTGCGCAAAATACGCTTGCGCTTTTTGCACCACAGCAAATTTTACCGCATCAGGACAGTCTATGTGCAGCTCCGGTGTACTAAAGCTTGGGGGCCACCCCGGCATGCCCGATACAGGCATCTCGGATGCCGCCGCAAGTTCCAAAAAACGGGCCGCACCATAAATGGCATCATCAAACCCGTACCATCGGTCATTGAAAAACATATGCCCGCTCATTTCTCCGGCCAGCTTGGCATCGGCCTCCAGCATCTTGGCCTTCATCACCGAATGGCCTGTAATCCACATGAGCGAACGCCCACCATGGAGCTCGATATCCTCAAACAACCGATCCGAGCACTTTACATCGCCCATAATCAGAGCACCGGGAAACTGGCGCAATGTTTCACGTGCATACATGGCAAGCAGCTCGTCCCCAAAAAGCAGACGACCAGCCTCATCCACCACGCCAAGGCGGTCAGCGTCGCCATCAAGCCCGATGCCGCAATGGGCTTGCTCCTGCGCTACCCGGGTCTTTAGGCCTGCCATATTCTTCTCTACCACCGGGTCGGGGTGATGATTGGGAAAACTCCCGTCAGGCTC
Organism: uncultured Desulfovibrionaceae bacterium; assembly: GCA_964593925.1. Classification (GTDB taxonomy): domain Bacteria; phylum Desulfobacterota; class Desulfovibrionia; order Desulfovibrionales; family Desulfovibrionaceae; genus Oleidesulfovibrio. The sequence goes on along the minus strand of CAZQKM010000003.1, from coordinate 29,892 downwards.
ACAATACAGCTCTACCACTTCAGCGCCTATACGTCTTAACAGCTCGGCGCAAACAATTCCGCCCGCCCCGTTGCCTCCATCCAATACCACTTTGAGTGGCTTGACGAGGATAATATCTTTTGCCGCAGCCTCAATGTACGCAGGAATAATGTCGACCTCACAGCCCATCCCCTGGCCCTTGGCAAAATCACCGGACTCCATAATGGTAAATACACGATCTATCTCACTGGTATGTATGGTAGTTGCACCGGCCCACACCTTAAAACCATTATACTCCGGTGGATTATGGCTGGCCGTCACCATCACTCCCCCCTGCCTGGCAAGGTGCTTCACTGCAAAATACAATACGGGAGTAGGCACCATCCCCACACTGACCACATCCACACCAGTATACAGCATCCCACGTGTCAGTGCCGCATGATATACTGGAGAACTGTGCCTACAGTCATGCCCCACCACCGCAGAACCTATACCGCGCTGCAACAGATATGTGCCCAAGGCTCGCCCAAGACGCTCCACCCACTCTTCATCAAAATCAACATCCACCACCCCCCGGATATCATACGCCCTGAACACACCTTTACATATTTGCTTCATGCTTTCCTCATCATGGTTCCTGCCAGCGGCATCCTCAAAATATAAAGAACTGGCATCGTTTGCTTGACCGTCTTGCCCAAGTACTCTATTTTCAGACATTATGAACTGGGATTGGGAAAAACTGCAAGAAAAACGGCAAAGGCAGCCTGGGGGAATCCCCCCCGGCGATCGAGGACCCAAGGGCTCCGGCTCGGATATACTTGGAGACGGGCTAAAAAAATTGCGCGGCTTCCATTTTCCGGCAGGCAAGTTCGCCCTGGGCCTTTTGGTGTTGTTATGGCTGGCTTCCGGTATCTTTATCGTAGAGCCGGATGAAGTAGGCGTTGTACTACGTTTTGGCGAGTTCAGCCGAACTGCCCAGCCAGGCCCTCACTATCGGTTTCCTTTTCCGATAGAGTCTGTGCAAACACCTAAAATATCACAAGTACGCCGCGTTGAGGTTGGATTTCGCAGTAAATCCAGCAGCAACTTCGCACAAGGCCAGCTCCGCCCTGTAAAGGAGGAGTCCCTCATGCTCACGGGCGACGAAAACATCGTCGACGTGCAGTTTATTGTGCAGTACCAGATCAAAGATCCGGTGGCTTACCTGTTTAATGTCTCGCAGCAAGTATGGACAGTAAAAAGTGCCGCAGAAGCGGCCATGCGCGAGGTAATCGGGTATAATGCCATTGATTCGGCTCTGACCGACGGCAAGCTCACCATACAAAGTGATGCCCGTGTCCTGCTGCAAAAAATATTGGATAACTACCATGCAGGCATCCATATTGTTGCCGTGCAGATGCAGGATGTTCATCCGCCCAAGGAAGTCATTGACGCCTTTAAGGATGTTGCCAGCGCCCGTGAAGACAAAAGCCGCATCATCAACGAGGCAGAAGCCTATCAAAATGAAGTCTTGCCCCGTGCACGCGGACAGGCCGCCGCAATTATCAACCATGCAGAAGCCTACAAAGAGTCCAAGGTCCGTAACGCAAAAGGCGAAACAGAGCGCTTTAAAAGCGTGCTGGCAGAATACAATAAGGCAAAGGATATTACGCGTAAGCGCTTGTATATTGAGGCTATGGAAGCAATACTTTCCAACCCCAGCCTAGAAAAAATCATCCTGGACAGCAACACCAGCAGCGTAGTGCCCTATCTGCCTCTGGACAAGCTCAATGCAGACCGCGCCAGAAAGGGAGAGCAGAAATGACCCAAAAAAGTGCCCCCCTATTCTTATTGATCTTTGTCCTGCTTGTTGCGGTCTTGCAATCCGTTTACACGGTGCACCAGACAGAAAAAGCCATTGTCTTGCAATTAGGTGAACCTGTGGGTGATGTCAGAGCACCTGGTCTGCATTTTAAAATACCTTTTATGCAGAACATCATCTACTTTGACTCGCGAATCCTTGAATATGATGCCAAACCCGCAGAGGTGTTGACCAGCGACAAAAAAGCTCTCTTGCTGGATAACTATGCCCGCTGGCGCATAACTGACCCGTTGTTGTTCTATCGGACTGTGCGTACCAAAAATGGTGCACAAGCCCGATTGGACGATATCGTATACTCTCAGATGCGTGTATTCCTTGGCCGTTATCCGCTTTCTGAAGTTGTTTCCTCCAAACGCTCTGTTATTATGGAAGAAGTCACAAAACGTTCTTCTGAAATACTGCGGGACTACGGCATGGAAGTCATCGACGTGCGCATCAAGCGGGCTGATCTGCCCCCGGAAAACCAGCGCGCCATTTTTGGCCGCATGCGCGCCGAGCGAGAGCGCCAAGCCAAGCAATACCGTTCTGAAGGCCAGGAAGAAGCGACCAAGCTCCGGTCAACAGCGGATCGTGAACAGGCTGTGATCATTGCAGAAGCTCGCCGTAAAGCCGAAATCATTCAGGGTACAGGTGATGCCGAGGCAACACGTATCTATGCAGAGTCCCTGCAACAGTCACCGGAATTCTACGCATTCAAACGTAGCCTTGAAGCCTACGCTCGTAGTCTGAAAGATAATACCCGTGTGATCATGTCCCGGGATGATGCTTTTTTTGAATACTTGCGATGACCCATTCGTCACATGTTACACATGTGTTGCGCAACACATGTGTAACATGTGACATCCATACCATTGCTCTGTCTATCAAAACATACACAATCTCCGCTATTGGCAACGCACAATCACATATGGCACCCTTTTTGTATATACGTACCCGCAGCATGCTTCGGCATAACGCATTATATGTTGTAGCGAATTGTCTGTGTGCCATGGCAAACCCCATAGACTAAAGTGGCCTGCTGTTTTTTTATAGAGTGCGTTGCATAGCTTCTTTTTTATTCTGCAGCTCATGCAACAATATTGAGGAATACCCACTCCAACAACTTTGGAGCATTATTGGCATCAGGCAGGGGCTGATTCAGATGGCCCCACCAGCCTGGTACGCCTACCACCGCGGTACAGTTTGGATTTGAGCCGCGTAGTGCCAACAAAAGGCAGGAGAACAACGTGTCTAGCTTTGATGAAGTCTTTGAGCGCATTAAATTATCTACCAATACACGGACGCAGGTAGAACTGGCAGATGTCTTGGATATCAGGCAATCCAGTATTTCAGATGCAAAACGCCGTAACAGTGTACCTGCTGATTGGTACATGAAGCTTTTTGAACGATTCGGTTTAAATCCCGACTGGTTGAAAAAGGGAACTGGCCCCATGTACCTGCGCACTGAGCACGGGTATCAGCCCGTGGACGCACCCTTGGCCGGCCACGTGTCGGAAGATTCCATGTTTTATGGAGACCCCGACGCCAAAAGTACTGTGGTCACCGTATATGCCATGCATGGTGAGCAGACGGCCCATAGTGAGCTGCCCAGCATAGGCCAGAGCAAGCTCAATGTGCCCCAGTCATTTATGGCCCCTGGCATACAGGTTTTCAAACTGGAAGCCGCCAGCATGGAGCCGCTGATACACAAAGGGGCCTTTGTGGCCCTTGATACGCAGCAAAAAAATATTTTGTCCGGCGAACTATATGGTGTGTTCATTCCGTATGAAGGCATTGCAATCCGCAAAGTGTTTCTGGATGCCCAAAATCAACGATTCATCCTGCGTTCAGAAAACCCGGCCCTTCCCGAGCAATACCTGCCTCTTGGAGAACACCTGCCGAGCATTGCCGGACGCGTAACCTGGGTACTCCAACGACTGTAACCTCCATTGTGGTTGCTGTCTGCCACATCTGATGGATTTGGCCAGCTTTTCCCGGAACAGTATGGGAGAAGCTGGCCAATCCCTTTTTGAAACGCGCCACAGCAAGCAGCTGGCAAATGCACTTTTGAGTGGAACAAAAAAATCCTGTAATGCGTGCACTGCCCCAGCATGCAGCCTGAAGCATTACTCCGGGAGTAACATGCCGTATATTCTCGCGGCATAGCCCTCCACACACACGAAACGTCACAAAAGCCAGCCCCCGCTGAAAACAATACGTGAATTTTGTCTTGTTCCCTTTGCAAGCAGGGTCCGGCGCCTATCCGGCCCGCAGTCTTTAGCCCCGTGGGTACTGATAGACATCCCCCTGAACACAACTCATGGTATGGGGCCATACTGTACGCTCGCGCAGAGCTCGCACAAAGCTAGCAAGACCGATGCAACGCACGCAGGCCAAACAGCTGGCCATGCTATTGGAAGGTATGTCTGAAAAGGCAAAAAACTTCCGAGATGCAATAACACGCTGCGACATGCTGACAGCCTCCCCCCCAAAAGACCAGACGCTTCTCAGAAGGGTACCCTCGGCCGCTTGTCTCCTCTGGAAAACGCATGTCAGGTATATCTTGCAAGCAGCAGTATCAGTTCATGGCAGCGCTCTTAATCCCATGGCTCAATACGCCGCTTATAGCGCCATGAGCAGGGCACACGCAGGCCATACCGGTCTGCGCTGTTAAGTACCTTTTCCGGTACCCCATGGGATACGAGTACCCCCTCATGCAACACGGCCACGGCATCGGACAGATCAAGCACCGGCTCCATGTCATGCACAGAAACGACCTGCGTAAGCCCGGCGGTGACATTTGCCCGCAGCAGAGCGCGCAACTCTTGCACTGCCGGATAGTCCAGCCCATTAAACGGCTCATCCAACAACAGCAATGCCGGTCTGCGCAAAGCAGCGGCAGCAAGGCACAATTTACGCTTTTGACCATATGAAAGGGTTTGTACAGGGTTCTCCCAGCATTCAGCCAACCCAAATCGTCTTGCCATGGCAAAGGCCGCATCGTGCGAGTCTTTTCCCCTGGGAAGCGTCAGTTGCAAGTCCTCTTCCACGGTGGCCCCAAGTATCTGCAAATCTGCATCCTGCAGGACCAATGCTGCCTGTTCCCGCATCCCGCGGGTGCCCCCGTACGGCGAATGCCCCTTAAGGGTCACAGTACCCGAGGCAGGAGCAAAGAGTCCTGCTAGCAACAGCAGCAAGGTTGATTTTCCACTGCCGTTGGCACCGCAAAGGCACAGCAGTGCACCTTGCTTAATGCTCAACGAAACCTGATGCAAGGCAGGTGCCGTCATTCCGGCATATGTAAATGATACAGAAGAAAGCTCAATCACCGTGGCAACAACCTGCGAAAAAAAAGAAAACGATATGACAGCACAGCAGCAAGTACTTTGAAAAGATCCCCCACAGCAAGTGGCATGAGGCCCAAAGCAAACGCTCCCTGCATTTCCATGTCCAATACAGCAGCCAAACGCCACACTCCTACAAGGTACACCACGCCAATGGCCACACAGACGCCGCAGCAGAGTATAGGCAACGGCGTCTTACGCCCCCCGCCCACCAGGCCACAAATATATGCAGCCACGACAAATCCCGCCAGAAAACCCCCTGTAGGACCCATGAGATGCGCAAACCCCGAGCGGCCTCCGGAAAACACAGGCAACCCCGCTGCCCCTGCCAGTACATACAGCAACACGGCCAGTGGGCCGTATACCGGCCCCATGATCAGACCGGCCAGCAGGACAAAATACACCTGCAAAGTCATGGACACCGGCCCCAGGGGAACATACATAAAAGCCCCGACAGCTATCAAGGCAGCCAGCAAGGCCAGCCACACCATGCGATGTAATGATGCGAGCGGAGAATCAAGCATGAATGCACCCCTAAAATATCCTGTAACCCTGCGACACTGCCATGTAGAATACCGGTAGGGGTGCATGTGGTCAACGGGCAGGTGTACTTCTGGTATCTCGTGTGGTTATGCTGGACGATATGCTCTGCATGCGGTATGAATTTACAATATACATCATGACAATGCCCCCAACACCATACACCGCCTACAGCCCCGGTATCAGCGTGACTGTCTGTGGCCGCAATTGGAACCTGCAACGTGCCGCCGACCTAGAAACCTTATGGCAAGCCATGGTTGATTCCGAGCTAAACAGTGACGAGCGTCTGCCCTACTGGACCGAACTCTGGCCCGCAAGCATTGCGCTGGCAGAGCACATTCAGAGCGCTCAAAAGCATGTCAAAAAAAAACGGTGCCTTGACCTCGGGTGTGGCTTGGGGCTTACCGCTCTTGTGGGCGCATGGCTTGGTGCGCATGTTGTGGGTATGGATTATGAGCCGCAGGCCCTTGCTTTTGCCGCGCGCAACACGCAGCTCAACCATATTCCCCTGCACCAGGCACCGTTGTGGACAGCCATGGACTGGCGTCATCCCGCGCTCAAACGTTACAGCATGGATGTGGTCTGGGGCGGTGACATTATGTATGAAAAACGCTTTGTGGAGCCTGTTCTCAACTGCATTGATCACGTCCTTGCCCCCCACGGTCGCGCCTGGCTTGCCGAACCGGGACGCAATATATACACGTTGTTTCAAGCCGCGCTAGATGAACGGGGATGGCACTCTCGCCTGCTGCGGACACGCCCCACACTCGCCCTGTACAGGCAGCAATACACCGTGCCTGTCCGGCTTTGGGAGATTACCCGCACCAGTGCATGCACAAATAACGCGGACACCTTCTCCGTAGACGACAGCGCCTCGCAAGCGCCATAAGGAGCAAGTATGGGCCAGACTATCCGCTTCGGCGTTTCTCTTGATTCTGACCTGTTGGAAAAATTTGATGCATTGTGCCATGACCGCTGCTATCAAACTCGCTCAGAAGCCATTCGTGACCTTATCCGCAATACTCTTGTGCAGCAGGAATGGGAAGAAAGCGGACGTCATATCGCAGGCACACTCACACTGGTTTTTGACCATCACAAAAGTGACCTGCAGCAACGTCTGACAGAAATACAGCATGCAGAGCACGACCTCATCATCACCACATTGCATGTGCACCTCGACCATGACAACTGTCTGGAAGTACTGGTGCTCAAAGGGCCGGCAGAGCGCATCCGCACCCTTGGGCAGCGCCTGACCTCCACCCGTGGAGTCAAACACGGCAAGCTCAGCCTGACAACCACAGGGGAAAACCTGTTTTGATATCGACAGGATAGCCCCCTTTGTACCCACAACATACCGACCATGCCATGAAAGACATACAAAGCAGCCCCTCACAAGTTCCTCTTGCCATTGATACCGTAGGTGTAAAAAACCTATATCTGCCTCTTGTCGTCAGCGACCGGGCCAACGGACACCAGCATACGGTGGCAGTTGTGGATATCGGTGTAGAACTGCCAGCACATTTCAAAGGCACACATATGAGCCGCTTTGTAGAAGCCCTGAGCCACTGGCGTGAGCATCTTGATTATCGTAGCATCAAAAATCTGCTTGAAGATGTCAAAACACGCCTGCAAGCACGAAAAGCATATGTGCACTTTTCTTTTCCATACTTTATTACCAAAAAAGCGCCTGCCACAGGTAGCCCGGGTCTGGTCAGCTATCAATGCCGCCTGACGGGCGAACTGGCAGACGGCAAAACCTCTATGCTGCTGCATGTGGAAGTACCGGTCATGACCGTGTGCCCCTGCTCCAAGGCCATTAGTGATGAGGGGGCACATAGCCAGCGTGCCATGGTACGCATTTCACTACGCATGAATGCCTTTTGCTGGCTTGAAGAATTCATCGAGCTTGCAGAGCACTCCGCATCATCCCCTGTGTACACGCTACTCAAGCGGGAAGACGAAAAACTTGTGACAGAGCAAGCCTTTGCAGCGCCCACTTTTGTGGAAGACGTAGTGCGCACGGCAGCCCAGCAGCTTGAAAAGCACCCGTGCGTGTCATGGTTTTGCGTAGAGGTGGAAAGTATAGAATCCATCCATAATCATAACGCGTTTGCCCGTATCGAAAAGCAAACACATTTTTTATAGCAGGTAGTGCAGAGCGCGCCGCAAAAACCCCCTTGCCCCTCCTCGACAAGGGGCAAGTCCGTGACTATATATACAGAACTCAAGGAGAGGTTTCATGCGCATTGAGAGCACATTGCACGCCCTGCAGGCGCTTGCCGTACGACAGTCCGTAAGTGCTGATAACATAGCTCGCGCATATGATAATACTTTTTCTCCTCAAGATACTCCCCCAAAAAAGCAAGACATGCAGGTGGCCGATATCCGCCGTCAACATAAGGCTGACGCCATGCAGGCCTTACGCCATGCCCGCATTGAACGTACGGCACAACAACATGCACAGGAGCTGCAAAACATCGCAGAAGCCGATACGACTCGAGAACATGTGCGCATGCTCCAGCAGCAGCGCGCCTACGAAGCAAATGCCATGACCATCCGCTCACAGGATGAAGCGTTGGGCCATGTCATCAATGAGCTGGTGTAGCTGCCTGCCCCCTGCCTTCTTTCCTTCCCTGACCTACCATGATTTTTTCATCTTGGGGTTGACTTTGTGTCAGTCTTTTGACAGGCACTATACAGTATATGATTTTACTGCCCGTAGTGTCTGTTCGGGCCCGGAGACTCCATGGAGCTTAAAACTGTCGGTATGATCGGCCAAAGTCCGTCGCTTGGAGACGTCTTTCGTGTACTTGCCAAGGTGGCACCCACTGATAGCACCGTGCTGGTGACGGGTGAGTCAGGAACGGGCAAAGAATTGCTTGTCCGCGCTTTGCACGTGAACAGCCAGCGTGCCGACAAGCCGTTTGTGCCCATAAACTGTGGCGCTATTCCCAAAGAATTGCTCGAATCTGAACTGTTTGGTCATGAAAAAGGTGCTTTCACCCATGCCATACGCACTCGGCCGGGCCGTTTTGAAATGGCGGACGGCGGTACCATTTTTCTGGACGAAATAGGTGAAATGGACCTGCCCCTGCAAGTCAAAATCCTGCGGGCCCTGCAAGAAAAAGAAATCGAACGCGTCGGCGCCACGGCTGCACGCAAAATAAATGTGCGCATTGTCGCCGCAACCAACCGGGACTTAGAGGCAGAAGTGCGTGCAGGCCACTTTCGCGAAGACCTGTACTATCGCCTGAACGTCATCCCTCTACACCTGCCTCCCCTGCGTGAACGCGGCAGCGATATTTTGTTGCTCTCCAAGTTTTTTTTACAAAAATTCTGCACGTCCAAAGGACGTCCAACACTTCAGCTTGATGACGTCATTCAGCGTATCCTCATGGCCTACCCATGGCCTGGCAACGTTCGCGAGCTGGAAAATTTCATGGAGAGGCTCAGTATTTTATGTGATGATACTGCGGTCACACTGCACGACCTGCCTCATAAAATTCTGCACGAGGTAGGTGCAGTGGAAGACCTGCCAGAAGTTCCTTTACCTAATGCTCCACCCATGCCACAGGGTTTTGCCTGGCCCGGCATAGAGGACATGCGAAAAAAACAAATGGACCTGAAAGAATTTCTTGACACCATGGAAGAGCATCTGCTGCTGGAAGCCCTTCAAATGGCCGACGGCGTAAAAAATCAGGCAGCAGAAATATTGGGGGTCAAGCGAACAACGCTCATAGAAAAATTAAAAAAACGTCAGCTGGAGAAATAGGTTACCTCAACGTCAATGTTCGCCCCAATGGCTTTTTTTTAGGTGTTTTTCATGTGGCTGTAAATGCTTCAGGCCTGTCAGCACCGCACTACGCCAAAAGCTGACTGCCTCCGTAACGTTATTGTACGAGTTTTGCATCAAGCGCCATGGGTAGTTTTTTTGCAAAAACCATATGTCTTCTACAAAAAATCAGTATGGACGCAAAAATGCCACAGGAAAAATCTGACATGGAATACAGCAATCGAGAAGGGTGTGCTCTGCAATAGGCTTGCTGCCGGAATTATCCGGCTTCTTCCGGCCTGCATAGGGGGCCTTTTGCTATTCTATACTCCGTGCGAAGCAGGGGTATGGTATTGGGCCGCATATCCCGACAAAGAACGGCTGGTGATCACTTTGGACCGCCCTGTGGGCGTGGCATCCGTATCGCGCACAGGCACACGTCGTATCACGGTCCTGCTGCCCGCCAAAGAACCGCTCACACGCCAACCCGATATGGCTCCCCCCCGCAGTACAGCCCTGCTTGCCGCAGTGCAAAACGCCGGTTCAACCATCAGCATCACTATGCGTACCAACGCATTTGGGTATATCGTTTTACCGCCAGACGGCAATAGACTGGTCATTGATTTTTTTGCAGACCCCATTGGCGAGCTCTGGCAACCGGTCAGTGGTACTACAGCTACACGCACGCCCCCCAGGCAGGCAATGCCCGTACCCAAACCTGCACCGCCTGCTGTGCAAAGGGAAACACCCGCGCCGCCCGCACCCCGTGCGCAGTCCAAACCGCCTGCCGCACAGAAAAATGTACCCCCTGCCAGACCAACCCTGTCGCCCAACAGTACTACAGCCATGTTGCCTGCCATGCAGAGGGAAACACCTGTGCCCAAGCCTGTGGACGCTGCTACGTCCGCACCCACACCACCCGCGCAAAGTAGCTCTTTGGCCGAAAGACAGCCTCCTACATTGCGAAACGATGCTCCACCTCCTGCGCCTTCTTCCGCTTCTGCGCCCACAGAAATGCCGCAACCCTTTTTTTCAGTACCGTATACATTTCGTGCGCGTATCAATGATGGAGGTCCGACAGACTGGAAGCCCATACCCCCCAAACTAACGCCACCCGTAGAAATTTTACCTCAGCCACAAAAAAAACAAGCGGTCACAAAAAATACCGCGCCCAACGGCATGCGTGGCGTGGTCAGCTCTAATACTGGTCCACATCTGGATGGAATAGGCAAAGCCCCCTCTGTAAAGGAAGCACTGCCCAAAAACGCCATACCCACATCACCCGTATCCACAGACCCAAAGGCGACGCACGACGCACGCTCACCGGCCTCTTCGGCAGCAGACCAGGACGATAATACGGGCGGAAATACCGCAGGCGGAGTAGTCTCATCTGAAGAACGCCACGCGCAACCCTACCCGGAGACTCCTGCCCCGGTGCCATCCGGTAAGCAGCAGGTAGATCCTGTACAGGTCCCCCCCCGCAAGATGGAAAAAATTTCCGGCGATCCCCTAGAGCCTGAACCGGACATCATCTATGTGGATGAAGATGGCAACCCCGTGCCTCCTCCAGTCAGCTCCAGGAATCTTTTGTTTCAAGCCAAAGTTGCATTAAACAATGGAGAACCGGAAAAAACACTCACCCTTTTGGATGAGCTGCACAAGCGCACTGATCTACAGCCCACGCAGCGAGAAGAAGTACTCTACCTGGCAAGCGATGCCTTGTATGCACAGGGAAAGCATGATCTGCTCGCAAATTATGATCAGATCACCAAGGCGCTTACAATAGCCATGAACTACAACCCCAAGTCTGAGCGTATTCCCGCAGCCCTGTTACGCATGGGGCTACTGAACCTGAAGGTCGGTAATACCCGTGAAGCAGAAGCATACTTCAATATCTTAAAACGTGAGCACCCCAATGATGCCAATATTCCGCTCACCTACTACTATTGGGGAGACTATTTCTTTAACCAAAAACAATATCAAAAGGCCGCGGACCAATTTCAATATGTGGTACAAAATCATCCGGACTCACAGTTCGTGCGGGAATCTTCTGTGGGCCTGGCCAGATCGCTATACCGTCTGGGCTACTATGCACAGGCATACCAGATTGTGGATTACATAGAAAAACGTTGGCCACGTTTTTACGTGGAGTATCCGCCTTTTCTTAACATGATGGGTGATGTTGCGTATCGTATGCAAGACTATGAGGCAGCACGCGGGCATTACTGGACATACTACAATATCGACCCCGACGGCGAAGAGGCCGACCTGATTCTTGCTCGCTTGGGCGATATCTATTTGCAAGAGGAACGCATAGACTCAGCGCGACAAATTTATGAAGAAGCTGCACGAAAATTTCCGGATAAAGACGGCGGACTTATCTCTCTGATGCGCTTGGCAGAAGAAGGCATCCACGATGCACCCGATATTGGCGACATGTTTACGGTATTCGACAGGCCGTATTCATTGCGTCCGCGAGATATTTATCAAAAAATTATCTCCAACCATCCCAAGAGCACCCTTGCTCCGCTGGCTCAGTTGAAGCTGGCTATGTGGCAGCTATGGAATCGCCAGTACTCCGACTCGCTCTCCACGGCCACGGAATTTGTACAAAAATTTCCCGACAGTGAACTACTGCCGCGTGTCCGCGAAGTGGCCATGAAAAACTTCAATATGCTCGCTGCTGACAATATTGATCAAAAAAACTATGAGCGTATCATGCAGGCTTGGGATCAGTATCCCATTGTACGTGGGCAGGAAAGCGAACTCACACCCGAAAGCCGTATAGCGCTGGGGATAAGTATGGCCCAGCGTGACCAGCCAGCCAAAGCGCTGGAAGTCATTGATCCGTTTTTCCGTGGTCTGAAAGTGCCCACATTTAGTGAAATGGCAATGAACCTTGCACTTTCAACATACCTTGGCCTTGAAAAATGGGATGCAGTGCTTACGCTGGCAGACCGTATCGAACTCTGGGAGCTGACCCCAGAAGCGCAGCGGCAGCTTGACTATGCCCGTGCCCTGGCGCTGGAAAACACCGGCAGGCCAGACGAGGCCATTGCCTTGTGGCAGCAGTTGCATCTCCATGACGACGTCCCCCAGGAAGAAGAAGGCTACACGCAATATTTTCTTGCCCGCGACGCGGAAAAACGCCGTGACCTGAGTACGGCCTATACACTGGCTCAAGGCTCATTGCGCAACTTTACCGAACTGGCCGAAAAAAATCCCGATCAGGCAGATAAAACAAAAATCAAAGATTTGCTCAACATGCTGATGGATATTACCGAAGTCTCGGGCCGAGCCTCCGAAGCATTGGACTGGGCCGCCCAATACGCCGACCATACCACTGCCGACGATGTGGATTATCCGGCATGGCAGTATCGGCTGGCACGGCTGCATAAAAAGAACGAGGATATGAAGCAGTGGCGTAGCATATTGACAAAACTACGCGACACCAACCCGCAATCGCTTTATGGCCGCATGGCAGCCTCGGAACTACGTTCGCATGACCTGTCACAGAGCGCAGCACAATTCTCTCCCACCGGCCAGCTATAACCTACCCCGGTATATTGAGACTTCTGGAGCATTCCATGCCTGTCATGCCCTCACCTCCTGATACCTCCCACAGAGATTCATTGCTCCGCCTTCCCAAGGTGGCAGGCCAATTCTACCCCGCTTCTGCCACAGAGCTTGAGCACATTACCAGAACCTGCATGGCCGACGCGCCCCGTCACCAGCCCTCGGATACCTTACTGGCCATGGTCCCGCACGCAGGGTACAATTTTTCTGGAGCTGTGGCCGGGCAAACACTGGGACAAGCCCGGCTGCCGCATACTCTTTTTTTACTGGGCCCCAATCACACCGGCAATGGTGCAGGCGTTGCCGTCTGGCCCCATGGCGCATGGCGTACACCACTGGGGGACGTACCTGTGCATGCCCCCCTGGCAGAAGCCTTTTGCCGACAATGCTCCCGGGCAACGCCGGACACCCTCGCCCACCAGGACGAGCACTCTCTGGAAGTGCTGCTGCCCTTTTTGCAATCAGCTTGTTCCTCGCTGCAAATTGTCCCCATAGCCATTGCCGATCCAGACCCGGATACCTTATACGCCGTAGGTCAATCACTGGCGGCCCTTATTGCAGCCCCCACCATTACAGGACCGCTTGCCATGATTGCCAGCACGGATATGAGCCACTTTGTCTCGCATGCAGAGGCTTGCCGCCTTGACGCCCTGGCCCTACAGCACATCGCCGCCCTGGACCCCGAAGGCCTGTACAGGACTGTGCGCAGACACCGTATTTCCATGTGCGGCCTGCTGCCGGTCACAGCAGCGCTTGTGGCGTGCCGCCTGCTGGGAGCCTCCAACGCAACAATCACGCAGTACACCACTTCTGGCCAACTCACGGGAGACCATCATAGCGTCGTGGGGTATGCAGGCGCACTGGTGGCAACACCATAGCCCGTCCATGGCAACGCCCCAAGCCCTATACCAGATGTAAATACGCGCTTAAACTCTCCAAGCCCAGCAGACGACAGTCCACATAGTGCTCAGCATATTGTGCAAATGTTTTACGCTTGCCAAACACAGGGTACAACCACTCCTCGTGTCCAAAAGGCAGCCTGTGAAATGCGGCTACCTGTGGGTGGATTGGCAATATAAAGTCGGGGTAAGGGTCCGGCATGGCTTCACACACACCGGCAGGCAGCAAGGAAAATCCAAGAGCATCCAGCACGCCATTGGCAACATGCAGCAACAAGGCGCTCCCGGGGTGGTTAATCGTATTAAATATCATGCTGGTACGCCATGCAGATTCAACCCTGCCCACAGTCTGGACCACAGTGCCCGCTTCTTTTTCGCGCTCCATCCGCAGCGAGGTCTCAAAAACTGCAGCAAGGTCATATTTACGCGTCAGATCCGTGTGCAGGTACAGGTATAAAATCTCTTTTTTTTCCAAACCTTTATCTATAAGATAATCCAGATATATATCGCCAAATTCGCTAGGACTACGATTGGTCCACAGGGGCCAATACCCTTTAAAAAACATATTGGGCAAACGGAGTACCTGCGCAGAAGGAGACACTCGCCCCAGTAGATGCTCCGAGGCATGCTCCATCCATTTAGCGCCCAGGTGCTGATATAAAAATACCGTGCATGTTTCCAACTCATGGGGCGGTATGGTTTCGTAGCGATAATTTGTATACTTGTGCACCACAAATCTGTTGGCAAATTCCGGTGAAGCCATGAGCAGCCAAGCCAGCGGATCGCCCTGGCAATTGGCGTGGATGAGGCATAACTCCTGTTGCATACTGTCTATTTAGAGCACGTAAAGCCATACCGCAAGCCCTGGGGAGCGGCACCAGCCCAAGCGGGAGTACCGCACGGCAACCTGGCCATGGATTTCGGCATTTATTTGTAATAAAAGCAAAAAACATTTCAACGCAGGGACGGTCAGTATAGCCGGTATTGCCGTATGCCACGCTGTACGTTATAGGTAAAAGCCAATGCATTCATCATCAGGCAGTGGCAAGCGGCTCCGCCATGACAGCTTATGGCATGCCTGCCTTGCAGTGGGGGAATATGTGCATGTGTAATACCGCGGTATCCTGATTTGCCGCCCTTGTTCATACACAGATTTGGTATGCGCCTGCGGCGTCCCTTGTCTGTTTACTGTCGATAACACAAATATACAGGGCATCCTCGGCGATGAAACCAACCGCTTTTCGAGCGAAACATATCATAACCATGAGCCAGGAACGACTGGCAGTAGCAGCCGCGTCTGCCCATTTCGGCTCCGCCTCAATACCTGCCTTGCATGCCCACCTCGCAGAGCCGCCCCCCTCTGAACTTGAAGATGGTGTTCTGATTGTACAGCAGGATCATATTCTTGCAGTGGAACCCTATGCCGTCTTTAAGCGCCGGGCGGGCATTCCCCTGAAAGATCTCGGTAGCGTCACCCTTGTGCCCGGCCTGATTAACTGCCACTCTCACTTGGAGTTGAGCCACCTTTGCGGTAAGACATGCCTTGGCAAAGGATTCACCGCATGGCTACAGGACTTGATCCGGCAGGACCGTAGCCCGGATGCACAGGCCATGCAGGATGCCGTGGCAAGCATGCGCCATACCGGTACAACCCATGTGGCAGATATTGCCTGCCATGCGCCTTATCCGGCCTATCAGCATCTTCAGGCCGCAGGGCTTTCATATCACTTGTTACTTGAATGTTTTGGGCACATGCATGATGCACGATTTAAAGAGGCCCCATGGCCAGATGAAGTGCAAACCCTGCCCCCTGAGGTGATTGACCGCCATGCCATGCCCGCAGGACATGCCCTCTACTCTACGCATCCGCGCATGCTTACCCTTGCCAAAGCATGGTGCCAGGCACACAATCGTCCTTTTTCTTTCCATCTTGCAGAACATGAAGGCGAGGTGGATATGTTGCTGCATGGTACAGGGGCGTTTAAAAATTTTCTGGCAGAACGCATCCTGCCACCAGATTATACACCGCCGTATCGCTCACCCGTGGCATATGCCCATGCCTTGGGCCTGCTGGAAACAGGCGTCTTGGCAGTGCATTGTGTACAATGTGACACACAGGATATTCGCCTGCTGGCATCCTCTGGCGCCGCCGTATGCTTGTGCCCGCGCAGCAATGATGCCATAGGCACAGGGCGCGCCCCCGTAGAGGCATTTATCCATGCCGGGCTGCTGCTCTGCCTGGGTACAGACAGCCTGGCATCGAATCAGGATCTGAATTTATGGAACGAGGCCCGTACACTACGTAACCACTGGGGGCTTGCCCCCAAAACACTGTTATCCATGTTGACCGTCAATGGCGCACAGGCCCTGGGGCTTTCTTCCCTAGGGGCTCTTATGCCCGGCATGCTGGCCCGTTGGGCCGTGGTTCCCGATGATTTCTATTGCCACTGATCGCGTGGCATGAACCGGGATGTATTCCCATAGTGAGACCCAATACAATGCAACACCACAATCGACGTATCTGGCCACACAAAGACCTGCTGGATGTTACCCATCTGGCAAAAGAAGACGTCCGGCATCTGCTTGACCTTGCCGGCCAGTTTCATGAAGTTAACCAACGCCCTGTCAAAAAGGTACCCACGCTCAAAGGCAAAACCGTTGTTCTCTTTTTTTCTGAACCCAGTACACGGACAAAAACGTCTTTTGATATGGCTGGCAAGCGCCTGTCAGCAGATACATTTTCACTCGCCAAGTCAGGTTCCAGCCTAGCCAAGGGTGAAAGCCTGAAAGACACGGCTCTGACACTGCAAGCCATGTCACCGGATGTCATCGTCATCCGCCATACATCCAGCGGTGCAGCGCAATTTTTGGCAAAACGGCTGGACTGTTCTGTGGTCAATGCGGGAGATGGCTGGCATGCCCACCCTACGCAGGCTCTGCTTGATACCTTTTCGCTCAACCGCGCATGGGGCGGACATTTCAAAGGCAAGACCTTGCTCATCCTAGGCGATGTCGCCCACAGCCGTGTGGCCCGCTCCAATGTCCACCTGCTTACCATGCTGGGCGTCAAAGTGCGTGTATGCGCACCCCGTACGCTACTGCCTGCCGGCATACACACATGGCCCGTAGACATTTTTGATACCCTTGATAAAGCAGTGCAGGGCGTGGACGCCGTTATGGCCCTGCGCCTGCAACTGGAACGCCAACAGGCCGGCTTGCTACCCGATCTGCGTGAATACGCTGCACGTTACTGCCTTTGCCCGCATCATCTGCAAAATGCCTCACCCCATGCCAAGGTGTTGCATCCTGGCCCCATGAATCGGGGGGTCGAAATCGCCTCTGCCCTTGCAGATGCGCAACAAAGCCTTGTACTTGACCAGGTGGCTTCCGGCGTTGCCATGCGCATGGCCATTCTGTTCTTACACGCAACTCGCAAAGATGCAGGAGACCTCTAATGACTGGACACCATTCCGATACATTGTTCATTGCCAATGCCCTGCTGTTGGGGCGTGCCGTGGATGTCACTGTCAACGAGGGAACCATTACCTCTGTTGTCGATCATGACACGGCAGCACCGCCTGTGGAGGGCTGTGTGGTTCATGCAGCAGGACAACATATCTTTCCAAGCCTTATTGACTGCCATGTGCACCTGCGCGAACCCGGTTTTGAATATAAAGAAGATATTGCCTCTGGCCTTGCCGCGGCAGCACACGGCGGTTTTGGGGCCTTGCTGCCCATGGCAAACACCAGCCCTGTGAATGATAACGCTTCTGTGACAACCCACATGCTTGAGCGAGCGCAAAAGGCTTGGCCCCACGGCCCCCGCATTCATCCCGTGGGGGCGGCAACCAAAGGCCTTAAAGGACAAGAGCTCGCCCCCATGGCAGAGCTTGCAGCAGCCGGATGCGTGGCATTTTCCAATGACGGTGCCCCAGTCGACAGTGCAGAAATGTTCCGCCGCTGCATGGAATATGCCGTGGACCTTGGTAAAATTGTTATTGATCACTGCGAAGATTCCACCCTTGCCCGCGGCACACATATGAATGAAGGGCTCATCAGCGGGCAACTAGGGGTAAAAGGGCAGCCTGTCGTGGCAGAGGCCATGCATGTAGCCCGGGATATCCTGCTCGCAGAATACCTTGATATCCCTGTCCACCTTGCACACATAAGCTGCCGTCAATCCGTAGAGCTCATTGCCTGGGCAAAAAACCGCGGGGTCAAGGTCACCGCAGAAACCTGCCCTCACTATCTCTTGCTGGATGATCGTGCCCTTGAACACTACTCCACCGCAGCCAAGGTCAACCCCCCTTTACGCACTCCTGATGATGTGGCTGCCATGCGGCGTGCAGTGCAGGAAGGCGTCATTGACATTTTAGTCACTGACCATGCGCCCCATGCTGCCCACGAAAAAGAAACCCCTCTGGACGAAGCCCCCAACGGTATTTCAGGGCTTGACACCGCTGTAGCGCTGACTTGGCGCCTCGTGCAGGAAGGGGTTTTGACTGAAAAAGATATGGTACGCTTGTGGTGCCATACCCCAGGGGCATTATTTCACCTGCCGGTGAACCACTTCACTCCTGGTGCCCCTGCGGACTTTTTTCTGTTTGACCCCGCAGCAGAGTGGACTGTTGACCCGCAGCACATGCATTCCAAAGGAAAAAATACCCCCTTTACCGGCTGGCAGCTTACGGGTAGACTCACTGCCCATTGGCTGGGAGGACATAAGATTGCCTGAGGGTAGTTACAATTTTTTACCTGTGTCCACTCGTGACGACAATACGTTACACCTAGCCAAGACAGGGAACATGCTCGGCATACGTCAGCATATGCATAAGGAGGAAGAATGACCCAACCCTTCAAAGACGCCATTGGTATCTGCAAGGCCATCATGCGCAACGGTTACGATGCCTATGTGGTCAATACCCAGCTGCAGTCCGAACTGTTTGACCAGGACTACAGTGAGGTGGATATCGCTTGCGAGCCTAACTACATGGAGCTTGGCAAGATATTTCCCGGTTTTGAAAGCTCCACCGAAGAAGGCGTTGTGGGTATCCTGCGCGAAGGCAGCACGCTGTTCCGCTTTTATCGTACCGACACCGAAGAATCTTCCCGCCCTGAGACGACCCTGTCTCGTATAACGCCAAGCATGTTGCGTCGTCTTGAGGCCAAAGGCATATTGCCCTCTTCTCTGGCATGCCCGTATATTCCCAACTCTACCGAAAGATATCCCGGTTTTGCAGATTTTACCCGCGGCAAGGTCTGTTTTGAAGGACTCCCCGATGAAACGTTGGGCCGCTCGTACCTGCTCGGTATACGCGCCTTGCGCATTGCCGCCAACTTTGACCTGCCCATTGAGCCCAACTCATGGATGGCCATTGTCCGCAATGCAAGCCGCATACTTGACTATACCCCGGTAACGGAAATCATGAACGAATGGCGCAAGGTAGAAGCAGAAAATATGTATAAATTTCTGCAACTACTTTTTGATTCACAACTTCTGCACGGCCTTATCCCCGAGCTGGCGGCCTTGCACCGCGTCACACAGATACGCGCGCATGATGGCCATGAAGAGACCGTACTTAAGCATACCATCGAATGCGTACGCCGTTACCCGGAAGAACTGCCTTATGACTGGCGCGGCACTGTAGCCACGATGTTCCACGACGTTGGCAAACTCTATGCCGCAGAGTTCTATGACGGTAAGTGGACCTTTTACCAGCACCACCGCATTGGCGCCAAAATAACCCGCAAGATACTGCGCCGGCTGCATTTTTTACCAGAAGACATTGACCTGATCTGCCACTTGGTGCGCTACCATATGCGTTTTCATTTCATGCTCACGGATAAAGGCATCCGGCGCTTCAAAGCGCTTGACGAATACCCACGGCTCATTGAAATGGCCCGAGCCGATATCAAGGCCTACAATGGCAACTACACACACTTTAACCACAACATGAAGTATCTTGAGCGGGCAGAGACCCCCGAACAAATGCTTGAGCCATTGCTCAACGGCAACGAAATCATGGAATTCACCGGCCTCAAGCCTGGTCCGCATGTGGGCGTCATCCGCGATGCATTGCTACAGGCACAGGTTGCAGGCGAAGTCACGAGCATGGCAGAAGCAGTGGAATACGTAAAAGCCTACACAACCCAGGCACCCTGATGTGCCTCACGGGCCGGTGAGCGTTCCTTTCCGGCCCCTTTTGCATATCCTATAATTCCGACAACGCAATACTTTTCTCTCCGCATAAAAACCGTGTTATCCTGTGTCGGCAACAGTCCTTCCTCGGATCTGCCCGGCATACCCCAGTGGCAGTCCCTGCCAGAAGGCCCCTGTACCGGAGTACCTATATGGTCAATATTTTAAATCTGACGCTGGAAGAACTTGAGCATTTTCTCGTTGACACGATGGGAGAAAAACCATTTCGCGCTCGCCAGATATGGCAGTGGATATGGAATAAGTATGTGCATGATTTTGACCAGATGACCAACGTTTCAAAAGCCACTCGCGCCTTGCTCCATACACACGCCCGCATTGTGTGGCCCAGCATTGAGCACACCCGAACCAGCCAGGACGGCACAGTCAAACTGCTTCTGCGTCTTGAAGACGAAGCGTTGGTAGAAACAGTACTCATACCCGGCTCTCGAGGCAGGATTACCCAGTGCCTTTCCTGCCAGGTTGGCTGCACCATGGGCTGTACGTTCTGTGCCACGGGCAAGCTAGGATTTGAACGCAACATGACCATGGCTGAAATTCTGGGGCAGGTTTTGGTAGCCCGAGCTTACCTCAAGGATATTGCTGAACGCCCCATACTACGCAATGTGGTGTTCATGGGTATGGGCGAGCCCATGCTGAACCTGCCGGAAGTCATGCGCAGCCTGCGCACCCTGAATGACAATCTGGGACTGCTCTTTTCGCCGCGCCGTATTACAGTGTCCACATGCGGCGTCAACCCTCAGGGGCTACGCACATTAGGTGAGAGCGGGCTTGCCTTTCTGGCAGTTTCGCTCCATGCCCCGACCCAAGCGCTACGCGAGCAGATAATGCCCAAGGCCGCCCAATGGCATCTTGATGATCTGATGCAGTCATTGCGTACCTACCCCCTAAAGGCACGCGAGCGTATTACCTTTGAATACTTACTACTGGGAGAGGTAAACGACTCTCCCACCCATGCGCGAGAATTGGTACGTCTGCTCTCACATACCAAAGCCAAGCTCAACCTCATTGTCTATAATCCTTCAGGGGATGAGCACGAACCATACCAGGCCCCCACCCAGGCCAGGATACAAGCCTTTGAACAATACCTATGGTCAAAAGGCATCACTGCCACACTACGCAAAAGCAAGGGGGCTGATATCAATGCTGCCTGCGGACAGCTGAAAGCCGCAGCAATCACTGCATAGAGTTCTACGGCCACCCCACGCATATCCCCCCAAGGCCTGCCTTTTTGCATAAAGGCAGCAGCCTGTTTTTCCAGAACTATTCTGAAAAAACAGGCTGCCAGATGTGCAACACACAGGCTTGAAAGCACCCCGCAAAAGCATCTGTGCCATGCGTACTATTCATCGTGCATGTGCCAGACGCAGAAAAGCCGCTACAATTTCTATGCCTGCCTAGTTTTCCTTTAATCGTTCCACAACAACTTGCAACTCCTGCGTTATATTGGCTACCGTACCCACGGCCTCACTGGCCTCTGTCATGACGGTTGACGTTTCAATCGCAATGCCATTGACCTCTTCAGCAGAGTGCGCAATCTGCTCACTGGTTGTGGACTGTTCTTCGGATGCAATGGCAATGGAACGCACCTGATCCGCCGTTACTTCCACAACATCGTGGATAGCTCTGAGCGACTTGCCGGCATCTCCTGCCAGAGCCGTGGATTCCGTGATAGCCTCATCAGCCTTGTTCATGCCTTCAATATTCTTCCGTGCTCCTTGCTGAATGGCTTCCACAGCCTCTCCCACCTCTTTCGTGGCTTCCATTGTTTTTTCTGCAAGCTTGCGTACTTCATCGGCAACCACGGCAAAACCTCTGCCTGCATCACCTGCACGCGCGGCTTCAATGGCAGCATTCAAGGCCAGCAGGTTTGTCTGATCAGCAATGTCTGTAATCACAGTCATTACCTTGCCTATGCCTTCCGCATGCCCACCCAGGGTATGCAAACTCTGCTTCAATTCCTCTGAACGATTTTGCACCACGCTGATGGCTTTAATGACCGAGTTCACAATACCCTGTCCTTCCTCAGCGCTTTGACGGGCTGAATCAGCGCTTTTTGCAGCCTCGGAGGCATTACGCGCCACCTCCAGTACCGTAGCATTCATCTCTTCAATGGCTGTTGCGGCTTCACCCGTACGCTCGCGCTGTATAGTGCTCCCCTTGCTGGCATCTTCTACCTGTGCCGCAAGCTTGTCTGCAGCCTCAGACAAAGCACGTACCACATGCTCAAGACGTTCTGCGGCCTGTAGCATGCCTTCCCGCTTGGCTTTTTCAGCAACGGCATGTGCAGCCTCTGCGGCCTGCATGGCCTCCTGCGCCTTTTGGCTCTGCTCTTCTGCCTCTACTGTTTTGGCTTCCGAGGTGGCGATCATCTTTTTCAAATGCTCTACCATACTACGTAGCGCATCAGCCAATACACCTATTTCATCGCCACGCTGTAAGCGCAACGTCCGGTCAAGATCCCCATCAGCCACAGCAGCCGCATAGCGAACACTTTGCCCCATGGCACTTACAATGGAACGCACACTAAAAAAGATTACCCCAGCTACAAGTAAGGTCACAATTACGGCAATGAAACTGTTGAGAGTGACTACCTCTTCTGCAGATTTGTGTATGTCTGCCTCAAGAGCTGTCACCCCGATGATCCAGCCGGTTTCAGGCTCTCGGTGAAATGTGATTTCTTTCCATATACCCTTATCCTGATATCGCATACTCCCGCTTTCCCCTTGAAAAAGCGCTTTCAGCTCTTTGTAGTTCGAAAGGTTTGACATGATTTTTTCTTGAGGGTGAGCAAGTACCGTACCATCCCCCCCCAGAATAAATGCATAGCCTTCATCGCCAATGGTTACCGGGGTCACAAAACGGTCTGCAAAATAATCAAGCTCCAACGTGCCAAGCAGAACGCCCCGTATCACTCCCTTCACCATACAAGGAACTGCCACCACAAAAATGGGTTCTCCCGTAGCCCTGCTGAGCATCGCATTGGATACAGCCACCTCACCCTGTATGGCTTTTTTGAAATAGTCATTCCTTGCCTCGCTAAGTTTGCCTACGTTATCTGGGTATGTGCTGGCGATGACCAAGCCTGTGGAGTCTGTCATCCTGATGGCAGAAAATTCCGGATACATCTTCTGATAATGGGCCAGCTCTCTGTTGACTTCATCCAAGTCGCCTCCCAAATAGGCTTGCAAGATACTGGCCCTTTGAGATTGTGCGGTCAGGTCCTGAGCAGTCCCCCTGACCCATTCTGTTATTTGGGTTGCCAAAGAACCTGCGGCCTGACGCATGTGGGCTCCCACTGCATCTGTGATCGCGTTTTTAGAGCTCCTTTGCGTAAGCCAAGAGGACACCCCCATGCCTAATACCAATATGGCCAGTGTCGGTAGTAAGAACCTGTTTCTCAAGCTCATCTTCATTCTCGTACCCCTCCAATAGTCCCAAGTTAGATGCCATGCTCCCATTGTTTCCATACGTTCTGGCAGGCAAGGTTCATCTTTACCCCTATGCATACTTGTAATGCCTTGGGGGCCACCACATAAAACAAGGCTGTTTTAGACAATAACACACCTAACCCTTTCCTTACTACCCCTTAAACGTTTTTACAGCATGTCTTTATTAAAATTCTGATATACAGCCAGACTATCTTGTTTCCCCTGCCCCCACATCATGGGATTTTCTGCCAACAAAGCTCCCCGCGGGGCATACGCCTCTCCCACTATGGTAAACTGCCCGACGGGCTCGCCCGGAAAAACGCTGCAAAAGTCTACCCCACACGGTTCCTTTCTTCATACAGATAATAAAACCCTTTTACTTGGCAACATACTCTCTGCTATGGAAATTGTATGTATGGCAGACATATCGATTTGCTTTGCCTCCATGGTATGAGTCCATCATGCCCCCAATGTAACGTTGCCCGTTTGCATGGGACACAAACCCTCTTGTCTAAAAACGCCACCATGCATAGCTCCCCCATAAAACAGCAGCCACATTCTTCCTGCCCCCGGTCTTCTGCACACCACAAAAATTCGTTTGGCAACCTGGATCCACGTGCAAAACTATTGTGCACGGCCACCTTGGGCATTCTGGTCTGGCATGCTCCTCCCCTTGTGGTATGTATATATGCGGCCTGTACCATGGGCGCTTTTTACGCTTCTGACGTGTTTGTCTGGCTGCATGCCCCCATGCTGCGCTCCTGTCTGTATTTTGTCCTGCTTTGGGCCGGGGCCAAGCTGTTCATTGATACCGCAGGCCTTGCAGCAGGCTCTCTGTCCCCGCAGGGTCCCCTGTTGCCTGTTTCACAACGGATATTGCAGGCGCTACCTGCCACGGGGCTGCTGGCGCTACGCCTCGGTATCCTGATCGCTCTTGGCATGCTCTTGACTCTTACAATATCCATCCGCTCTTTGGGCCTTGCTTTCATGTGGTTTCTACGCCCTGTCATGGGCAGGCACGCTTGGCGCGCAGCACTGGCACTGGCGCTCATGATTCACTTCATACCACTTATCCAGCGCACGGTGGCACAGGTACGCCATGCCCTTGTCTTACGAGCACCGCAGCGCTCATTACCAAAACGCTGGATTTTGCTGCCACAGGCGACCTTGCGCATCATGAGCCAAAAAACCTGGACACAAACCGTGGCCGTGGCTGCACGCGGGCTGGACATGCCTCAAGCGTGGCGTCCTGAATTTACCCCCCAGCCCATGACATGGATTGCCTGCATCTTATTCTTGCTGTTCGCTACAGCCCCTGTGGTGTACACAACCTTTTACTGACACGGCATCATGCCCCTGAATGCCCTGCCTATCTGTAAGCCAGTGCAGCTTGCAGGCACATGTCTCCCATGGTATTGTACCGTGAGTATGTTCCTGACATTCAGAAACGTTCCATGCCATGCCGGTCTGCGTGCGGTATCCATCCATAGAGCAAAAAAAGGCTGCCAGATCCCCTCATCCAGCTTATGACAATGCCCCGTATGACCAGCGCCCCTTCATGTACAGTTGAACAATGCAGTACGACTCTTGCAGTAACACCAGCAAATGCCTGTACATATTGCAGGGCCATAAAAACGCCATAATTGCCATGGATAACCCTGATTTTCACACCATGTGTGCAGTACGTATTTATAAAAAATATTCTTCGTGGATGTGTGCTGTGGGCACTGTTCCTTTCTCAAAGAGACAGCAGCCTGAACACTCCGGGAATATATGCCCCACAGACAAAAAAGCCTGGCATCAAAAACAGATAGAGCCAGCATCCTGTTCCTGCCTGCAAACAGGTACCAGGCGTATACCTCGTGCAGAGTTTCTTCGGTTGCCCTGCTTCCCACACCTGCCTTGTGCAGCCCGCACCCCCCCAAAAAGCACTCAAAACGTTTGCATCACCTGCTGGCAAAAGCGCCCCCTCGCAGCGCTGCCTGCTGATACGACAGGACATGCCTAAATGACTATACTCGAACTACTTGCCGTTGCCATGGCGCTGGCCATGGATGCCTTGGCCGTGTCCATAGCCACAGGCTGCCGACTCCGCATGGTCTCGCTGCGCCAGGCTTTCAGGCTGTCATGGCATTTTGGTTTGTTTCAGGCACTGATGCCTGTTGCAGGCTGGTTCATGGGGCAGAGTGTGTATAGTCTCGCCGCGCAGTGGAGCCACTGGATCGCCTTTGCTCTGCTGGCCATTATTGGCCTGAGAATGCTCAAAGAGGCTTATAGTCAGGAGGACGCAGAGTGCGGCATGGCCGATCCGACAAAAGGGCTATCGCTTGTCATGTTGTCCGTTGCAACCAGCATTGATGCCCTGGCAGTGGGAGCCTCCCTTGCCATGCTCAACATCTCCATATGGTTTCCCGCATGTATCATTGGCGTGGTCTGTTTTGCATTCTCCGCAGCAGGCGTCTATCTGGGGCGCATGCTGAGCCACAGCTCAAAATTTTCGCGATATGCCGAAGTAGCCGGCGGGCTTACCCTGCTGGCAATAGGATGCAATATTCTCTACAAAGGTGGGGCATTCAACTGACTGGATGTGCCCATAATTATGGTAACCATGGGCACAATATCCTGACAGACAAGCAAAAGGGGCAGGCTGTTGCCAGCCTGCCCCTGTCACGTTGCAGTACACCTGAATTGCCTTGCGTTTTCAAGCCTGCATTCAACAGTATTACGTTCTTTTATTATAAATGGTTACCTTCATCGTGTCTTGCCGTTTTGTAAAAGCAAAAAGGCTCCATAGAATTGGCACCCATGATTTCAAGCCCTGCTATGGTGTCATCAAAATCACACCCGGTGTCTGCAAAACCGTGTCCGATGGCCTGGGCGCCCAAAAGCGGGATCGTCACCCTGTACTGTATTTTCAGGTGCTCACATGAATGGTGTTGCACACGCGAAAGCGGCCATGGCTGCATGGGTCCTTGTTGCAGATGTGCCCCCAGATTTTTTCACCTCTTGCTTGGGGGTGCCCCTTTTGGTCAACCAAAGGCTGATGCGCTCGTATAATCGCGCTGCCATCCTGGGCCATGCAGCATCTGCCACAATAGCGTTAAAAAGCATTTGCCAAAGGACTTTCTTTGACCAGTACCTTTTCAAAAAAAAAGCGTTCCCATGTGTACTGCATGCGTACAAACCCGGCTCGGGAGTATACACGGGAATCAAAAAGTGAAGTACTGTTCACAATCAGCAAAGCCCACACAGCAGCCTAGACGGGCTCCCCCCGGATTGCCGCCATGGATAAGACATTTTACAGGCAGCTTGACAAGGGCAACCACAAGCCAGAGCCCCCTGAAACCTATCCAGACCATGGGGCCCTTTGCACTTTGACGGTATCAAAAAAGATAAAAAGTTGAACGCCTTTTCGCCTGTTTGTAAACCTTCAGGCATTTGGCAGTGTGCCATGAGCTCAGTACAAAGATTTTCCGACGCTTGCCGAGCTCAAGTGCATCATCATTTGGTTGGAACATTTTTGAAATACCTTTCAGGCACCAGCCGCGGCTCAACGGTTGCCGCCCCTAGATGTATCATCCTCTCAGGGCTATGGGCGGCTCTCCGCCAACCGCAGGCAAATCATATATTCCTGATTTCCCTTGGGTCCTTTGATCGCCGAAGGCACCACTCCCAAAAGTTCCAGGCCAAGTTGCTCCGTACACACGGCAAGCACCTTGGCCACGGCCACTTTGCGCAAGGCTTCGTCACGTACCACGCCCTTTACAGTCTGCCCCGGCCCTACCTCAAACTGCGGCTTGACAAGTGCCGCGACCATCCCCCCCGGACGCAAAAACTGAACACAGGGCGGCAAAATCAGCGTAAGAGAGATAAAAGAAACGTCAGCCACAATCATGTCTACCTGCTCGGACAACATATCCGCAGATGCAGTGCGCAGGTTGACTCCCTCCATATTTATTACCCGGGCATCGGCGCGTAAACGCTCATGCAACTGGTTGCGCCCCACATCAACCGCATACACCCTGGCAGCCCCATGCTGCAAAAGGCAGTCAGTAAATCCGCCTGTGGATGCCCCGGCATCCAGTACCACCATGCCCTGAACAGCAATACTAAATGCTTCCATGGCGGTTAACAGCTTATACCCGCCCCGACTGACAAAACGCTCCGCTCCTTGCAGTGTCATGACAGCATGCACGCTGTACTTTGTGCCCGGCTTTGCCACAGGCTCCGGCCCGGATACACCCTGGGCAACATATACCTTGCCCGCCATAATCAAACGCTTGGCCTGCTCACGGCTTTCTGCGAGACCCTGCTCATATACCAGTTGATCAGCACGTTCTTTTTTCGACATACTCTCTACCTTGACAATTATCCTACCCGGGCTTAGGTCCAGTTTGCACCACAGATACAAAAAAGCGACAAAAAAATACCCGGAGTTTCCATTGTGCCTTGGCCGCGTTGCTCTTACAACGGCACAGTAAAAGGCTCAAGAAAAAACTTGCCAGCAACGTCATTCCAGCGTATTGGCAACGGTTCAGCACTTTTTGTGTTTTTTAAGGAGAAGGTTCATGAAAGACAGCATCCATCCCACCCTGCACACGGCCAGACTGGTCTGTGCCTGCGGCAATGAAATTGAAACAACCTCCACCAAAGGAGAAGTCGTCAACGTTGAAATATGTTCCGGTTGCCACCCGTTCTATACAGGTAAGCAACGCTTTGTGGACACCGCCGGACGTATTGACCGCTTCCGCAAAAAATACGCCAACTTCAGCAAATAACACATTTTTTGTTGATATAAAGAGCGCCGTTTTGAGCCTTACTTTTTTCCCCGGGTATATGCTGATGCGTATTTCCGGGGAAAAGCGTTCCAGGGCTTTCCGCCATAGCCAGGAGTAGTTGTGAGCAATACCCGTGTCGGTCGTTTTTTCAGTGTATTCAGCCGCCTGCTATGCGCGCAAGCCGCGCCCTCTGTGGGGGGGCAGGCAGTTATGGAAGGCGTTATGATGCGCTGCAAAGAACGCCTCGCCATTGCGGTTCGCCGACCTGACGGTGTTATTGTGGTAGACCATCGTCCATGGTTTTCATTGACGCGTCGCCCATGGCTTACCCGTCCGTGGATACGAGGGTTTCCCATTCTTGTGGAAACCATGGTCAACGGAATCAAGGCGCTGAACTATTCTGCCATGCAAGTTGCCCAGAGTGACGATGACGCCCAGGAACTCAAACCATGGCATCTTGTCGCCACGTTATGCGTTTCCATTGCCATGGCCCTAGGGCTTTTTGTTGTCTTGCCCCATGTTTTTACCATAGGCATGACCTGGCTTGGCTTGGCAACTGATGTGGAAGGCATATCATTTCACGTATGGGACGGCCTGTTTAAATTCATTATCTTTATCAGCTATATTCTGGCCATCTCACTCGTTGCAGACATCAGGCGTGTATTCCAGTACCATGGGGCTGAGCACAAAGTCATATGGGCCTATGAACAAGGCGGGCCGATTACTGCTTCATCCGCAATCCTGCACAGCCGACTCCACCCGCGTTGCGGCACCACATTTTTGCTCTTTGTACTGTCCATTTCCATTTTTCTGCATACAGTGCTGGTTCCACTGCTCCTCATGGCCTGGTCCCCAGAGTCCACGATATTCAAACATGCCTATATTATCGTAGTCAAACTGCTAATGATGGTACCCATCAGCGCCATGGCCTATGAGCTTATCAAAATAGCTGCCCGCCTGAACGGTACCCTGTGGGGCAAACTATTGAGCGCGCCAGGCATGCTGCTACAAATGCTGACAACGCATGAACCGGATCAAAAGCAAGTCGAGGTGGCCATTGCCGCATTGCACCAGGTCATTGGTCCGGAAGCAGCCAACGAAATCCACCCCCCTGAATATATCTGCCATGCGGAGTAATGCCCATGTTTGCCAAACTTGAACACCTTGAACGCCAGTTTGAAGATATTGAGCAGCAACTCAGTATTCCAGCAGTTTTTGACGATCAGGAGCGGTACCGCAAGCTGACCAAAGCCCATGCCGACTTAAAGGAGCTTGTGGAAACTTTCCGTGCCTATCGCCAGCTCGGTGAAGAGCTTGCCGAAAACAAAGAGCTCTTGCACGACAGTGACGCAGAAATTCAGGCCATGGCAAAAGAGGAAATTGATTCCATTGAAGCGCGACTGCCAGAAATGGAACAGACCCTCACCTTGCTGCTACTACCCAAAGACCCTCTGGATGCTAAAAACGTCGTGCTTGAAATCCGTGCTGGTACAGGGGGAGAAGAGGCAGCTCTTTT
>CAZQKM010000002.1:0-140236 GCA_964593925.1 uncultured Desulfovibrionaceae bacterium | reverse complement strand
GGGGGCTAGGCAAGGACCTTTGGTAAGCATGCCGCTCAAACATGCCACCTGTCCACAAAGTTCCGGTATCGTGATCCGGGTGGCGGTAATGTAAAACCCGGCAAACTGTAATTGCTTCCCTAGTCCATTATACCCGGACAGCAGGTTGACCTATCCATGGCTGGACAGCCACATGGTATGCCCGCTGCGGAGCTGTGCGTTCCCATGTCTTGACATATTTCATGCAGAGCAATATTTTTCTCTTAATACAAATTTTTTATCATACCATACACTGAGACTGAGGGAAGCCCTGTGACGAATATGCCCCCTTCTGTAGCCGTACAGCAATTTATTCCCCTTGTGACGTTTCTGGGAACATTTCTGGGCAAAGACTGCGAAGTGGTCCTGCATGACATCTCACGTCCCGACAAGTCTGTAGTGGCCATTGCCAATAGCCACATTAGTGGACGACGTGTGGGCTCGCCCATCACAGACATGGCTCTGCAACTCATCCAGGCAGGCGTTTGGAAGCAAAAATCTTTTATTACCAGGTATAAAACCCAGACTCGCAACGGACACCCTCTCTATTCCGCAACCTATTTTATTTGCGAAGATGGCGATATACTGGCGGGTATGCTCTGCCTCAATATGGATACCAGCTCCCTACTACAAGCCCAGGCCCTTATTGAACGTACCATCCAGCGCGGGCGCTTAGAAGAACCCCGCCCCGAGCAAGAACACTCCAGCATGCTGGAAACATTTGCCGAGTCGCTGGAAGATCTTACCACCAGCATCACCAGGCAGGTTATCACCAGTAACCCCATCTCCCCTGAACGCATGACTCCGGAAGAAAAAATGGCCATCGTACGCACGCTGCATGACAAAGGGGTTTTTCTGCTCAAAGGCGCTGTGGCCGATGTGGCCCGGCACTTGTTCACATCAGAGGCCACCATATACAGATACCTGCAACGGATATCAGGCTGAGCTGCCTTCCTTCTACTGCGCTTCTCCCAAAATGACACAAACACATTGACAATTTTTTTTTATCATAATAAAAATTTTTTGATATCCTACCCGGTATACTTCGGGCATATCGCCCGGCATATGTTGCATACTGCCAAGGAGGCTCTTCATGATCACCCCCATTGTCACCCAACAGGCTCCTGGGGCCATAGGCCCTTATTCTCAAGGAGTTATTACAAAGAATCTTGTCTTTACTTCCGGCCAGCTGCCCATGGATCCCACAAGTAAAAGCATGCTGGACGATATCTCTGCACAGACAAGGCAGGCTCTTGAAAATGTCAAAGCCGTACTGGCAGCAGCCGGCTGCTCTTTGCAGCAGGTATGCAAGGTCACCATTTTTTTGACAGACATGGCAGATTTTCCCAAAGTAAATGACGTGTATTCCAGCTACTTTAGTGAGCCATTCCCTGCCCGTAGTTGTGTACAGGTGGCCGCTTTGCCCTTAGGAGCTGGTGTTGAAATCGAAGTCGTGGCCCACCGAGCCCAGTAAAACCTCAATGCCATAAAAAAGCGCCATACATCATTTCGTAAGGGAAGGTATTTATGTCCAAAACTAAAAGCGAATTCGGCCTTATAGTCAAACTATTGGTAGGAATCGCCATTGGTATAGTCGTGGGGCTTATGGCCAACGAAACCGCCATACAGGTGGTCATGTCCATCAAGCATGTACTCGGGCAACTCATTTTTTACTCGGTACCCCTTGTCATCATCGCTTTCATTGCTCCAGCCATTACACGCCTTGGTGAAAATGCCAGCCGCATGCTCATGACCGGCGTCGGCATTGCCTATGCCTCCTCAGTATGTGCGGCCACCCTGGCCTGCATTGCCGGGTACGTCATTATTCCGTATCTTTCTGTGCCTACATCCATGGAAGGTCTGCGCGAGCTGCCCAAACTACTATTCACACTGAATATCCCCGCAGTAATGCCCGTCATGACAGCCTTAATTTCGGCTATTATTTTAGGTATCACCACCCTTTGGACCCGTGCCCAAAACATGTCCAAGCTGCTGGATGAGCTGGAAGGCATTATGATGCAGGTTGTCAGCCGGATCATCATCCCCATTCTGCCCATTTTCATTGCTGCCACATTTGCCGGTCTGGCCTATGAGGGCAGCCTGACTCGTCAATTGCCAGTATTTCTCAAGGTCATTGTGATTGTGCTGCTAGGGCACTTCATCTGGCTGGCCATACTGTACACTATTGCGGGCATCATCTCACGCCGTAACCCTTTGCAGGTATTGCGCCATTACCCTCCTGCATACCTCACCGCCGTGGGAACCATGTCCAGTGCAGCCACACTGCCTGTATCGTTGGAATGCGCTTCACGTTCCCCGGTGCTTTCCAAAAGCACCGTAGAATTTGCTGTTCCACTGGGAGCCACCATCCACCTATGTGGTTCAGTACTTACCGAAACATTCTTTGCCATGACCATTTCGCTGATGCTCTATGGGCAGTTGCCCACGTTTGGCACCATGCTCTTGTTTATCGTACTCTTTGGTATCTTTGCCATTGGCGCACCCGGCGTGCCCGGTGGTACGGTCATGGCCTCACTTGGCATTGTGACAGCTGTCCTGGGCTTTGATGAGGCCGGTGTGGCCCTGCTATTGGCCATTTTCGCCTTGCAGGACAGCTTTGGTACAGCCTGTAACGTTACCGGAGACGGTGCCATTGCTCTGATGCTCGAAGGTCTTTTTGGCAAAGACAACAACGCATCAGATCCAACGGCATAACTTTGTGGAGAACCATGTATGCATAAACCGGAATGGTCTGAATTCCTCAAACTACTGCATAAAGAGGTCGTGCCTGCCCTTGGCTGCACCGAACCTATTGCAGTGGCACTTGCGGCGGCCCATGCCGCCAAAGCCTTGGGGCTTCCCCCTGAGCATATTGATGTAAAAGTCAGCGGCAATCTGCTGAAAAATGGCATGGGCGTGGGCGTGCCCGGTACGGGTTCCACCGGCCTGAGCATAGCTGCCGCCGTTGGTGCCATAGGTGGCATCCCGAAACGTAACCTTGAGGTACTGGCGGAGCTGACCCCTGAGCAAGCCCAGGCAGGTCACCACATGGTTGAAGCAAACAATGTGGTGGTATCCGTAGCGCAGAACTCTCCGCTACTATATGCCGAAGTCACGGTCACAGCCCAAGGACAGAACGCACGTAGCGTACTAGTGCATGAGCATACCAACATCGTGCTGGTAGAGCATAACGGGCAAACTGTATACTCCCGCCCTGTGCAGGATATGTCGCAAGGCGGACTGGAAGAGCCTTGGCCCCTAACCACCAGGGGTATCTACGAGTTCGCCACCCAGGCTCCCTTTGAGGACATTGCCTTTATTCTAGAGTCAGCACGGCTGAACGAAGCCATTGCCTTGGAGGGCCTGAGCAAGGAATACGGCCTGAAAGTAGGCCGTACCATTGACGAAAACATCCGTAAACATCTGATGTCCGATGACGTAAGTACCCTGGCTGTCAAAATAACTGCGGCAGCCTCTGACGCACGTATGGCTGGAGTCGCCCTGCCGGTTATGAGCAACTCCGGTAGCGGTAACCAGGGCCTCACATGTACCTTGCCAGTGGTGGCTTTTGCCAAACACTTGGAATCAACCGAGGAGCAACTGGCTCGTGCCCTAATCATGAGCCACCTGATCTCCATTCACATGAAACACCGCCTAGGTAGGCTCTCTGCACTGTGTGGTGCCACTGTGGCTGCCACTGCGGCAGGATGCGGCATTGTACTGCTCATGGGTGGGGGTCTGGAGCAACTGACCTGTACCATACGCAACATGGTAGGCAATGTGGCCGGCATGATATGCGACGGAGCCAAAACAGGCTGTGCCATGAAGGTGGCCTCTGCCGTGGGAGCGGGAGTACAGTCCGCCATGTTGGCCATGGACGGCATCAGCATTGACCGCCGCGAAGGCATCGTAGAAGACGACATCGAACAATGTATTGCCAACCTTGCCCGCCTTGGCTGCGATGGTATGGCTCAGGCAGACAAGGTGGTATTGGACATCATGGTATCCAAAACGCCGTAACCCCAAAAACAAACACAACACCCATACATGCGGGCGGGATCAATTTCAGTGCCTCGCCCGCATTTTTTTTGAGATACTTTTTTACCCTGTGCCAGCCATTTGCCCCACGTTTGGATGCACACTCGCAAGTACCACATCCGCTACCGGCAGGCCCCCCACTTCTGCCATTGCCCAGCCCAAGGGATACACTCCCTTTGTTCCTCCTGCGGTCCACGCTTGCCTGCCGCCATTTACGTTACAACAAGCCATCAACGGTTTACCGCCATGCCGGAATCCGTGCATGC
Organism: uncultured Desulfovibrionaceae bacterium; assembly: GCA_964593925.1. GTDB lineage: Bacteria > Desulfobacterota > Desulfovibrionia > Desulfovibrionales > Desulfovibrionaceae > Oleidesulfovibrio. The sequence goes on along the minus strand of CAZQKM010000002.1, from coordinate 135,914 downwards.
TCCCCCCCCCAGACCGCGCAACAGAAGCATATCCGCAAATCTATCTGGACAGGGCGACACTTTGCGCTATACTCTCCCCATGGAGAATAACATTCACTTGTGCGAGGGGTTCAGCACCGGCACAGGCGCCGCTGCGGCAACAGCCGCTGCCTTGCAATGCCTGTTCTCCGGCCAAAAAATGCCTGCGGTCTGTGTTCCTCTGCCGCCCTTTCTGCCACAACAGGTATCCAGGCACGCCAGCATACTGCCATGCCGGAATCCATACATGCCCCCCGCATCTGAGACTCCGCAACAAGGCCATGCCCCCCCGCATGCACCGTGCCGGACCACTCACCGCCTGCATATTGCCATACAGCACTGCCAGCTCCTATCCGATACTGCCTGCCGTGCGCGGGTTGTTAAAAACGGCGGTGACGATCCTGACGCCACGCACGGCGCGCCCATCGAAGCCACGGTCATCCTTGGCAATGCTGCCCCCATATGTGATACTGCAACCGGGCTTGGTACTCCAGTGGCCATCACCCCGCAAACACTGCTTGATACGGCCAGGGCACTAGATATACGCCAGGGCCGGATATCTGCAGAAGCATTATGTGCCCATGCACCGCACATCACACTGAGCCTACGCGGTGGACCTGGGGTGGGCACAGTCACGTTGCCCGGCCTACCCGTATCAGTAGGGGAACCCGCCATAAATCCAGAACCGCGCAAGCAGATTGCAGCAACCGTTTTGGAATGCTGTGCACGCCACGGGTACCGTGGCCATGTAGAAGTAACCATTGCCGTGCCCGGCGGCGAACAGCGTGCCCAGCGCACATTCAACCCTCGCTTAGGCATCCGGGGAGGGCTCTCCATCCTGGGAACCCATGGCACGGTAAAGCCTTACAGCCATGACGCCTGGAAGGCTGCGATCCTGCAAGGCATGGATGTAGCACGTGCCTGTGGAACAAACCGCGTGCTACTTTCCACCGGACGCCGCAGTGAACGGCTTCTTATGGAGCACTACCCACATGCCGACACATATGCTTTTATACAGGTTGCAGATTTTGCGTACTTTTCGCTGAAGCATGCAGCACAATATGGTTTTGGGCATATTGTATGGGGCTGTTTTTTCGGCAAACTGGTCAAGCTGGGACAAGGCCACCAGTATACCCATGCCCATAGCGCCCTCATAGATTTTGCCTTGTTGGCACAGGAATGCCGCATGGCAGGCCTTCCTGCCCATGTGGCCAACTCTGTAGCCCGCGCCAATACAGCACAGCATGCCTTCATACAGATGCAGAATACCCGGGCCCTGCCCGATATACTACGCCACCTAGCTGATAAGGCTCTTGCAGCAGCACGCAGGCATGCAGGCCTCGGCCCCAAGCTGACACTCCACCTGTTCGACTTTGCGGGTCATCATCTTATACAGGCTGACGACTAGCTCTCTTTACGACTATCGTGTATTGTTACCATTGTCAGTCCACTGTCCGCAGTCAGGAGCCCCCATGTCCATTGAAGTTGTCGGCCTTGGCATGGATGTCCATGCACTACCAGAATATCACAAAACTGCCATTGCCCAGGCGCAGGTGCTTGTGGGCGGTAAACGTCAGCTTGCTATTTTTAAAGACCATCCAGCAGAAAAACTCCTCATCACAGCCCCCCTTGAACCTGTACTTGAACATATCAGCAGGCTGAATACGCAAGGCCGAATCGTGGTGGTTTTGGCTGACGGAGACCCACTTTTTTTTGGTATCGGCGAACGCCTGTTACAAACCTTTGGCCCTGACAATGTACACATCCTACCCAATATTGCTGTAGTGCAAACTGCAGCAGCACGCGTCAAAGCCCCGTGGCACAACATGGCCACTGTCTCCCTGCATGGCCGTGACGATATGCGCCCGCTCATGCAGGCCCTGATGCATAACCAGTGGGTATGCGTGTTGACAGACAAGCAAAACACTCCTGCGTCTACTGCTCAGTGGCTGCTTGACCGAGAAGCAAACTGGTTTTGCATCTGGGTATGTGAAAATATGGGGCAAGCCAACGAACATGTAGCGTGCTACTCTTTACAAGAAGCCGCAAAGCGCCATTTTTCTCAACCCAATACCATACTGCTTGAACGTAAAGGTGACCCCGAAAAGGTACTTGCTCCCGGCATTGCCGACGGTGATCTTGCCAGCGACGGCACGCTACTCACCAAATGGCCCGTCAGAGCCGCAGGCCTTGCCGCATTACATTGTGCCCATGGTATGACGGTATGGGACCTTGGTGCGGGCAGTGGCGCCATGGGGCTTGAGGCCTCATGCCTTGTGGATAAAGGCGTTGTCTGGTGTGTAGAGCGTAATGCCGAACGTGTGGAGCACATCCGAACCAACAGACGTCGATTTGGAGCATTACGGGTGGAAGTACTGCATGGCATCATGCCCACCTGCCTTGATAAACTGCCCAATCCTGACAGGATTTTTCTTGGAGGCGGGCTGGGTACAGGCGAAGAGGTTCTGCGCAATGCCTGCACACGTCTGAAGCCAGGAGGACGCGTGGTGGTCCACTGCGTGCTGTTAGGTTCGCTTCAACGCGCCGGGGCAATCTTCGAGGCCTTGAAATGGCCCTATGAAATCATGCAAATCCAAAGCTCCCATACCGTACCGCTGGCAAACGACCTGCGTTTTACCGCACGAAATCCTGTATTTATCATTGCCGCCCAACACCCGGAGTAAACAATGGGATATCCTTTCACATGGGTACCGACTCATCCCAGCACCAGCCCCCCACAACCAATGCATACCCATTCTCCATATCGCCGTACGATCATATGCATTGTTGCCCTCTTTGTACTTTGCATGAACCTGGCCGCAACCGGGGCTGCCAACGACAAACTGCCTCTACCTCAAACAAGCAACCTGACAGAGTGCCCTCCCACGGGGAGCAACACCTCCCTGGTAGTCGCGGTTCCTCCGTATCCTCCCTATACGCAAGCACGTGACGGTAGCCCCGAAGGCATGCTCATAGACATAGTCAAAACAGCCGCTCGCGAAGTCGACATGCGCATTATCCTGCGGCAAGTCCCTTTAAGCCAAATCCCGCAACTACTGCAAACTGGCGAAGTAGACGCAGCCTTTCCACTATACCAAACCCCCAAAAACGCTGAATGGGGGATATTTTGCCCCACCCCCATCAGCCGGGTGGAAACCATAGCACTTTTTGCCCAGCATACTCCCCCGAAAAAATTTGACGGAGCCATTGCCTCACTGGCTCAGGTGCCTGTAGGCATTGTGGCAGGGCACAGTTATGGCTTCAAGCTCGATTACGCGCTACAGCAAAAAGTCTTGCACCGTGTGCTCACATACCCGGACTTTGTCAGTTGTTACCATGCGTTGCTGGACGGAGATATTGCAGTCATGCCCATGGACACGTTACTGGCAAAAGAACTGAATCGCCGGCACAATTACCAAAAACCCCTGCTACACTTTGCCACCTTGGAGCAGACCGCCCCCATGGTGCTGTTTGCCTTAACCGCTCGAGCTAGGGCTCTGTGCAAAATATTCACCCGAGGGCTGGACATCATACAGGAAAACGGGGTAGCCACGCGTATCCGTAGCGTATTTATCGGAACATATTATGGAGAATAACACGTCAAATTCCACCATAAAAAAACCTCGCGTCTGGTTCATCGGGGCCGGCCCTGGTGACCCGGAGTTAATCACCGTCAAAGGCCGACGGCTCATATCTGAAGCAGACATGGTGCTTTATGCGGGATCACTGGTACCACGCGAGGCTATTGCCTGCGCATCTCCACGTGCCGTGGTGGCTGACAGTGCTCCCATGACCCTTGCCCAAACCCATGCATATATGATGCAAACCCTGGACGCGGGCGGTATGGTAGCTCGAGTACATACGGGCGATCCCAGCCTGTACGGTGCCATACGTGAACAAATGGCACTGCTGGATGCTCAGCATATTCCCTACGACATAGTACCCGGCGTGACCTCGGCTTTTGCAGCCGCAGCCGCAGCACATATTTCGTTCACCCTGCCCGAAATCACCCAATCACTGATCATTACGCGTATGGAAGGCCGTACTCCTGTTCCCCAAGCAGAGGCCTTACGCCACATGGCACAACGCGGTACAAGCATGGCCATATATCTTTCTGCAGGGCATGTGGAGCGTATGGAGCAAGAACTCCGTGCCGCAGGACTACCCGGCCATACCCGCATCATTGCGGCCCACCGGGTGGGATGGCCACAGCAACACCTCATGGAATGTACTCTGGATACGCTGACTGCAACCATGCAGCAGAAAAATCCCGGTGGGCAAACCGTGTTTCTGGTATTACCCGGCAACGCACTGCACGGCGGCCCACAGCAAGACAATGAGCTTGAGGCGTACCCACCACGCTCAAAATTGTATGATCCGACATTCAGTCATGCACAACGCAAGGCAGAAGACACATAGCCCTACCAAAGGCAACTAGCCACCGGCCTTTGATCCACCATGGGTATCATGGTTGTAAAATACTAGGTCGGGCATATGGTCAACCTCTCCCGCCTGGACCAGCTTTTCGTAAAAAACACGCAGGCCTTCCTGAGCCTCTTCGTCCATGCTAAATATCAGCCCTCGAAAGTAGTCTGCCAAATCTGCACGGCTCAAATAACCACTCTCTTGCGCCACAGTAAGGACAGTTTCCATGTGCGCGGCACCCCACTGGCGAGCCTGTCGCAGCAGTGTTGCAGGATCCGTGGCAAAGCATCCCTGTGCAGCTGACTGCCGACTAATGGCCCACACACCAAAGATAAACGGTAGTCCTGTCCACTGACGCCAAGCCTCGCCCATGTCAACAATATGCGGATACAAGGGATGCCCGCGCAAGCGCAATGCCTCATCACCAATGGCAAGCAACGCTTGGGGCGGCGTGGACGATGCTACCTGCTCCCATGCCGAACCTGTGGCATAGTCCACCGTGATTCCGTAGTGATACCGCAGCAGTAAACGCAACAGGGCCGCAGAAGTATGCGATTGCGACGTTGTCAGCACAGTATGCCCGTGCAACGAGTCCACAGGGCACTGTGAAAGCAACAACACACTCCTCACCGGCCCGCGGCTGCCAATGGCAATATCAGGGACAAGATAGTATTTTTCCGCGTTACGGGCATATTCCACAGAAGATATGGAAGCCGCATCCAGGCGCCCCCGTGCCATAAGCTGGTTAAGCTCGGCAGGCGTACCGTATACCAGCTCATACCCATGGCCCAGTTGGCCTGTTTCCAGCGGATAGTATATGGGCAGAACATTCAGATAGGCAATGCGGCCAAGTCGCAAAGGGCGATCCATGATCCGGGTGCAACTCATGCGCAGACGCCCTGTCCGTCGACTAACTGTGTATAATCCATGGTGCGTTGACGCGGCATGAAGCCCGCAGCCCGGATACTTTCGTGAATCTCTTTTCGTGACATGCGAAAATGCACTCCCGCAGCGGCCACCACATTTTCCTCAATCATCAACGAGCCGAAATCATTGGCTCCGAAATGCAAAGCAAGCTGGGCCACTTGCGGCCCCATGGTCACCCAGGATGCCTGCACATTATCAAAGTTATCGAGCACAATGCGCGCAAGGGCCAACATGCGCAAATACTCGGGCGCAGGCTCAGCTTCGCGGCAGATGGCGGTATTTTCAGGTTGAAAGATCCATGGAATAAAAGCAGTAAAGCCTTTAGTATGGTCCTGCAGCGCACGTACTGCAAACAGATGCTCAAGCCGTTGGTGCGGCAATTCCTCATGCCCAAACATCATGGTTGCCGTGGTACGTATCCCTTGGGCATGGGCCTCTTCCATCACCCCCAGCCAGCGTAATGCACTACATTTGTTGGGAGAGACCTTGGCTCGCACTTCGTCCACCAGGATTTCGGCCCCACCGCCAGGTATGGAATGTAATCCTGCCGCCCGCAGACGCATGATAACCTTGTCCACGCCAAGGTTCTCTTTTTCCGCAAAAAATACGATCTCCGGCGGTGAAAACGCATGGATATGAATGCCCGGATATGCTGTGGCTATCCAGCGGATCATGTCCTCGTAAAAATCCAGTGCCAAGTCTGGGTGGTGCCCACCTTGGAGTAGTATCTGTGTGCCGCCCAAGGCTATAGTTTCTTCAATCTTCTCTCCCAACTCCTTACGGCTCAACACATAGCCACCTTCATGTCCGGGAGGTACAAAAAATGCACAAAAACGGCATCCACACGCACAAATATTGGAATAATTGATATTACGGTCTGCCACATAGGTAACCACAGCCTGCGGGTGTTTCTGCATGCGTATGGCATGAGCCACATGCCCCAGTGTAAACAGATTTGCCTGCTCATACAGGGTGGCAGCTTCCGCCTCATCTATACGCTGCCCCCCCAGTACTCTGACACAAATATCGCGCACTGCATCCGACTCTTCAAAAGGACTGACTACCACGCTCATGCCGTATGCTCCACCGGATTAAAAAATGTGTCGCGCTGTATGGGGACAAACCCCGAAGCACTAATCATATGGCGCAATTGAGCGGTAGTCAGGCCTTGCCCTGAAATGCTTCCTGCCTCCTGCCCGATCCGTTCTTCCACAATGGTACCATCCAGATCATCCGCCCCAAAATACAGGGCGGTCTGCGCCATTTTATGCCCCAGCATAACCCAGTAAGCCTTGATGTGCGGGATATTGTCCAACAACAGCCGGCTTATGGCGATGGTACGCAACCGGTCCATACCCACATGCTCACCCACACGCTCCTCCGGCAGCTTGAGCTTACTGTTCTTGGTAAGAAACGGGAGTGGAATAAAGCAGGTAAAGCCCCCAGAAATATCCTGCTGCCGGCGCAATCTGTCCAGATGGTCCAGCCTGTCCTGCAAGGACTCTATATGACCAAACAGCATGGTGCAGTTTGTACTGATGCCAAGGCTATGCGCTTCACCCGCCACACGCAACCACTCGTCTGCCGAAATCTTACGGGGGCATACCTCACCACGTACACGAGGAGCAAAAATTTCTGCGCCTCCTCCCGGCATAGCTGCCAAACCCGCGTCACGCAGCCGCAAGAGTATCTCCTGCGTGCTACATCTTGCCTGCGTGGCAAAGTGACATATCTCCACAGCGGTAAACGCCTTGACAACAATGTCGGGACGTCGGACCTTGATACGGCAGATTATATCCTCAAACCATTCAATGGGCAGGCTCGGGTGGCAGCCACCCACCATATGCAATTCGGTAAACGGCAGACCTTTATGTTCTGTAATACGGGCCAATATGTCTTCGGGAGACATGACATACGCCCCCTCTTGTCCGGCATCGCGTCGAAACGCACAAAACAGACAGCCGTTTACACATACATTGGTGTAATTGACTTGCCTATTGAGAACGTAATAGGTTTTGTGGCCATGCAGCCGCAGGCGTACATAATGGGCAAGCGCACCCAAAGCATGTATATCGGCACAGGAATACAGGCGCGCACCGTCTTCAAGAGAGAGACGTTCGCCTGCCACGACTTTTTCAAAAATATGGCCAAGCCCCAGCATGGCATATGTATCGGCAATAAGCATACTTCCTCCGGCACGTTATCTCGGGCCACCCAAGCTGTTTCCGGTTGGCGCGACGCAAGGGCGTTGAGTATCAGCCCGCAACGATGCAGTGTCAACCATGCCCGGCTTTCTTTTCCACAAAAACTGTGCTGAAGCTCTAACCGCTACCATGCAGGAATAAAAATAATGTACCACTACACTCTAGGAATTTCACCTTGCCCCAATGATACATTCATTTTTGGTGCACTCGCGCAGGAGTGGATCGCGTTGCCGCATAACTACTCCGTGCATCTGGCTGATGTAGAGACACTCAACACCCACGCCGCCAAGGCAGAATTCGATATTATCAAACTCTCGGTTGCCGCCGTACCGCAGGTGCTTGAACAATACATCTTGCTACGCTGCGGCGGCGCGCTAGGCAAAGGATGCGGCCCCATGTTGGTGGCCCGCAGACAGGTACCCCTGACAACGTTACGCCAAGCCACCATTGCCGTGCCTGGGCACATGACCACCGCAAATCTCCTGCTTTCGCTACATGGCATGCACAGCGGCCCACGGCCCGAAATGCCTTTTGACGCCATCATGCCCGCTATCGCTGCCGGGCAGGCTGACGCGGGCGTAGTCATCCATGAAGGACGCTTTACCTACCAAACGCACGGTCTGACAAAATTGCTGGATCTTGGTACTTGGTGGGAAGAAACAACCAATATGCCGCTACCTTTGGGCTGCATTGCAGTCAAACGTTCCCTAGGTATGCCCACAGCCCTGCAAATAGAAAAAGCCATTCGCAACAGCCTTGCTTACGCGCAGCATAACCCCACAGCGATGCGCGCGTTTATCCGTAAGCACGCACAAGAACTGGGCGAGGCTGTCATTGACCGTCATATCAAAACATTTGTGAATGACTACTCCATGAACCTAGGCCCCCAGGGCATGCGCGCCATTGAAACCCTTACCACGAGAAGCGCCGCTGCCCAAGGCTGCAACCTGCCCAATGTTCCGCTTTTTGTGCAGGATGTAGATGTATGACAACTCCCCATGGCCCATCCCGGAACACGTGCCATGGTCTTTGGACACCAACATCACAGCCAAGCTCCAAAACTCCGGCCTGCAATCATTGCCTTGGCTCATCCCCTTGTCCAGGGGGTGTCCAGATCCACTTCTGTGTGCTATGCATCCATCCCCATGCAAATATATTTGCATTCTGTGTATTCATCCAACCCATGACGCGAACCCTCGCGCCCGAGTCCGCTTTCTTTAAATCCGCCAAACGGAGCCTCGCAAGTGGAGATCAGGCTCTCATTTACCCCCACCAGACCGTACTCCAGTGATTCAGACATCCTGAATGCACGGTGCACGTCCTTGGTATACACATACGCTGCCAGACCATAGCGAGTGTTGTTGGCCTGGGTCACGGCCTCGGCCTCATGGGTAAACCGAAACACCGGCGCCAGCGGACCAAAGGTTTCATCCTGCGCAAAGGCCATGTCCGCAGTGGCATCCACCACCACAGTGGGTTCAAAAAAATTACCGCCCAAGGCATGAGGTTTGCCCCCCACAAGCACGCGTCCGCCCTTTGCCGTGGCATCCTGCACCTGTTGAGCCACATGCTGCACAGCACGTGTGTTGATCAGCGGCCCCTGTGATACCCCGTTATCCAAGCCATTGCCCACGCCAAGCGCTGCTACGGCGCATGCAAAATGCTCCACAAAGGCGTCATATATGCCAGTCTGCACATAAAAACGATTGGCGCACACACAGGTCTGCCCAGAATTGCGGAACTTACATGCCACGGCACCTGCCACAGCACTCTTGAGGTCCGCATCGTCAAAAACGATAAACGGCGCGTTTCCACCAAGCTCCATGGAAACTTTTTTTACAGTGTCTGCACATTGCCGCAGCAATATCTTGCCCACCTTGGTGGAGCCAGTAAAACTGACCTTGCGGACGGTAGGGTTTGTCGTAAGCTCTTCGCCTATGCCACGAGGATCACCCGTGACCACATTGAGCACCCCAGCCGGTATGCCGGCCTCAAGGGCCAGATCTGCCATGGCCAATGCAGAAAACGGCGTTTGCTCATCCGGCTTAATCACTGCCGTACAGCCCACGGCCAGTGCAGGAGCCACCTTGCGGGCGATCATGGCCATGGGAAAATTCCAAGGCGTGATAATACCTACCACTCCCACAGGCTCTTTGGTCACAAAAATACGTTTGTTCGCGGCAGGGGAAGGGATCACCTCACCGTACGCTCGCCTGGCTTCCTCAGCGAACCAACGCAAAAAACCTGCCCCATAGACAATTTCACCGCGGGCCTCTCCCAGCGGCTTGCCCTGCTCTAGGGTCATGAGGTGCGCCAGATCCTCTTGGTGCTTCAAAATCAAATTGTGCCAACGCAGCATCCTGTCTGCCCGGTCCAGCGCTGTACACGCCCCCCACGCCCCAAAGGCCTCACGCGCCATGGCAATGGCTCGCGCAGTTTCATCTTTGCTACACAAGGGGACGCGGCCTATATTCTCACCCGTGGCAGGATTGTCCACGGCTACTGTCTGACCTGAATCCGCCACTGTCCACTCAGAGCCAATCAAACATGTCTGGCGCGCCAGCACCCGCTTGACCATATCCATTCTTCCACCCTCCATGGTATTATGCAGCAGACACCCCCGTACACTGCAACAGGTACGCCGGAACTACGCCTGTTGCCGTATCCGACGCGCACGCTTGCGCTGTACAGCGTTCTGGCCGGACAACCCCATCCAAATAGCGCCAATGGCTATGGTAGCACCCAACACACCCAGCGAACCAGTGGGTCTACCGAAAAAAACAATATCCCATACGAACGAAAAGGTCGGCTGTACAAGCATAATCAATCCAGCCACCGAGGCGGGTAATGCGGGTAATCCCGACGAAAGCAGCAGCCAGCCTATCCCCTGACATAATACGCCATAGCCAAGCAGATACACCGCGTCAGCCCCGAAACCAATGGCAAAGGACCCGCCCTGCACTAACAGCCCGGCCCCGCTGACTCCGGCAGAGCACAAAGATACCAGCGCCATGTTCAGCACAATGGGCATACGCCTCTCCATATGCTGAGTGCGCCGCAATAATAAGATATACCCAGTATACCATATAGCCGTCAGCAATCCCAAGATCACGCCCATACCCATACCTTGCCCAAGGTTGTCCACATCCACACCGACCAGCAGCCAAAGCCCGCAAACCGCAAGCGGCAAAGCCGCAAGCAGGCGCAAAGACAGTGCTTCACCAAACAACACAACCCCGGCAAAAGCCATAAAAAATACCTGAAAATTTCCCAAAATTGTGGCCAACCCCGGCCCCACGTAGCCAATACTCCGATGCCAGCACTCAAGATCAAAAGCAAAAAACACCCCCGCACCACAAACAACAAGCAGCACAGCAGGTGTGGGCAAACACACTTCCCGTCGCCACAGAGCCGCAGCAAACAGGGCCATGGCGCCAAAAGCAACCCGATAAAAGGCTGACACCGAGGGGGGGACATCCACCAAGTGCACAAACACGGCAGAAAAACTGATAATAACCGCCCCGGCCATGACTTGCAGCAAAGCCTTGACATCCAGTACATCAGACTCCCCAGTGCCAGGGGTCTGCAAAGAACAATCAGGCTTGCTGAAAACAGCGCGCTTATTCATGCCTTTGTGATAGCGGCTACAACTCCTTATGACAATGGGAATCCTCAGCCTTTTACCATGCTAAAGCTCCGCAGCGCGGCTCAATGCCTCTGTGGCTTCGCGCTGGCGTCCGACGGCCTCAAGGCCTCGGGCAAGATCTAACCAACCCGCTTTCAATTCGGGACGCAAGGCCACAGACTGCCGCGCCAGTGTTACAGCCACTTCCGGATCATCACCGCCTTCCAGGTACAAGCGTGCCAAAAGCTGCAATGAAATGGCATCCTGTGGGTTATGAATAAGCGCCTGGTGCAGGTGTTCCCGCGCTTCGCCGGCTCTACCTTGACGCATGCACAATCTGGCAAAATGCCGCCATGTCAAACCTTGAGCACCATCCAGCTTGGCTGCCCTGGTATAATACCGACGCGCCGGACCGTACTTTTTATCCTGCTCGGCCATCTGCCCCAGCCGCAACAGGGCAAAAACATGGGTTTTATCATAGGTAAGGCACTTGCGGTAGTACTGGCGGGCCGCAGAAAAATCACCGATATTCTGACAGACATGCCCTAAATTATACAAGGTCATGACATCACGTTTATCGTGCTTCAAAGCCTCTGTGAAAAGGCGGCGAGCTTCAGAATGCTTACCCAGGCCAGCCATGCATACCCCCAACGAATTCCACGCCGTGGTATTGGCCTCATCCGCCAGCAACGCCAACTTGTACTCTTCAATGGCAGCAAAGGTATCACCTTGGCTAAACAGCTTGTCTGCGCTGATATTCAGCGCCCACGTATCCAACACTCCCACCCTGGGCTTATCCATCAGCATGGCGTATTCCAAGGCCTTGAGACAGTTTTCCAACCCATCAGGCTTACGGAAATTCAAATACGGATACGGAGCAATCCCCACAGCCGCCTCTACCTGCAACTTGCGCTCAAGTAACGCACACAGCTCTTCATACTGCTCGAATACCGTTGCCACAGGTACATCAGGATGAAAATGAATAAGGCTGTTCAGCCCATAGCGTCCGCCGAATGACGGTGGGCTTCCTTCCTTTCGAGAATACAAAGTAGCCAAATGCGTGCGGCATAGTTCCACTGCCTGGGCCATGATCTGCCCGGCAAACAAGCGTGGTTCACCAGTAAGCCTCATAAGTACCAACGCATACTCTGTGCATTCATCACGGTGCCGGGCCCAACGCGCCAGAAAATCTCTGTAACGCAAAAGACCAGTCAAGGGATCTGATACGCCGTCTTCCTCTCTTCCTTCTGAGCTTCCGGCCATGATGCCGTTGTCTTCGGCAAGCAAGGCCAACCGGTCACCCGTCTCTATCCCCCATGTCGGGTCACCCAGATACATCACTTCGGCAAGAGAGGTATTTTCTCGCGCATCCATTAACACCAACTCGCCCTTATACAGCAGGGGATCCTCGTCACGCCCTTCTTCAGAAGCTTGCACACCCGCAGGTGCATGCCCCCGTCCGGCATCCAGTACACCACCGTGTGCCCGGCCCCAGATGGAAAATCTCTGCCCCTCACGTGCGTCCATGGCCGCCCCAATATTGACCACAGCGCGATTCATGGGCAAAACCTCTCGCACGGCCCCCCCCTCTGCCAGGATAGAGCCAAATCCCATGGCACGCTGCCCCAATACCCCTGCATCTTCCAGAGCAACAGAAGCCGCAGTACGCGCCTTTCGCAGCAATAAGCGGGCCTGCTCCGCTTCTGGACGTTCAAAATGCGCTCCACTCATATTCTGCGGATAGTTGGCAAACCCAGCTGCCACAGCAACACCCATTTCCTCATCACGCAGCTCGTGCAGCAGTCTGACAGCACTCAGTTTGCGCACTGCTTCACCCGCCACCTTGCGGCAGATCTTCGGTGTAGCTGTAGGCAGCAATACAGCCATTTCACTATCACCTGCCCGAGCAGCAAAGGCCTGGTCAGGTAACAGGGCCTGTAACTCATCCGCCAATGCAGCACACAGACGCTCGGCAAACAGGTAGCCGCACTCACGCACCACTCCCGGCATGCCATGCAACCGCAACACCACAAGCCCCATGCATGCACGGTGCCCCAGCGCCCCCGTATCACACCGGCTGTCCGCACCTAAACGGAAGCATTCGCGGATGAGCTTCACCTCATGACCGGCCATGCCAAGCATATGCGGTAACGAAAAAAGCCCTGTGGCAGGGTCAGTAATGCTCCTTTTGTAGAGCAGCAGATTTTCAAGACACAATGCAGCCAAGGCCGGATAAGCGGCCAGTAAGGTCTTTGCGGGCCTACCGCCCACACCTCTCGCCACAAAAACGCCCAGCAATTCACCGTGCAATGCGAGGGGTACTAGCAGCTTGCGCTCGTGTGGCTCCCACACTGCATGAGGACTTACTGCCGCACGCGGAAAAAATAAGCTATAGGACTTGAAGGAAATTACACGCGACATAGCGTCACGCAACAAATTTTCATAGCCGATAAGATCACGACGAGTCAGTCGGACACGCGTTTCTTCCGTAAATGGCGTATGCGGATACATAGACATGGTCTATACATCGCCCGACTCACTTTGGGAAGAGCCTTGAGCCTTGAAAGAAACACCGCCTTGCCCTATGCTACCTACCAGGGATGAGTACGCAACATGTCCTTGGAGGCCAACCACATGGAAGATAGTTCTGTATTGCGAGCCATTCGCCAGCGTCGCAGCATACGCCACTATACTCACCAGTCCGTGACGGACGAAGCTGTATACGCCATTCTAGAAGCTGGGCGCTGGGCCCCCAGTGGCCTAAACAACCAACCCTGCCGTTATCTGGCGCTTTCCCATGAGGATCCCCGTTGCGCGATACTGGTAGCATATACCAAGTATGCCCGTATTGTCCGCGAGGCTGGGGTCATCATTCTGGTCTTTTTGCAACGCGATGCCATGTATCATCAGGCCAAGGATCATCAAGCTGCGGGAGCCGCCATACAAAACATGTTGCTGGCCGCTCATGCCCAAGGACTCGGAGCCGTATGGCTTGGAGAAATTATCAACCAGGCCGATGTCTTGCTTCCCCGACTGGATCTTGACCCGGCCCTGCTATCTTTTGAAGCAGCCATTGCTCTTGGCCACCCCGCCAAGCAGGGTACATCCACCCGCAAGCCGCTTGTCGAGCTCATGCTGGAAGAGTACCCCGCCCCCCTGTAATTATTTTCAGAGAGAACACTTATGCATATACGTACATTTGTCATGGGCCTGCTTGACACCAACTGCTACCTCATATGGCATGAAGACAAGGCACTAGCTGTGGACCCCGGCGGTCCTCCTCAAAAACTGCTGGATTTCTTAAAACAGAAAGAACTGAAGCTGACGCACATCCTGCTGACCCATCTGCATGTTGACCACTTGTACGGCGTAGCCACATTGGTAAAGTACTCTGGAGCGCCGGTGCTTGCCAGTCCCGCAGACGATTACCTTATGCAAACAGAACTGGGAAGCGGTGGCATGCTCGGCTTGCCCAAGCTGCAACCTTTCTCCCGCGACCCCCTTGAACCTGGGGACTACGATTTTTCGGGATTTGCCTGCACCGTGCTTGCAACTCCCGGGCACTCCCCCGGCAGTTGCTCATTTTACTTTTCTCAAGCAGAATCAGTACTTGTAGGCGATTTGCTGTTCGCTAGGCAGGTAGGGCGTACCGACTTTCCTGGTGGAGACATGCAAGCGCTGCTGCAATCGGTCAAAAAAAACATTTTTACGCTTCCCGGGGGCACCAAGGTCCTTCCCGGCCATGGACCGGCTACTACTGTAGCGGAAGAAAAACAGAACAATCCATTCTTCGTCGCATCCGAAGCATGACCCGGCAGGGTATACCGCCAAGCGCATGGACAAACCTCAGTGCTCCACGCGCACTGTGTAGTGCTGCCTTGTAAGCCCACCGGCAAGGTGGAACACCACACCCTGCCCAGAACCCAAGGGCAATACTACAAAACCAATGTCTCGTATTTGCAGACAAAATACTACGACGGTGCTTTTGCTGCAGATCACCAGGTGTAAAATCATTGCTTGCCTGCAACACATACGGCAGCCCGAAGTTCTCTCAAGCCACAAATATCCATATGGGCTGCTGGTGACAGGGCTTATCCGAATCCCAACCACACAGACAACAACCCCGGTGCAGGACCCCCATGACCACTCAGCATATCCAAAGCATTACGTGCAGCCCTCGTGCAGGGGGTAACAGCGACACCGCGGCCAAACTGTTCCAGAGAGGGGCAGCAGGCGATGCAGCCCGGATACTCCATCTACGCACCTTAAGCATCCTGCCCTGCATCTCCTGCGGTCACTGTCAACACGCCCCTGACAAACCCTGCACCCTCGACACAAAAGATCAGGCCGCCGCTATATTCCGCATACTACAGGAAGCTCCGGCCCTGCACTTTTCTGTACCCATTTATTTTTATCATGTGCCCGCGCAATTCAAGGCCCTTATTGATCGCGCTCAGCGCTTCTGGCTATTACACCAACGCGGACATACACAGTTGTCAACGTTACCCGAGCGCAAAGCATGGGTTACCTGTATTGCAGCCCGTACCAGGGGCGAAAGTCTGTTCCACGGCACTCTGCTCACCCTACGCTATTTTTTGGAGCCATTCCGTATTACCCTGCAACCTCCGCTTCTGCTTACGGGGCTGGAGGAAGCCAATGCCCTTGAGCGCACCCCTGAAACCGCACAACGTGTCATAGCCTATGGTGCACAGGCCGCCCGAGACACCATGGAGCCGCCTGCCTGATGTACCCCCAGCTACATCGACTGTGGCAACGCATCCGGCCTGTCGAAACACGCTGCACACTCTGCAAGCGTTGCTTTGCGCCAGAACATGACAACGCACAGCTATGCGCCTGCTGCCAAAGCGCACTCAAACACCATACAGAGCAGCGCTGTCTGCTTTGCGGGTTGCCCACCACAACCTCCTCTCTCCCCTGCCCCACATGCTTCGCCGCACCGCCACCATGGCAATCACTGCGTTATTTTGGCATATATCAAGGCTCATTGCGCGAACTGGTCATACGCCATAAACATGCCCCGGACATCACATTGGGGCGGCTTGCAGGGCACTTGCTCTGCCAGGCTCTGCGCACGAACCCATTTACCCCGCAGGAACATCCAGAGCTGGTTATACCCGTGCCATTACATCCTAAACGACTTGGTATGCGCGGCTTTAATCAGGCCTTCCTGCTTGCCCGCTACGCCGGGCACATGTTACACCTCCCCGTATGTGCAAAAGCGCTGCAGCGTGTACGCCATACCCCGGCACAATCCGGGCTACCCCAAAAAAAACGGCGAACCAACCTGCGTAATGCATTTGTTGCCACAAATTCGGTGCGACAAAAACGCATATTGCTAGTGGATGATGTCATGACCAGTGGGGCCACGCTTGAGCACTGCACTTTTGCCCTGCATACGGCAGGAGCCAGCCACGTGCACGCACTGGTCCTCGCCAGAACCCCTTTGTCCTCCAAGATGCCATCGTTACTATCCATTTAAAACATCACTATTGACCTTACCGTACATCTCACTTATATAATATATTGATATACGATGTGCGGAGGGTTGATGCGTTCTCTCATAGTAGAAGACGATTTTGTCAGCAGAAAACTGCTACATACCATCCTTGCCCCCTACAGTCGCTGTCATATGGCTGTAAATGGCAAAGAGGCTGTGTATGCTTTTAAAGCCGCCCTTGAAGCCGGTGCGCCATACAAACTTATTTGTATGGATATATTGATGCCTGAGCTGAACGGGCAGGAGGCACTCAAGCAAATACGTACCCTTGAGCGTCTTCATGGTGTTTCTGCCAATGACGAAGCCAAAATTGTCATGATTACGGTGTTGGACGATCCCCAAAATGTCGTCGAAGCTTATTACAAAGGTGGTGCAACATCCTATGTACCAAAGCCTGTTGACAAAAAACTTTTTTTAAAGCTTTTGCACAACATAGGCGTACTTTAGCAAACCATGGCCTGTATTTTGCATTAAAATTTATAGACTATTAGTGATACTGATTTGGAGAAAGCCTTTCTTTCTCCAATATATCTTTTTGCCACGGTGGAATATCCATAATGCGTTTTATTACACTTTTTCTCCTTCCTTTGCTGATCACCAGCATGCTGTTATGTGCGGCAGTTCCCATTAATGGGCATACTTTTTCTAACATGCCCATAGATGCAGCCATATATAATGCCACCGGTTCTGTGGCCAATATTTCCCAACAGCTGACTGCGTTGGTTGATGTATTCTCTGGTCGTTCAAACCAAGGGCTGAGTACCATTCTGGCCGACTCACTGCTAGGGTCAGTGGCTACCGGGGGCACATTTCACGGGCTCGGCATTGTAGACCTGATGTTTCTGGGCAGCACCCTCCTTTTTGCCGCAAGCCTCATACCACGCCGTGACGACTCCTTTGCTACAGAAGATACGGACATGTCCCATGCATTGCGTCAATCAGTTGACACCTCTTCTTCAAAAAAACAAACATGGAAACAAGCCCAAGCAGAGTTTTCCACGTCCAAAGAATTTCATGCTGAAAAATTTCTGAAGCAAGCAAGGGACATATACCTCCGCCTGCAACAAGCGTGGGACAAGCACGATTTGGCAAGGATCGAGACACTCACCACCCCCGAGATGTTTATAGAGATCCGCCAGCAGATGGAAGGAGCCCCTGCTGAATACTCCCATACCGAGCTGTTGGGACTTGAAGCACGTCTATTCAAAGTGGAAGAATCCACCGATACTATTACAGGAACGGTATGCTTTGATGCACTCCTGCGTGAAAATGCAGTGGGTACCCCCATACAGACTCAAGAACTCTGGCATTTTGTCCGGCCCCGCTCCAGCGACCTGTGGCGGCTTGACGATTTTCAGCAGATTGAAAGCCAGCCGAGCAAAACACTCTCGTAGAGAGATAGGGATGCCTCTGTATGGTAGCTGGGCAATTTGCCGGAATCAATATCTACGCCCTAGCACAAACCTCCACCACCGTGGAGGCTAAAACAGGATACGTAATTACTCCATAAGCCAGCGCATTATATGCTGGTTTATGGTTCTTACTGCAATACCCCTCTGCCTGCCCTACTTCAGCGGAGTCTCGTGGTACGGGTATTCACTATGTGTCAAAATACCATAACGAAAACGCCTCTTCCCGGGTCATGTATCTTCTGAAAGGTAGCGTACCGTCAATATTCCGCCAGGATGTTTACCCAACATAACTCACTGTATACACAGCATGTCCAACCTGCTGTCACTCAACCACAGCCCCAAAATCTTGCTGTAGCTCCTTGCTACTCAAACATTTGACACGAGGCCTAGGCTACATGTCACATCCGCCTCCTCATTCATGCTTCTTCCAACAAAAAAATGTACGGCCTATAAAAATAGCCATACCAGAGCACGGACTTTCTCTACAGTAAAAAAATCGCAGCATGGCATCCCTAAAAAATACCCCCTTTCCAACCGGTGCATATCAGTAGCCAACCATAACGCTGATACCTAGCACATCCATCACGGCTAGCCAAACTCACAAACCTGCTCCCGCCGTCTATGGCACCGTATGCACAATCCGGCCTCTGATACGTCGGTTATCATCCTGCCTGTACTGAGGCATCGTGAAACGACTCCCATGGAATAAAATATGTGGAACCTGATGTGCATACCAAAGCAGCTGCCACACAAAGTAACCCAACCCGGTCCCAATGGATACGCCCTACAATGTCGCTACACAGGAAACACACAGCCCTCAGCCTCCGGGAATTGCCTCAAAAACAAAAACGGCGCCCTCTCACCGGACCTTCCGCACGCTTTTATACCTTTACTTGAACTGGCTAGCCGTTTATGCTGCAAGATATACAGATCTTTTTTCCAAACGCCCCCTCACCACACATCAGGGAGGATACTTTGCATGTTGATCCGTGACTGGATGTCAAGGGACGTCATAAGCGCCACGCCGGATATGTCCATGATGCGCGCCTCAAAATTGATGAAAACGCACAGCTTCAATCGGCTACCCGTTGTCGATGAAAACAATCTGCTGGTGGGCATCCTCTCTGACCGCGATATCAAGGAAGCCTCACCTTCCAAGGCCACGACGCTTGATGTGCATGAACTGTATTACCTGCTTGCCGAAATCAAGGTACAGTCCATCATGACCAAGGATGTTGTAGCTGCAAAGCCCGACGACACTGTAGAAAAGGCCGCACTAATCATGCTGGAGCGCGACTTTACAGCCATGCCCGTGGTGGATGAACACAATACTCTTGTGGGTATCATCACCGACAAAGATATTTTTAAGGTATTGCTCTCCATCTCCGGCGCACGCCATGGTGGGGTGCAATGTGGCTTTTTACTGCCCAACTCACCCGGGACACTCAAGCCCATCGTCAACCTGCTACGCGAACACGGGGCTCGCATTACCTCCATACTGACATTTGAAGATCGTGACAACGGCATGCGGCAGGTGTTTGTCCGTATTCGCCCCATGGACCGATCTGAGGAAAACGCGCTTATCGAAGAGCTGGCTTCACGCTTCAACATGACATATTGGGCACGCGCCAATGTGCACACCGGTCCATTCTAAAGGTCGTATTCCATGCTTTTGTAGGCGGATGCCGAGGCGTCCGCCCCCCCTGACAGAAACGGTCCGGTTTTACGTCGAACGCACACGACAACTTGGTAAGCTGATAGTAACGTGCATAAATTACAACAAAAACACCTTGTATTTTCATGAACATTATGGCATGTTATCCATGATTTTTGTAAAAATGTTTTCCGTTGTGTGCATTGTCAGTCCTTTGATTTGTATAGATTTTTACAAATAGACATATATTGTGGCAACAGATGCGTTTTGCGGCAGGCTATTGACAACCTCTTTGGTATAGCAGTATGCAAAGCCTTTCCGTAAACACACGACGGACCCGGACAGGAGTCAAGCAGCGGATTGCTGCTTACAGTATAGCTGCGTGACAGCATGAGCAGCAACGCAGTTTGGCATAGTACTAGCCCGATATACACCGCTAGATCATGTCCAAGGAGGACAAGCATGGCTGAAGTAACTTACCAAGGCAAATCGTTCGAGGTTGATGAAGACGGCTTTCTGCTTCGCTTCGATGAATGGTGCCCTGAATGGGTTGAATATGTGAAAGAGTCCGAAGGTATTTCCGATATCAGCGAAGACCACCAGAAGATTATCGACTTTTTGCAAGACTATTACCGCAAAAATGGTATCGCTCCCATGGTGCGTATCCTGTCCAAAAACACCGGCTTCAAACTGAAGCAAGTGTATGAGTTGTTCCCTTCCGGTCCTGGTAAGGGAGCATGCAAAATGGCTGGCCTGCCCAAGCCCACCGGCTGTGTGTAACACAGATTTTGCTTGTATGAGCGGAAGCGAAAGCTTCCGCTTTTTTTATGCCCAAAAATGACCTGATGGCTACGACAAAAAACACACTTTTCTCCCCGAGCCTCCCTGGTCCATTTCTGTCTTTGCCTGCCCCTCTCCACCAAAAAAAGGACAGTAAACTGCACAGCTTTGTCCATGCCGGCACTTTCATGCCACAATTATGATTCTTTTTTAAAAAGAATCAATGGACAGTTTTTGCATACATCCGCACCGGGAAAGCCATCGCCAAGCCTTGTGATGGAGACACTGCCATGCGCCTTTTGGCGCTCTGCCATGCGCGCGTATACCAGTGCCATCTGCTCTGCGGGAATAATTACATTAATTTCGCCGCGCTCTGTTTTTCCTGCGTTATAACCGCCAGAACAAGCTGGCAGCATGTTGAACTGCTTTTCAAGCAATGAATAGACGTTACCGCCACATGCCGCCGAGTTCACAGTCAGATTTGGGCGTAGAGGATGGACATCCATGGCTGCCATATAGTCCACAGCAAGATGGTAAGCCTGCATATTGTCACAATAAAAATGTACGGTATCCGGCATAAATAACGCATCTGCCAACGGAGACACAGCAACGCCCAACAATCCCTCTGGCAGCCGCGGCTTACTTTGTGCAAAACGCCTAGCCTGCGTCTCGTCCGTGCAATACTTGCCATAGGTCCTACACTCTGCATCGTCCATTTCTTTCCAGCCGAAACTGGATGCAGCATTGTTACATCCAAGCCCTTCACGCCCGGAATACACTGTTTGCCCCTTCATGCGTGCGGCAATCTCCCACTGGCAGAATGTCATGGGTTTTACTGGTGTATAATACTCGGACCGCGCTTTAAAATCTTCCACTTCCGCAGGGTCATAAAAAAACTTTACTGCCACAGGATAGTGATACAAGCGCAGCTCACACATGAGAAATGCTTGCATTTCTTTAACATTTTCCATATCAAGATACTCCTTATTGCACTTCAAAGAGCGATCAGTCATAGGCTTTCTGCCGCCAGTCAACTACAGACCCTACTCAAGGCATGTTCGGTTACATAATTCCCGCGATTTGCCGATACAGTTCATCCCACGCAGACACATGCGCCGCAAAATCACATTGGTGTGCCACGGCCTCCCCCCGTGTACGCATGGCCTCTAGCCGATCGGCATCACCCAACAAGGCAATAAGTGCATCCGTCCAGCACTGCTTGTCCAGCGGCAACACCAGCGCCGCATCCCCTGCCACTTCCTCTACCGGTACAGTATCTGCCACCACGAGGGGAATACCGCACGCCATCGCCTCCAAGCCTGCGTTACAAAGCCCCTCCCACCTGGAAGGCACCACAAAAATGCTTCGGTAGAGGGCAAGTGCCTTGAGCACAGACGGTACGTCACTCCGCATGCCGGTAAAAAGAACATGTTCCGTTATCCCCAGAGCATGAGCTTGCGCTTCAAGGGGGACACGATCCCTGCCATCCCCCACAAGCACAAAGCGCACGTCAGGTACACGGTCCAGTACATTGCGAAATACATCCAAGAAAAAATCCATATTTTTTGCGGCAGTCAGCCGGCAGGCCGCAACAAGTACAGGACCGTCTCCCAGATTCCACGCAGAAATATCTGCCGCAGGAGCTAAAAAACATGCATCTGGAATACCGTTATAGATAACGTGCACAGGGCGTTTAAACAAATTCTGCTCTCCGGCAGCTATACGCACCACGGCCTGAGATACTCCTACAAATACGGTAGTCCGTATGGAAAGGATGCGGTCCATCATCCGGCGCACAAACTTCGTCTGACACTTTGTATTACGCAGGTTTGTGATAACGGGTACAGGCATACCCAAGGTAGCCAGTCGCGTATGGTAGTTGGCAGGAAAGGTCATGCTCTGGATAATATGAGGCTGCAGGCGCCGTATAAGTCTACGCAGCTTGTACGTTGTATCAAAACGATGCGTCCCAGCTCGCTGCCCCTGCCTACCCACATTGTACACAGATACTCCCACCTGCTCAAACAGTGGCCCCAATTCACCCTTGCCGGTAACATTGATCACCACGGGTTCATACCCGAGTGTTTGCAAGCGCGGCGTAAAGTGCAATAGCCAGTTTTCAATACCGCCATGATGCAGGCCGCCGATCACATACGCAATCTTCACAGGCACTCCTTATTCTCTGCCCCGGCACGCCGCGTGATGGACACGGCACATGGGGTGCTATCCACCACGTACGGACTCTGTCAGTGCCAAGTAGGCTGCAAACATATCCCGTTCATCTCCCACCGTAGACGCAATGTGCCCCCGCGGCAATTGCAGAACACGCTCTACAGCACAAGCCACTGTAGCGTCATCAAGTTGCGAACATACCACACCAGAAACATCAGGGCAGACAACTTGTGCACTGCCTGCCTGCGTTGATGTCACCACAGGCACTCCTGATGCCAACGCCTCTGCAATGACCAACCCAAAAGGGTCATAACGCGTGGGCAGGCAAAAGGCATCCAACGCATGAAAAAATCGGGGCATGTCACTGATCTCACCAAGCCAGCGTATCCTGTGCCCTACACCCAGTTCACAGGCTTGCCGCTCATATAATTCGGGGGAATCTCCGCCCGCAACCAACAGCACGATGTCGTCGGGTAATAGGGGCAAACTACCAATACAATGGGCCAATCCTTTACGCAAAAAACCATTGCCCGCAAACCCTACAATACGTTTATCCACGGCCTGGGGCCAAAAATGTTGCCGGGCGGCATCCCTGTCAAAGGCATCTACAGAACAAAAGCGTTGCGTATCAACTCCGTTGGGAATTACTGCCACCTTGTCACACAACGTTGGGTAAGCCGCGCGTACTTCAGCACGCGTCATGGCAGAAGGCACCACTATCTGCCGCAATGCCGAAGAAAACAACGTTCTACGTTCCTGCATGGGCAAATACTTGTTGTACGGGTTTAATACGCGGTTACGGACTTTACGACGCGTATCCTTTTCATTCAACCCCTCCAGCGAACGGGCCAAAAATGTACGATGCACACCTGTCTGACGGACAATAGCCGATCCGGGTATATATTCAAACGAAAAGGACAATCCCTTGTGCTCTGCGATATACCGCTCGGCCCTGTGAAAAAACGAAGCATATTTTAATAAACGTGTGGGCCGTAACATACCCAATGTGACCACATGCTCCGCCAAAGGGCCGTTCGGCTCTTTGTTACGGCCACAAACCATAACAAAGGGAACGCCGCGCGCCTGCATGTAGCGACAAAAACGGTATGCCACCCCTTCTCCCCCTGAAGAGGGATCACAGTATTTAACCAGTACCTGGACAGGAAAAGACATTAACAGCTTCCCAAAAAATTAAACCGCACCTTCGACGCTTCGTCGGACTGCGTCCAACGGCAAAACGCTACATAACCACAAGCCATACATCCCGCGTCTACTGTATGCTACTTTTTCATCAGCAAAAACAAATACCACCACCAGAGCATACAGGTACTGCACGTATGCACACCATGCCCATGGCTCTCTTGTCGACACGTCCGACTGCCTCCGCCAGGCTTTACCCACAAAGAAAAGTATATACTTGCTACAAATACGGGGTAAACAGCCAGCAGGCTGCATCCCGCATACGAACAGGCAACGACCGACTGTAAAGTTCCTGTGATGTAATCATGTGTGATACCTTCCGTGTAGCTTCAAAATGCTCCACCAGAGCTTGCGTAACAGCCATATCAAAGATTTCCACATTCAACTCAAAATTCAACCGCAGACTACGTGGGTCAAGATTGACCGAACCCACCTGCGCATAGCAACCATCAACCAAAAGTAGTTTGGTGTGTGCAAAAGGCGGCGGTTGGTAATACAGATGAACCCCAAAACGCAACAACTGCCATAACATGTTACGTGTGGCCCAATGCACCGGAGGCAAATTGCTCTGCCCCGGTAAAATGATATCCACGCGGACTCCACGCAGCATAGCAGCCTGCAACGCGCTGATAAGCCCGCTCGGAGGCAAAAAATACGGCGTCATAATCCGTACCGAATGGACAGCAGAAGCCAATACTCCCATGATCTGTGCAACAATATGATCAAGGTGCCTGCCCGGCCCTCCTGCTATGACTCGACACAATACATCTCCGCAGGTGTCAATAGCCCCCTTGTGGGGCAGGACATCCTGCCTCGTAACAAAATGCCAGTCATCCCTGAATGCCTCATGCAGTTGGATTACCACCGGGCCGGAGA
Source organism: uncultured Desulfovibrionaceae bacterium (assembly GCA_964593925.1). Taxonomy (GTDB): domain Bacteria; phylum Desulfobacterota; class Desulfovibrionia; order Desulfovibrionales; family Desulfovibrionaceae; genus Oleidesulfovibrio. The sequence continues at coordinate 111,103 of CAZQKM010000002.1, read as the reverse complement.
ATTCAAAGTGCACATCCGTTACTCGGCGCCTGCCTGTTACAGCGTCCTTGACATGCCGACAGCCAATATTCATGCCGCCGGTAAAAGCCACCTGCCCATCCACAATAAGTAGTTTACGGTGGTTACGCAGGTTTACGCTCAACTGAGGGGGTAACAGACGAGGCGGCAAGAAGCGCTCCACAGCAACACCCCGCTCTCTGAGCAAATTTCCCGCACGGGGCAAAGAATAAAACTCCCCCATACCGTCCAGCAACACGCGTACGTCTACCCCCCGCCGAACAGCATCAGCCAAGGCATCTATGAACCGAAGGCCTATGGGGCCGGTTTCAAAAATATACGTGCTTAGATATATACTGTCTTTGCCCGAAGCTATGGCCGCAAGCATGCGGCCATACGCCCGCTCGCCATTGTGCAGTATGTGTACCGTATTACCTGCCACAAGGGGCATACCCGTTACAGCCTGCCCCGGGCGTTGCAGCAGTCGGTATTCCGGCGCAATGTCCTGCGCATCCATGGAGCCACCCGTTGCAAACAATGTACTGACCCCGTGTGATTCGTAATGGTCTGTACCGCTCCGTTTGTGTAGACGCTGGGCCTTGCTACGTACCCTGTTAATACCAAATACAAAATATAGCAGTGGCCCAGCCAATGGAAATGTCCAGCTCACAGCCACCCAGCCAAGAGCAGCGCGCGGGTCGCGCTTGTGCAACAAGGCATGGCCCGCCGCAATAAATGATATACAGATATTAAACGCAACCAGCAGACTGCTGAAAAGAGTTACTTCCATGGAACACTCCAGTACACCAGTCAGACCTGGGGTAGACTCGGACAAACAAAGCGCTTCATGCTCTTTGCGTCTGCACACCCTCTACCCGGATACAACACCATATCCGACTACTACAGGATACTTACGGTAACGGCTGGTGCTCACAATGTCCATGCAGGATTGTGGTTGGTGACGTAATCTTGACATCCAACCTTGGCATATCCGGCACTATACAGTATGGCCATATCCCACTCCACCATACCAGATGATGTGGTCCAGGGGTAAAAAGGATTGGTCGCCAGCAACGTGCCGGCCTGCACGTCGCCGGCAGAAAAACCTCTTTGACCTACCTGTAGACACCTATACAAAATTCATCTCTTGCACTTTTTTGCCATGGAAATCAGTACGCAAAAAATAAGTCCGCGGGAAGTGAGGCTTACCTAGTTGCCGGGTACGTCCCCTGGCAGAGTTACAACATTGCTAGCGGCCCATATTTTGCAAAATCAATAACGTACAAAAAAGATCTGTTGCTTAACTGAAGGGTACAGGCATACTAGGCCATGCACGCATGATACCGCCAAGCATAAAAAGCACCATACGCCGCAGTGACATTACCCCGTAGCGTCTGATGATAGTACGAGCCAGCCGCCGAGGCAAATCTCGTATATCTGTATCAACCCGTAACATTCTGCCATGGTAAACGTTTTTAAAGCTAATATCTTCGTTATAAACCTTGCTGTTCATCACAATATTACAGAAGATGCAGCAATTACCCATTGCGGCCATATGGCAGGTTTACACCGCCTGAAACAGGGTACAAACTATAGCACAACGAATCGCCGCTGACATCATTCGGCGTATGGAAGCAAAATCCTCATGAGCACACATACAAAGCAGGAGAAACACACCGGCCCGGTGCTGGAAAAAAAAGGTGAATACACGGTCATAGATTGCGAAGTGTGCGGCTTTGCGCACCTGCTGCCGATTCCAGATCCTGCCACCATTGAACATATGTATCGCGAAAGCTATTATTCGACCATGTTGCCGGACTACATTGAACGCCATACGCAGGATCAGGCATGGTGGCAGTTTGTACACGGGACCCGGCTTGATACTATGGGCACACTGCTTCCGGCATATACAAAACGCATATTGGATATCGGCTCAGGCCCCGGTATCTTTTTGCTGACAGCGCGGGAAAAAGGCTGGGACGGCACAGGCTATGAGCCTTCTCGTCAAGCATGGCAATATTCCACACAAAACCTGGGGCTTACGGTATATAACGATTTTTTCACCGAACATACCGCTGTGGAAGCCGGTATATTTGATGCAGTCTACATGAGTGACGTGTTGGAGCATCTTGCAGACCCGCATGCACTCATTACAGGGATTAAAAAGGCCCTGCGCCCGGGGGGAGTCTTTTGCGTGGTTGTGCCCAACGATTTCAATCCAATCCAAAAAGCTCTGCGCAACGAAAAAAACTTTGAACCATGGTGGGTCAGCCCGCCTGCCCACATCAATTACTTTTCATTTGATTCGCTTCAGGGTGTGCTTGAGCGGCATGGATTTACTGTACATATCCGAGAAGCAAGCTTTCCCATCGATTTTCTGCTGCTGATGGGCCAAAACTATATTAATGACCATACGCTTGGCCGTGACTGCCACAGGTGGCGCATAAAAATGGAAGAAACTTTCAGTACTTTCGGCCTGGCGCCCGCGCTTGTTGATGTATATCGTACACTGGCAAAACATTGCATCGGACGTCACGCTGTAGTCTATGCAACCGCACCTGAAACACCAATGAGTAAGGAATAAAAAAATGGAACGCCAGGACGATACTACAGGCGTCACTCCAAGGGTATGCCCGGACGATGGAAAAAGTGAGGCGACCCATCTTTATGTTATTCCGTGGCAACACACGTTTTCTGTTGTCTACTGCGCAAACTGTGTATTTATATTCCAGCCCACCCCCCTGCCCCTTACAGAGCTGCAAAAATATCACCCCACAAACAACATATTTCATCTTTATGTTCCAAAAATTAGCCATACACGTCTGATGCAGGTCCGGCGCGACTTTTGGAAAAATATTTTTTCCTTGCTTCCCCAAACACTCAAACACTCCACTCTTAGTATCGGATGCGAACTTGCCGACTCTCTAGCCTCATTTAAGCAAGGGCGCTGGCATCGCGCTAACATTGAACTGAGCACCGGAAAAACGGCATTTGCGCGGAAAAAACTGTGGCTGCATCTTTGGGAAGCCCCGTTGAAACTGCCTGCCATCCCCCCTGACACCATCGACCTGTTGTGCGCCTCTGGAGCCTTTGGCCACACGCACGACATCCGCATGGCACTTGCATCTATGCACACCCGCATTCCCTTGAGTAAGCTAGGAAACCCCACCGCCCTTAAATGTGACATCAATAATTATTTCTGCGTAGAACATACTCTGAACTTTTATACGACAGCATTGAAATCCGCTGTCCGCTCTGCGGGGTTTGCTGGCAGTACCACAGAGCAGTCTACCCTGTCTGACGACAAAAATATCTGCTGCATCTTCCGTAAAAAAGCATCTGCTTTTTATTGGCACGGCATGGTGTCTGCACTGCCCCTTGCAACGCAACTGGCGCATGATGTGTACAACTATATCTCTAACCGCCAGCGATATTTGAATACCAGCCGTCAGTACCTAGAACCCGCGACTACTTTTGCTGCGAACCTCAAGCTCGAAGTCCATGAGACAGAAGCACGCATGCGGCAGATAACAAAAGGTATTTCCAGGCTACGTAACGCCTCTATATTCCTTGGCTCTGCCCTTACAAAAAAATGGCAGAGCGTTGGAAATAAAATTACACAGACTGTTGTGCAAAGGCTTGCACAGTCCGCCCGCTTTATTCCTTTATACCGCGACCGCGATCTTGGAGGCACCTCATGAAACGCGTCATGTTTGCAGGAGCCTATGGTATACAAAGCCAAGGGGATGATGCTCCACTTCTGGTCATGGCCCGTATGCTGCGCGAAAAAATCGGCCCTTTTGACGGTGTCGTTGTCTCCCGCCCTCCGGGAGGAGCGGAATACAGTGCATACGGCCTGCGTAGTGTGCCCAACTTTGAATATGCCTCAAAGGCAGATAGCTTGGGTAAATGGTTCCGTGGTTTTAATCCTGATGATGACAAGGCAGATCTTGTGGCTTTGGAGCAGGTACTGGCCTCCAGCGATTTACTTGTACTTGGTGCTGGTAATGCGCTGATAGATCTGAGCATTGATATTCTACGTGGGCCTGTTCCATATTTCCTGATCCTCACGCTTATGGCAAAGGCATCGGGCGTGCCCATACTATGGTACGGACTTTCCATAGGTCCACTGCATACCATGATGGGACAAAAATATGCGCGCCTCTGCCTTGATATGGCCTCTGCTGTTACCGTGCGTGATACCTCCAGCGTCAGCGTTGCCCAAAAAATACATTATGACGGTATGTGTGAAGTGTTACCCGATCCTGTGCTGGGGTTGCCTACTCCGGCTGCCGAACCTACATCGCCTCGGGCCCAGGCATGGTGGAACAAAGCACATACACAAAAAAGAGGCGTTGTGGCCGTTTCACTCCGATGGCTTCCTGCGGGCTGTATGTCTCATGAAGACTGGGTGCACAGCATGGCTACAGTTCTGGATACCCTATATGAAAAGCATGATCTTTGCCCCTTGTTCATCCCCCAATGCACCTACCAACATGGCGGCCCGCTGGAAGATGACCGTACAATTGCAGAACAGGTTAGCGCCGCCATGCGCCACGACGATCAAGCCGTTATCATTACAGATCAACTGGATGTAGAAGAAACGCTTTCGCTTTATGCCAAGGCAAGGCTCGGACTGTGTACCAGATTGCATGGCGTGGTATTTGCCTCGATGAACGGTGTCCCTGTGGTCGCATTCGGGTACAACCCCAAGGTTGCCGGATTTATGGAGTGGTTGGGACAGAAGAACGCTGTGGTCCCAGTCTTGGCTGCAGCCCCTGACAACTGGCTACGCCTAGCAGAAGCAGCACTTGGTAAAAGCAACTTGGAAATGAACACCATACTGGAGCGTATAGAGCAAGGCCGCCGGCAAGTCGCAAGGTACGGGGATATCGCGGCTACACTAGTCACCGCCCAGCCACAATAGCTCACCACAGAGAGTGTATAGTGTAGCTCTACTCGTCTTTCCTGAAATATTCATGGTAACATCAAAGTAACCGGTATGCTACGTCTTCTCCTCTGACCACATGCCCACGGATATACTATAACCGTCGGTGAATATGCCTCCGCAAGGATATCGATCTGCCAAAGCTCCTTGGGTGCATTACACAGCTGCGTAGAGGTGTTTTTTATGGCACCTCACTTCCTTTTGCCTCCACCTGGCACCACTCCTTTTCAATTTCCCTGTCCAAGTTTGAAAATAGGGTTGAAAAAATGTTTTCCAACAAATCAAGGGCTTGCCATGTTTCCATGATGGCCCCTTGATTTCTCTTTGGCGCGCCTGGGAGGATTCGAACCCCCGGCCGACTGCTTAGAAGGCAGTTGCTCTATCCAACTGAGCTACAGGCGCGTAAGGGATATCGGTTGTACCTCATGCCGCAAACACGGTCAAGAGGCCGATTTACATGGGCGTATGCGCCTAGAGCCTACGATTTTTGCTGAGTATACACACAACCCACAAAAAGGCCGTACCCAATACGTATGAACGACACAGCCTCGATAATTCTCCATGAAAATTACACCCCTAAAAAGCATACGCTTCTCCTTACAGCAACGCAGGCGGCCCACATGTAAAAAAATACCGGCCAAAACCAAATTTTCTGCTGGAGTATCCACAAAAAAACGACGTAACCTCGTTGTCCCGACGGCAATTCCTCCTATTGACGTGCGGTGTAGCATTTCATAAGGCTTCTTACAGCCTTGTATATCTCTCGGGCTAGGAGAATCACCCATGACCGATACTGCCACCGGAATTGACGCACGCCCCGCCCACTTTTCCAACTATACTGACGTGCTGGCCCACCTTGATTCGCTGAATCACTTTCATATGGATCTTACGCTTACGCGCGTCACGCAAGTGCTGGACACCCTGGAACTGCTCCGCCCGGAGTATGCCGTAGCCCACATCGTGGGTACCAACGGCAAAGGCTCCACTGCCGTGTTCATGACATCTCTGGCCAATGCCGCAGGTTTGAGCGTTGGGCTATTCACCTCGCCACATTTTCTCTCACCGCGCGAACGGATACTGGTGGATGGCAATATGCTGGACGAAGAAGACTGGCTACTGCTTGCCAACGACATCATAGAAGCAGGGGGGCACTGCCTGACCTACTTTGAATTTGTTACTGTGCTGGCAGCACTGGCCTTTGCCGACCATGAGGTGGACCTAGCCGTTTTTGAAGCCGGCCTTGGCGGCACATATGATGCCACCACGGCCATTGCCGCTGACACTGTACTCTTTACCCCCATGGCCCTAGACCATGAGCAGATACTTGGCCCGTGCCTAGAGGACATTGCCAGGAATAAAGCAGGTGCAGTGCGTCGCCAGACACCGGTAGTCACAACGGTTCAGCGGCAGGAAGCACTACGGATTATACAGGATGCTTGTGCCAGCCAAGACGCCCCGCTACATCATGCGGACAGTACTATCTTACCACAGGATGTAACCCTTGCGCTTCAGGGGCCACACCAGGTGCGTAACGCCGCTCTGGCGTTAGCTGGCCTGCAAACACTTATGGATCACAGAGGCATACCTCGCCCCGCACTAATTCCATGGAATGATGTGGTGACCCTAGGACTGGCCCATGCATGGCTGCCCGGGCGTATGCAGCATATCAGCGCCACAGAGGCCCACCCCGCAGTCATTGTAGATGGCGGGCATAACCTGCACGGGCTTACTGCATTGTACGAAGCGTTGAACACAGCAAAGATACGTCCCGCGGCAATCATTTTTGCCGCCATGCAGGATAAAAACCTACATAGTATGCCCGCACTGCTCGCCTCCATGACCGACGGTCCCATATGGCTGCCCGCCCTGGAGCAGTGCTCCCGCGCCATGCCTCCCGCTCAGCTTGCCAAGATATTGGCTCCGAATTTTACCGACTCCTGTAGACTACGCCCCTGTACGTCCGTGGCAGACGCTTTATGCCAAGCCATGACCCTACCTGTCGACTCCCCTATACTTATATGCGGCTCCTTGTTTTTAGCGGCCGAGTTCTTTACACTCCACCCCGAGTATATAACTGCGTAGCGGCTGTTTGCCAGCGGGCCATGGTTTACCGTTTTCTGCTGGAGCGCCTGGCCTGCCAGGGGGCTATTTGTAAAAAAAGCCACTCCGCTCATGTTCAACGTCATACACAGCCAGGGGAAACATCAGTGAACCAGCTTTTTCGGGCATTGCCCTCTGTGGACGCGGTGCTCAGCGCCCTGACCTCTGCACCACAAAAAGTAGTCCCCAACAAGGCGGCCTGGGCAGGCTCATGCATCTCAGACCTACCCCGCCCCTTGCTGCGTGGGCATGTAAGCCAGTTTCTGGATATCTGCCGTAATGAAATCCGTTCTGGGGTACACACCTGCCCCCAAAGCCTGTCTCTGGAGTCCCTCATGCCGCGGCTTTATGCATATGTACAGATACAAAGCCGCCCGCGTTTCCGACGGGTACTCAACGCCACCGGTGTTGTTTTGCACACCAACCTTGGCCGCTCACTCCTGGCCACCGAGGCGGTGGAAGCCGTTACCCGAGCGTGCGCACATTATGCAAACCTTGAACTTGATCTTGCCACCGGCACACGCGGTAGCCGCTACAGCCATGTAGAAGAGCTGCTGACCCATGTTACCGGTGCCGAAGCGGGCCTTGTGGTCAACAACAATGCTGCCGCCGTGCTGTTGGTCCTGGACACATTGTGCCAGGGGCGCGAAGTCATTGTCTCACGCGGCCAGCTGGTGGAAATTGGAGGAAGCTTTCGCATTCCTGATGTCATGGCCCGTAGCGGAGCAATCCTACGTGAAGTGGGCGCCACTAATCGTACCTATCTCGCGGACTATGAACAGGCCATAGGAGAACACACTGCCGCACTGCTCAAAGTGCACACCTCCAACTACCGCATTACAGGCTTTCATAAAGAAGTTTCTCTGCCGGAACTATGCGCCCTTGGGCAGACACATGGCCTGCCGGTCATCGAAGACCTCGGCAGCGGCGTTTTTTATGATTTTTCGTCTCATGCCTTAGGACACGAACCCACCGTGCAACAATCCGTGGCCCACGGCGCACATGTGGTGACATTCTCGGGTGACAAGGTGCTGGGCGGACCGCAGGCCGGTATTATCGTGGGCCGCAAGGAAACCATTGACCGTATCAAACTCAACCCCCTGAATCGGGCCTTGCGTATTGACAAAATGACTTTGGCCGCCCTAGAGGCCACCTTGCGGCTGTATACCCATATGGATATGGCCGCACAGCGCATTCCCACCCTGGCCATGCTGCTGGCCACCCCCCAGGTATTAGCCGCGCGAGCCCGCAGGCTGGCAACGCGTCTGCGTAAAATACTGGGCGACGCAGCGACCGTTACGCTGTGCAAAGGTGTCTCACGTGTAGGGGGGGGAGCTTTTCCTGAACGTGATTTGTCCACAACGCTGGTCTGTGTAAATCCGGCTACTCTTTCTGCCACGGAACTCAAAAAACGCCTACTGCACACCGAACCGCCGCTGACAGTCATGCTGGAAAAAAACAGCCTACACCTTGACCCCCGTACCCTTGCCGATAATGAGCTGCCCCTGGTAGTACAAGCTCTGGGTCAGGCCATTGGAATGCCGCAAGAAGTGCTAGCAGCGCTTCCCCATACTCTGCATCCCGAGGAATAACCATGCAACAAGGCGAGTTTAGACATTTAGCCCGCAAACGCATTCTTGTAACCGGCGGCGCAGGATTCATCGGCTCACACCTGTGCCGTGCCCTTTTGGCACGCGGAGCCGAAGTGTTGTGTGTGGACAACTATTTTACCGGCAGCCGCGACCACATTCATGACCTGCTGGATAACCGCCGCTTTGAGCTGCTGCGCCACGATATCACCTTTCCGCTCTATACCGAGGTGGACGAAATTTATAATTTGGCCTGCCCGGCCTCGCCAGTGCATTATCAATCTGCCCCTGTGCAGACCACCAAGACCTGCGTCCACGGTTCCATTAACATGCTGGGCCTTGCCAAGCGGGTCAAAGCCCGCATCCTGCAGGCTTCTACCAGCGAGGTGTACGGCGACCCAGAGCTGCACCCCCAAGACGAAGAATACTGGGGGAAAGTCAATCCTGTGGGACCACGATCATGCTATGATGAAGGAAAACGCTGTGCAGAAACACTCTTTACAGACTACCACCGTCAGCATGGGCTTACCATAAAAATTGCCCGTATTTTCAATACATATGGACCCAATATGCATCCCAACGACGGTCGGGTAGTGTCCAATTTCATCCTGCAGGCCCTGCAAGACAAGCCCATTACCATCTATGGTAACGGCATGCAGACCCGTTCATTTTGCTATGTGGACGATATGGTAGAAGGGCTCTTGCGCCTCATGCATAGCCCTCCAGATTGTTGCAGCCCCATAAATCTAGGAAATCCCGTAGAATGTACCATAGCCGGGCTGGCACAAAAGATTATCGACCTTACCGGTTCACGTTCGCCACTGGAGTTCAAGGCTCTGCCCGAAGACGACCCACGACGTCGACAGCCTGATATTACGCTGGCCCGTCGCATGCTGGGCTGGGAGCCCACAACAGACCTGCATACCGGCCTTGAAAAAACCATTCAATATTTTGTACCCCTGCTTGCCGCGCGCACGGCACAGGGCGCAAAGTTGTAGTATATACAACGACAGCCTGCTTGTACGCCCATGGCCTCAGATCGCTGTCGTTTATTAATACATGTAAACATACGGAGAATCCCCCATGCCCATACCACTGGAACATACGCCCAAAAACTGCTGGACCGTATTCAATACCCCAGAGCACGCCACGGCCATGGACACACTAGCCACGAGCTATATGGACTTTTTGTCGCAATGCAAGACAGAACGCGAAACCATACATTATGTTGTGGAACGCCTGCGAGCAGCTGGCTATACCGAAGACTTCAGCCAAGATCGCGTATTCCGTGTGTTCAAGGACAAAACCATCTTCATTGCCGCCAAAGGTGAACAACCGCTTTCCGCGGGGCTACGCCTTATCGGAGCACACGGCGATACCCCGCGCATTGATTTGAAGCAACGCCCCCTGTATGAAGCCTGTGGTGTGGGACAAGGTAAAACTCACTACTACGGGGGAATCCGCAAATATCAATGGTTGTCTCGCCCACTGGCACTACATGGCGTGGTGGTCAAAGAAGACGGTACCACAGTACGCATTGCCGTGGGTGAAGATCCGCAAGACCCAGTATTCGCCATTTCCGACCTTTTGCCCCACCTCGCCCAGAAACAGGCAGGGCAAAAGCTGGCCGATGCGTTTGAAGCAGAAAAAATGAATATCATTCTGGCACACCGCCCCGTGGAATCCGAAGACGCTGAAAAAAAAATCGAAGAGCCCCTAAAGACCCGCATCCTGGAAATTCTACATGCCAAATACGGCATTGTGGAAGAAGACCTGTACTCCGCAGAGCTACAAGCGGTACCAGCAGGCCCAGCGCGCTTCGTGGGCTTTGACCAAGGGCTCATCGGCGGCTACGGGCAGGATGATCGCATTTGTGTCTTTGCTGCCCTTGAAGCACTCTTGAGTGCCGGGCATACGGGGCACACCCGATGTGTACTCTTTTGGGACAAAGAGGAAATCGGTTCAGAAGGATCCACCGGCGCAAAATCACGTTTTTTTGAATACTGCGTGCACGACCTTATCCAAGCCTGGCAGCCGGAAGCACGTTTTTCAGACGTGATGCTGCACACATGCGCCCTGTCTGCTGATGTACACGGCGCCATGGACCCGGACTGGCAAGACCTGCACGAAAAACTCAATGCCGCCACCATTGGGCATGGTCCCTGCTTTTGCAAATTCACAGGCCACCGCGGCAAGTATGAAGCCAACGACGCCCATCCCGAATATGTGGGCCGACTACGAGCCGTGCTGAATAGTCAGGGCATTCCTTGGCAAATGGCCGAGCTGGGGCGTGTAGATCTTGGCGGTGGGGGTACAGTGGCCATGTACTTGGCCGCATATGGTATGGACATCATTGACTTCGGGCCCGCCATTTTAGGCATGCACAGCCCCTTTGAGCTAGCCAGCAAGGCCGATCTGTACGCCACAGTCAAGGCATACCACGCCTTTTTGCAACATACCTAAACACCACCCCGGCGCTGCTCCATGACTTACGGTTCTCATTGCCCACACATGGGGCAGCACCGGGCAGGTTGTATTTTCGACGCGTTCTCTCTCTGCTCCGGCATGCTCACACCCGGCTGTATTCTCTCAAGCGCTTAGGCTGTATCACTCGTCGCCAACTCAGGCTCTTGCCCCGCAACAAGCCCCTGGCGAACAAGCTCCTGGTTAAAACCGATGGGCATATGCGCATGGTGAAAACGGCGTAAACTGATATTCGCAGGACACTGCGCCGTGGCTTGGTACAGCTCGCTGAAAAGCTCTTCCACAAAGTGGGTAGCCTCCAAAACCTGTAGCCTGTCCGCACCAGAGCCATGCGTAGCCAAAACCTGTACAACATCCATTACCCGTACAGACTCCGGCGGTGCAGCCAACGCATATCCCGGCACATCGCCCTGCGTACCCACCACCAGTGAGGCCTGCTCCATCGTGGCCAGAATCTCTCGTACCAGGCATACAGGCGCGCAAAGAACCCGGCACAACGTATCAAGGGGCACCGCACCAGCCTTGGCATAAAATGCCCGCGTCAATGCAAGCATCATCAGTACGGCCAGCTTGTCGCGTTCTTCCCGGGCAACATTTCCGGCACGAATTTCACTTTCAAAAACGTCCATGTTCTGCACGGCAAAGCTCACCTCTGCCCCGAACAGCACAATGACCCACATCACATATACCCAGACAAGAAACAGCGGAACCTGGGCAAAGCCCCCATAAATGGCATTATATTGTGCCACTCCCACCTGATAGTTCACATAGGCACCTTCTGCCAGGGTCCACAGCAAGCCCGCAACCACGCTGCCCCAAAACCCACTACGAAACTGTACGCGTGTATGGGGGATGAACACATATAAAAAAAACAACATCAGCGCACTCATGAAAAATGGCACCAGCTTGAGCAGGGTCACGTACGCGTAGCTGATTACCCCCACATTCAAAAGCTGCTGCACCACCGCGTCATGCCGTAGCGAAACGGAAAACGAAAATGCCGCGGCAACCAGCACAGGGCAAATAAGCGTGACAGAAAAAAAATCTGTAAATTTTCGCCACAATGAGCGTCCCCTAGGTACCCGCCAAATGATGTTAAACGCTTTTTCAATGGTCCCCATGAGCGAACCCATGGTGAAGAACAATGCCAACAAACCGACAACACCCAGTGTTTTCACATTGGTATTTTCTACATAGGCAAGGATTTGCTGTACTGTGTCTTCGCGCCCGGCAGCAATACGCAACAAAAAGGCATGGATCATCTCGGTATTCTGAATACCAAGCCCCTTTGAAATGGAAAACGCCACCGCAAGCGTGGGCACAATGGAAAGCACGGTAGTATAGGTCAACGCTGAAGCCCGCAGCAGACACTGGTCCGCCACAAAACCATGCCAGACAAGATACACCCGGCGTAACAACCCCAACGCTCTTCTACGCCCCTTGCGTGCGTGCGCCATATCCTGCAACCAAATGTCACGGGTTATAAAACGAACCAAATCGCCAGCGCGTTTTCGCAGTGGATAGCTCTTGCCGGTGCCGGATATCATGCTATATAGTCCTCATATACTTTACTGGTCAGCGAGTTACCCGCTTCTATCAGTCATAGTCGTACATCTAAAATAATGACATGTCGTATACAAACTACAGGAACACCCCCATGAATTCAATATTATCCGGAGCCTCCCTCTGCCTTGCCCTTTTATTTTTTGCCCCCAGCGCTCAAGCACGCACCGACACCATGCCAGACGGGGCCATAGTAGACAGCACAGCAAATATTACCCCCGATGCCATGGAGGAGTATACGCGTGTCTTACAAAAGGCCGGCTGGGAAAAGCTTACCGCACGCTTGGTAGATGATGGATTTGACGCTACCTATATCATGCCGCTGTATGCTCGCCTAGGCACACACTATTCGCCCGATCCTATGGCGCAAAAAATAACGGCCCTGTACCGTAAAAAATTTGCTCCTCCCCAAAAAAAGACCCCACCCTCAAAAAAATCCAAGGCACCCACAGTATACCCGGGCATAATCACTGACGCCAATATAGAAAAAGCAACGGCTTTCATGAAAGAACACAACGCTGTCTTGCGTGCAGCTGAGGCCCGTTTTGGCATCCCACCCGAAGTCAGTACAGGGCTGCTTTTTGTGGAAACGCGACTGGGAGAATTTCTGGGTAGTGTTGCTGCACTGCATAACCTTTCTTCCCTAGCGGCAAGCGATCTCGAAAGTATAGCCCCTGTGTTGCGTGGCCTTGATCTGAAATCCGCCCAAAAACGCCAATGGACTACCAAACGTACGCAGCAGAAAGCTCAATGGGCATATACAGAATTGAAAGCTCTGCTTACATGGACCAAAGAGCATAGTCTTGACCCAACGATCATTCCCGGTTCCATCTATGGGGCAGTGGGGATTTGCCAGTTTATGCCATCCAATATCGCCCTTTTTGGTGAAGACGGTGACGACAACGGCATCATTGACCTGTTCCAGGTACCTGATGCCATTTTCAGTATGTCGCGCTATCTCAAGGAACACGGTTGGAAAAAAAATCTGGACCGCAAAAAGCAGCACCGGGTTTTGATGCGCTATAACCACAGCACCGTATATGCCAACACGATTCTACAGCTGGCAGATGCACTGACGCCAGACACCACGACACCATAAGCCGTATCTTGTGGGTAGCGTTGCACATCAACTTTTTAAAAAGCTGATGTGCTTTCTCCATACAATATAGGGGTATACACGCCACATGCACCTTGCTGGCACGATATGCCGGATAAGGGCTAGGAGCGTTTGCAGTATGACCTGCCCGGCCCTAAGGAACCCGAGGCGTTACGGTCTGTGACTAGCCTCTGTGTATCCGCGCTGTGTGTGAATTTTGCCCACGGGAGCGCCATGGATAGATCTGCTCCCCACTATGCATGTCGCTGGCGAGCCAGAGGCCAGTAGAAGATGCTGCATAAATTTCTTGAGGCTAAATCTGATTTTGCATGGCTAATATTAGACGCAAGCCACAGTAGAGTGCTTCCGCATGCGGCAGAAACACGTGAGGGAAGCCAGGCTATGCCCTGTACAAAAGAGAGCCCAGCTCCAAATACACCTTGACTGTGGATGTACATGGTATGCCGGTCTACATATTTGTTGCAGCAGGTAGCGTTGCAGCTTGCTCGCAAGCTCGCAGCCTGTCAAAGCATAGAAGCTGAACAGCTGAACATTTGCTGGCAGGCAAGGGCACGGTAGCAATTTATTTGCAAGGCACATTGAGAGACGTGGCAGCAAACCCGTTACCCCTCCCCGTAAGGGACGCAACACTTCACAAGGGTATGGAGAATATCTTTATCGCCCCGACACCTGGTCAAAAATGCATTTTTCAATTTGAAACAATGGAAGAGCATACCACATGGTATGCCAAGAATATAGCCCCATTTTCAACTGTCGCGCATCTCAGGAGTATTGCTATCCGGATGGATATTAAGTGACGCTACCTTCCAGGCTCTAGGCACGCCAGCGACGCAATCTACTTTCTATCCGGCGCACGGCAAACGAACAGAGCAACGTCAGGATCAAATACAGCACGGCAATGGTCAGCCAGATTTCAAACACCCTAAAGGTTGAGGCCATGAGTTCAAGGCCTTGAAAGGTCAATTCCTGCACAGAAATCACCGACATGATAGCCGAATCTTTGATGGTGGAAATAAACTGTCCACCCAATGGCGGTATGATGACCTTCAACGCCTGCGGCAAAATGACCAGTCGCAGCTGCTCTAAGCGCGTAAGCCCCAATGAAGCCGAGGCTTCCCATTGCCCTCGCGCCACAGACGCCACTCCAGCCCGGACAATCTCGGCAATATAGGCTCCTTCATAAATGGCCAAGGTGAGCACGCCCGCCGCAAAAGCCGAAACTCCTTCCACAGGGCCCCAGAACACTCGTGCCACACTGTGCCACTCGTCTGGCAAGCCATGCAGCATATCCTCAAGCCCGGTGGCCGGCATAAGCTGCGAGCTGACAAAGTAGTAAAAGATAAATACCAACACCAGCGGTGGCAGGTTACGTACCGTATCCACATAGGTACGAGCCAACATGCGGCGTAAACGACCAGTACTCACACGCGCAAGACCTGCCAGTACACCCAACGGCACGGCAAACAGCGTGGCCCAGATACTCAGCCGGATTGTAGTCAAAAGCCCCTGCACCAGCAGATTGGCTTGCCAGCCTTGCGCCTGGTCATAGTAAAAAAAATACTGCCCTATGATATCCCAGCGCCATGTATACCTGCCACCTCCCCATGCAAGCCAGATCAACAACACCATGGCACTGGCACACAACGCCAACAAAACATAATCCAGTACGCAAAAACGTATTTTGCATATTTTCATCAATACTCACAGGTAGCCCGCGTTACTCAGATACATATGCCTTGGCACAGCATCCGAAAAAATACTACTGTACACGGTCAATCCAGTCTCGCGTCTCAAACCAATAGTGCTTGCGTTCGGCAAGCCAACCTTCGGCTTCCACAACACGAATCCAGTTATCAAAAACGTTTAGGGTGTCCATATCGCCTTTACGCACGGCAAACCCCACGGGTTCGCGGGTAAAGGTACCCTGTATGGGCAAAAAAAGCGTCTCGCTGTGCTCAAGCACCGTAAACGCGGGCAACGGAACACTGGCCACCATGGCATGCGCCCGCCCGTTCAGTAACTCCCGCACCGCCTGTGCCTCGTCGTCAAACAGAAGAATCCGTGCCTGAGGAAAATGCTTTTTGGCGGCAGCAGCGGCCGTGGTACCTATGCGGGCAACCAGCACAACAGCCCCGTTATTAAACTGCTCAAGCTCAAAGCCTTTGGCCAGTTCTTTATGTGCCATAAGCCCCATACCAGCATAGTCATAAGGAGCTGTAAAGTTTACAGAAAGATTCCTGGTAGGATTTATGCCCATGCCGCCTATGATCACATCAAATTTACCCGTGAGCAAAGCCGGAATAATACCCGACCACTTGGTGGGGACGAAATGTACTTCAAGCCCGAGGTCTACAGCCAACCGCTTGGCCACATCCACTTCAAAGCCGATGAACTCGCCCCTTTTATCCTTCATGGCCCACGGTACAAAGGTAGAAAAACCCACCTTAAGCACTCCACGGTCCACAGCGCTGGCAATGGCGCTTTCCCGCACAAGCTGCGTCTGCACATCGCCAGCATAGCCCACCACCGCAGAAAAACACAAACACACTGCCACAGCCAGTGTCACAAAGCCTTTTGCCATTAGACCCTCCTTTATGCCATACTCCACGTACCTGCCTAGCCACCCACGCGAAATCGACGCGCAAGGTATTCGGCCAGCAGCGACAGGCTCAACGTGACCACAAGATACATGGCCGCAACAATAAACCAGATTTCAAATACAAGAAAGGTTTCCGCAATAATTGCCTGCGCCCGCATGCTCAAATCATACACGGCAATGGCGCTAATAAGGGCCGAATCCTTAACCAGGGTGACCACCTGCCCGGTGAGCGGCGGCAATACATATCGCAAGGCTTGCGGCAGGATGACCTTACCGTAGGCGGCCATGGGGGATAACCCCAAACATCGGGCCGCCTCCCACTGACCGTGGGGCACCGCCTGCACACCCGCACGGATGATCTCGGCAATATATGCACCTTCAAACAAACCCAACGCCAAGACAGCCGCCACGATTCTATCCATACCCAACAACGGGGCCAGCACAAAGTACACGACAAACAGCTGAATCAACAGCGGTGTGTTACGTATACTTTCAATATATCCCAAAGCCAAAGCACGGGCTACGATGGAATGCGACAACCCCAACAACGCCACACTGACTCCCGCGACAAAGGCCAGTAGCAGGCTCAGTCCAGATACCAACAAGGTCATAAGCATGCCCTGAACCAAGGGGCCTGTCTGCCAGCCACCCCGCACATCCACCACAAACCGTAACGCTCTACGCCACTGCCACTGATAGCCAAGTTCCTGGGCACCATGCAGAGCCAGCCACACACCCCCCGCCATCATGACAAAATACAGCAGCATATCCAATATCCATGGCCTGTCCTTTACGCACGCCCGCCACAAATGAGCCCCGTATGCAAGGTTCGACAAACGTATACCTCCCACTTTTTTTATCAGACGCTCGCATGACGGCAGCAGCCACCCTTGCCCACTGTACGATACTACCGGCCATGACGCGTACGGTATCGATTACTCAAACCGACCCTCGTTCTTTATACAAACTCGAGGCATCGTCATTGATAACCATGCCGAACCCGAAAATATGAGTGCAAGACACTCCTTTCCACATGCTGGCTCTGTCGCCCCCCCTGCCCCCATGAAACCCGGCTCACCCCTCTGGCTTGGGGATAGCATGTTTCTTCAAAAAATATCCAAGCCTACAGGAGACCTACTATGCCTCATAAATCATGGCAAGAGAGCCCTCGTACACGGCTCAACACAAAAAAATACGTTGCACCTTCCCCCACTGCTATTTATTGTTATATGTGAAGAGTACAACTACTCAGTAGCAATCGGAGGAATATCATGTGGGACTATACCGAAACGGTTCGAGACCACTTTCTTAATCCCCGCAACGCGGGCACCATGGAAGACGCCAACGCCGTAGGCGAGGTTGGTAGCCTTGCCTGTGGCGACGCTCTAAAGCTATATCTTAAAATTGACGCTGATGAACGTATTACGGATGCCAAGTTTCAGACATTCGGTTGCGCCAGCGCCATTGCCTCTTCTTCTGCTCTGACAGAAATGCTAAAAGGTAAAACTCTCGAAGAAGCCGCCAAAATTACCAACAAGGATATTACCGCCTACCTAGGCGGTCTGCCGCGCCAAAAAATGCACTGTTCCGTCATGGGGCAGGAAGCACTGGAAGCTGCCCTGAAAAACTATCGGGGTGAAGAAACCGCACAGCCGCATCATGGCGAAGGTAAGATTATCTGCAAATGCTTTGGCGTGACAGACGAATTGATTCTGCGCAGTATCCGTGATGACAAACTGACATCTATAGAAGAAGTCACTCATTTTACCAAAGCGGGCGGCGGCTGTGCCGATTGCCATGACTCCATCCAGCGCTTGTTGGATCAGCAGACAGGTACAATATCATCCGCCTCCTCCCCAAAAACGACCGAACGCAAGCTTTCCAACGTACAACGCATGCAGCTTGTACTCAAAACGTTGGAAGAAGAAATCCGGCCCGCTCTGCAAAAAGACGGTGGAGACATTGAGCTACTGGATATTGACGGCACAGAGGTCATTGTGGCCCTACGAGGTATGTGCTCGCACTGCCCTTCCAGCCAGCTCACCCTGACCAACTTTGTGCAGCGCACGCTGCAGGAACACGTGGAACCTGCAATCACAGTACGGGAGGGGTCATAACATGCGTACCGTATACCTGGACAATAACGCCACCACAGCGGTTGACCCCATCGTGCTTGAGGCTATGATGCCCTTTTTGACAGAGCAGTATGGCAACCCATCAAGCATGCACAGCTTTGGCGGTCAGGTAGACCGCGAGTTGACTCTGGCCCGAGAACGTGTGGCCCAGGAGCTGGGGGCACACCCTGAAGAAATCATCTTCAGCTCATGCGGTACAGAAAGTGACAATACCGCCATTGTGTCTGCCTTGCAGGCCCAGTCGGACAAAAGGCACCTTGTGACCACCCGTGTGGAACATCCCGCAGTGCTCAACACCATGCAGCACCTTGAAAAAAAAGGTTACAGTGTAACATACTTAGGTGTTGACGAAAAAGGCCGCCTCAGCCTTGACGAGCTGCGTGCAGCGCTCCGCAAAGACACAGCCCTTGTATCCATTATGTATGCCAACAATGAAACAGGCACGCTGTTTCCCCTTGCGGATATTGCTGCCATGGTCAAAGATAAAGGCATCCTGTTGCACAGCGACGCAGTACAGGCCGTGGGTAAGCTGCCCATCAATCTGCAAGAGCTGCCGGTAGACTTCTTGGCCTTGTCCGGCCACAAAATACATGCCCCCAAGGGTGTGGGAGCACTCTATGTGCGTAGAGGGACACCGTTTCGCCCCTTTGTACGCGGAGGACACCAGGAACGCGGTCGTCGGGCCGGTACGGAAAACGTGGCAGGCATTGTGGCACTGGGCAAAGCATGCGAGATTGCCGGCCACCATATGCAGGCCGAGCGCACCACAGTCAAAACCCTGCGAGATACCCTTGAACGCGGCCTACTCGAAAGTATCCCTCATGCCATTATCAATGGTGATACCGAAAACAGATTACCCAATACCACGAATATCGCTTTCAAGCATATTGAAGGCGAAGCCATTTTGCTGCTCATGGATGAACTCGGCATCTGCGCCAGTTCCGGGTCAGCCTGCACATCAGGCAGCCTCGAACCATCGCATGTGCTACGGGCCATGGGCGTGCCGTTTACATACGCCCACGGCTCTGTCCGCTTCAGCCTCAGCCGCTTTACTACCCAGGCAGATGTGGACCTTGTGCAACGGGAATTACCCGAAATTATTAATAAGTTACGTGAGCTTTCGCCCTATGGCGAGGTAGGGCAACAACTAGGTTCCTGTACACGTACCTACTAAGACAGACCGGCTGTGTCTGGTACTACGGGCCGGAGCCAGACACGAGCCTCAGCGTTTTGCCGGCCCTTTTTTTCCTGACAGCCCGAGATACAGCTCATGCCCATTGCAGACAATATGGCCGCCTTGGTCGGCAATACACCGCTTGTCCGTCTGAATGCTTTGGCACGGGACTGCCATGCCCAAGTGGTTGCCAAGCTGGAGTTCTACAACCCGTGTGGCTCAGTAAAAGACAGAATTGCTCGGTACATGGTTGAAGAGGCTCTTACGTCCGGCGAACTCAATACTCATTCGTTATTGGTGGAACCCACCAGCGGTAATACGGGTATAGGACTCGCATTTATTTGTGCGGTTCACGGGCTTGACCTGCTACTAACCATGCCCGAATCCATGAGCGAAGAACGCAGGGCCCTACTACGCGGCTTTGGGGCACAGCTGGTCCTGACTCCCGCAGCACAAGGTATGCGCGGTGCCATTGATGAAGCTGAGCGTATCGTACGTCAAACCCCCAACGCGGTCATGTTGCAGCAATTTGCCAACCCCGCCAATCCGCAAGCGCACCGGGAAACCACGGCAGAAGAAATATGGCGCGATACGGACGGGAGCCTTGACGCCTTTGTGGCCGGAGTTGGCACCGGCGGAACCATTACCGGCACAGGCCAGGTATTGCGCGCCCGCAACCCGCATATCCACATTGTCGCGGTAGAGCCACAAGCATCACCAGTGCTTTCCGGTGGGAAAAGTGCCCCACATCCCATCCAGGGTATTGGTGCGGGCTTTGTTCCCCCCATACTGGACACCTCGATATATGACGAGATTATGTGCGTATCAGGCCAGGACGCCATACGCACAGCCCGTGCGCTCTTGCGTAACGAGGGAATACTGTGCGGCATATCTTCCGGGGCTAACGCGTTTGCTGCACTCACTCTGGCAAAACGCCCATCCATGGCGGGCAAGCGCATTGTCTTCATTGTCTGCGATACCGGCGAACGTTATCTAAGCACGCCGCTGTTTACCCAAAATGCATAGCACCCGCAGCAAAGCATGCAGGTCCATATAACGGAAGACATTATGACAAAAACGGGCAATACCGGGGATACACAGTATACAAACAGCATGAACTGGCTGGACCAGGTCGTGGACAGAATGTGTGCCCCAGAATCATACAACAGGGTCTTTAGCCCCCCCATGCACAATGCCCCTATGCCCTCCTTAGAGGAGCTTGCAGAAATTGTGGACAGACTCAAGGCGGCGCTCTTCCCCGGCTATTTCGGCAAGTCATCCATTGAAGCGGAGTCCATGCGCTACCACCTGTCGGCCAACCTGGACTCTGTCTATCGCAAGTTGGCAGAGCAGATCCGCCGGGGCGGTTGCTTTGCCTGTGCAGAGCCACTCACAACACGCCACGATTGCGAAACCCGGGCCTATGAACTGGCACAGCGCTTTGTATGCATGTTGCCCGAAATTCGTCAGATGCTTGTCAGCGATGTCACAGCAGCCTTTGAGGGTGACCCAGCAGCCAAAAGCCCCGGTGAAGCCGTTTTTTGCTATCCTTCCATCACGGCCATGTTACACCATCGCATCGCCCATGCTCTATACCAGCTCGACGTGCCGCTTATTCCACGCATCATTAGCGAAATGGCACACTCAAAAACCGGTATTGATATCCATCCCGGAGCACGCATCGGTAAAGATTTTTTTATTGACCACGGAACAGGGGTGGTTATTGGCGAAACCTGCATTATTGGCACGGGATGCCGCCTGTACCAGGGGGTTACCCTGGGTGCGCTTTCTTTTCCCAAAGATACCGACGGTACGCTCATCAAAGGCACACCGAGGCACCCCGTACTGGAAAACAATGTCACCGTATATGCTGGTACTACTATCTTAGGACGCGTAACCATAGGCAAAAATACCATTATCGGCGGCAACGTATGGTTAACATGCGATGTGCCTGCGGACTCCAAAATCGTGCAACAAAAATCTACCCGCCCCCAAAATGACGAGCATATGCTCGGTTCCAGACATGCGCCATAACAGGCTCACACTCCTGCACCCCAAAAGGCACCCACAACACAGCCCATGGCTGGAATTGTCCGCCAACAAACCGTTTACCGATGTCAATGTGACCCACTGTGGGTAGTACGAGTTGTATTTATGCTACGCGTTATAATTTACAAACCCCTCCCTGCAAGCATTACTATGGCAATGTGGCAACACAAGCCTGTGGGCGGGCCAACCGCCCCGATACAACATTAGTAACGGAGAGTATGTCCATGTCCAACACTACACAGCAACACACCGATAAACCGGTTTTTTTTGCAAAGCAGCCCATAATGGATGCTGAACGTCGTATATGGGGATACGAACTGTTGGGGGGCGAACTGCAGCGAGGTATTTCCTCTGTATTTCCAAAGCAGCAAAACACGCCCACCGGGCTTGCTTACAGCGCCTATTACCGCCTGCAAGGCGATATAGCCCGTGGTAAACGCCTCATGGTGCTCTTTGACGCCGAGAATATTCTCTTAGGTATACCGCGTACTTTGCCCGCACAATCTGGTGCCATCAGAGTCACCCAAGAAGCCACCAAAACACCCGGGGTCCTTGCAGAACTCGCTACCTTGAAAGAAGAAGGATACATCATTGCCGTGGATTGCGCTCATACCCTGAGGCCCCACAAAGACGCTCTCCTGTTAGCGGATGTGGTGTGTATCGACTTCAACGTCAAAGCCGCCGCCATTGCATGTAGGCGTGGCGATACTGACAGTCTCATGCTGGCCCGCGGCATACAGACTGTGGACATGCTCAATGATGCCCGCGCCATGGGCATAGAGTTATGTCAGGGCCCATTTTTCAAATCGCCGGAAATCATTGCAGGACGAGAACTTTCTTCGCATGAATCGGCTCGTATTGAGCTTATGGCCATTCTTGAATCCCCTGACCCCGATCTGAAAGGGGTTGCCGAAGCAGTTAAGGCAGATGTGTCCCTTACCTTTCGCCTGCTTTCATTGCTAAACAGTGTAGCTTTCGGATTTCGCCAAAAAATAGACTCCGTGGACCACGCTGTGGCCTTGCTGGGATGGAACCAGATACGTTCATGGCTACGGGCTGTGCTGGTTGCTGACATGGCAAGTCAGTCCGAAGGTTCACAAGAGCTTGCGCTTATTTCCATGCAGCGGGCACGCTTTCTTGAGCAGTTGGCAACCCACTATGACTATTGGGGCTTCAATCCTGAAAGCCTGTTCCTCATGGGTATGCTCTCTTTGCTCGACGCCATTTTGGGCCTGCCCATGACGGACGTGCTCGACATGCTTCCCCTTCAGGCAAAATTTAAAGAGTGTTTGCAGGGCGCTCCTGACAATGAACACGCCCCCTTGTTTGCCCTTGTGAGCGCCTTGGAAGATGCGGATTGGGACAGACTCAACGAGATGATGCTGCGTCTCGGCTTTACCCCCAATGTGGTCAAAACACTGTATACTGAGGCCATGGACTGGGCAGCATCATGCTTTGGCCAGCAGGAACATGCCGTACGCCGTTAGGCTATACAGTATATCTGTGCTTCTGAAAATCACCGATCACATTGGTGATCGGTGATTCTTCCATACCACTCGCCAGGGCGTGCCGGGGCAGAGGTAGGGCAACGGGCCGCAGTGTGTTAACCCACCTGAGGCCTGCCGTACCTCCGTATGGAATCGTACCATCCCAAAAAAGATGTCAAGGACACTTGGCAACCTCTGCTGATTGTTCAAGCTCACTTAAACTCAGACTTTCAATCTTGCCCTGCAACATGCCCCTGCTTTTTTGCTGAAATACACTTTTGTAAACTGCTTCGCTGTTAACACCTGCCAAAACTCGGCTATACAACCATCTGCAATGTTTGTGGGGCCATACCTCTGTTCAGTATCGTACAGCCAAAACCACGGATCATCGCTGCTCGGGGGATTACCGGGCCACCATGTAAAAAACTCGCGCTGCCGATTTGGGCAACACGAGTTTTCGTGCACTTTTTTGTTCTATAAGTCTGTTACGTTGCCAGTGGCTCCACACCCCAGATTCCTCGAGCGTACTCCATAATGGAACGATCACTGGAAAACTTGCCCATATTGGCCGCGTTCAGGATGGATTTACGCACCCACTGTTCCTGGTCGCGATACAACAAGTCCACCTCGGCCTGTGCCTCCATGTACCCTCTGTAGTCAGCCAGCAACAGATAGTAGTCACTATTGTTAACAAGGCTGTTGAATATAGGTGCAAATAAGCCAGGCTCATCAGGGCAGAAAAATCCCGAATTGATCATATCAAGCGTACGACGCAACTCGGGATCGTTCTCATAGTATTCACGCGGATTATACCCGCTACGGCGTTTTTCTTCCACTTCATGCGCCTGCAAGCCAAAAATGAATATATTCTCCTTGCCCACCTCTTCCATTATTTCCACATTGGCACCATCCAGCGTGCCAATGGTCAAAGCGCCGTTCAGGGCAAACTTCATGTTACCCGTGCCAGAGGCCTCCATCCCAGCCGTGGATATCTGCTCAGACAAATCCGCAGCCGGCACCACCCTTTCTGCCTGAGAGATGCAATAGTTCGGCAAAAAGGCCACCCGCAGACGTCCTGCTACGTCAGCGTCCACGTTAACGACACGGGCGACCTCATTGATCAGCCTGATAATCAACTTTGCCTGGTAGTACCCAGGAGCAGCCTTACCGCCTATGAGCACTGTACGCGGAGTAATCTCCGCCGCGGGATCATACTTGATACGATTATACAAAGATATCACATGCAGCACATTCAACAGTTGTCGCTTATACTCATGCATACGCTTGAACTGTACGTCAAACATGGTTCCTGGATTGATACCCATCTGGACTTTACGCAGCACATATCGGGCAAGCCGCTTTTTGTTTTCCAGCTTAGCCTTGGCCCACTGCTCACGAAACGCACTGTCTTCGGCCAACGGCACCAAGTCGCGCAATTTGTCAAGATTTTGCAACCAGTCTGGCCCAATGGTGCGGGTAATCAGACGCGATAAGCCCGGGTTGCACTGCAGCAACCAGCGCCGGGGAGTGATGCCATTGGTCACATTGCGAATCTTACGTGGCGAATATTCATGAAAATCACGGAACAGCCCTTCCTGCAAAATACGACTGTGCAATGCGGCTACCCCATTGACAGTATGGCTACCCACAATGGCCAGATTGGCCATGCGCACACGTTTTTCGCCGCCCTCCTGGATAATGGACATGCGCGAAAGACGCTCTGTGTCACCAGGGTAAACCGCGGCCACACTCTCAAGAAAACGCCTGTTGATCTCAAGAATAATCTCCAGGTGGCGAGGCAGTAACCTTCCCAGCAGGTCCATGGGCCATGTTTCCAGTGCTTCAGGCAACACGGTGTGATTTGTGTATGCAAAAGTACGCGTACAAATATCCCAAGCAACGGTCCAACCAAGGCCGTGAACATCCATGAGCAAACGCATCAGTTCAGGGATGGCAATGGCAGGGTGTGTGTCATTAAGCTGGACTGCTACTGCATCGGGTAACCCTGCCAACGAGCCATACTGTTTGAGGTACCGGCGCAAAATATCCTGAAAAGTTGCCGCCACCAGAAAATACTGCTGCTTGAGGCGCAGCTCCATACCCTGAACAAACTGGTCATTGGGGTATAGTACCTTGGAAATATTTTCGCTCAGCACCTTACCGTGCATGGCTCCGATATAGTCACCACGGTTAAAATCTGACAGGTTAAAATCACTACTGGACTGTGCTGCCCAAAGACGCATGTTGGATACATGCCCGCCCCCATAGCCGGGAATGAGAATATCGCACGGCATAGCCATGACATTTTCCGTATCCACCCAGCGAAAGCGTACCCTGCCGTCAGCATCGTAATATGATTCAGAACGGCCATAAAACTTTACTTCATACAGGGTGTCACGGCGAGCAATCTCCCACGGGCACCCCCCTCTACGCCAGTTATCGCTGTGTTCTTCCTGATTGCCATTAACAATCTCTTGCTGGAAAATACCGTAGTCATACAAAATACCATACCCGTAACCGGGAATCCCCACACTGACCATGGAATCCAGATAGCACGAGGCAAGGCGTCCCAGACCTCCGTTGCCAAGACCGGCGTCTGCCTCCTCCTCTTCCAGCTCTTCCAACGAAAAACCCAGCTCTTCCACCACAGTGCGGCACTCGTCCACAATATTCATGTTGGTAAGGTAATTCATCAAAAAACGGCCAGGCAGAAACTCCATCGAAAGATAGTACACACGCTTGGTCATGGAGTCATAATAATCAGCCTGTGTTTTCATCCATAACTCAACTAAACGCTCGCGCACACTATAGGCCAACGCATGATAATATGAAAACTTGCGCTTGGTGCGGGGATCATTTCCCAGCAATCCGACCATATTTCGCCTGATATCATCCTTAAGGCTATGCAGCCTGAGCATATCTCTGAACTGTTTTTGTGATGTATCGGTCTTGGGCATGGGGTCTCCTTGTACATATGAATGGGCGCTACAAATGACACCTTCTGTTACCTACTCGTACAATGCCGGCTACGCTACTCCATGGTATAGTCGGTAGCGATTATTAAGACAACACCTCCTTTGCTGTACGGAGCATCCCCTTACATGCGGAACAAATGCAGATTGGGACGTGCACCAACTTCAGGTAAGGGCTCAAGTTGCTCCTGTGCGTTCCGTCGCATCTGCCTTATAGTGTCACCGCGTATCAGCCTGCCAAACAGCTTGGCGCCGAATGTAAAACTCGCTGCATAATACATGATGAACTTTTTATACAGCTTAAGAGCAATACTTGGTGGGTAATGTGTTTCTAACGCGTCCAGCATGTGCAAAGGCAGGCTGGAGTATGTAGTAGTAACAGGCATAAACCCTTTACTCCATTGTGCAAAAATCCACGGTCTGGCAATGGCCAGCCTACCCACAGATATTCCGGCACAACCAGTATCCTGTAACATGGCCATACAGTCGACATCGTCAAAAATATCCCCATTACCAAAGACAGGAACATCAAGAGCCTTACATACCAGCCCGATATGCTCCTTTCGGGGCCTATGGCTGCGCCTGTCTGGTGCAATCCGCGGATGAAACACCAACGCATCCACACCGGCATCCTGCATACGTCGGGTCAGCTCTAGGGCAGGTACAGGGTCCGGGCTCCAACCCGTGCGCAGTTTAACAAATACAGGAATGGACACAGCACGACGTACAGCATCGACCATGCGCACGGCCCGCTCTGGGTCGCGCAAAAGATCCGCCCCGGCCCCTTGCTTGACAATGCTTGCCACGGAACACCCCATATTCAGATCCACCCCAAAAAAGCCTTCTGCCTCAATCCTACGGGCAGCTCGCGCCATATCCTCGGGACACGCACCAAAAATCTGGCAGACAAGCGTAGGTAATTCTTCTGCCCGCCAACGAAACACAGCAGACTTTGCCGGGTTTTCTGTAGGCACCGCACGGGCATTGCACATACCGGTAAACACAAGCCCGCATCCGCCAAACGCAGCCAATATCTGCCTATAGGCCACATGCCCAAGGCCCGCCATAGGAGCCAGAAACAACCTGTTCTCCACAGTACGTCCACCGATAGTCAGCGGCCTGTTAACGCTCTCTGCAATACAAGTAGCGCCACTCTCTCCCCCTATACATACAGAGGGCAGTCCACCCTCTGGTGCGTGACGCCTGCTAGCCCGTTGCATACATGTTATTTCTGTCATTACTACCCGCATACGGTACAAAGCCACAATGGCCACCGTCCACTCTTACTACAAAAAAAATCGAAACAAGGCAGGCCAGGCATTGCATCTCGGAGCAGGCCCGCCCACAACTTTTGACCCTACAGCTACGCCCCTTTAAGCAATACGGAACCATCAAGTCCGCAGACCCGAAACACGCCATTTTCCAATATACCATACGAAGGAGTATACCCCTCTTTGGGCAGGGAACATGAACCAGGATTCCAAAGGGCTACAGTACCACCCGTGGGCAAGGATACCGATTCACACAGCGGCACATGCGTATGCCCGCAAACCAGTACGTCGCCATCTGCCAAAGGCGGAAGAGCATGGGGTGAATGCACATGACCATGAGTTAAAAAGAGCCGTCTGCCTTCTGCCAGCACCCAAGCAAAGTCGCTCATCATGGGAAAGGCCAGCAACATCTGGTCCACCTCGCTGTCACAATTACCACGCACGGCAATAATGCGCTCTTTCCAATCATTCAGCAAAACAGCAACTCCCTGGGGAGCATAGGCCGCGGGCAACGGATTACGCGGGCCATGATAAAGCACATCACCCAGCACTACCAGGGCATGGGGGCGCACCTGTTCGGCCACCCCTAACACCTGCCTGACGGCTTGCACGTCGCCATGCAGGTCAGACACAAACAATATTTTCATGATACTCTACCCGCCAGACATAAAAAACTGCGGCTGCACGCAGGGACGGCAACCACACACTCCATACAACTAGAGCACGCTGATACGAAGTTTTCGGGGTGTACTTTTCTGATACCTAGGCAGGTAGATGGTCAGCACGCCGTCAGAAAAATGGGCCGCTATACCCGCCCGGTCCACCATGTCGAATAACGTGAACTGCGCCCGATACTCCACATCTCCGAACTCAAAGGCAAGAATGTATTCTGAGTCGGCACATCCAAAATGAGTGCATGCCTGCACGGTCATCTCAGCACCGTCAACCTCCACGACAATCTCTTCTTTACGTACACCCGGCATATCAAGATACAGATAAAATCCGTCATCCCGCTCTACAAGATCTGTTGCAGGGCATACTCCGGGGCACCGAAAGTTCTGTACTATCTGGCGGCATGTTGTCATGAGGTTTCCGTGGTTATCGTATGTCGATTTTTGTAGCTTGCGAACGCTGCCTCGGCACTTTAGGCAACTTTACCTCAAGTACACCATTACGCAAGGTGGCTTTCACGGCATCACGGTCAATGGGTACACCCACTGTAATCATACGCTGGAACGAACCTGTAGGGCGCTCCTGCCGGTAGTATCGGCCTTGAGCGGGCCCCCGCTCTCCCCGTAAAAGTATCGTAGTATCCGTAATGACCAACTCAATGTCATCTGCTCCCACCCCGGGTACAAGAGCACGAACATACAAGGTATCGCAATCCTCGCCGATATTCAGTGCCGGAAACGCATCCCGACCGGCAGCACCATGCGCACATGAATGCGCCACTTCACCAGACATACGGTCAAACAATTGAAAGAATTCGTGCAACGCACTAAAATTTACGGCCATGCCATGCCCCCCACTGAAACACACGACGCAGAAATACCGCGTATTTACGCGGTCCGCTCGCCTTTTGCCCAACGGTCCGAATCAACGGCCTCTTCTGCCAGCATTACTGGAATACCCTCACGGACAGGATACACCACGCCACACGCAGGACATGCCAACCCGTCACCCTCTTCCGTCATGTCCACAGCACCTTTGCATGCGGGGCAAGCCAATATGGCAAGCAACTCTTCACTGATCTTCACAGAACACGCTCCTTACGACATTTTTTTTAGCATACCCCTAACCACACCCAGGGGCAAGCACAGCCACAAACCCCACCTTCAGCGCTGCATGTCTGTTGACAGCAGCATGCATGGACCGTAAACTTTGAGATATTCCAGTGTAAGCGTCATAATTAGGCTCGTAAACCCTCCACACAGTCAATCGGATTTTGGATTTTTCTTATGACCTCAGTACGGTATATTGATCTGCATACCCATTCCACGGCATCAGACGGTAGTGATACCCCTTCTGAACTGGTGGGCAAAGCCGCAAAAGCCGGCCTTGCCGCCATGGCTCTTACCGACCATGATACACTTGCAGGTCTGGATGAAGCCGCAACAGCAGCACAGCAATGTGGTGTGGAGTTTATCCGCGGATGCGAACTCAGCTCTCTATGCCCTTACGGCGAAGTCCACCTAGTTGGCCTATGGCTACCGCACGTCCCACAGTCCTTGCCAGATACATTGAATTACCTGCGTGAGGGGCGCCACGAGCGCAACCGACGTATTGTACGCAAATTACAGGAGCAGGGCGTATCCATAACATATGAAGAGGTACTCACCGTTGCCAAGGATGGCTCCGTAGGCAGACCGCATATTGCCCAAATCCTGGTTGCCAAGAATACAGTCACCTCTACCCGGCAGGCCTTTGAAGAATTTCTCGGCACCCATGGCCGTGCATACGTGCCCCGTGTTGCGCTGACACCGCTTGAGGCATTGGCCGCACTCAAGGCGGAAGGAGCCACTGTTTCCTTTGCCCATCCCATGTTGCTCAAAGCTCCAGACACTTGGCTCGAAGAGACCATCAGCCAGCTGAAAGATGCCGGGCTAGACGCCCTTGAGGCATATCATAGCGAACATTCAAACAATGATGTCCGCCGTTGCGTGGCATTAGCTCACCAATATGGACTTGCACTCACGGGTGGCACGGACTACCATGGTATTCCAAAGCCTTCCATAACCTTGGGGCGTGGCAAGGGGGGAATGCGGGTACCTTATACTCTGCTTGAAGAACTCAAGGCCCTACGCAAAACGCAGGGATTACCCGTGTGATGCACCACAGCCCCACCACAGACACTCTACCGGAACTTTTGGCCCCGGCCGGCGATATGTCCCGCCTAGACGCCGTGTTGCGCTATGGTGCACATGCCGTATACTTGGGCGGCGAAAGCATGAATCTGCGTGCGGGCACCACCGGATTTTCACTTGATCTTTTGGGGCAGGCCCTTGCCAAAGCACACCTACACGGAGCCAAGGTATATTATTGTCTCAACGCCTTGCCGCACCAACACAGTCTGCAACATGTCCAAGTACTTTTAGAACGCTTGGCCCATCCATTTACCTGTGACCACCCCCCACAGGATAGAAACGCCTTTGCCCAAAAAGAACACCACATTGATGGCCTGATTATTGCCGACCCGGGCGTATTGCGCATGGCGCGACGCCTAGCACCGCATATCCCTGTCCATCTGAGTACACAGGCCAACACTACCAACAGTGAGTCTGCAGCATTCTGGCGCGACATGGGAGCAAGTCGCCTCAATCTGGCCCGCGAGCTAAACTGTACCGCCATCAAAAGCATTATGCAGGCTGTACCCGATGTGGAGTACGAAACATTTGTACACGGAGCCATGTGCCTTGCAGTTTCCGGCCGTTGCCTCATGAGTGCTTGGATGAACCGTAGATCAGCCAACCTTGGCCAATGCGCACACCCCTGCCGCTTTGACTATCGTACCACAAGCCTAGAACAGCTCCATGATGAGCCCAACCAAGCAGACTTTGCCTTGGGAGTGGAAGAACGAACCCGTAGCGGCGCTACGGCATGGACTATTACGCAAGAA
The DNA here is from genome assembly GCA_964593925.1 of uncultured Desulfovibrionaceae bacterium. Classification (GTDB taxonomy): domain Bacteria; phylum Desulfobacterota; class Desulfovibrionia; order Desulfovibrionales; family Desulfovibrionaceae; genus Oleidesulfovibrio. Next base: position 80,002 of record CAZQKM010000002.1, on the reverse strand, counting down.
GAAGAGTGGTCTCATGTCTGGAGCCCCCATGACCTGTCTCTTGTGCGATACTTAGGCTGGTTTGTGGCACGCGGAGTAGCCGCAATAAAAATTGAAGGACGCATGAAAACCGCGGGCTATGCAGCACAGGTGGTGGATGTATACCGTACTGCGCTGCACGATCTTACGCTGGGGTATTTTCGCCCGGCACTGTACCAGGCAGAACTGTGCAACATTGCCACGCGCCCATTATCTTCTGGTTTTTTTTTACCGGCAGGCCGTCGCCTTACATGGCCCGTCGCTAAAAAACGCCTGCCCCTCGTGGGGCGCATCACCGGCAGAGAGGCTAAAGATTGTTGGCAGGTTGCCGTACTTTCGCCGTGGGATATACGGCGCCCCATACACATCATTGCCCCCGGCCTGCAGCGACCAGAGCTCGCCTTTGGCCAATACGGCATGGAAAACCACCGCGGCGAACAAAGCACCACAGTACACCCCGGCACACAGGTACTCATGAGGTGCGCACACCCTGACCTTGCAGTGGGCCTGTTCCTGCGCGCCACACATCCGTAGCCCAACTCCCGGTCATCTTTTGACAAGGGGTATATTTCCGGCAGGAATCCATAAAAATGCAAAAACTTTCCATGGGAGGCGTATTTTACCGCAGCCAACCCCAACCCACAGCCGGTTTATTTCAGATAGGGGCATACCTCATTACTATTGACTTTCTCCGCTCACCAGCTCCAACAACTTGGCACCGAGCTCTGCAAGTTCCGGCTTTGCATATTGAGCATCTGCCCCCACGGCCCGCCCCCGATGCAACAGCTGATCTGTTATGAGCGACGAAAATAACGCCACGGGCAACTGGCCAAGAACAGGGTCTTCCTTGATCTGCTTGCATAGACTCAGGCCGTCCATGCGGGGCATTTCGACATCGGTAATAACCCCCTGCACCAATGCTCTCAAAGGTATCCCTTCTTGCTCGGCCTGCCGCTTAAACCCTAGCAGCATTTCCCACGCCTCTTCGCCATTGGTGGCCTGAAGCAGTTCAAAACAGCCCCCTTTTTCCAACAAATGCTTCACCAGATTACGCACACTGCCCGAATCGTCAGCGTGTACAAGCGTATATCTCTGCTCACCCTCGACAGGAATCCTCGGCGCACTCTGACGCACTGCAAGGTCTGCCTTGAGATCAGCCACAACACTTTCAAGATCAAGGAGAAACACCACCCGTTCTTCCAAGCGCACCACACCGGTAAACGCGTTTTGGGAAAAATTTTGCAACATACCTGTAGGTGGCTCTACGGCAGTCCAGCTTACACGGTGAATACGATTCACCGCTGAAACCTGAAATGCTGTGACGACCCCGTTGAACTCTGTTACAATAACTTTAGGAGCTTCTTTTTCATCCAAGTCTTTACCCAAGTAGCGGGCCAGATCAATCAGAGGAACCACACTACCGTCACGGTGGCGAAACGCACCCATGATAGCCTCATGCCGCTTTCCCGGCAGAGCTGTGACAGGCTGCTGCCGCAGGATCTCAAGCACCTTGGCAACATTCACCCCGTATGAACCGCGATAGCCCGACTCATCCAGGTAAAATTCCACCACTTCAAGCTCGTTGGTTCCCGATTCCAGTAATATATTCGTCTGCTCCATGCGTTCCTCCGGATTTGGCAGGTCCGTACCCACGACGGTGGGGTGCTATCCTTACCGCAGCATAAATTCTATGCACACTCCCCCTACAACCCGCCGCACCACAAGAGGTGCACCAAAATGCCGTTCAGCCACAAGCATGGCCAATGCGAAACCTTCATTACCTGTCATCTCATCAAAGGCCGCCATGTGCATACGCTCATCACGCAAAAGACGAGTTGTATCCACTTCTTTAGTACACCCACCAGCAATCACTCTCACATAGCCCCCCTTGGCATCAGCACCATAGCCTATGCGGATATTACCTGCAGATGCCTCACCCGTGAGCAAGGCAAGCAATGCAAAAACGATCATTTCGTAGATGACAAGTTCAGCTTCAGCCAGATGCATGACAAACACATTCTGAGCCTCGCCAGGTTCCATATGCCATTCCACACGAGCAATACCCAGGTGACGAAGGCGTGGGTCATCCTTGCTCAATCGCAAAGCGTTTTCCACCACATCCTTTAAAGGTATGCGCTGCTCGGGGTTAGCCCGACTGGCATCAGGCATACGCCCCGCCATGCCCAAGGCCGTTGCAGCAGCCTCCTGAATTGCCTCAATGGCCTGAGAGGCTCCACGCGAAGCAAGATACGTGCGCAGTACGTTTATACTGCATCCGGCTTGCGCCGCGGCAACAATATTTCCCTCTGAATCTTCAAAACATATTTCTTTCAGCCTGTCGGAGTGATCCGCAATACTGTATAAGGCTTCTTTTACGCCATAACACATACCAAAGACCAAACGCATTATCAAAGAAAGTCTATGGTAGCCTACGGTGGTGACCTCCAAGGCAAACGCATCCGTCACATCACGCAACACAAGCAGGCTGCCCCCCTCAAGGCAGGGCAATGCATACCCTTCCAAAACTACCCGCCGTGCCCCTCGACTCATGCGAACTTCTGCGGATATGGCGTGCGAATGTTTTCCCTCCTGCAAGGCACGAAGCATTTTTTCCAACGCCCCTGCCAACATGGGCAATATCGCTTCAGGGATCAGACCATGCGCTGCCTGCGCATCAAAACCACTCTCTTCTTCCGCCGCAGTATTCAAGGCCAACACCGTGCCCTTTTTATCCAACAACAAACATACATCACGCATGGTCTGTATTACGGCGACAGCTCCTGCAGCGACTTCAGCACGTTGCGCGGTGGGGGCAGCGCCATGCCTTCGCCACATGAACCACCCATAAAATATCAATATCACGCCCCCGGCTGCGGCTATTCCCCAAATCAACCAGGGCCTCTCTTCTGATTCGGGCTTGTTATACACTCTCACGTTTGCAGGCGGAACGACGCGTGTAGCACTAGAAGCCATAAACCGCGCATAATTGAGTACAGGCACTGCTGGCGGCTCAATGGTAATGGGCAAATCTTCCGGCTTGGTCCCCTGTAGAATCCGTTCCACCAGTCGAGCGGCCTGCCCACCATGCTCAAATCCCGAAAGCGCCATACCACCCACGAGGCCCGCATTGATGTATTTTGCACCCACGCCGTATACGGGCACTGGGGAAGCCTCCACTATCATCTGCACACATTCTTCCACTGTCAGAGGCTTGCCATCACGGTCCTGCGTATAGCTCAGCAGGACCAACACGGACGACTGCGGCAACTGCCGCAACGCCGCCTGCAATTTTTTTGGTGAAAAATTACTTAATTCCGTAAAGCCGAACTGCTCCGAAAAGTGCCGTCGCACATCCCGAGACAATCGCAATAATTGCCTGCCCTGCCTGCTGTTGTCACTGATAAATACCACATTGCGCACATCAGGATGCACTGCCGCAATAAGTGAAAGTACCCCGGCAATGTCTGTTGTATCCAAAATACCGGTAGTTTTTTCTGGAAGCTCGCTATGGGGCAGAACCCCCATCCTATTGACTCCGCAAAAAACTATGGGAACACCAGGAAACAGACTCGGGCGCGCCTCTGCCATAAAGGTAAAAGCGTGGTCATCTGCAGTGACTATTACATCAAAAAAATCATGGGGATATTTCACCTGCAGGCTGACATACAGGTTGTTGGTAGCATTATCGCGCGGCAGGCGCATCCCGTCATAATATTCAAAGTAGAGCTCCGGACGCTGGGATGAAACCGCAAACTGCTGCTCCATACCCTGCAACTCCGCATCGGACCACGAATGCCCGCGGTGATAAGAACTCAAGATAAGAACGCGTGGGTGGACAGCAGCCCATGCCTGAGGCGCCCATATCACGATACACAATAGCATCCCGAAAAGGGATGCCATCGGCCGTACCACCTTGCGCCCCCTGCTCGTAAAAGAAACCTGGCCTATCTTCATTGCCTGTGGCATCCTTAGTTCTGGTAACATACTTGTTAGACTACACCACAGCACAGACATTTCTGTCAAACTGTAGCGATACATATTGTATTTATAATCTACGCCGCACCGATGCCCTCTTCTTACCGCATGCACAGTCCAAAGTCCCCCAAAAGACCACAAGGCTCCCACGGCTCTGCCTCCCCCCGGCGGACAGGTAGACGAGTGTTTCCACTGGCCCCGATTGCATACTGCCTTGTTGCTGCGGCCATACTATTGTATACTGACTCATCACTACTCCACTGGCAAACTCTGTGGTCAGACCTTGCCAAGCCACTGGGCCGTATGCTTCTGTTGCTGGCCGTGGGTTTGGCCATGGGATTACTCATAGAAGGTAGTGGTTGGGCCGTCCATATGGCGCGCCTCGTTCGGCCACTTACCCACTGGGGCAGGCTTGAGTCCACAGCGGGTGCAGCCTTTATCACGGCCTTTCTTTCCGGTACGGCCGCCAACACCATGCTCATGGAGGCCTTGCGGGGCGGACATATCTGCCCCAGGGCGCTACGCTGCGCATACCTTATCAATACAGGGCTGCCTGTTTTTCTACTCCACCTGCCTACCACATTTTTTGTCATACTGCCCATGACCCATACCGCAGGAGGCATATACCTGCTACTCAACGGCATCGCCGCCCTGCTGCGGACTCTGCTGCTGCTAAGCTGGTCACGCATGATAACCCCTGCCGTACATAGCCAGCCAGCTCCGCAGCCCCCCACTAAAAAACGGATGGATATGAATCGCATTGCGACTCTGTTCTACAAGCGGTTTACACGTATCCTGCTCTTCAGCGCGCCTGTGTATATTTTGCTCCACCTCCTGACACAGGCAGGTTTCTTTAACACCATGCGCCTTGCCTTGGCAGACGGGCTAGCCTCAAGCATATTTCCTGTGGAAGCCGCTGGTGTAGTTATCTTTGCCATGGCCACAGAATTCACGTCTGGTATTGCCGCAGCAGCTGCGCTGCTTGACGCAGGTACACTTAGCGTCAAGCAGACCGTCATGGCCCTCGTGCTGGGAACCATAGCCGCAACGCCCATCCGCGCATTACGCCATCAGTTACCATCCCATGCAGGTATTTTTACCCCCAAACTGGGCCTTTTTCTGCTTCTGCAAAGCCAGGCCCTGCGCATTGCCAGCCTGGCGCTGGTCACAGGATGCTACGTGCTACTCTTCTAAAATATACCCTTCCCCGGCTACATATCCTCCATTACCTACCCTTGACACCATCGTCCGCATTATATATCATTTTTTTTTGTTTCAGGTGCCCCTTGGGGCTTGATAGGGAATCCCGTTGAAGTCGGGAGCGGACCCCGCCGCCGTAAGTTCGAGATACTGCCATTTCCCTTGTTGACCACTGGGTACTTATCCGGGAAGGTCGGATATGGTCGAACAAGCCGGAAGACCTGCCTGAACATACCAGGGCATCTTTTCGGGCACGGGCTTTGTCGAAAAGAATCAACAAAGGGCAACGTGGGCGCTCTTTCCTGCATCTCGCCGGAAGGGGCGTTTTTTGTTTTTCTCAGCCCCTTTCTGCCTGGAGCGCCTTTTATGTTCCCGCACGCCATGCATATTGTAACTCTGTTATTCTGCCTTTTAAGCCTCTTTACCGGTCCTGCCATGGCGCAACCAAGCGCCCCTCCAGCCACCCAAAAAGCCGTGCTGCTGGCTGCGTTTGGTACCACAGACACCGCAGCCCGTGCAGCATATACTACACTGGAGCAGGAGGTACGCGCAGCGCTCCCCGGCGTGGAAATACGCTGGGCATATACCGCACGCAACGTGCGCCATATCATGGCACGCAAACAAAACACTGCCATGGATTCACCCGCCACAGCGCTGGCGCGCCTTGGAGATCAGGGGGCTACCCACGTGGCTGTGCAGTCACTGCACATACTTCCCGGGCATGAATACCTGTGGCTGGCCCATACCGCAAAACGTTTTGTAAACATGCCCAAGGGCCTCCAACGCGTCACCGTGGGCAAACCTTTGCTCTACGATACCACAGACCTACAACAAGTGGCACAAGCAGTCTTGCGTGCCGTACCCAAAGAACGCAATGCTCAAGAGGCCGTCATATTCATGGGGCATGGTACCCCGCATGCTGCCAACGCATTCTATGCAGCGCTGCAATATTACCTGTGGCAGTATGATCCCAATGCCTTTGTGGGTACCGTGGAAAACAGCCCAAGCCTTGACTCCATTCTTGCAACACTACAAAAAAACAACATCAGCAAAGCCTACTTACTGCCGTTGATGACCGTTGCAGGCGTTCATGCCCGTGATGACATGGCCGGAATTTCACCTGATTCTTGGAAAAACCGCCTCGCAGCCCATGGCATAACCCCTGTGCCGGTCCTTACCGGGCTGGCTGAAATTCCTGCTGTACGCGCAGTCTGGGTTACCCACCTGAAAAAGGCCTTTGAGGCCCTGGAACAACGATAATGATCAGGCCCATTGCCCTCAAGGCAAGCCGATGCCCTGCCTTGCTCTGGCTGGCTATTGCTATAAGTGCCTGCGCACTTTCGGTTGTTGTGAGCTGTTTTTTTGGCGCGTTTCCCATAACCTTTACAAATGTAGTGGCTGTGTTGCTGTACGGTGTGGGCCTTGGCCCCATGCCGAAGCAAGCTGCTGTTGATCCTGCCCTGACCGTGGTGGTACTGGAGCTGCGCCTTGGCCGGGTGCTGCTTTCGATACTCATCGGCGCTGCCTTGTCCGTGGCCGGTGTGGTCTACCAGGGAGTCTTGCGCAACCCTCTTGCCGACCCGTTTACATTGGGGGTCTCTTCTGGAGCCGCGTTTGGGGCTGCCTTGGCGCTGTTCTTCGGAATTGGCGGCGTGGCCTTGCCCCTGTTTCCTGCATTGGGGACGCTGCCCCTTGCAGCGCTGCTGGGAGGCACAACGGCCCTATGCGCCGTGCTTGCCCTTGGTAGTACAGGCGGCGCCATGCGGCGTGAGACCTTGATACTTGCCGGTGTTGTGGTTTCCGCATTTTTGTCGGCACTTATTTCTTTGGTAAAATCCCTTGATGAAGAGTCTGTCGCTAGTATCGTCTTCTGGATCATGGGGAGCCTGCAGGGACGCGGGTGGACAGAACTGGCTCTGTTTGCCCCATGGTTTGCCTTGGGCATGCTGCCTGTCATACGCTTTTCACGCGAACTTGATATCCTTTCGCTGGGCGACACCCAAGCACGCCAGCTTGGCATGAATACCGATAAAGTACGTCTATGGTTGTTACTCGGTGCTGGTGCCCTTACTGCTGTTTCCGTTGCCGTCAGCGGTATTATAGGTTTTGTGGGCCTGGTTGTACCCCATCTGGTACGGTTGATCATGGGAGCAGAACACAGACCTTTGTTAGCACTTTCCGCCCTGGTTGGGGGCCTGCTGCTGCTATGGTCCGACGTGGTGGCCCGCACGTTGTTGTCAGGGGGGGCAGAGTTACCTGTAGGTGTTATCACTGCGCTACTGGGAGGACCATTTTTTTGCCTGCTGCTACGTCGAAATATGGAGCACCGGGCATGATCCGACTGCAAAACGCGACCCTCGGCCATGGCAGTCGCCCTGTGCTGCACGCCATTTCGCTACGTATCAGGCGCGGAGAAATGATTGGTCTGTTAGGCCCAAACGGAAGTGGCAAGACCACTCTGCTGCTGACTCTTTCCGGTGTGCTGCCCCCCCTGCATGGGAGTGTACACTTGAGCCGTCCCACCCCCCGAGCCCACGGCAGTCATATAGTTCATGCGCCTGACCTGGTCCCGGAAACGGCCATGGCCGATCTTGCACCCCGCGCACGTGCTATATGCGTGGCTTCCGTGCCTCAACGCCCCGAATCCCTGCCCCCCATATCCGTACGCTCACTAGTGCTTATGGGGCGCTATCCATATATCTCTTTTTGGGGCGGCTATGGCAAAAAAGACCATGCCATGGCCGATGATGCCATGCACCGGACTGCCATAGCTCACCTTGAAAACCGCCAAGCCTCACAGCTTTCCGGCGGCGAATTCCAACGCGTGCTCATTGCCCGCGCTCTGGCTCAAGCTGCCCCATGCCTCTTGCTGGACGAGGCCACATCCGGGCTTGATATCGCCCGTAAAGTCGAAATTTATGATATGCTGCACAGCCACCGCCAACAGGGGCTCACCATAGTTGCCGCCATGCACGACCTCAATCTGGCCGCACTCTACTGTGACAGGCTGATAGTATTGAAAGAGGGCCGCATAGCGCTGGACGGTCTCACTGGTGACGTTTTTACCGAGGAAAACCTGTGCCACATCTATGAAACCCAAATTCGGGTGTTTCAGCATCCGGACTGTGGCGCGCCGCAGGCCCTTTTTGTGCCAGGCTACATACAAGGGGGTACCCCATGATGCGCTTTCTCATATACCTTGTATGCAGCCTGAGTACACTGGGAGCTTTATCGGGTCATGCCCAGGTGGCGCATGCACAGCCCCCACCCCCCGTGACCATAGTCGATGATACAGGCCACCGTGTCAGCCTGCCTGCTCCTGCCACACGTATTATTGCCTTATATGGCGCATTCAACGAGATACTGTTTGGCATGGATCTAGGGCACACACTCCTTGCACGCACCAATGCCGACACCTACCCTCTGCCTGTTGCGAACTTGCCAGCCATAGGCACGCATATGCGCCCCAACCTGGAGCTGGTGACCGGCTTAAGCCCGGACCTTGTGCTACAAATGAGTGGACGCAAGGAAGCTGGTCAAGCCGTAGCCCGCTTGCGTGCCTTGCATATTCCGGTGGCAGTATTTCATGTTGTTGATTTTACGGGATTGTTCTCTGTCATCCATCGACTGGGCGTACTGACCGGAGAACAGCAACGTGCACATACTCTTGTCCGTGCCCTGCAACAACGTCTGACAGCCGTGGAGCAGGCCGTGGCGGATCTCCCCCGCCCCAGCGTATTTTTTGAAGCACGCTACCCCAACTTACTCGGCGCAGGACGCGCGTCCATCATTACAGATATCATCACACGCGCGGGCGGAGTAAACATTATGAAAACTGACAGAAAATTGGAACGACTCTCAGAAGAAGCCTTATTGCAACATGACCCCCAAGTATATCTCATACAGCAGGGCCCCATGAACAAGACTCCTGTGCCGCTTTTGGCCAGGCCACACTTTCGTACATTGCAAGCTGTACGCCATAACCGCTGGTACATTGTGGATGAAGCCCGCTTTTCACGTCCCGGGCCTCGCGCTGTCAGCGCGGTGGAAGAACTTGCCCGCTTTCTGCATCCGTTGCAGTTCAAGGCTGCCAAGCCTGCTACTCAAGGAGAATTCTAAATGTATGGTACGTTATACGGTATTGGAGTCGGACCGGGAGACCCCGACCTGCTGACCATAAAAGCCGTTAAAAAACTTGCCCGCGTTGACGTGGTCTTTGCTGCAAGCTCTACAAAAAATGCATATTCCGTTGCACTGTCCATTGCACAACCACACCTGCGTGACGTTGTGCAGGTAGTGCAACTAGGCTTTCCCATGTCCCGCCATGCCGAAGTCCTGCAAAAGGCCTGGCATGAAAATGCCACCATTGTGGCAAAACAGCTGCTGGCCGGCCGCCACTGTGCGTTTCTGACGTTGGGCGACCCACTTATCTACTCCACCTTCGGCTATCTGCTGCGCACACTGCGTGCCCTACATCCCGAACTGCCTGTGGAAATTGTTCCGGGTATTACATCGTACCAGGCCTCAGCAGCCCACACGGGCACAGTCTTATGCGAAGCAGAAGAAAATCTGCTACTACTTTCTGGCATGGCCAACGGGTTGGAAGAAAAACTGAAACATGCCGACAATGCCGTCATCTTAAAAGCATATCGCAATTTTACAAACATCCGCGAAACCCTTGAGGCCACCGGCAACAGCCCCCGGTCCACTTTTGTCTCGCGCCTTGGCATGACAGGAGAAACAGTGGCCAAATCGTTGAAAGACGCACCCGCCTCGCCGCACTATTTCTCATTACTATTGGTAACCAAGGATAAAACACGGCAGAAAGAAGTCTGCGCGGGCAACAACATACCCCCACGATCCATAGCTACCTGATAATTCATACCACACATATCTTTCTGCCGAACGGAGCTGCCATACCCCGCTCTTACAGACGTATGGGCCCTGCATATGCAGGGCCTTTTTATGTATCACGAGCAGTTGCATTTTCAACAGCCTGCACGAGAACTTTTTCCTCCCAAACACACTACCAACAAGCCGTGCCGCAGCTCCCACATGCCTCCACGCAAGCAACCGTCAATTTTTCCTTACCCCCCTTGACGAAAAAAAATCCCCATACTACAAGTACAAGAAAATGTGCTGTGGCTCTTTTATATTTATATTTTTCGGTATGCTGCCAGAAACCCACCTAGTGACCGGACAGTACTCTCAGGACGTATCCATACGGACATACACCATCCAAAATAAAGATATAAGCATAGGCAACGCCAAGCACACGGTATAACAAGGGAACATAAATCCATGCCCTACACATCTTCCAGACAGGAAAACCTGGTGCAACGCAGGTCTACTCCTCAGATAGGTGTAGCTTTTGCTACCTTGCTTTCCCTCTTGTATGCCGTGCCCATTCTTGCTGCACCTCTCGACAAAAGTAAACATATCCTGTTGCTGCACTCATACCACTACGATACCCCATGGGTCCATGAAGTCAAAAAAGGGGTACAACAGATCCTCCTGCCCGCAGTGGATAAATCTGAAGACAAACTGCGATTTTCTACAAAATACCTAGATACCATGCACTACCCGCCGTCAAAATACCCCGCCCGCCTCTTTCGCCTGCTGCGTGGTCAAGATTCTGGGGCACCGCCCGATGTCATCATCACTGCGGACGACACTGCCCTTGAAATATTGCTGGAGCACCACTCTGAATTTGCCCCAGACAGCCAAATTGTCTTCTGTGGGTATAGCGACCTTACGCCCAAAGGTGCAGACGAATATCAAAACATTACCGGTGTAGTGTCCCCCCCCAGCATCAGGGAAACTCTGGAAAGCATCCTCACTCTGCTGCCAGAAACCCGCAAAATCCTAGCCATAAGCGATCATTCTGAAATGGGTGAGACTCTCCTCAGGCATCTACGGACGCAAACCAAAGATCTACCCTTTGCCGGCATGATAGAAGAGTACAGCAGGTATACATTTGCCATGTTGGACGAAAAATTAAAGTACTTGCCAGAGCATACGATTGTCCTTCTACTTTCCTCTGTGCAGGACTGCGACAACGCCATGCGATTACATTCGCAGGCTCTACGTCGCATCCAAGCCGCAACCAGCCGCCCCATCTTTAGCATTCTCAAGTTTTATTCGGACAAAGGCATTGTGGGCGGCAAAGTCATGGAGGGAACAGCTCAAGGTATAATGGCTGCAGAAGTGGCCTTGCGCCTTGCAGAAAAGAACCAAACAGCAGTGGATATTCCCGTCATTACAAGCGCTGAAAACAGATTTGTCTTTGATTACAAGCAGCTGGCCCAGTACCATATTTCGCTCAAAAAAGTTCCCAAGGGTAGCACCATACTACATACGCCGCCCTCGTTTCTGGCACGAAATAAAGTCGTCATCTTCTCCATATTGGGCACATTGGCGTTTTTACTGCTGACATTGTACCGCGAATCACGGCACAACCTCAAACGGCAAGCTGTAGAAAATTCGTTGACCTCTGCGGAAAACCGCTATCGCGAACTTATGGACAGCACCCATTCCATCATCCTGCATATTGATCTTGCAGGCACCATCAAGTTTATCAACGATTACGGTCTGTCATTTTTTGGCTATGAAAGACACGAACTGGTAGGATTAAATATACATAGTACCATTATGCCGCCTGCAAAAGGCTTATTGGGGACAACCATTACAGTCCCCAATGGGTATACGCTCACCGAAAAGGAATATATCCGCAAAAATAAAGAACGGGTATGGGTATCATGGCGCAACAAACCCATGCGGGACGAAAAGGGTAACATCATTGGCCTGCTTGCCGTGGGACAAGATACCACAGCACGCAAAGCAGCACAGGAAGCGCTTGCCCACCGTGAGCGCAGCTACTCTGTGCTGCTTTCCAGTCTGCCGGGAATGGCCTTTCGACGCGCCACAGACCCCCCTGGAACTATCCTCTTTGCCAGTGAGGGGGCGTTCGGGCTCACAGGCTACAATGTTGATACTTTAATGAGCGGCTCCAAAGGATACTGGAGCATTGTTCACCCTGATGACCTTACCTCAGTACAACAGGCCATTAGCACCTCACCACAACGCTATGCCGTGGAATACCGTATCATCCTGTCCGACGGCACCATCCGTTGGGTATGGGAAAGCGGCACCATGCTACAAGATATGGTCGAGCCACAAGAGCACCTCTCGGACAACCGGACAGTGACCGAAGGTTTTATCAGCGACATCACTGAGCGTGTGACAATACTCGGAGAGCTAGAGCGACTGAATATGGAGCTGGAAGAGCGTGTCAAGTCTCGTACTGCAGCTCTTGAGAAATCATTGGACACACTGCAAAAAACACAAGGAAAACTGGTTGAAAAAGAAAAAATGGCGGCACTGGGATGCCTTGTTGCTGGCGTAGCTCATGAAATCAATACACCTATTGGTATTGGAGTGACAACAATATCATTTTTACGTGAACAATTGGAGAAAGTCAAAGAAAAATACAATACAGGAAGCATTCGACGATCTGAGCTAGAATCATTCTTGAAATCTACTGATGAATCTACAACAGCAGCATATATGAACTTGAAACGAGCTGCAGAGCTTGTAGGAAGCTTTAAACGTGTTGCAGTTGATCAGACAGAAGAAACAGCAAGAACATTTAATATAATAGAATATTTTGAAGAAGTTCTCATCAGTCTTGGCCCTCGATACAAACGCACGACACACAATGTAACACTTGAAGGAGATAAAAACCTTACTATAAATAGCTACCCTGGAGTACTGATGCATATACTTACAAACATACTTACAAATGCGATGTTCCACGGATTTATGGGAATAGAGCGTGGAATATTTTCAATTACAGTAGAAAAACAGGATGAAAATGTAATATTAACTATGTCAGACAACGGAGTGGGTATGCCACCAGAGGTATGCAACCGAATATTTGAACCATTTTTTTCCACACAGCGCGGCAATGGTGGCACTGGCCTAGGGCTCCATATTGTCTACAACCTAATCACCCAACGCTTGGGAGGTACAGTGCAATGCCAAAGTGCTCCCAACCAAGGCACCACTTTTACCATCATCATACCCGTTGACGGGGAGACCGGACAGACCCATGCAGCATTACCACCTCGCTCCACTTGATTTACCAAAAATCCACTTTCCACGCACCTGCTTGCCCTGGGTCTTGTGTGTTGTTGTGGATGGCGCAAACAAAATACAGACTTCCACAAGTATGCCCCTGTCCAAAAATTTACCCAGAGGCAACAATGCGAATGACGGCTGCGACTTAAGATATACCATGTGCAAGCGCTATTGCCGGCCCCATGAATATGGTTACACCGTTATCCTGCTTACCAGCACCCCCTTGCTGATATTTTCTGAAAAAACCTCTTTACAGCGGCCCCCTAACCACGTGCTAAGATTTACAACCCGCCGCCCCCCCACGGCACCCGCAAACGCCTTTTATCCTTGTACACAAACGAGTTCACCTGGGGCTACTGCTGCAAGGCCCCCAGTACTCTCAAAAAACCGCCCCCGGCGAGCACCAACAATCGACGCTCCTTGGTTTATCAAGGCCGAAGCCTTGCACAAACGGCACACCATTACCACGAATACGACGTCCCTCAGCCTGATATACAAAATGGATATGCTAAAAATCGCGTGGCATTTCACCACTCAGCAGAAAATCCAATTCCTTATTGCCAATTTCGTTAGCGCGTTGAAAACTCCTAGGCATATCCGGGTCAACGCCTACAGCACCAGCATGCCCTCTTTTTCCCTCGCTTTCCCATATCGACCAACAGTGACATCGAGCATTGTTGACTATACCGTATTACCGCCGCAGAACACCAGCACCGCTCAATCTACGGCAATTACCGTTTCACCTGATACACTAGGCAAAACGATATATCCTGACGACAAAAAGGAGCTACCATGACTTGGAGTACTCCCAGCACCTCAAATTGCCCGGAACAGGACGATGTAGTACATTTCAATGCAGAATATGAAGAACAAGCATTGGTCCAGCAGAATACACCACGTTGGAAAGTGCTAATTGTGGATGACGAAGAGGACGTACACAGTACCACTCGCTTGGTCTTGCGCGACGTTGAGTTCAATGGGGGGGGCTTACAATTCTTTAGCGCTTACAGTGCCACGGAGGCACTAAAAATCTTACAACACGAGCCTGATATTTCTGTTGTATTACTGGATGTAGTCATGGAAACACCCCATGCCGGCCTACATGTGGTTCGAAGCATCCGCGAAGACCTGAAAAATTCCTTTATCCGCATCATTCTCCGCACCGGCCAACCAGGGCAAGCTCCGGAACGCAAAGTCATTGTAGAATACGACATCAATGACTACAAACAAAAGGTGGAACTGACATCACAGCGACTTTTCACCACGGTATACACCGCATTACGCTCATATTACGATCTGCGGATCATTGAACAAAATAGATTGGGGTTGCGGCACATCATTGATATTTCGGCCAACCTCCTCCGCATCCGATCCATTCGCCAACTTGCTCATGTCGTGCGTAAGCAGCTCTCATCCCTGTATAACATTTTTTCCGGTTCGGTCTATGTACAGCGCTCTGACCCCTGCGACGCAAACAACATGTCACTAGAGCTTATTGCGGGCACGGGAGTCTATGAACCCCTGCACCAGGATGTCAAACACAGCGTCTTGCCGGAAGATACTCGTGCCCTTATACGCCAAGCCTTTAAGGAACGCCGCAGTATTTCCAAGGGGCATAACTACCTCAACTACTTTCGCTCCCATGACGGGCGTGAGCATCTCATATATATGAAAGGCAAAAGTGATACCCTTACCACTCCTGACAGAACAGTGGTTCAACTATTTACCAACAGTATTGCCCTGGCCTTTGACAATGTCTATCTGCACCAAGAAATACTGCACACGCAGAAAGAAATCATCCTGAGGTTGGGGGATGTTTTGGAAACACGCTCAAAGGAAGCTGCAAACCACGTACGGCGTGTAGCCGAATTCACACGAGTACTGGGGCAAGCCGCCGGGCTGGATCAAGATACAGCCAACCTCTACTCTCTTGCCTCACCCATGCATGATGTAGGCAAAATTGCCATTCCAGACTCCATACTACTCAAACCCGGAGCACTCAACTCCGAAGAGCGAACAATCATGCAGACTCATACTGTCATCGGCTATCAAATACTAAACACTTCCGAAAGATTGATCATGCAAACCGCTGCCACCATTGCCCACGAGCACCATGAACGCTGGGATGGGTCTGGCTATCCTCGAGGTTTGAAAGGAGAACAGATCCATATCGCCGGCAGGATAACCTGCCTTGCCGATATTTATGACGCATTGATGCACAAACGGGTGTACAAAGCGGCATGGCACCAGGACGCCGTATTGCAGTATATACGCGAGTATAAAGGCATCATATTCGACCCCATACTGGTAGACGGCTTTTTTGATAATTTTGGCGAAATTCAGGCCATACAAGAAGCATATCGAGATCAATCCTGTACAACAACCTCCTGAGCAGTAGCCCCAATGGCCGCAGCCTGGAAATAATATACACAAAACATACGTAAACAGCGGCCCCTCCCAAGGGGCCGCTGCCTGGTACTCAAATCACATCCACAGAGCCAAAGCCTATTTTTTCCAGGACTCCACAAGTTCCGGGTAGGCCTGTATAAAACGTCTGGCGTTTTCCTGTACTTTACCATCTTCTTGGTTCCAAGCCATCAATTTCTGCAGCTGCTCTGGAGTTTCATAGCGGAAGCTGTCAAGCAGGGCATAGACTTCGGGCATATCGTTTTTCAACCCCGTACGCACCACAGCGTGGATGCTCTCAGCACTGCCCAAAACCTCCTCCGGATCTTCAAGGTACTTGAGCTGCCACCTGCCAAACATCCAATGCGGCGACCATGCGGTTACTACAATCCAGTCTTCACGCCGAATGGCGTCGCCTAGACTGGCTGCCATGGTCGCTCCGCTACCTTCCATCAACTCCATGCCTTCAAGGCCGTAGACTTTCATCGCCTGCTCAGACAGCTTCATCACCCCTGCACCAGGATCAATACCCACAATCCTGTTCTTGAACTTGGCAGCCTGTGCTTTCAGATCGGCCATGGTATCTATAGAAACATATGCCGGAACAGCCCACCCTAGACGCGCTCCGCCCACAATGGGGCCTAGATCCTCTACCTTATCGGCGACCCTTTTCAAATAATCGCCGTGTGTTACAGGTAACCATGCGGTAACCATACCATCCATGTCACCGGTGGCAAGCGACATCCACATGGCAGCGGCACCCACGGGAGTAATTTCAACCTCATAACCCATGTCTTCCAGAACTGCCTGCACAAGGGTCGTGCTTGCAGTAGCGCAATCCCATTCAACATAGGCAAGCTTCACCCTACCCTTGGAACCAGCCCACACAGGCGTAACCATGATAAGCAACAATACAAACGCGGCAAGAACCTTTTTCATATACTTCCTCCATAAATACAGATGATACACATTCCTTGTGGGTGTGTACTACCCGCTTAACAAACTTCGGCTAGCGCTTGGTGGTGCGCGCACCAATCCTTTGCAAAACGCGATCAAGACAAATGGCCACAATAACAATGCCTATACCGGCCTCAAATCCCCGGCCCATCTCAAGGCGCTGTATGGCCTTCCATACCTCGCCTCCAAGACCCTTTGCACCAATCATGGCAGCGATGACCACCATGGACAAAGCCAGCATAACCGTCTGGTTCACACCAGCCATGATAGTTTGCGCGGCAAGAGGCAACTCAAGCTTGCGCAAGCGTTTCCACCGACTTGTACCAAATGCCTCGGCACACTCCACAAGCTCTGCGGGCACCTGGCGAATGCCAAGGCATGTCAGCCGAATTACCGGCGGCATGGCAAATACCACAGTAGAAAAAATGGCCGCCACCTTGCCAAGACCAAAAAATGGAATTGCCGGAATGAGGTACACAAACGCGGGCATGGTTTGCATAACGTCCAGTACGGGCATAATTGCGCCATAAGCGTATCTGTTAATGGCTGCAAATATGCCCAGTGGTAACCCCACAATCACGGCGAGTAGCGTTGCCGTAAGAACCAGCGCTATGGTGCTGATCGTGGCGCTCCACAGCCCCATATTATACACAAGTCCAAGCCCCAGCAGCGCAAATAAACCCAGCCACCGGCTGTCTGCTGCTCGCCATATCAGCAACGCCACAACCGGTATGAACAGCCACCAAGGTATATAGGCCAACGCGCCTTCAAGCAGGCTCAGCGCCCCCTCTGTCATGGCAGAAAACGCGCGAGTTGCCGTTGAGCAATACATCACCAAAAAATCGATAATTGCCTCAAGAGTTTCACCCACGGGAATACGATATGTAAGCACTATTGGTCGCCTCCTCTTTCTGCCAATGCCCCCAATAACAATCCACGCACGATCACACCTTTCAGGCGCTCTTTGGCATCCACAACCGGCAGGGCATAGGGCAGTTCCGCCATTAGCGGGATAAGCTCTGCCGCGGGGGTATCTACATCTACGGTACGAATATCTTGCCGCATAATACTTTCAATATCTCGCCTATTTTCCTTTAATAACGCAGCCACATCAGAGGCCGTAACAATACCTAGTACGCGATGCTCACGATCAAGCACAAACAAGCTGGCAATGGCAGATGCGCGCATTTTACGCAGCGCAGTACGAGGGCCGTCCACCCCCAGGATGGCCACGGCCTCCGAACGCTTCATCACCGCACCAGCGGTGAGCACACGCGAAATGTCCACGGATTCTACAAATCGGGCCACGTAGTCGTCAGCGGGTGAGGTCAGGATATCCTCAGGAGTGCCGTCCTGCACCACAGCTCCATCACGCATGAGTATAATGCGGTCACCGATGCGCAAGGCTTCGTCAAGGTCGTGGCTGATGAATACAATGGTTTTGTGCAAGTCTTCTTGCAAGCGAAGTAATTCGTCCTGCATATCCCGCCTGATAAGCGGGTCCAATGCGCTGAATGCTTCGTCCATCAGCAAAATATCCGGGTCCAGGGCCAAAGCACGAGCCAGCCCCACACGCTGCTGCATCCCGCCGGACAGCTGAGCCGGACGACTTTGAGCCCAGCCTGAAAGCCCTACGCGGTCAAGTTGCTCCATGGCGCGACTCCTACGCTCCGCAGCAGGCACGCCCATTACTTCAAGGCCGTACTCAGCATTTTGCAGCACGCTCCGGTGTGGAAAAAGTGCAAAATTCTGAAACACCATGCCCAGCTTGCGCTGACGAAAGGCGCGCAATGTCTGCGAATCCATGGCAGTCACATCTTCGCCATCAATGGTTATCCGGCCTGCCGTAGGCTCTATGAGCCGATTAATACAACGCACCAGCGTGGACTTGCCACTGCCGGAAAGCCCCATAACAACCACAACCTCACCTTGCTGTACGTCAAACGAAGCCCGGTTGACGCCCACAGCAAGCCGTGTACGACGCTGAATTGCATCCTTGTCCAGCCCTTGGTCAAGCAACGCCAAAGCACGCTTGGGGTCTGAGCCAAATACTTTTGTCAAATTCTGAATAGATATCTTAGCCATCAGCCCTCCTGGCCATGGAAAAAATACGGCAATATTCCCCCGCTCCATGCGTACCCTGGCGGCAGTCCGGTCACACTTGGGCCGGGTAACTCTTCCGTAAACAGTGGAAAAAGCCTTGCAGACGTCAAGGATGGCGCGGCCCCCGCCTCGAAAAGCGAGCGGTCCGACAATCAAGGAATGTAAAAGCCACTACGGGCAGCCGTGGAGTAACTACCGGACATCCGGAGAGGATACCTGCCGGTACGGCGCAGCCAACACGCCACAGGACTGCCACATACACCTCAAGATGCAAAATATAATGCGTAAAAAAAAAATCGTGCCCTGATAAATATTTCGAGAATGCTCCCCATAGCCATATGGGCTGCAAACGCGATAGCCACATGCTACATAACATGTACACCATGATTATACATCAGCACTGCATACATCCTGCATAAAACAACAAATCATTCTATACTACAGACTATTACATACGACAACGTTAATGTCCAGAATCATTTTTATAAAGCTGAAATATCAACATGAGCTTGCAGTATGCATACCTGAACCATTATGTAACAAAACAAGCTACGAGTAGACTTCTAAGCCTGTCCCCAGAACCCGGCATCCTGCGCCCTTGCCGAAAGGTATTATATTTTTGCCATATCAACCCGACATAGGGCATACTGTCCCAAAACCTTCCCCCACCCACAACACTGGCTGGAATACACTATCATGTTATACCATCAGCGCCTCATGTTCCTGCTACTATGGCTTGGCATAAGGCTCATACTGAGCTGCGCTTCGCCCGCATTTGCCGAGAGTACCCCCCATGCAGAGCCTTTTCAGCATACCGTGCAGGCCCGCATAGCAGAGGTTACCCAAACCCGGCAGGCTGTCGGGACCATCCGCCCCAAAACAGAAACCCGTATAGAAGCACAGCTCACAGCGCGCATCCTGGAAATACGCGTGCACACCGGAACCCGGGTAAAAAAGGGGGACGTGCTCGTGGTCCTAGATACGCAAGATCTAACCTCGCGCCAGAAACAGGCCACGCAAGCCCTGGCATCTGCCGAGGCAGCTACACAGCAGGCACGGCAAGCAAAAGCTGCAGCGCAAGCTGCCTTTATCAGACTAGAAGGTCAGTACAAGCGTATACGCATGCTATTTAATACTGACGCCGTGGCCCAAAATGAGTTGGACCAGGCTCAAGCAGCATATGCACAGGCCGAAGCCAATATGCGCCGAGCCTCTGAGGGAGTGGCCGGAGCTCTGGCAATGCAAGAAAAAACGCGCAATATGTTGGAAGAAGCCGGCATAGCCCTTGAGCACGGCAGCATTCGGGCTCTGGAAGACGGTGAAGTGGTTAGACGTGAAGCCGAGCCAGGAGATCTTGCCTTTCCTGGCAAAACTCTGCTGGTCATGCAGACAAATGGCGTATTCCATCTCGAGGCATATGTACGGGAGGGACTCATCCGGCACATACGTCCCGGCATGTCACTGGCCGTGGTGATCAACGCGCTTGACAGCGCCACTTTGGAGGGGGTTGTGGAAAAAGTTGTACCCGCCGCTGACCCGCTTTCACGTACGTTTGAAATACATGTGGCACTGCCCCCGATGACAGAGAGCCAGGCCGCATCCCATCCGGCTCTCCATACGGGACTATACCCTGGCATGTTTGGCCGTGCCCTCATACCCGTAGGCACGCGTAGCACAGTACTCATCCCCGCCCAAGCCGTATCCCGCACGGGACAACTGGAGACCGTTCGGCTACGGCGCGATGATGCCACTATAACGGTGTATGTCAAGACAGGCGCACAGTATGGCAACGACATAGAAGTACTTTCCGGCCTGCACGGAGGAGAATCCCTTATACTGGAGTCCGTTGATGTCCAGTAGCCCTTCTGCACCCAGATCCCACCCGCAACCTGCGACGCCCAGCGGTACAGTCGAAGTCATACTCAGCAGGCTTCTGGACGGCAACAGCGCCCTGTTGCTGCTTGCTCTTGCATTGTGTGCAGGAATAGGCGCCATCTTACTGACACCAAGAGAAGAAGAACCCCAGATAGTGGTCCCCATGGCAGATATTATGGTACAAGTTCCCGGTGCCTCTGCAGAAGAGGTGGAAAAACTTGTTGCCACCCCATTGGAGCGGCTACTCTGGCAAATTGACGGCGTGGAATATGTCTACTCCATGTCACGCCGCGATTCCTGTATTGCCACCGTGCGCTTTTATACAGGAGAAAATCGTGAAGACGCACTGGTACGCCTACATAATACCATCATAACAAACCAAGATCTTGTACCGTCGGTCGTCACGGACTGGATGGTCAAACCCGTAGAAATAGATGACGTGCCCATTGTTACCCTGACGCTGTTCGCCGACCCGGAAACAGGCTACGGGCCACAAGAACTACGCCGTATGGGCGAAGAAATTTTCCACCACCTTGCCCGGATTCCTAACGTTTCGCGATGTACGATTACAGGAGGCGCCCCTAGAGAAATTCGCGTACTGCTCCGGCAAGAAGCCCTTGCAGCCTACCATATCTCTGCACTTGACGTGCGAACTGCCTTTGACGGCGCGGATGCCTCTGTCACCGCAGGATATCTGGACAGCATGAGTCGCACGTTTACCGTCACTGCCGACTCTTTTTTGCGTACACTTGAAGATGTACGCATGCTGGTAGTAGGGGCTTATCAAGGACGCCCTGTATACTTGGGAGATGTGGCGGATGTAGAGGACTCTGCTGTGGAGACACGCCAGTATGTGCGCATAGGCCTTGGCGAAGCCTATACCCGTAGCAGCGGCCTGCCGGCACACACTTCGATGCCCGCCGTGACGCTGGGCATCTCCAAAAAACAAGGCACAAATGCTGTACGCGTTGCGCAAAACGTCATTGACGCCGCCCAAAGATTACAACGCAACATGTTGCCCCATGGTGTACAGTTGCGCGTTACGCGCAACCAGGGCGCCACAGCGCAGGCCAAAGTAAACGACTTACTCTCTTCACTGGGTTTTGCTGTGGGATCTGTGGTGCTACTCTTAGCATTCACCCTTGGTAGGCGAGAAGCCCTCATTGTGGGCATCGCCGTGCCTGTCAGCTTTGCATTGGCACTGACCGTCAACTGGTTTGCAGGCTATACCATCAACCGTGTCACCCTGTTTGCACTCATCTTGTCGCTGGGCCTGGTAGTGGATGACCCTATCACCAACGTGGACAACATCCAACGCCACTTCCGGCGGGGCACCCTACCCCCCAAACATGCCGCGCTGGCTGGTGTACGCGAAGTGCTGAGTCCGGTTATCATGTCTACACTGACCATCATCGTATGTTTTGCCCCCATGTTTTTCATCACGGGCACAATGGGGCCCTATATGGCACCCATGGCCTTCAATGTGCCAGTTACTGTCCTCTTTTCCACCCTCTGCGCGCTTACCATCGTACCATGGCTCTGCCATCTGCTGCTACAACACAAAACAAAAATACTCTCTGGCAGTGCCAACCCGGCCACAGGGCTTGCGGGAGCCTATCAACGCTGTATAATGCTGTTTCTCGACTCGCGCCGGGCCCGCACGGGTCTTGCAGGAGGCAGACTCCTGCTGCTTCTTCTTAGTACAGCACTGGTGCTGGGGCGCTTTGTTCCTCTTAAAATGTTACCCTTTGATAACAAAAACGAATTACAACTTGTGCTTGATCTGCCAGAAGGCTCCAGCCTAGAGCGCACTGATCAGGTCGCTCGATACATGGAAGCATTCCTTGCCACTATTCCTGAAGTTACAGATATTACCACATATGTCGGTACATCCTCGCCCATGGACTTCAACGGCATGGTTCGGCATTCATATTTGCGTGAGGGCACACATCAGGCCGATATTCGTATCAACCTGCAAGACAAGTCGCAACGTAATGTACAAAGCCATGCGCTAGCCTTACATATACGGGATACGTTACAAGACATTGCAGACCAACATAATACCCGTTTGAAAATCGTGGAATCTCCGCCAGGCCCCCCTGTGCTGTCCACCATCACAGCCGAAGTATACAGTGCACCTGACCATACCCCGGCCCAACACATCAAAGCCGCAAAGCAACTCACAGCCATCATGCGTGCCGAACAGGGAGTCACTGACATTGACGCCAGTTATGAAGTGTCGCGTACCCGTCTGGACTTCAGTGTGGATAAGGAAAAAGCCGCCCTACACGGTATCTCTGCCCGGGCTGTGACAGACACTCTGCAACTGGCCATAAACGGCGATGCCCCGGCCACGCTACACCAGCCCAATGAGCGCCAGCCACTACCCATCCGGGTAACACTTCCTCGTATTCAACGCTCGTATACTGCTACACTAGAAGACATGCCCCTTAAATCTTCCTCAGGGCACATGATACCGCTGGGTGAGCTTGGCACCTTCCGACATGTGGACGAGGACCAGCCCATATATCACAAAAATCTACGCCGCGTGGTCTATGTATACGGCGAAATGGCCGGGCGCGCTCCAGGTGAAGCCATACTGGACATGCAAAAAACATTGCGACACACACCCCTTCCTCCAGGGGCATCCGTAGAGTGGGCAGGAGAAGGAGAGTGGAAAATCACACTGGATGTGTTCAGGGATCTGGGCATCGCCTTTGGGGTTGCGCTGCTTGGCATCTATCTGCTGCTGGCACTCCAAACCGGGTCACTAGGACTACCACTGCTGATCATGTGCGCCATTCCAATCACGTTAACCGGCATTATGCCAGGATTTTGGCTGCTCAATCTGAGCATGACCACTGACGTGGGCGGCTATGCGGACCCTGTATTTTTCACGGCCACCAGCATGATTGGCATGATCGCACTGGGAGGCATCGTCATCCGTAACACCCTCGTGCTGATTGAATTCATCCAAGGAGCAACGATACAGGGGGTACCATTACGTCAAGCCGTGCTACAAAGCGGTGCCGCACGCATCCGTCCCATTTTACTGACAGCAGGTACCACAGCATTGGGCGCATGGCCCATCACGCTGGATCCCATTTTTTCTGGCCTTGCATATGCCCTGATCTTTGGCCTTACAGCCTCCACACTATTTACTCTGCTAGTCATTCCCGTGGCCTATCACCAAATGGCCACCCGTCTTACAGCACCCAGCAACTCCACCTAGCAAAAACTGGTACAAAACATACACTCGGTTACACGGCCATACGGCGTTACTTTCGCCTACGCTCGTCAACCTGCCTGAATTGAATGGTGGAAAACGTACCATAGGAAAAAACACTGGTGGCATACGAAACGCTTAATGCAAACAAAGCCGCACCAATACCTATACCAGCAGCATAGTATGGCTCTGCAGCCAAGGCAATGCGCATGAATAATGTGGCGATGACAAAACCCGAGTTACGAAATACAGCATGAAAACTGGGCATGAACCGTTGGGTGACCAGTACCAACAGAATATCGGCAAAAATCAGCACCGTATAAAAGGTGACAAAAAAATCATGGCGTATTCCGTAGAGCAAAAAATCCACAGTATCGTACACACCAACACCAATGAAGATAAAAAACAGCAATAGTGCGATGGTCTTTTTAGTCAACACGTACCGCATACGCTCACAAGGGTCCTGCAAATATCCCTGGATACGTTGGACCTTGTAATAGACACCCAAAATAATGAATATGCACAATGCCGCCAGCGCCGAAGCGGCCACATGCGACAAAGCCTCGGCGTCCAACGAAACAGAAATGGGTTCATGCATCTGCGATAGCGCCTTAAACGAATTCCGTAACAGAATCAGCGTGAGAATCTCTAGCTGCTTTCCCAATGATTTTGCCACGGATGTGGATAATATAAAGATAAGGCTCATGACCTCAAGAATCAGTAGCATGCTAAACGCCAGGTCCACGGCATAAAAATGATTGGTAGGCGCCATGTCCGCAAGGGGCTGGGGCAGCCAGCCCTGTCTGTTCAACTCAATGCTGAGCAGGCCCAACAAAAATACAACAATCAGGCCATGTGCTACATGCCGCTCTGTACGCGGATGCTCCCAAAAATGATGCAGCATATCAAAAAGATGTGCTACTGGCTCCAATCGGCTCATATACATACCCCCAACACTGATAACTCAATTTGTAGATCAGTATATGCTAAAAACATGGAAGGGCAAAGGGTACGGCACCTCCTAGCATCTATTCTCTCATAATTGCGCCATATCCACACCAAGATGCAAAGTACATGCGGCATGCCACAAGCAAAAAGCCAGCGACACCAGTACGCAGGCATAAAAAAAGCGCCCCATGGCGCAAATTAAATTCCCCTACAAAACGGAAAGAACCCGCCTGATTATCCCGGGCCGCCCGGATCGTCCGGCCAATAACGTTACGCTTTGGCTCCGGCACGATTTTTCACCAGCAGGTTCTCTCTTCTCGGTTTCCATCGTACATATTAATCTGGCACATCCCCCGCTAAGGTGCATGGGCCGTAAGCCTGAGAGCACTTTGCAACCCTTCTTACCTCTTACAAAAATAATATAAGAGTCGTCATGCAATGGTCAAGTAAAAAATATATCTTTTTTATCCTCCCTGCTTTGCCGGCCATACGCCCTGCAAAACCCCATACCCGGACACAGGTCCCCACAATACTATGTAGCAGCCCACGTGGGGGAGCAACGACCACCCCATACCACAACATCTGCCTTGCTTTTTACAAAACATATTATATACTCAACAGTTAATCACGATCAACGCTTATAAAAATGTGCCTGTCTACAATGTTCGGATGGTATATACACGATATACACTCACATTGTGCCTGCTACACCTTGAAAAAGTACAAACAGTTTTCCGTGCAAAAAAACTCAACACCATATGAAACAGCACAATATTTTATACGTTACGTGACGTGTTACTCATCCGTTTTTATGATACTTTCCTTTCCCGCAAGCAAACATCCGTATTTGACAAGATATTCCTCCAAATGGTGGCAATAGTTCCTGCCAAAGGAGAACGGGTTTCTGTAAGCACCTGCTTGCTGATCATGGCGCTGACTACATCCGGGCTGAACGGCAACGTACCCGCCACAGCATAGCCCCTCTCGCCGCAAAAATACATAATAGCCTCACATTCCTCATGGTTCAGGTCTGATTTGTTGATGACGACGTTTACCGGAATACGAAAATGTTGGCACAAGTCCGCCACACGTAAAAAGTCATGGCGCCCTGAGGGAGTAGGCTCCACAACAAGCACAGCCATATGCGCTCCAGAAAGAGAGCTTATGACTGGACACCCTATACCAGGGGAGCCATCGCAAAGAATTGTTTCCAGATTATCCTTTCCGGCCTCTTCTCTGGCTTTTTGCTTAAGCAGAGAGACAAGCCTACCCGAATTTTCCTCGCCTGGAGAAAGCTGAGCATGGATCATGGGGCCGAAACGAGTGTCGCTTTCATACCATTGCCCGCAATGCTTGTGGGAAAGAACCACCGCACCACTCGGGCATACCACGCTGCATACACCGCAGCCCTCACACCGCAAAGGGTCCACGAATAATCCGTTTGGGTCACCCCCGATAGCATCAAATCGACAGGCATCCATACAAAGGCCACACTGTGTACAAACGGCCTGATGTATACGCGCCTCAAGGCCAGAAACAAACATATGCTCCGTGCGCACCTTCGGCTCAAGCAAGATATGCAGATCCGGGGTATCCACATCCAAGTCACAGACTATACCATTTTGCATGAGATGAGCAAAAGCAGCACTCAAGGAGGTCTTTCCCGTTCCACCCTTGCCGCTTATGACAACGATTTCACGCATGACGTGCCCCCCCATCGCCAAAGCGAAGCAGGGCATCACGCAACAACACAAAACGTTCCCGCCAGGCAGAAGACCAAGAGGCCGCAATACCTCCACGGGCATAGTGACCAGCTATTTCTTCGGAAAAAGGCAGGCTGCCAAGTATGGACACTCCTTCTGCCAAGCAGTAGGCCGCCAGCTCACCATCCCCTTTACTTCCAGCAAATTCCGCGCGGTTAAGCACCGCAGCAATAGGTTTATTCAAAGGGGAAAACGCCTTGTGTGCCAACTTGAAATCATGGTTTCCAAAAGGTGTTGGCTCTGCAACAAGCAGTATGAAATCAGCCTCGCGAGCCACAGCCATTGCAGGGCAACCGACACCTGGTGGCGCGTCGATAATCGCATCTGTATATGCATGTCGTTCTGCGGCATCAGCTTCTGTCAACATGCATTCAAGTTTCTTATGTAATGCCCGTATTTGCGGCGGTGTCATAGCTTCACCTATTCTTGACCGCCCCATGAGGAATGCATGTCTCCCCCCCATAACGGTTCCATATTCCAGAGTGCCCAGCAGGCGCTGGTCTGGGGCAAAGGCCCCCTCGGGACAAACGACAAAGCAGCCCCCACAGCCGTGGCACATATCGCTGAACAGTGTAAGCCCCTTGCCCAGCCTGGCTATGGCTTTAAAACGGCATACCTCTGCGCATACACCGCACCGTGTGCAACGCTCGGCATCCAGCTTGGGAACCTCTAGATGGACCTGCTCGCTGCCCTGAAATTCGGGCAGACAAAACAGATGCATATTTGGAGCCTCAACGTCAGCATCAACAATAACAGCACTCCTGTTCCATACCTGGGCTAATGATGCAGCAACCGTGGTTTTCCCTGCACCACCCTTGCCACTTGCAATGGCTATGCG
Source organism: uncultured Desulfovibrionaceae bacterium (assembly GCA_964593925.1). GTDB lineage: Bacteria > Desulfobacterota > Desulfovibrionia > Desulfovibrionales > Desulfovibrionaceae > Oleidesulfovibrio. The sequence goes on along the minus strand of CAZQKM010000002.1, from coordinate 52,554 downwards.
CATGACGGCTACCTATTCGGCGTATCGGCAAATGACACCATGCCAGCTTGAAAGCGCTCCAGTGCCTGGCCTGTGCTCATACCGTCCATATCCTGACAAACCTTAATATCCGCAGCGTGGAGAGCCTGAAATGCCTTGGGCCCAACATAGCCACTCAGGACAACCTCAACCCCTTTCCCCGCCAAACACTCCGCCGTGGCGATGCCCGCTCCTTGCCCCAGTGCCTGCGATGCACCGTTATCAATGCATGAAACATCACAGCTTGCCGTATCATACACCACAAAATATCCTGCCCTTCCAAATCGAGGGTCAACCATACTTTCAAGACCTGAACCTTCACTTGAAATTGCAACTTTAGTCATCTGCCATCCTGTCATTGCTAGAGGTAAGATACCCGCCTCACCATATGGTCAGGCACTGCAAAACACATCAATCCATACTCAATATCACCATTGTAGTGGGACTCATTATTGACATATGCCACAAACATTCTTACTCCTATTATGACATATGTCAATAACATTCAGGAGGTATGCCACATGCCAAAGTCAGAGGAAGCCAGCCCCGAAAGATTTGAAAATCAACCCAGCTGGAGGCGTGGCCTTTGTAAAGCGGAGGTCGTGGAAAATACCGTTTTAGCAACAAACACGAAAGAGCGGGAAACATATCCCCCAAAACCGTCAAAAGGAAACGGCCGCAAAAAGATGCAGTGCCGCAAGGGCTGCAGAAGATGCGATACAAAGATATCAGGCAGCAAATAACATACTGCTTGGTAGAGGTGCCGCTTCACAGAGTTTGCGGGGCGGCGCAAAAATACACGCATACCGGTCACTGACTGTGCCCCACCATACCGCAGGATTTGGCATCACTACAACTGTGTAGTGATGCCGTGTAACCAGTCGCTGATTTCTGTCTAATCTTGAAATGCAGGCAAAAAACAGGAGCACCCCTTTAAAGGGTGGTTTGCCTTGGGCCTGTAGCATCCTAATTGAGTCGCTGTAACCCTAAGATACACACCCATAAAGGGTACTGACCAACACGTGGTAGGGGCAAATTATATTTCATAATCTACCACACAAGGACATACGTGCCGAGACAAACGCCGCCAAGCAGCATACTTAGACTAAAAATGTTGCATCATGTTCCAACCTGGTCCAACCAAGCCGCACCCAGTAGCGTAAACCCGTTTATTGCGAGTCACCCACGCCCTGACGTCCACCTGCGTATGGTAAAAAGTTTGTCCACCATGCTCTGCTGGTCTTTCTCTGAAGTCCGCTGATACAGCAAATAAAAAAACATTTCAATACATTCAAGCCATTCATGTTTATAGCAGCCAATTTTCTCTGACGCACAGCAAGGGGTACGAGGAGGTACGTTGTTCTGTCGCATTCATGGTACCCTTATGGATAACAACGACTGGGTGCGATTCAGCACTTGAAATTGCGCCTCTCGTAAGGCGCTCACCAGTGTGTTATCCGGAGGTGACAAATGAAGGCCAACAGTTACCACCTACTTTTCAGCAAACTCTGGGGGAGAAACCTTGTTCCACTGGTATTCGGCCTTGTGCCTGACGTTGATCACTGCCCCCAAAAAACGTTTCCCTCTCAGGTGTCTAATACTCCAGGCAACACTATACTTGGGGACGATTTTTATACACATATGGATGTGCTCCGTATAGGCATATACTTTGAGCATCTGCATCTTGTAATATTCGCAAACCTTGCACAGTTCTCCAGCTAACTATATGTTATATTTGTCATAAATTGTTTACACCTGAACTTAGAGGCCCATACCACATGATATTTGCTTTTCCAGCGCGTACGTTCCGGACTTTGTATCTCTACCATTGTTGCTCTCTTTGGTTGCCGCAACTGTCGGAAAACATTACGTAACGACGAGCTACTGTAGCAGGCGCTTACGGGCGCCACCTTGTTGGATCCCCACGCATGGTGTGGAGTTTTCGTTCATAAAAAAAAACGCTCTACCGCACGTTGACGGCAGAGCGCATATTTCTTTCATCACGCAGCTCCACAGGCTGCTACAGGTACTTAACGTACATTCGGAAAATACTTCGCACACATTTCACGCAGTTTGAACTTTTGGATCTTGCCACTGGCAGTCATGGGATATTCCTGCACAAAGGCTATATGCCGCGGAACCTTGTACCATGCAATCTGCCCTCGGCAAAAATCGCGAACATCCTCCGGCGCAAGATCAGCCCCTTCCTTGGGAATGATGAACGCCCCTACCTCTTCGCCATATTTATGGCTGGGCACACCTACGACCTGAACGTCCTGTACGCCTTCCATACCATACAAGAATTCTTCTATCTCACGGGGATAGATATTTTCACCACCACGAATGATCATATCCTTGATACGTCCAGTGATACGCACATATCCATGTTCATCCATAATGCCAAGATCACCAGAATACAGCCAGCCTTGTGCATTCACGGCTTTTTCTGTTGCTTCTGGCATATTGTAGTAGCCTTTCATGACATTATACCCACGGCAGATCACCTCGCCCTGCTGCCCGGCGGACATCTCCTCGCCCGATTCAGAATCCACCACCTTGACTTCAATACCGGGCATAGCCTTGCCCACGGTTTGGGTACGCCGCTCAAAGCTGTCTGTAAGCAAGGTCTGCGTCATCACGGGAGAACCTTCTGTAAGCCCATAACAGATGGTCACGTCCGTCATATACAACTCTTCAATGACACGCTTCATAAGCGGCTCTGGGCAAACTGACCCCGCCATGATGCCTGTACGCAATGAACCAAAGGAAAACCTCTTGAACAGCTTGTGCTCCAACACGGCAAGGAACATGGTGGGAACCCCATACAATGCTGTACACCGCTCCTGATCCACGGACGCCATGACATGTAGTGGGTTGAAGTTTTCAAGCACAACCAGTGTGGTCCCATGGTTAAATGCCGCAAGCACGCCAAGCACACAGCCAAAACAGTGGAACAAGGGCACTGGTAGGCACAGTCTGTCCTTGTGGGTAAAATTCTGGTTTTTGCCGATCCAGTACCCATTGATCCCTATTCCCAGATGGGTAAGCATTACCCCCTTGGGGAAACCCGTAGTACCTGAGGTATACTGCATGTTTACCACGTCATGCGGGCTGAGCATACGCTGGCGGTCCTGATAATCCTGTTCAGAAACCATAACCCCAAGGCTAATAATCTCCGGTACAGAGTACATACCCCGATGCTTTTCAATGCCTAGAAACATGACCCGCTTAAGATGCGGAAACCCGTCTATGTTCAACTTGCCACGGGGCTGTGTTTTCAATTCGGGCATCAAATTGTAGACTGTCTGCAGATAGTCATGGTCACGGTAGCCATCCATGACAAACAGATTTTCACACTCCGACTGTGTAAGCAGATACTCCAGTTCACTCTTGCGATAATTGGTATTTACCGTCAGCAGTACCGCGCCAATCTTGGCTGTGGCAAACTGCAACGCTACCCAGTAGGGCACGTTGGTGGACCAGACAGCTACTTTTTCACCATGCTGCACGCCTAGAGCAAGCAGTCCCCTGGCAAGATCATCCACTACCTTGCCGAATTCCTTATAGGTCTGACGGTAGTCGCGGTCCACATACACCACGGCTTCATTATCAGGCCAAGTGGCTACAGCATGATCCAAAATCTGCCCAAGGGTCCATTCACGAAGCTCAAACTTTTCCATGCGTCAATACCCTGATCATTTACTGCGGGTAATAGATTACGGCGTAAATTTCCGCCTTTTCCAGCCCGGCAGCGCCCACGTAATGCGGTACTATGGAATTATAGTAAATGCTGTCACCCTGCTCAAGCACATGCTCTTCATTGCCATAGCGCACCAGTACAGTTCCAGAGACCACAACGATAAACTCCTCACCCTGATGTGATGAAAGCTGCCTGTCTTCGTCAGGCTCCGGCGTGATCTCGATAAAAAAAGGCTCCATATTGCGGTCGCTTTTACCTTTGCCCAACGAATGGAACAAAAATGCCGCACGCTTATTACGCGCTTTTTGCATGCTCAAATCACTTTCACGCCCGCTTTTACGCACAACCACAGGGTCCCGCGTTACCTCATCGTCCATGAAAGTGCCCAAACGTACATTCAATGCACGAGCAATCTTTTGCAGCGGCCCTATGGACGGGTACAAATCTTCCTCTTCAAGGGCCATTACAAAATCAAGAGGCAATCCCGCGGCCTCTGCCAGCCCTTCACGCGTCATGCCGCGCTCTTCACGAAATTTGCAAATACGCGTGCCCAGTTTTTTCTTTACCATAATTTATTTCGCTCCTCTTTGTACCGCATAGCCCGCAGCATGCCCGAACTGCCCCAAGCGACGAACAGTCTTTCCGACAAACGCGGCTCCATCTTCAATACGCAATACGATAGCCGTATCATCTCAAGACAGCAATACTTTATAGAATAAAAGGAATGATACAAGGCAGCTTTTCTTCTGCCAAAGAGTGAGCTATATACACATCCATGGCAGTCTTACGCAGGCGGTTTACTCTTTCCGGCCAGGTACAGGGGGTCGGTTTTCGCCCCTTTGTATTCCGCACAGCCCATATGTACAACATCACAGGTACAGTGGCCAATACCCCGCAAGGCGTTTGCATAGAGGCTCAAGGTAGCCCCTCAGCCCTAAAAGCCTTTGCCCGAGATCTTGAAACTGCACTGCCACCGCTGGCACATGTGGTTGAGCGAACAGAAAAATCCCTTACCCCTCTTGCCCATGAGGCAGCCTTTACCATTCTTCCCAGCCGTCATGGTAACGCCCAGCAGGTACTTATCAGCTCGGATACTGCTCCCTGCATCCTTTGCCTGCATGACATGTTCGCCCTCGACAACAGGCGCTACCTCTATCCTTTTACTAACTGTACCAATTGTGGACCACGCTATACCATTACACAGGGCATTCCCTACGACAGGGCTGTCACTTCCATGGCATGCTTTCCCCTGTGTGAGCAGTGTCGCGCCGAATACGAAAATCCCATGGACAGGCGCTTCCATGCCCAGCCCAACGCCTGCCCGCAATGCGGGCCACATGTCTGGCTTACCCGCACCACAGGGCACGAGACCGCTCGTAGTACAAAAGCCCTGCACCAGACAGCACAAATACTGGCCAAAGGAAGCATTGTCGCCCTCAAGGGCCTGGGGGGCTTCCATCTTGCCTGTAATGCGACTGATGCCACAGCCGTTGCCCTGTTGCGCACCCGAAAAAATCGTCCCCACAAACCCTTGGCCGTAATGGTTCCCAACCTGGAAATCGCACATACTCTGGCACACATCGGCAAGCAGGAAGCCCAACTGCTGCAAAGTATGGAACGCCCCATTGTGCTATGCCAGCGTAAAAATACCGCCCCACTGGCACCGGACATTGCTCCGGATACCTCACACGTGGGTATCATGCTTCCCTATACCCCGCTGCATCACGTATTACTTCATCTGTATCAGAATACGGTCCAACCGGATATTGCCGCACTGGTCATGACCTCGGGCAACAAAAGCGGCGACCCTATCTGCCTTGGCAACCGCGAGGCCCTACAGCGTCTTGCTGGCATTGCAGATTTTTTTCTGCTGCACAACCGTGATATCCTTATCCGCACGGACGATTCTGTACTCCACATTGATGCAGAGGACAGCCCCCCCAGATATCTGCGCCGTGCACGCGGGTACGTACCGCGCCCTGTTTTTCTCCATGCAAAAGCGCCCTGTGTACTTGGTACAGGGCCGGAGCTGAAGACCACACTATGCCTCAGCCGCAACGCCCAAGCTTTTGTCAGCCAGCACTTGGGTGATATGCAAAACATGGCAACCTATGCCTTTTACTGCGAAATCGCGGAGCATCTACAATCTGTATTGGCTGTGACCCCCAAAGCACTGGTCTGCGACATGCACCCGGACTACATGACAACCCGCTATGCCCTAGAGCGTGCGCAGCATACGGGTGTTCCCCTCTTTCGCCTACAGCACCACTATGCGCATATTCACAGCGTTCTGGCAGAAAACCGCCACCAAGGCCCGGCACTAGGGTTAGCGCTGGACGGTACAGGCTATGGCGAAGACGGCACCATCTGGGGCGGTGAGCTTCTGTATGTGGATGCCGATACATGCACACATAAACGCCTTGGGCACTTTGCCCCACTCATGCTGCCCGGTGGCGAGGCAGCCATACGCGAACCTTGGCGCATTGCGCAAGGGGTACTATGGGCGCACGGCATACCACAAACACCGCATACACCCTGGCCATGGGAACAGACCTTTCAGGCGGCGACACACATGTTACCCCAAATCCTGGAACGCAAATTGAATACTCCACTCGCAAGTAGTTGCGGCAGACTGTTTGACGCCGTTTCCGCCATGCTGGGGATATGCCTTTCGGCAAGTTATGAAGGGCAGGCCGCTATCAAGCTGGAACATGTACAGGACCTATGTGAAACCAGCTTTTATCCATGCCCTGTACAAGATACTCAGAATCCGCTGGTGCTTGATACACATAGCCTGCTGCTACATGCCTACACGGATTGGCAACAGGGGGTATCTGCCGGAGTTATCAGCCGACGCTTTCACCTGGGCCTTATGCGAGGACTTACAGCACTTGCCTGCCATGCCGCACAAAACACAGGCGTGTATACCGTGGGGCTGTCCGGTGGCGTCATGCAAAACAACACCCTCAGCCGCGAACTGCCATGCATGCTGCGCCAGCATGGATTTACGGTGCTTATGCACCGGAATTTACCGCCCAATGATGCCTGTGTGTCACTGGGACAAACCCTGTGGGGCCACCGCATGCTCCAACAAGCATGACACGCCCCATGCCTGTGGGTAGGCTACAATGCCCGGTTTAGATGAACCATAAAATCCTGCACATTGGTCAAAATGGCATGGGCAGTCAATGACCCCCTGTCAGCCAGTTTCCCTGCAGCGAATTCCGACATGTCCACAACAAAAAAATATACCGGGCGCACTGTACCATCTTGTTGTACCTGATACGAAGGCGTCATGTTGCCGGTAGCAATGGTATGCAACTGGGTTGCCAGAGCAATCACTGTAGTGGCCTTACTCGCCAGGGCCCTCATGGCATCTTGGGCTGCATAAACATTGCCCTCTACCTCATGTAGCGGACCATCATCCCGAATGGATCCCGCAAGCACATACGAAACGTTCTGACGAGTCAGAGCATGCATTACCCCTTCCTGAACCAACCCCTTGGCAACAGCCTGTGCAATACCGCCACTACCACGGAGTGTGTTTAGGGTATCCAAGTGATGGTAATGCCCCAGGCGAGCCTGTCTCTTGTCGTATATACCCTGCCCCAGCGAGGTACCAAACAACGCTCCTTCCAAATCATGCGTGGCCAGTGCATTACCAGCCAGCAGCCCATGCACATAGCCTTTGCCTATGAGGTCACAAAACGCCTGCCTGGCATCGGAATCAAATACCACAGCAGGCCCTGCCACCCAGATAATACGTCCATTGTCACGGTCATGGCGCATGATATCATACAATGAGTCATAGGCAATGGAAAACGAGGTTTCACGGCTGGTCCCAGTGCGAAAAGCAAAAGCCTCGCCATGCTTATGGGCAGAGGTAAAACCCCTTGTGTATACCAAGATACCCTCTTCGCCGGCCTCGCCGCGTCCCACAAGCACAAGGTCGCCTTTGCGCAGTCGGCGGAATTCCATGACATCCAACGCACCTTGGGGGTGTTGGCGGACCACGCAGTCCATACGTGTATTATGTAATAGTTCCCACCGCCCTTGTTCCATATGCACATATTCAGGAAAAATAGACGTGGCATGATAGCCCATGGGAGCGACGCCATCTTCGGAGCAAGGGACAAATCTGGCCACCGGCGCTTCTGCAAGGCCAGAAGCTAAAAAATCAGGTGGCTGATACGAGGGCAATATAAATGGCATGACCAACTCCTGAGAGCAATAACGCAACAGGAAAACGGCAGCTCCATGCTGTCTCCACTTGCAACAGCAACAGCCTAGCAGCTTGTCCCCTCTGGCACAAGGCACATGGCGGAAAAAGCTGGCGCCCTTTTATACCATGCTATAACATATGATAATGCGTGTACCCAAAACAGCCTATGTAGCCATTGCCGCAATTCTAAGCAGCGTACTGCTGTTTATCATTTTTAATACTGCCATTGTGGGCAGGCTCATTTCCAGCGCGGCGGTAGACTATCTTGCAATCCTTGCGCGGCAGTCGCTACAAGAAACCCGTGCACATATAAGTACTGCACTGGCAGACGTCGTACAACAAAATGCCGCCACAGAAACCGAGCTCTTGCGTGAAGCGCTACGCGTTGCCAATGCCAACGGCATCGTTATCTTTCCCTCTGCAGATCGCGGAGTCTATATCGATGCTTTCAGCGGGCTTCGGGCAGAGGTACTCCTACCCGGCACTCTTCCACAGCCGCCCGATATAACGCCGACACACAACCAGCCTTTAGCACAACAAAATCTGGCTCAGACTCTCGTACCCTTTCTGGCTACTCAACGGCACAGACTGACTGACGCCACCCTCATGCTGGACATTGCCCCCACCATAGTGCAAACGCGTCTGCTGTATATGGGCATACACAACAGCGAACGCCCAGCTTTTCTACTATATACCCCAGAAACACTACTCAGTAATCTTACACAGGCCATTCCCGATACAGGGGCTGCCATATTCGTAAATGATACACTTGTGGCTGTAAGCAACAATTTTCAGAAAGAGCTGCAGGCAGCCGCGGCAAACAGTCGTCCGTTGCCCCTGGCGGCACTCACCCAGCACCGGGAGGGTAGGCATGCCATTACCGCAAAAACGCTTACCTCCTCCAAGGCCACCGGGTTTTCCCTGACCATGCTGTCGCGAGAAGTAAACATTTTCTCCATGCTGCTACGCGATACGCGGTTTATTATTGGCACAACACTTTTATTTGCCACATTGGTAATCATTATCATCGGATATGCACTACATATGGGTAAGATGCGCAAAGCTTACAAGCGCAATGCACCCCTCACTCCGCACCAGGTTCACAAATTTCTCCGGCAGGGAGAAGGCGAACATGTAGAGTTCAAGTCCACTCTGCGCTTTAACCTGAAAAGCGAAAAACATGACAAAAACATCGAACTGGCAGCGATGAAAGGCATCACGGCTTTTTTGAACACCGCGGGCGGCACATTACTGGTGGGGGTAGACGATGGCGGCAACGTACTGGGCATTGCACGAGATGGATTCCGTAACGACGACCACGCATTACGACATATCAGCAACCTGATTGCAGAACACATAGGCATACGACATATCAACGCAGTCAGCCTGCATGCCGTTGTCGTACAACAACAGACCGTTCTTGTTGCTGTATGCAGGCAGGCAACGGAACCCGCTTTTTTACAACACAAAGACAGCGAGTACTTTTTTGTCCGGCAAGGACCGGGCAACAGACAACTTAGCCTCAGCGAATTCTGGCAGATAAGTCGCAAGTACCATTAGCTACAGGGCATCATGCTCCAGCACCACTATGCATAGGCCCACAAAACATTGCTTTTTCCACACGATCACAGTATGTAACAAGCCTGTTACCCAGAAATTGTACAGAGGAATATTGTATGCAAGAACTACGGGAAGAACTCATCCGTCTTGCCCGAGAAAACGGCCTGTCTACTCCCCCCGACGCCACGATAACTGATGTGGTCCACCTGCTGAGCGCAGAACCGGACCTTGCTCCCGAGCTGACAGAAACACTGGACTGCATTTTGAGCGCAGTGAACACTACAGCAGGTAGCGATAGATACGTTAGCAGCCACAAATAGCACACCTATCGATATCTGCCCAATGGCTCTCTCCTTTGCGCAAACTTGCTGCAAGATAGCGGACCACCCCATGGAGGTCCCCCCCCGCCGCCATATGCCGAAAGCACCTTACCTTGCCCCAGATGTGCATACACGCCCCACCATGCACCACTAGCGTCAATCAGGTTAGATCCAGATCCACTCCCACAGGGCAGTGATCCGATCCGAAAACGTTCATCTCAATGAAAGCGTCCTTTACCGCACCACGCAACTCCTCAGAAACAAAAAAATAATCAATCCGCCAGCCCACATTCCTATCACGCGCCTTGAACCGATATGACCACCACGAATACATATCCAGCTCATCGGGATATTTCAGGCGAAAGGTGTCTACATAGCCTCGCGCTACAAACATATCCAGCCATTGCCGTTCCATGGGCAAAAAACCGGATGTTCCTTCATTTTCTTTCGGACGGGCAAGGTCCACCGGGCAATGTGCGGTGTTAAAATCTCCGCAGACAACCACAGGTTTTATTTTGCGTAGTGATTCGGCATACTCCAAAAAAGCATCATAAAAGCCCATCTTGTATTGCAAGCGTTCCTCACCACTTTGCCCATTGGGAAAGTACACCGTCAGGTAGTGGAACTGCTCAAACTCCAACATTATAACCCGGCCTTCTCCCTGGTAGCGCACATCAGGCAATTCATACGCCACGGATAACGGCTTTACCCGCGAAAAAGCCGCCACTCCAGAGTATCCTTTTTTCACCGTGGAACCCAGCCAAAACCCATGATAACCTTGGGGAGAACGGTCTTCTGGAGCAATCTGTTCAGGCATGGCCTTGGTTTCCTGTAAACCGACAATATCCGCATTGCACTGTGCGAACCATTCCCACTCGGACTTTTTCCGCATTGCCCGAAAGCCGTTTACATTCCATGAAACCAACTTCATATCCATTACTCCCGTTGTTTCAGTAACCTACCTTCCCATCATGGGGCTACGTCCGTATCACATACTTGCTGGGGTAGGAGACAAAAGCAATACACCCTGTCCAGCACGTCATCAATCATCATGCACACGGGTACCGTGTACTGCGGCTGTTTTTATCCTCATGGTATCATGTGCATCCCAGCAAATACGAACCTGCCCGTGGCGAGCCGTGGTCCACAAGGGGATATTCCGCTCTGCTAAAGCCTGCCGCACACTAGGGCCAGGAAACCCCCAACGATTCAGATACCCGCATGATGCTACGGCTATATTAGGACCCACCGCATCATAAAATGCTGTGGATAGACTCCTGTCGCTGCCATGATGGGGCAGTACAAGTGCCTGCGCCTGCAAAAAATTCGTTGCCTGCCCTGCTCCAGCAATCGCCGCAAGACCGTCCAGAGTGGCAGAACCAAGATCTGCCCCAAGCACAGCAAGCCCCGTTTCACCACGTAGCAGCCGAAGAACCAGGCCATTATCATTGGCATTCAAATTTCGGCCATCGCGCTGCCGGACCACAGCCAAGCGTATGTTACCCCCCAGATCAACGATGTCACCGGCCACAAGTTCCACGGGAAAAGGTCCACCTACCCGCATCGCAGCATTTACTGCCCGAGCGTCACGCCCTGTTCCCAAACTGCCATTGGTATACAGCGCCCCCACCGTGAAATGCCGTAAAATAAAAGGAAGCCCTCCCAAATGATCACGATCGGGGTGTGTATTAATCACTGCAGTAAGACGTGGAGGCGCATTACGTGTCAACACAGGGGCCACTAGGCCCTTGCCAGTATCAAAGGCAGAAGAAAAAAAGCCCCCGCCATCCACCAGTACACGCACTCCATATGGTGCTTCTACCACCACGGCCTGCCCCTGCCCCACATCCAGGACAGAAACTACAGTCTCGCTGGTCAAGTACTGTGTAAAACGCAGCATCACCGGCGCAACAAGCAACACTACCCCCAAGGGCACCATCCAGTACCGAATATACGGCCCTTGAAACAGGGCCGGAGTACCGACCCCGCAAACGACAGTGGACAAAGTCTCAGGCACGCGGGAAGTCGCCCCCACTCGACGCCAGATCAGGCACATACCCCCCAACAGTAGCCAGAATCCCAAGCCAGCCATGGGCAAAGGACGTACGGAAAGTACAGGAAACAACAGCTCAGCACGCTCCAGATATTCTAACATGCCGAATAGACCATGCGCGGGAAATGCTGCGACCGCAAATAACCACGCGGCTAGCCCGGACAAAGCCGGCACAGACATGGCGGCAAGGCCCAAAAAGCCCAAGGGTAAAAGCCATAGCCCTAAGACAGGAAGCCAAAGCAAGTTCAAGACAGACCAGGGCGTTACCGTACCAAAAGCATCCAGCGTCAACGGCATGAGCACCAATTGCGCTGCCATGCTCACTACCAGAATACCCACAGCACTACCCATGATACGACGCAGTATGGCATTCATGCCTGTGCTGCGCCCCTTATGGTTCAACCAACGCTGAAAAAAAGGCATAACACAGGCAATACCTGCAACCGCTACCGCAGACAGGTGCAAACGCAAATCAAATACGGCAACAGGCTGCAGGCATACAATGACGACCACAGCCCATAGCAACCCATCCCACAGTACTCCACGCCGGCCCAAAAGCAACAATGCGCCCCAAAAGGCAAACATCAAAGCCGCACGCTGCAACGAAGGAGAAGCCCCACCCAGCCAAACATACAGCAACACAAAGGGTATGGCGCAGAGCACGGCAAGCTTTTGCCGGGGCACATATAAAAATACCCGTGGACAGACACGCCCCATACAAAAGGCCAACAAGGCCCCCAGCCCCACGGCAAAGCCCAAGTGCATGCCAGACAACGCAAAACTATGGACAAGGCCCGCATGAGCCAACCTGTCCATGGAAGCGGCAGAAAGATGCATCTGGTTACCCAGTAACAAGGCGGGCAGCACAGCATAGCATTGCGCCATGCCCTGCGTCTCTAAGCGGCCCGATGGTGCAGGCCCCTCTGATTTTTCCGGCGCTACGGCCTGCGCAGACTCCTCATCAGCATGCGTATTCCAAACAGCGCACCCGGCACCCGAGGTTTGCGCCTGCAAAAGCAGGGTTTCCAGGCGATGCTGTATCAAAGCGCGGACAGAAGCCAGAGAAAATTCGCCCCCTTTAAAAACCTCTCCCGGAGTAGAGCCGGACGAGAGCATTCGTACGTGGCCCTTGTCCGCATGGGTCCAGACACGATACCATACCCCTTGCCGTTCCCAATACATGCCGCTATTCCATTGGTGCATATTGAGAAAGCCACGCACAGATGACACCCTGCCCGCAAACTCCATGCGTGCCCCTGCAACTGGTACAAAACTGGGGTTCTGCCATGTCCAGACGGTTGCCCCCGAGAGTATGCGCCATCCAGCTACCGTACGACAACGCACCGAATCAAGCAGCACAACCAGCCTGCCTTGCGGCTTTGTCTGCACACTCCGCACTGTGCCCTGAATGGTGACGACTTCTCGAGCCGTTATCCAGTCCGGCACCTTGGCAGGGGACTCCTCAAACCCGTACAATAAGGCCCCGCCAAGCATCATACAGAGCGCAAGTACCACTGCACGCACGCCTATCCGCGGTCTGTGTCCAAGCTCCGTCCCCCCCGAACAAAGGGTCATGATGCCCAAAAGTGGCAACAAAAGCCAAGTGTCACCAAACAATGCCGACAACTCCGCCGCTCCATATCTGGAGCTTCCCCAAAGTCCCGGCATACTCCTAATGCTGCCATACCCCACGGCACCCGCAAGCATGGCAAGCAAACACCACTGGCGCCATAATAGGACGGGATATGCTACCTGTGGTGCCACAGCGACTTTACGCAATTCTGTCACCCACCCCTATTCAGTAACGCCACGCGTGCCCCCGGAAACCAGCGGGCAGGGGATTCCCTTACCCGGTTCCATACATAGCATATAGCCTGCAACCTTACTCACAAACACAGTGGGTCAGGCTACTCGGCTACCCGTCTGATCTGCCCGCCCAGCACCCCGAGCTTTTTTTCCATGCACTCGTACCCCCTGTCCAGGTGATAAATACGTTGCACATACGTTTCGCCCTCAGCAGCCAGTCCGGCCAACACCAACGAGGCAGACGCACGCAGGTCAGAGGCCATGACAGGGGCCCCCCGCAAGGTACGCCCGCCCCGCACACGAGCACTACGCCCTACCAGGCGTACATCAGCGCCCATGCGCACCAGCTCCAGTACATGCATGAAACGGTTTTCAAAAATGGTTTCTTCCACCATGCCAAACCCTTCTGCCACGCAAAGAAGCGCCATGAATTGTGCCTGCATGTCAGTGGGAAAGCCCGGATATGGTTGCGTCACTATATCTGTAGACTCCAGATGCCCCTGGTAACGTACCCTTGTACCACCCTCTTCTGGGGCAACATGCAGCCCCATACTGCGCAAATTACGGATTACAGCCTCCAGAGCACTGTCAGGACAATCTTCTATGAGTACATTACCTTTGGTAATGGCTGCCGCAACCATAAAGGTACCTGCCTCAATGCGGTCAGGCATTACACGGTACTCGCAACCATGCAATCTTTCCAGGCCACGGATACGAATCACATCCGTACCCTGTCCTCTAATATCCGCCCCACATGCGCATAAAAAGTTGGCAAGGTCGACAATCTCCGGCTCACAGGCCGCATTTTCCAATATGGTTTCACCTTGGGCCAGCGTAGCGGCCATGAGCAGGTTTTCCGTCCCGCCCACTGTGGGAAAGTCAAACCGAATATGCGCGCCTACAAGCTGCTTGCAGTGCCCCACAATATACCCCGAATCCAGCTCGAATACTGCACCCATTTTTTCCAAGGCACTCAAGTGCAAATCCACGGGTCTAGCACCTATGGCACATCCGCCTGGATACGCCACACGAGCCTCTCCAAGACGGGCCAGAAGCGGCCCAAGGCATAACACCGAGGCACGCATGGTCCTAACAAGATCATAGGGTGCTTCCGGGCTGAGGCTTCCCGGGCGTATATGCACCGCATCGCCCTGAAACTCAGCAGGGCAGCCAAGAATCCCCAAAAGCTTGTTTGTGGTATGGATGTCGCGTAACCGTGGTATATTTCGAAATACCACAGGCTCGTCCAATAAAATAGACGCCATGAGTATGGGCAATGAGGCATTTTTGGAGCCGCTTACCCGAACCTTGCCTTCAAGCGACACGCCGCCTGTGATTACTAATGTATCCATGATACTCCCGAAGTAAAAGAAGTGCTCTTTATCAGTATTCTTATGAGGTTTTATGCTTGACGATTTGCCCTGCGGGGTATATATGCCTTTGACTAAATAATACGGCGGATGTAGCTCAGTCGGTAGAGCACACGGTTGTGGCCCGTGTGGTCGTGGGTTCAAGTCCCATCATTCGCCCCACAAATACAAACCCTGTATACACAGGGTTTTTTTATGGCTCGGCGCACGGCCAAAAGACCTAGATACCCCTGCCCGCAACGCCAAGGTGCACCATACTCCTTTACCGCCCAAAACAAAAGTCGGTTCCAAATCTGCATTCATATGCATACAACAGACTGTTATTTCAAATATTTACAACAATATACCTGCCACAATCCACACCCGTACACAAAAAATAATGTACTTCCTACCGGATCTACTCCAGTGCTGCGGGACGGCATAAGTTACGATATGCTATCGCCTACAACCAGGGCGACGCTTTGTTCTACCTGTGCAAACCAGTGCAAAAAATCCTGTAAAGGCTCTTGCATAGGGCCGCCATCAAGAGAAGCACGCTCCAGACATAATGCAGCCTTGTACAACTCCACGGCTGATATATTGGCTGCAGCACCGGCAATGGTATGCACCTTCTCAGCCACATGAGCACGATCGTTCTCTTCCACGGCGATGATAATATTTTCTATGGATGCGCCATATATCCCGACAAAGGCTTTCAAAATATCCACATAGACATCCCATTTACCGCCCAAACGCTCCATTCCAGATTTCAAATCCAAGCCAGGCACCTCTCCCGCGTCAGGGACGTCACCGGCGTTATCCAGTGCACCCTCCCCTGGCATATCCTTAGGGGCGTAAGCCAGCGAATCCACAGAAGGCAATGAGGCATCAACAATCTGTCTGGTATCCACTACCTTTTCTCCTTGTACGTTGGCACCCTGTGTACCTTGGGTTGCCTGTCTATCCAGGTGGCGCAACAACACCTGCAACAGCACCCCCCTGTCCAATGGCTTGGTGACATAATCATTCATACCAGCCTCCAACGCCCTGTCTCGTTCTTCACTCAGCACGTGAGCGCTCAGAGCAATAATAGGAATATGCTGCCACAATGGATGCTGACGGATAACCCGTGTCGTTTCCATGCCATCCAATACCGGCATCTGGATATCCATAAAAATAACGTCAAAGCCCTGCCCAGAAGGAGGTTCACCAGCGTTCAGCATTACGAGTGCCTCTTCGCCATGCTCCGCACATAGCACAAAAAATCCCATGTCCTGTAAAATATCCAATGCGACATGTCTGTTCACTATATTATCTTCGACCAAAAGCGCACGTAGCCCCTCAAACTGCCGTAGATCTATAACTTTTTCTCTCCGTTCCAGCGGTACAAGGCCGTCTGACACTCCCATTGCTTCGGACAGTGACGAAAGCTTGACCGGCTTTGATACAAATGCTGTCACCCCCAACTCTTTAGCGCGTGCCTCCTCTACTTCGGCCCCAAGCATGGTCATGGCAATGACCGGTGGCAAGACACATTTTTCTGCGTGCAGCTTCTCCAACACCTCCAGCGTGCCCATGCCGGGCAACCGCCAGTCAAACACCACCAAGGCATACCGCGTAGCCTGCTGCCTCAGGCACGCATATGCAGCGTGCCCATCTTCTAGCATGTCACATATATAACCAAGTTTTCCAAGCATACGCGCCAGTACCGTACGATTGGCTGCGCTGGCTTCCGCCACTAAAGCTTTTCCTGACGCCTGCATGGCGGCACTAGGGGCCGGCTGCTCGCCAGCCGGTATGGCAAAACAACCCGTAAACCAAAAATCGCTCCCTTTGCCGGGCTGGCTATCTACTGTAATACTACCGCCCATCAAGCGCACCAACTCGCGCGCAATGAAAAGCCCCAGTCCGCTACCGCCAAACAGCCTCGCAGTGGCCTCATCGGCCTGCGAAAACATCTCAAACATTCTATTACGTGTTTCTTCATCAATGCCAAGGCCCGTATCCCGGACAGAAAAAAACAACTCAACCTCACTCTCTCCATGATCCGCCACAGATACCCTGATGCAGACTTCCCCTTGCTTGGTAAACTTGAATGCATTGCTTATTAGGTTAATTAGCACCTGTTTCAAACGTAACGGATCTCCCACAAGCCGAGGTGGAACATCTGGCTCAATGTCAAGTACCAGTTCCACGTTCTCAGTGTCCACGCGCTCACGAAACAGATCTGTAACCTCTTCCAACAATTCCAGCGTGTAGAAAGGCACATGCTCCAGAGCCATCCTGCGAGCTTCTATTTTGCTGATATCCAAAATGTCGTTTACCACGCCCAACAGTGAACAGGCTGAAGAACGAATGACAGTCAGATATTCTTTCTGCTTTGAAGAAAGCTCCGTCTTCATGGTAATGTCTATCAAGCCGATAATCGCATTCATGGGCGTGCGCAGCTCATGGCTCATACGAGCCACATACTCACCCTTGGCCTTACTGGATTTTTCCGCTGTCTGCCGAGCACGTTCCAACTCCAGCGTGCGCTCTCTGACCTGTTTCTCCAAGTGCCCGCTGTGCTCGTTCAGCATTTTGTCACGCTTTTCGATTTCACCGAGCATGGCGTTCATGCTGTCTACAAGCCTTCCCAACTCATCATCAGCTTGCTTGGGAATACGTGAACCATAGCGCAAAACCGAACCTCCGCGCACCCATGCGGCCAGTTCGGAAAGAGGGGTAACAAGAGACTGTCGGACAACAAGGAGGATTGCCAACACCAGAGTGAATTCCCAGAGCACCATGTACTTTACCGCAGCTATCACTCGCTCCGCCAGTTCCTGCTGCACAAACTCGGACGTAATATACAGTTCCTGCGTGGCAAACTTGAGATGCCCCTGACGCAAAGGTCTTGACAGCACCATATAGTCACCGCGGGGAATAGGCTGGGTAATACTTTTGATTATACCGCCCTCGCTGTTCTCTCGCCCCAAGAGTATGTTGCCCTGCTCATCATGGACAATGACTGCATGAATGCGGTTGTCAACCATCTCTGCGTCAATAATGGCCATGCTCAGCTGTGCATTCCCATCCCACACAGACATTTGCAAAAAAATTGCAAGCCGATCAGCCTGAGACTTCGCAAAACGATCAAGCCTCATATACTCCGCACTACGAACAATCACATATGCATAGCTGGCAAAGGCAAGAGTCACCAATGTAGAAATGACAAATGTCAGCAAACAAATACGTGCCTGCACGCTCTTTGCGCCGCAACGCAATATAGTATTCACCACGTCAGACCGCATCATAACACACCTCTGGCCACAGGCTACCGCTTGTAATTGACCCCCAACGCCTCCGCCAACAAGCAGATCTCCGGAATACGCAGCAGCATGGCTACTCCCGTATAGGCAACCATGGCCCCCGGGACAAGTAAACCCACAGTCAATAGCGCAGAATCCATTCCGGCAGCAAACTGCGTGACGGCCATCCACAAAATGCCAGATAAGCCTGCATACAGGCACGCACCAGACATTATCCCTTTGACACGCACACCTTCGCGAGACAAAGCATAGCTCATGCACAAAACGTGCATCCATGCCCCACACGCCCCCGCAAATGCCAACCCGGCAAGACCACCAAAAAAAACCAGACACACCGCAGTACCAAGGTATACAGCTAACGAAACTACAGTACAGAACACCAAGGTCCGGCCTGCTCCCCGGGCAAGCAGGGCTGCCACCAAAGGACGCGCAAGAACCACGGCGGGCAATCCCGGGGCATACCCTTTGAGGGCCAAAGCCGCTGCCGCCACAGCGCCTTGGTCAAAAGCCCCTCTGCCAAACAGCAACTCCACCAACGGATTGGCCAGAGCCAAGAGTCCCGCAGTGGCAGGCAGGCTCACAAACAAACTCAAGCGTAAGGCTATGCCCAGCGTGTGGGCATAGCTCTCATGTGCCCCCCTGGCAAACAATGCTGACAGCCCCGGCAGGGCCACTGTACCAAGGGCCACACCAACCACACCCACGGGAAGCTGGACAAGCCGGTCTGCATAATACAACCCGGCGATGCTCCCTGGGGGAAGAAACGAGGCAAACAGAGCCCCTAGAATAATGGTCATCTGGTACATGGCCGCGCCGGCTGCGGCAGCCCCCGCCACCTTACCGGCCCTGGGCGCAAACCCGTCTGCCATACTCCATGGACCATGCAGCCGAAAGCCGTTACTCCATAGCCACGGCACCAAGAACAACAACTGCACCACGCCCGCCAAAGGCACAGCCCAAGCCAGCACCATCGCGGGATTTTCTGCTCCAACATACCCCCAAGTCAACGCACCTATAAGCACCAGATTAAACAGGCACGGCGCAAAAGCCGGAGCCGCAAACCGCCCCATGGCATTAAGCAGCCCAACGCATAACGCTGTTATGCAAATAAAAAAGATATACGGCAGGCAGATACGTACCATGGACACCGTACTTTCAAATAACGCGGTGTCTCGCAAAAATCCCGGCGCCAGTATGCCGGTCAGCACCGGAGCAGCAAGCATTCCCACACAACACAGGCTCCCACCGACAATGGCCCCCCAAAAAAACAGACACCGCGCCAGAGAAAAAAGCCGAGCATGACCGTATGCCATACGGACACGACTGAATACACCCACAAAGGCCATGGCAAGCGTGCCATCGCCAAAAAGTCGCCGAAACAGGTCTGGCAGCCGGAAAGCCACCAGAAAGGCCTCTGCCAAGGGGCCGGAACCTAAAAAACATGCCAAAGCAATATCCCTGAAAAGCGCAAGCAGGCGGGATAATACCGTAGTCCCCCCTACCACTACTGCATTACGCAACAAGCCCCGCGGATCGGTCATGCCCTCGGGTGCGCCCTCTGCAACAATCGACTTGCAAGTGGTATCAACAGCAGAAGAGGTACAAGAAATATCCGGCATGGCAGTCTCTTTCTGTTTCAGTGCTGACAATGTCCGCAATAGACTGTGGTGCGCCCCGCAATTTTGGCAGTAACAAGCGGACGCTGGCATGACACGCATGGCAACCCGCTTCGGCCATACACGCAAAAGGTATTCTGAAACGCTCCGGCATCTCCGTTGGCATTACGGTAGTCTCTAATGGAAGAACCGCACTGGCTGATCGCCGTACGCAGCACATCACACATAACGTGATGTAGCCTGCCAAGCCGTGCACCAGCGACATGTACACTCCACTCAGCGGGGCGGACATCCGGCCTGATGCCCGCGCAAAACAATGATTCATCAGCGTAAATATTACCCACACCTGCTATCAGGGTCTGATCAAGCAGCAGAGCTTTTATCCCCTTACGCCGCCCCATGAACAGGCGTACAAAAGCCTGCCGGCTTATCTCCAAAGGCTCGGGTCCAAGGGTCGCCCAAAATCGCCACTGTGCTCTTTCTTGCGATGAAAGAGCACGGCACAGGCCAAATTTACGCGCGTCATCAAAAAAAAGCTGCTGACCGGTATCAAGAGTAAACACAAGTCGAGTATGCTTTCCGGGAGGGTGGGCCCCGGCGTATAAAAAAAGACGTCCACTCATGCGCAGGTGAAACGCCAGCATGTCGGGTATATCCACTGCCAGCGGCCAGCCATCGCGCTCTTCGAGGGGAGCAAGGTGCAGCAACAACAACTTTCCCCGACGCCCCACATCACAAATGCACCGCCCTGCCACGTACTGATCAAAAACTTGCCTGTCGCCCTGCACAACACCATCATGGTACACCTGCACTGAGCTGACAAACCGCCCTGTCAAATCTGGTCTGAGTGTGCGGGCAATGGTTTCCACTTCCGGCAGCTCCGGCATGAAAAGCTCCTCTTACCCTGCAACCAACAATCTGTGGAAATAGTTGGCACAGGGCATACCAACAGAGCTCATCCACAGGACATGCGTAAAAAGCAGTCTATCTACCGCTTGCGCACTACACACGTCTTTGTCAGAATTCTT
The DNA here is from genome assembly GCA_964593925.1 of uncultured Desulfovibrionaceae bacterium. Lineage (GTDB taxonomy): Bacteria > Desulfobacterota > Desulfovibrionia > Desulfovibrionales > Desulfovibrionaceae > Oleidesulfovibrio. The sequence continues at coordinate 31,571 of CAZQKM010000002.1, read as the reverse complement.
CACCAGTGGCATGAGCACGCTCTTTTCCAGACATAAACGGCTGTATATTAAGTGTGAGATAGGCCTCTCCGCGCATGACACCAAAAGACACGGACTCGCCTCGAGCCGCTTTTACGCCAGCCTTATGCAGAGTCCACAATGTTTCCACGGGCAGATCGTCCACGTCCCGCAGCACATCGCCAACGGCGAATCCCGCCTTTTCCGCTACCGAACCCGGCTCCACAGCCGTTACTAAAACGGCCCCCTCCTCCATCGCCAGCATAAAGCCAAAACGACTTTTATGCCTGGATGGGCAATAAAAGTGATACTCCCCCCGCTTCACATCAATGGGAGCAGTCCCGCGCCAGGGTACCACCGTCAATACGCGGGCTTCAGGATCAAGTATATTCAGACGATGCGCAAGTCCCCATCCATTCTCCACATGGCCTCCCCCAGCCAGTACCACTACCGGACCATTGTGCAGCCTTCTCACCCGCATGGCCTGCTCTGCCATAACTGTATCCCATAACGACTGAATCAGAAAAAAACGACCAAAACTCCCCTGCCCCGACGCGGTGCCTTGCGCCGCAGTTCCTGACGACACGTCAGCCTGCTCCAAAAGCTTCTTGCGCGCCTCCCGGCCATCATCCCTATCCATACGCAGGGCAGTATGCTGCTCATGGATACGCCGTAGCATTTCAAGCTGTTCCGGCAGGGGGGGAATAATGACGTCAGGCAGCCAGTGCTTCTCCTCCGGGGGCACCCCTTCCAGCCCCTGTCTACGAATCTTGTTCACGATGTGACGCGGCACATTGAGTGCATACAGAGGCACACGGGCCGCGTAGGCTGCCTCGAATATTGGAGCATACAGGCTGTAAGGATATCCCCATACATCCCCCCACCCCACAGCCTCTGCCAACGTTCCCGGAGTCAATGACAACTGGCCGTTTTCCGAGACGGCATCCAAAGGAGTCACAGCCCGATTAAAGCGGTCAAGCACGTCCTGGTGGTCCCGGGATACCATTTCAAGGCCCAAGGCAGGGCGCATGCCCGATGCAACCATGGCCTCCAACAGCCGGGTCTGCATGAGATGGTCGCATACAGAAGTATGAGCCTCACCCAATAGAATATAGTCGTAGTCTCTGGCCACCCAAGCAAAGTCTGCCGGTGAGCACATGCTCCCATCTGCCATGTACAACGACCCGGCCGGGCCCGGCCGGGTCGGATGTGGCGACTGCGACGCTGCGCAGCCGCCAATGGCACACAGCAAAAAAAAACAAAGGATTAGCTTGCGAATCAATCCCATACTCGCTTGTCTTCAATGGGGCGAATCTGAGGCGGCAAAGAGCCGGGAGGCAGCACCTTAAGCTCTGGACGCAGCTTGATGCGCTCACGGAAAGCGTGCAGCAACTCCTCTTCACGGCTGAAATCGCTTGCCTCAATGGACAGAGTCATTTCATCAATGCCACCAGGGTTTGTCACTTCAATCTGCCAACGCTTGATTTCTTCAAAGCGTGAAATGACCTGTTCGACCTGGTGCGGATACACAAACATACCTTTAATACGTGCTGTGGTATCCACCCGACCAACAATATTGCCAAGGCGTGGACTGGTACGCCCACAAGAACACGGCGCACGGTCAATGTACGATAAGTCACCGGTAGCCAATCGAATAAGTGGATAGGTTTTGTTAAACGCGGTCACCACGATCTCGCCCACTTCACCGTCCTTAAGGGGAATGCCAGTGTCAGGGTGGCATATTTCCACAAACCCGCGGTTGCCTATATGTAGACCCGACTTGTGAAAACACTCATACCCCACACACCCTACGTCCGCGGTGCCATACCCTTGGCGCATTACTAGATCAAGCTTCTTCTCCAACTGGTTACGCATTTTTTCAGAAAACTTTTCCCCCGTGACAAAGGCAACCTCAAGGAACAAATCCTTACGCAGATTCAAGCCTTTTTCTTCAGCTTTCTGCGCCAAGTGCATCAGGTAACTAGGTGTTCCCACATAGCCTGTCACACGCAACTTCTGCATTATCTCAAGTTGAATAGCCGCATTGCCCGTGCCCGCAGGAATGGTGGCGCATCCAAGATTACGCAGAGGTTCTTCAAACATCAGCCCCGCCGGGGCGAGGTGATAGTTAAAGGTAATCTGCGAAACGTCACCCGTTCTGAAACCCGCAGCGTAGAAGGCCTCGGTGTATCCCCAGTAATCATCTTGCCTGTCTTCAGGATCAAAAATCGGCCCGGGTGATAAAAAAATCCGCTTGAGCTCACCAAGATCCTTGGTCAGCAGCCCCCCCAGACGTGGCCCCATGGACTGCAAAAAGATAAGCTCTTTCTTTTTCAAAATGGGGATATGCTTCAGGTCTGTCAGGGTTTTGAATTTGTCCACATTGAATTGTGCCCGGTCAAAACGCTTTTTCACATCTTCGGAGTAGCGGTATGCATATGACAATAAATCTTTCAACTGAATAAGATAGTATTGTTTACGCTCGCTCTCATCCAGCACTTCGCGGCGGCTGTATATGCCTTCTGTTCTATCTTTACGGGTCATACTTTTTTGCTCCGTCAATAAAAGAAGTATGCGCACACTTGCACGCATACTTCTTTTACACCACCCTCATCGGCAAGGCAAGAAAAAACATATTTATCAATAAATTTAAATATGTTATACTGCAAACCATGCCGAAAAATTTATTCGTCGTGGGGGGAACCCCCTGCGCAAGACTCCCCTGCTACAAAAGCTTTATCTTCGTACTCACGCTCCAACCGCTCTTTACGGGCAGCTTCCTGTTTGCGTTCACGGGTACCCATATACTTGTATGGCTCCAACGCTTGTGTCTGCTCCTGGTGGCGAGCAAAAATCAAAAATCCAGTATGCGCCACCATGCGATCCATGGGCCGCAGACGATCAGGCACGGGCTTCCAGCCCCGTACTAACACTTCACACACCTCCACCTCGTCGTAGGGCCCTTTTTCTAACCCGCAAAGCAGCTTGGCAACCTGATCCGTTGTAGGCGTCAGAAAGCCCAGCACAGCACCTGATTTTACAGCCGTGGGGATATGATGCAGATATTCCCACGGGGCACGGACATCCAAAAACAAGGCATCGGCCTCGCCGGTCAAAAAGCCGTTGCCGATATCTTGATGATACAGAGTGACGTTTTTCCCAAGGTCTGCCCAGTCAAGATTTCTACGACAGAGCTTCATAAATTCTTCACGGGCTTCATGAGTATGTATCTCGCCCGTTTCACCGGCAAAAAAACTCATTGCCAGAGTGAGGCCACCAGAACCCGAACCAGCCTCAATAACCTTGCGGCCAGGTCCCACTCCAAGCCGCATGCAGATCTGGGCTATATCCTTGGGATAGATTACCTGGGTCTGACGCTTGATACCGCGCAGCAAATCCGGCAGCGCGGGGCGATATATCCTGAACGGTCTGCCGGAATGCGAATATACCACCGTGCCAAAGTCTGCCCCCATGATATCCGCCATGGCCACGATCCCCTCGCCGCAATGCAGGTCCGCGCCGGCTTCTACCTTGCGCAGATACCGTTTGCCTTTGGCGGAAACCAAAAGCACAAGTTCACCGGTTGTAGGCATAGTCTCCTCCATGATTACTGATGCTAGCGGCCTACTGCGGAGCGCCCCACCTGTCAAGCTATCGCGTCCGAAAAGAAGCAGTATGTATTCTTGTTGCATTTTTCGCCGAAACACGTTTTTATGGAACACGCGGCACGGTACTTACCCTCGCCTGCCGCTCTGACTCGGAAGGACACTCACAACATGAGCTTTGCCCACGTATTCGGCCCTGTTGCATCAGGCAGGCTAGGCCATTCGCTTGGTCTGGATTTGCTTGGCAAGCGCATCTGTTCCATGGACTGCCTGTACTGTGAAGCAGGTCGGACAGAAATTCTTACCTGCGAACGCATGCCTTATGTACCCGCCAATGTTATCCTCACCGAACTTGCAGCATGGCGAGACAAACACCCCTCTGTGTGTGTGGACCACATTACGCTGGGAGGCATGGGCGAACCCACACTCAATAGCCACCTGGCCAACATCATAGAGGGTTGCAAGAAGACCATGCCACATACACCTGTAGCAGTACTGACCAACTCAAGCCTGCTGCACAGGCAGGATGTACGTCATGACCTGGCACTGGCCAATGTGGTATTGCCTTCGCTTGATACTTTGCTAGAATCCGAATTCCGCATGCTCAACAGGCCGGCAAAACGAATCATATTACGCAAGGTTGCCGCATCATTGCAAGCCTTTCGCAAAGAATACCGAGGACAATTTTTTTTGGAAATACTCCTGTCGCAAGGCATTAATGATTCACAGGAAAACCTGGATTTACTGCGACAGTTTGTGCCTGCCCTTATGCCGGACAGAGTGGATATCACCACCGTGTCACGCCCCGGTGCCTATGAACAAGCGCAACCGGTATCGCATAACGTCAGGAAGACCTGGCATGATATATTGACGACCGGCCTGCCCGACAGCCAGGCTGACCAGTCAATGCAACACGCACCCACCGACCGACTGGCCGGTCCCACCCCATGGGATGACCAGGTGGTGGAGGATATGGTGCAGCGGACATTGGCCCGTCGCCCGCAGACAGCAGAAGAGTTGGCCCGGGCGCTACAGTTGCCGCAGCACCGTATCAGGCACGCACTTGAAATGCTGCAACAAGCCGGCCGTGTTGCCCCCATACCCGCCAAGGACTTATCGCCGCAACATGAGACCTGTGCCCCGTTTTTCGGGCTTGCGGACAGATAGCCAACACTCGGGCCGGCATGCCAGATTCGTTATACACTTTTTTATTTATATGAGGTTATTATGGAAAAATCCCGCAAAGGCACACGCAAAATGTTTATCAGCGTGCTGCCCGGCGAACAAGTGGAAGTGGTGTTAGCCGCAGAAGGCTCCATTGTGGAGTACTACGTGGAAATGGTGCACCAGGCAAAAACAAAAGGTGACATTTACAAAGGCACCATCAACAACGTCGACGCCAACCTGCAAGCCGCCTTTGTCAGCTATGGGGCAGAAAAAAACGGCTTTCTGCAAGTGGATGAGGTACATCCCGAGTACTATTCCATTCCGCACGACCCTAATAAGGGCAAAAAATATCCACTTCTGCAAAAGGTGTTGAAAGCCGGACAGGAAGTACTGGTCCAGGTGGTCAAAGAACCCACAGGCTCCAAGGGGGCTTTCCTTACCTCATACCTTTCACTGCCGGGGCGTTTTTTGGTACTGACTCCAGGGCGGGAACAAATAGGCATCTCGCGCAAGGTGGAGTCAGATGAAGAACGCGCCCGCCTGCGTACCCTGATTGAAGGCGCAAATCCAGGGCCGGGCCTTGGACTTATTGTGCGCACGGTCTCTGCAAACCAGAGCAAAACTAGTATCCAACGCGACCTGCAATTTCTGAAACGTCTGTGGAAAGATGTGCGTAAAAAAGGCACAGTGGAGCAGGCTCCCAGCCTGATTTACAAAGAACTGGACCTTGCCGCGCGTGCTGTGCGTGACTACCTGACAGATGATGTGGGCGAAGTATGGGTAGATGACGAGCAAACCGCCAATACAGTACAGGAATTTGCTGCCATTGTCTTTCCGCGACGCACCAACCTTGTCAAGCTGCATAAAGACCCCGAACGCACCCTGTGGGAGCGCTTTAACATGCAAAAACAGCTTGAGCAGATCTACGCCCGTGAAGTGGCCCTGCCAAGCGGCGGTAGGTTGGTATTTGATCAAACAGAAGCTCTCATGGCCATTGATATCAACTCTGGCAAGACCACGGGAAAAACAAATTTTGAGTCCATGGCTCTGCGCACCAATATGGAAGCAGCAAAAAGCATTGCCCAGCAGCTCAAACTGCGTGACATTGGCGGCCAGGTAGTGGTGGACTTTATCGAAATGCGCGATCGTAACCACTGGCGAGACGTGGAAAAGACCATGCGGGCAGCCATGAAAAATGATCGTGCGCGTTACGATGTCGGCAAGATGAGCCGGTTTGGTTTACTCCAAATCGTCCGGCAACGCCTTGGCTCTTCTGCATTATCCATCAGTACTGAACCCTGCCCCTGCTGCAAGGGAACCGGATTGCGTCGGAATATGGAGTGGCAAGCCCTGCAAGCACTCAAGGACATACACAGGCAACTGCGAACCTGTACCACCCCCACTTTTCTTTGGACAGGCTCAGAGGAGCTGGTGCTCTATCTGCTTAACCACAAGCGCCAACACATAGCCGAACTGGAAAACCGCTTTGAGCGGGCCATTGATATCCGCATAGGGAGGTAGCTTGGCCAGGATACTTGTGCATGCCTGTTGCGGGCCATGCGCAATCACCCCGCTGGAAACCCTGCTTGGCGAAGGCCATGAGGTGACGGCCCTGTTTCATAACCCCAACATTCACCCTGTACGCGAGTACTTGGCTCGCAGGCAGGGTATGGTGGATGTGGCACACAGGCTGGGCATCAAGGTTATTTATTGCGACCGCGGCTATTCTTTGCAGGCATGGCTGCGCGAGGTAGCGTTTCGTGAGGCAAACAGATGCTTTCACTGCTATGCCATACGGCTGGAAAAAGCTGTCTCCATTGCCCGCCGGGGGGCATTTGACATGCTGACCACAACCCTGTTGTATTCCAAAAAACAACAGCACGAACGTATTGCACAGTTGGGCATTGATCTGTGTGGCAATGGCACACCACAATTTTTGTACCGCGACTTTCGCCAGGGTTGGCACCAGGGTATTGTACGTTCAAAACAATGGGGCATCTATCGCCAGCAATACTGCGGCTGTATATATAGCGAGGCAGAGCGCTATGCACGGGACCTACAGCAGGTAGACAGACAAATACCCCATTAGTGGAGCACGCGGGCAGTCGCATCGCATGACACTGGCGCTGGGGGAACCCCCTTGGGAGACACGGGGCTGCTCTTCCGACATCAGGAGCTTTTGTGCTGTTATATATCCATGTACCCTTTTGTCGAAGTAAATGTGATTACTGCGCCTTTCATTCGCTCCCCATGGCCCATACAGACCATGCGGTACTGCAAACCTATCTGAATGCACTCATGCACGAAATAGCTTTGTGGGGCGAACGCCTAGGTGCTGCTGCGATCCAAAGCATCTTTTTTGGCGGTGGCACCCCCAGCCTGTTGTCCGAAAAGGCCGTCACCAGCATAATGGACCGCCTACGCCACACATTTCGCATTGAATCCAGTACAGAAATCAGCTTTGAGGCAAATCCTGACTCTGTCTCCCGTTATGGCTACCTGAACACATTGTTTCAATGCGGTATCAACAGATTGAGCCTTGGCGTACAAAGCCTGGATGACGATAAGCTACGCCTTTTGAACCGCAGCCATACCGCCCGCGAGGCTATGGATACCATTCGCTTTGCCCGGCAGGCAGGGTTCTCCAACATCAACGTTGACATGATATGGGGCATTCCGGGGCACCGCCTCAAGGTGTGGCTTGATGAGCTAAAAGCGGTAACAGCCCTTGGCCCAACGCATCTTTCGTGCTACGGCCTGACCGTGGAGCAGGATACCCCGCTGGAGCAAGCGCATGCAAAAGGCCTACTTCACCTGCCGGAAGAACAAGAACAAGCCCGTATGTTCATGTACGGCGCAGAGTTCCTGGAAGCACGCGGCTACATGCAGTATGAAATATCAAACTTTGCCCGCATGGGCTTTCAATGCAGGCATAATACCGGCTACTGGGAAGGAGAAAACTATCTGGGGCTTGGCCCTTCAGCAGTATCCACACTGCAAGGCAAGCGCTGGGAAAACCCCCATGATCTTGCCGAGTACGCCACGCACGCAAAGCGGGGCACACTGGGAGGACACGCTCGGTTGCTGAATCACCTGGAACAAACACAAGAACTTATTATGCTCCGCCTGCGCACAACACGCGGTTTGCGTGTCAAAGCATACCATGAACTGACAGGACGCAGTTTTCTGCACGAACATAAAACCCTTATTCATGCGCTGCATCGCAATGGTTTGATACGCATACGCAATGGCTACCTGCGTCTGACAAAAAATGGAATGCTGGTATCCGACAGCATCCTTGAAAACATGTTTGCCCCCCTGCCTGACCACGGGCAAAATACCCCCGGCATAAATTCTCCACAATCAGATCAGGGTAAAGCCTGATACTGGAATCTGCCGGACAATCCCATCTCAATATTCAGGAGAGATGCCCCCAGCAATTATGTCGCCGTGTAGCGCCCCGCACTATTCAGAGAAAAATCCCCTCTTATCATACTCTAGGACAAATTCTTCAAACTCCTCCGCGGGCAGCGGCTTGCTGAAGTAAAAGCCCTGCACCTCGGCACACCCCTTCTCACGCAAAAACATAAGTTGTTCCAGTGTCTCAACCCCTTCTGCCACAACATCAAGCGAAAGGTTATGCCCCATGGTAATAATCGTGGAAACAATGTTAGCGTCACCGCCGTCCTTTGAAATATCGCGCACGAAGGAGCGGTCAATTTTCAGGGTATTAATGGGAAAACGCTTCAGATAATACAGCGAGGAGTGCCCGGTACCAAAGTCATCAATGGCTATTCTAAGCCCCATGGCACTCAGCTGCTCAAGCAAGTACACCGTCTGCCCCATGTCCTGCATCATGGTGGTTTCTGTAAGCTCAAGCTCAAGCAAGGCAGGAGAAAGCTCTGTGGAACGCAGAACTACAGCCACCTGCTCCACAAGATTGGCCTGAAACTGTTTGGCAGAAATATTTACCGACATACGCAGATGATCCCAGCCCCTGTCAACCCACTTTCGCATCTGCTGACACGCATCTTGCAACACTCGTTCGCCAAGCACAATGATCAGACCCGTGTCTTCGGCTACGGGGATAAACTCCGAGGGGCTCACCACCACACCCGTCTCAGGCACCCAGCGGACCAAAGCCTCCATGCCCACCAACTGACCCGAGGCAATATTAATCCTAGGCTGGTAAAATACACGAAATTCGTTATGCTCAAGACCCTTGCGTAGACTTTTTTCCACAGCGAGCCTGCGTGTTACCTGCTCGGTCATTTCCGCATCAAAATGCAAATAGCAATTACGACCTTGCTCTTTTGCCTTATACATGGCGATATCGGCATTTTTCAACAGAGAATCAGCATCTGCCCCATCCTCAGGCCAACTGGCGATTCCAATACTGATGGTTGTATACAGTTGATGCCCATCAATACTAAACGATTCGATAAATGCCTTGCGCACCGCATCGGCCAAAACAGCTCCTTCCTCGTGCCCCCCCTCAAGCAACAAGGCGAATTCGTCTCCTCCAATACGCGCCAACAAAGCCACAGGCCCCACGACCTCTTCAAGCCTGTCCCCTGCTGCCACCAGCAGCATATCCCCCACATCATGGCCCAAGCTGTCATTTATGTTCTTAAAATTATCAAGATCAAGTATGAGCACCACAAAACCGTTGGGCACTTTCTGACCTATATGGCTGGCAATACTCTCCTTCAATCGGGCGCGATTAGCAAATCCGGTAAGCTCGTCATGGTATGCCTGATAAATAATCTGGGCTTCTTTATTTTTCAGCTCTGTAATATCGTAAAACGTCCCCACAACTCCGGCGTTTTCTCCGCCCCTGTTCTGAAAAAATGACTTGTACAACATGAGCTGTATGGCCTTACCGTCGCTCCCCACCAGCGTGAGGCTATGGGGCTGCAACCTCTCCTCGCCCCCATCATCAAAGCGTGCAGACATTGGACAGGCAGCCTCTTCTGGCAACAACGCTTCTGCCCGGCGGCCCACGATCTCTCCTTTTGCCTTTTTCAATATCCGACAAAATGCTTCGTTACAGCCAAGATAGATGCCGTCCAGTGATTTGTAAAAAACAGGGCTGGGCATCCCTTCTATCAGTGCCTCAAGAAATTGGTTTTTTTCCTGAAGCAAAATCTGAAACTCCAACAGCCTGTCATGAGACTCGCTCAACTCGCAGGTACGCGCCGAGACTTCCTGCTCTAGACACTCCTGATACCTGTTACGCTCCTCCAATAAACGGGCTCGCTCCAGAGTCTTATTGACTGCATGTTCCAGCACAGCCATGTCAGTAATAGGCTTGGTGACATAATCCCATGCGCCATGCCGTAAAGCTTCCACAGCTTCTTCCAGCACGCCCACTCCAGAGACCACAATGACAGGAGTCTGGGGCGAACGCTGCTGTATTGCGGCAAGAAACTGCATGCCGTCCATGACCGGCATACGCAGGTCTACCAGTACTACATCAGGATTCGTGCGTTCAAACTGCTCAAGACCATCCTGGCCGTCTCTGGCTTCAACCACATCAAAGCCACTGTCTTCCAGGTACGCTGTAATATTTTCACGAACATCACTGTCATCATCTATGGAGAGAACTCTGGGGGGATTATGCTGCATGGCGCCACCTTACCGGCTAAAACAAATATCTAACCATGTATTTCTATAAAAAATTACGCCACTACCGTTTATGCACCAGCTACGGCCTTTCGACGTGTTTCCGATTAACGGAGCACAGTTATAAAACCTGTATGCCCTTTGGCTTGTAAAAGTGCTTGCACGTCATCAGCCTCTGACCTGTCCAGCAACGGGCCAACGAGAACAAACCACAAAGTACCTGTTTGCCCTTCTTTACGCCATACCATGATGTCTTTACGCACTTTACTCACAGTTTTTCCATATTGTTGTGCATTATCAGAATCTTTAAATGCGCCTATCTGTATATAAATACCCGGTGCGACACTGGCAACATAGCCCTGAACATCATCCGGATCCGTGGTATGTGGTGCCCCTTTTGAAGCGCTAGGCAGCGCTGGGCTTGCAGCGTCTGGAGCAGAAGGGGCTTGTGTCGAGGCTTCGAGCTGCCTAGCCACAGCCGCCGCACGCGCTGACACATCATCAGCACCTTTTTTTGCAGGGTGGGGTCCCACCGGAGCTACCTGCTTTTGATCCTGCTTTCCAAATTTTTCTGGTCCCCCTACACCGTCAGCCTGTCCTTGAGGCTCAATGCGTACTTGGGCTGTACCTTTTTCAAGCATACCCAATTGCTGCGCTGCCTTACGCGATACTTCAATCACATGCACATCATCAAACGGGCCACGGTCATTGATGCGTACAACCACTGTTTTACCGTTGTCCAGGTTTACTATCCGCGCAAGAGTCCCCAGCGGCAACGTTCTATGGGCAGCGGTAAGGGCATACATGTCAAAAGATTCTCCACTGGCCGTGGGTCTACCATGAAAAAACTCCCCGTACCACCTGGCCTTCCCGGTGAGCAGATCAACCGACGCCTTTTTGGCGGTAGTCGGTGCAGCATCACAAATTTCCGCTATCATCCCCGTGAAAATAAGCAGCCCTAAAATCCCGATCACGCCATAGCGCAAAGCCATGCTCCACCTTCCCCCAAAAACAGACCCAAAACATTGCACCGACATGACCTCCTTTTCAACACTGGCTCCCACAGCCCGCCGACTCATACAGGTAACGCAGCACAAGGCTGCGCACATGGTTTCATCCAAAGAGCAAGCTAGATACCTTCCGACCATGCTCCCTGCCCTTGATACATCCTACCGTTATCACACATACTCTTTGCCACAGCAGGGTATCTTCCGATAACAAATCTGCCGCATGCTTTGCAGCAGACCCACCATGCCACAATCCTTTTGCAACGCACACCAGTATGGCATCTTTCCCCGGATGGTTCAAATATCTTTCAAGGCACACCGTACCGGTTTAGGGCAGCCCCTATCACCTTACAAATCGGCAATAGCGGCTGCCCTAAAACACCTGGCAGCCTTCACAAAATTTTCAGCCCAGTATGTCTCACCCAGCGCAAATAAATGTGTATAGCTTGCAAAGGTATTACCAGCGAGCAGGCCGTCGACTTGATCACCCATCCCTTGGCCACGCCGAACCTGCAACACATGCCGTACGGACTCTCCTCCCAGCACATGTGCCTGAGAATAATGAAACTCATGTCCGCGCACCGTGGTTCCTTCAGCATGAAACGGCGTGTCCTGCGTGACAGTAGCCTCAACATATCCCAAACCCTGCGGCCTTTTGTGGACAGAGGTGGCAATGGGAAAAACCCCCGCCATGGGATACTCGTGCCCCTGGCAGCACAATGTACGCCCAAGATACATCAACCCCCCACATTCTGCGTAAATGGGCATATTCTGCGCTGCCAATGTGCGAACCCGTTCACGAACCACAACATTATCCGCCAGTTGTCGGGCGCATGTTTCTGGAAAACCTCCCCCAAGGTACAAGCCGTCCAAGCAGGGCCAAGGCGCATCATCCAGTAAACTCAACTCTACCATGCAGGCACCGGCACGCTGCAAGGCCTCAATATTTTCCTCATAATAAAACCATAGCGCACGATCCCGCACATAGCCTATACGCACAGGCCCCTGCCCTGTCCCCTGCGGCATAAGGCTCCAGACGTCTTCAGCCACAGGCCATGCAGGGGCCGCACACGCAATATCCCATATGTGATCAATATCGGCATGCTCCTGCAACAGCGTGGCCACAGTATCCAGCGATCCATACCGGTCAGTCATCTCCGCATCAGACCAGAGCCCCATATGGCGCTCAGGAATGGGATTTTCAGCCATACGCGGCAAGGCTCCAAGTACCGGTACGTCTGTATATTCTTCGATAGCTGCACGTAAAATAGCCCGATGCCTGTCACCAGCGGTATTATTTAACAGCACTCCAGCGATATGCACCCCGTCTTCAAAACAGGCCATACCTTTAACTAAGGCTGCGGCCGTACGAGTCATCTTTGCGCAGTCCATTACCAGTACAACCGGAACTGCCAACATACGCGACACTTCTGCCGTAGAGCATGAACCCATAACGTCTTTACCGTCAAACAAGCCCCTGTTACCCTCAATGAGCGCACCGCTGAATCCGGCAGCAGCTGTTTGGAACAAGGCCCGCAGCACGCGAGATGGCAGAAGAAAAGGATCAAGGTTGGTAGCAGGAGCCCGGGCTGCCAGAGAAAGCCAGCGCGCGTCGATATAGTCCGGCCCTTTTTTAAAAGGCTTTATACGGCGCCCCACCTGTGCCCATGCGCGCCCCACCCCTAGACTGACAATGGTTTTCCCTGATCCACCGCACAATCCGGCAATCATCACCCTTGGAATATTCAGCATACGTTCCGACCTAATACGTTCCGACCTATCTGACAGCCATAAAAAAGCGTATGAACTTCGCAGTCCATACGCCATTCCGCAAACAAGCGTACCAACAAAGAGAGCCTACTCGCCTTCAGCCTCAGCCTGTTTGCCGGCGCCTTTCAGACCATACATGGTAGTAGAACCAGAAGACCAGAACACCAGCACTTCTTCGTTCACCAACTGGGTCAGAATTTTTTTCACTTCGCGTGCTTTTTTGTCAGGAAAAAGCCCCACAAAGTCATTGAAATAAAACTTTGATTTTGATTTGGCTTTAGACTCGATGAAATCGAGAACTACCTGTTTTTCTTCCATTATATTATCCTCACTGAAATAAGCCGGGCGGAAAACCCGCCCGGCATAATTGTCTCTTTGGCCTAAAACTTAAATTGGGTACTCTGACGCCAAGTATAGTAAGCCGGGTCACGGAAGTCATCAATCAGATGGTGGGTGAACTCAAGACCGGTCAGTTCAAAGAAACGTTCCCAGCCGATACGCTCGGCCCACTCACCCAGACGCTCATATTTCATGGCGTTTTCGGAGTATACTTCAATGATGTGCTTGATGGTCTTGGTCAGGCTGGGCCAACGAGGTGCCTCGTTGGGAATATATGCCACCACGACCTTGGAGAACTTGGGCATGCTGATACGGTTGGAAACCTTACCACCCACCATGATCACACAGCCGTCACCTTCACCGTCAGAGATGGGCAGTGCGGGGCACATGGTGTAACAGTTGCCGCAATACATGCAGCGCTCGTTTTTAATGGCGATACTGTTCACTTTTTTACCGTCCAACTCAACCTTCGTGGGGCGCACGGCAGCGGTGGGACAAGAGGCCACAGCCAGCGGAATTTCGCACAACTGGTCCGTCCACTCATGGTCAACCATGGGCGGCTTACGGTGGATACCCACAACGCCAATATCTGAGCAGTGCACAGCACCACACATGTTGATACAGCAGGCCAGCGAAATCCGCACAGGTGCAGGCAAACGCATGTCCTGGAAGTCTGCAAAGACCTCATCCATGATAGCCTTGACCGGACCGGAAGCATCCGTTGCAGGCGTATGGCAGTGTACCCAGCCTTGGGTGTGCACAATATTGGAGATACCCGCTCCGGTGCCACCCACTGGGAACTTGTAAGAACCCCCAGCGAACTTACGTGAAGCAAGGTCGTCACGCAGAGCCTTCATGGCTTCTTCGGTTTCAACCATGAACTCCACGTTGTTACGCGTGGTAAAACGCAAGTGCCCACCGCAGTGTTTGTCTGCGATTTCACACATTTCGCGGATATGGGTAATGGACATCAGGCGAGCAGCACCCACACGAACGGTGTATACTTTTTCGCCGGACTCAGCCACGTGCACAAGCACGCCGGGCTCTAGAATTTCATGATACAGCCATTTGCCTTTGTTCCGGCCAATGACAGGCGGATAAAACTGGGCAAAGTGCTGCGGGCCAATGTCGGTAATCCGACCTTCCATGGGTTTTTCGGGATTGTATCCAGAAGAGATGAATGCCATGTTTTGGTACCCCTCTTAAAATTAGCGCTGGTGTCTCTTACGGTATTCTTGAATGTCGCGTTCCCAACCACCGGGCACTTCTTCTTCTTTGAAGAAAATGTAGGGATTGGAGCGAGGCTCAACCACATGCTGGGGCTGGGGTGCCGTATTGGTTACCTCAAGCAGCTTCTGCAGGCTCAGACGCTTGATAGTCTCGCCCACACGCTCGCGGTTTTTACCTTCCTCCATCCACCAGTCCCAGATGTTCTCAATGACTTCCTTGATCTCGTCCCAAGGTTCTTTGGCTTCAACAAAGGGAACCAACAGAGAACCCATTTGGGCACCATCCAGGATGGGAGCCTTTGCACCCACCAAGATGGATGCGCCACGCTCGTCACCGACGTGCAATGCCTTGGGCATGGTGTTGATGCAATGCATGCAACGTACGCAGTCTTTGGCATTTACTGACAGCTTGGAACCGTTCCAGCTAATAGCCCTTGAGGGGCAGCGGCTGATGACTTCGGCTTCGATATCAAACTTACCCCAATCACGCCCGGAGTGAGCGCCGGCGTTGGGTGCAATTTTACCGGCAACATACTCGGCCACTACATCCTGGTCAATCTTGATGGAGTCTTTCCATGTACCGATTACGGAAAAGTCGGAACGGGCAATGGAGGCAACACAGCCGTTGGGGCAAGCATCAAACTTGAACTTAAACTTGTAGGGAAACGCAGGGCGGTGCAGTTCGTCCTGATATTCCTGCGTCAGGTCATAACACATCTGCTGTGCATCGTAACATGCATATTCACAACGCGAGTCGCCAAGGCAAGCCGCAGGAGTACGCAGATTGGAACCGGAACCACCAAGGTCGGTTTCCAAATTATGGGTCAGGTCCCAGAATATCTCTTCCAACTGCGGGGTGGTGGTGCCCAGCAGAACGATATCACCGGTGGAACCGTGCATGTTGGTCAGGCCGGAACCGCGCAAATCCCAGATATCACAAAGCTTACGCAGATAGTCGCTGGTGTAGTATTTGCCGGCGGGCTGGTTGACACGAACAGTGTGGAAGTGTGCCACACCGGGAAATTTTTCGGGCTGGTCACAGTAACGCCCGATGACGCCACCGCCATATCCGAAAACACCCACGATGCCGCCGTGTTTCCAGTGCGTTTCACCCTCGTTGTAAGACAGCTCAAGCACACCGAGCAGATCCTCAGGGCAGTCCACGGGAATCTGATAATCCAGTCCCTTGGGGTTTTTTACCCGGTTTTCGGCTTCCTGCTTGATGTCGGACACGAAGCTAGGCCAAGGCCCGGACTCGAGCTGGTCCAACTTGGGGGTTGCATGTTTCGCCATTGCCTTACCTCCACATTGGTTAGTTTGTGTTCACAACCATACATAAATGCGCCTCTTTCCTGTAATAGCCGGGAAAGAAGCGGTGTTTTCGACTGTGCTCCGGCATACTGGCCGATGCGCTATTTCATCGAAAGTTACGTGATTTTTTGAACAAAGTACTCTCTTTGCTAGAAGTAAAAACGTCCTTTGTCAAGCCCCCTCGGGCTAAAGAACTCCATCTCTGCTACCCGGCCTGTGCCCTGCACATGTCGCGAGTTTTCTTTTCTCATGGCGTACTTCCTCACCACCTTTACTTGTCAGGC
Organism: uncultured Desulfovibrionaceae bacterium; assembly: GCA_964593925.1. GTDB lineage: Bacteria > Desulfobacterota > Desulfovibrionia > Desulfovibrionales > Desulfovibrionaceae > Oleidesulfovibrio. The sequence continues at coordinate 15,237 of CAZQKM010000002.1, read as the reverse complement.
TCTCCGCAGTACGCTTATTTTTACCTGGGATACATTTTTCAGGCGATGCGCCGCCATAAAAAAAGCGCCCCCCAGGCATCCGATGCAACATGCACCATGGTCCAGTGAGGTATGATTATGAAAGATGAAAAAGGCTTATACTACTATCCCGACCCATCTAACAAGCAGACACGTGTCTACGTACGTAATGGCGCACAGTCTGTAGAATTTCGCCTATGGCACCAAGAGCGTGCCCATGTCTGGGAGGAACACGAGTGGATTCCCGTTGAAGTCTTGCGTAACGCTGCGGCGATGTACCGCGCCATGGGACGCGACAGCGACCCCATGGCCTTGTATGACGAGGCCATAGCTACGGCACTGCTCAAAAGCAGCTAAACACACTGCACTACGTTGCAGGGCATGTCCGTTGAGCCCAGGCTGCCAAATGCCACGCAGAATGCCAGAGCAAAAAACATGCACGAAATCAACCTTGGCAAAACCATCCTGGACTACCTGGCAGGCGACCGCATTCCCCTGACCACTTATGAGGATCTACGCCAGGCTCTTGCCCGCCTGCTGGTAACAGAGTTGGGGTACCCCGCGCCATTGCTGAAATCCAAAGTGCCCGTCTGCTTTCCTGTTGATGGGCAAGAGTGCTGTCGAACTGTGGACATTGCTGCCCATGACAACGAGGGTACCCCTTTTCTATACCTGCTGTTTGTGCCCGGGCAGATCAACTCATTTGCCAGAGAGAGCCTCGCCGCAGCACGCCTTGGCCCCGGCGGTCCTGTACCCCTTGTGGCCATTACCGATACACGCCAAGCTATTTTGCTCGCAACAGCTACCGGCAATATTCTCGGCGAGGGTATGCACGCGTTACCCCGCCGTGACCATGCCCTGCATTTGGCGGCAACCAACCCCGCCCAGCCGCTTGCTCAAGATCAAATTCTGCGAGAGCAACGTATCCTGCACGCATATAGTGCATTTATAAAAACCTGCTGTAACGCGTCCGACTGTATGCCATGAATCCCTCCTGGGATATTGCTTACCCGAGCCAGTTAGCATACACTATGCTGTCAAGTAGCACTTACATATTGTCATCTTTTTGTTGCCGCATGCCTCCACACCTTGTGGCTGTGCGGTCTTACAAACGCACTCAGGCAGCGCCGTGGGCGCTTACGTCTTACTCGGGATGACCGCTGGGCACTGTCCCCGCGATCTTTTGCCAGCGGAGTGTAGCGGCAAACCACCTCCGGTGTACCGCACCACTCCGACATTCGGGAGGCCCTATGTCCACACGCTGGATCAGATCAAACATGCAGCAATTTGCCCGCGACGTTATGCGCGACTTCTGCTTAGCCTGCGATCTCCTTGAAAGACAATTCGCCCATTTTTCGGCCTCAGGCAGTGTGACGTTCTCTGTCTTCAGCGAACTGCAAGGTACGGTCATGAACAAAGGGTTGTTATGGCGCCTCAAGGATACCGCACACCACTTGTTTGGCAATGACGCGGACCCCCGCGGCATCGCCCCCCTTATTGACTGGACCATGGGATATGTTTTCCACGAATGCATCAAGCTCAAGGAAGATGCATATCAACATGAACGCTACGCCCTGCGCTACTGCCTTATGAAACGCTCCTCACAGGGCAAAGAGGCGGAAACCATGGTCGCTTCCATGGGTGGCATACTGTCACAAACGCAGGAAAGTATGTCTAGGGAGGTGGAGCGGATCCGCTTTTTACTTGAGCAGATCAAAGTGATGTTTTGCCTCTACTATGAAACGCAGGCAGACAACCGCCTGTTGGCCCGTCTGCTTCATGATCGTGAAGAGCTGGTACGTACGGTATTCGGTTCCCATTATGAAGCACTGCTGCGTGCCATTTATAAAAATTCTCCAGAACATCTGTACATGCAGGCCGGTACAAGCCTGATGGAAGGTGGCCGCTATGCCGAAGCCGTACGCGCCACAGCCATGGCCACAGAGCTGGCCCCCCATTGTGACAACGCCCGCCAACTCCACAAGCAGGCCGCACGCCTGCATCACGATACCTCGCAAAGGAGGACTACCAGACCATGAGCCTGATACATCTAAACCGTCCGGGTAGCCGTTTGACATTACAGGACCGCGAGCAGCCAGAACTGTATCGCGACATTTTCCCCTACTCCAAAGTCAGCCGGGTTGCATTTGATGATATTTTTGTCATGCCTAGAGCTGCGGAGCCCATGTTCATCACAGACACCACGTTCCGTGACGGTCAGCAGGCACGCCCCCCCTATACGATAAAACAAATAACAGATATTTTTGACATGCTGCACAAGCTGGGCGGCATGAGCGGCCTTATCCGCGCCTCAGAATTTTTCATGTACTCTGATAAAGACAGGCGAGCCATTGATGCCTGTCGTGCCAGGGGGTACAAATACCCGCAGATCACCGGCTGGATACGCGCCAACCTCAAGGACCTCACCCTTGCAAGGTCCATGGAGTTTACCGAAGTGGGCTTGTTGACCTCGGTCTCTGATTACCACATCCACCTCAAGTTGGGGCTTACCAGGCAACAGGCCATGGACAACTACCTACAGGTAGTTGAAAAAGCTCTTGAATGGGGCATAACGCCCCGCTGTCATTTTGAAGATATCACCCGTGCCGATATCCACGGTTTCTGCCTGCCATTTGCCGAACGCCTCATGCAGCTTGCACGGCAGAGTAACACCCCTGTCAAAATCCGGTTATGCGACACCATGGGGTACGGCGTACCCTATCCTGGTGCCACACTACCCCGCTCTGTACCGCGTATTGTACGGGCCTTTACAGACGAAGCCGGTGTGCCCGGAGACTGGCTGGAATGGCACGGGCATAACGACTTTCACAAAGTGCTGGTAAACGGCGTTACAGCATGGCTTTACGGCTGCGGCGGCGTTAACGGTACATTGCTGGGATTTGGGGAACGGACGGGCAATTCGCCTGTTGAAGCGCTTGTTCTTGAGTACATATCTCTCACAGGAGACGATGATGCGGTTGACACCAAGATGATCTCGACCATCGGTGAATATTTTGAACATGAGCTTGAATACCGCATACCCGACAACTATCCCTTTGTGGGCAAAGACTTTAATGCCACAAGTGCCGGTATACACGTGGATGGGCTGAACAAAAACGAAGAAATCTATAATATCTTTGACACAACAAAAATTCTCAACCGCTCCGTCCCCATTATCATTACCGACAAATCTGGACGCGCAGGCGTTGCCTACTGGATCAACAACCATCTTCGTGTCCATGGGGACAGGCAGGTATCAAAAGCCCACCCCGCAGTGGGCCAGATATACAACCGCATCATGCAGGCATATGAGACAGGACGCACTACGTCATTTTCCAACCAGGAAATGACAAAACTTGTCAAACGGTACCTGCCGGAACTGTTTGTCTCGGAGTTTGAACTGATTAAGGATGTAGCCCGCAAGCTGGCTTCAACCATTATCCTCAAACTGGCAACGGAATGCGTTATCATGCCCGGCAAGGAGGAATACCCGTGTCTGGACAATTTCGTACGTGATTTTTCGTTTATCCAGTATCTGTATCTTACGGATGCGCAAGGGACACTCATCTCTTCCATCATTACGGACCCTGCATATACCGACCGCTACCAAGAGCTACCACTGGGCCATGATTTTTCTGATCGACAATGGTTCCAACGCCCCTCGCAAACAGGCGCGCTACACGTGACAGATTTGTACCAATCGCACTTTACCAGCAAACTCATCCTTACCGTGTCTGCCCCAGTCACTGACGAGCAAGATAATATCGTGGGCATTATCGGCGCAGATATCCAGTTGGAAGAGCTGCTCAGCCGCAAGGCCATACTGGAAGACGATGAAAAAAATGACGAATAGCTGCAGGCCCCTGGCCTGCCCGGAACACTACATACGCACACTGGCAGTGTAGCAAGACCACAGGAGAACAGGTAAATGTATGCCTCTGCACCTTCTTACAGCACCCGTCACTTGGTGCTGCTGTATGCCATGGCCCTGATCGCGGTAATGCTTATGGGTGGCTGCGGCAAAAAAAACATACCCACCTCAGACCCCAAAAAAAGTACGCCTTCGGGCACAGCCCCTGCCAAGCCACATACATACACCATAAGGGGCAAAACATACACAACCATGGCTTCGGCACACGGTTATACGGAAGAAGGACTTGCCTCTTGGTATGGCAAGGACTTTCATGGCAAGCGTACTGCCAACGGCGAAGTATATAACATGTATGGCATGACAGCAGCCCACAAGCTGCTGCCTTTTGGCACACGGTTACGCGTTACCAATCTGCAAAATGACAAAAGTATTGATGTGGTGGTCAATGACCGTGGCCCTTTTGTCAAAGGCCGTATTATCGACCTTACGCACACCGGTGCACAACGCCTCGGCATGCTTGGCCCGGGCATTGCCCGGGTACGTATCACAGCCCTGGCCACTGTGCCTTCGTATACCGGTGACGACATGACGGGCAGATTCTTTGTGCAGATTGGTGCATTTTCACAGCGTAGTAACGCGGATGCCTTACGTACCAAGCTGCAAAACCAAGGCAACACCGCCAGAGTTGTCAGGGCCAATTCCGCCAATTTCTGGCGGGTGCAAGTAGGCCCCTACAGCAAGCTGTCCGCAGCCCGGCAGTCGCAACGCGCCTTGGCACGCAGCTTTCCCAACAGTTTTCTTGTGGCAGACTAAGCCCGGCTGAGGGCTTTGTATCAAGGCCCATCACAATACAAAAAGCCGTCTCCTTGCAAAAAGGAGACGGCTTTCAAAGTTTAAAAAATGTATTCTACCCGTAGAGCGGCTCAGTTATCATTCAGCTCCGCACGGAACTTTCGCGATAAACGAAATACAACCACTTTACGCGGAGGCAGGGTAATAGCTTCGTCCGTTTGCGGATTACGTCCTTTGCGGGCTTTTTTGTCGTATGCTTCAAACTTACCGAACCCGCTGACCAAAAGCGCGTGGTCTTTTTTAATGGCCTGCTTCATGGTGTCAAGCAGCGCTTCTACCACATGCTTCACTTCCGCACGATTGCGCGCGGTTTTTTCGTAAATGGCATCAACGATGTCAGCCTTGGTCAAGGTCTTCCCACTCATTGCACCCTCCTAATAGCCCGGTTGCCAGGCATTTGCGTTCGCTATTCGCATCTAATATGTACCGTACCAAGCAGCCTCCCATACGCATATGTTTTCAAGCGATGCGTGGCACTATAAAGTTACCGCAGGCTGCTGCCCCCCCATATTTCGGATCATATCTAACACAGATACCATAACCACTTATATAAACATCCGATTCGCTTTTTTCAAGAAAATTCTATATATTTCCCAAACAGCAAAGATTTCTTGTACATTCCTGCTTCAACAAAAAGCATAGACTAATCATAGTAGGTAGTTGAGCTCGTCCATGAGTGATATTATTTTCTTACACCCTGAGCCTCCGCCACAAAAACATCTTATCCGGCCTGTTTTTATCCCGTTTGCAGGATGCCGCGAGCGCTGTGTGTTCTGTGCGCAACATGCACAGACAGGCGCAGAATCTGCTCCGTTAAACAGTCACCTCAAACAGCTCGAAACCATGCTCCGCAAAGCGCTGGCCTTAGGAGCACGCCCCTTTGAACTGGCCTTTTATGGCGGTAGCTTCACAGCACTTACGCCTGACTGGCAAGCCCGCTTTATCACACTGGCCCAAACGTATCGTGCGCACGGTATTGTCACGGCCATTCGCTGCTCTACTAGGCCCGACTGCATCACACCGCTCCAACTGGCAACCTTACGACACATGGGCCTGGATACCGTGGAACTTGGCATTCAGAGCTTTTGCGACGAAGCACTGCACCGCAGCCAGCGTGGCTACACTTCGCAGATCGCACTTGAGGCCTGTTCCATGGTACAACAGGCCGGCCTGAGGTTGGGCATACAACTACTACCCGGCATGCCTGGCCAGCGTGACGGTGCATTCATTCGTGATGTCCGCCTTACCTGCTCTTTTACACCAGACTTTGCGCGCCTTTACCCCTGTCTTGTCCTGCAGAATACCACACTTGCCCAGTGGTGGCATGCAGGTACGTATACGCCATGGAGCCTTCAACGCGTTCTTCCCATACTGGGGCTGGCTTCTGGCTTGCTATGGCAAAACCACATCCGCATTATCCGTACAGGCGTGGCATACACGCCTGCCCTGACGCCTCACGTACTTGCAGGGCCGTATCATCCCGCTTTGGGCACTATGGTGCGTAGTGAAGCACTGCTTGGCTTGGTGAGGTTTCATACAATGCGCCTAGGACAAAAAGCCTCTGCACTATGGGCTCCCAAACGCTTTCAAGGTGAATTCTGGGGGAATAGCAGATCACTGGCAGCACGCTGGGCCCAACTGGGTCTACATCGCACCACGGTACATTGGTGGGACAAAAAATATTTTCTACTCCGCTGACCACGGCCATGCACCGCATCCATATTGCAGTGCATGGTTCTTATCAAACAAAAAACAGACTACCCACAGCCACTGTACTGACGCCCAAGCCCTTGCATACCAACATGGCAAAAAAACATGCCCCAACGCATGCGACCAAAAGCCTGCTGCCTGCTCATTGCCAGCTACGCTCCAAAGCTCGCACCCAGACGGCTACCACTGGCTTGAAAAGACATGCCCGCAAGATGCATATTACATTTGGCATACACCAGAGCATGCCGGCCACATGGCATACAATATTGCCCAGCATCAAAACATACGCTTGTGGCAAAGGGAAGGCAGATCTTCTGCCCCTTTCCCCCAAAGACTACACCACATAATCAATGACTTTGCGAGAGGCGATGACTTTTTTGATAAAAGCTACACATTTCTGGTGCTCTGGATGTACAGCATAGGTATGCAGCCCCTCTACATCATCATGAACAGACTGCAAAACAACCCCCACCTCTTCGGTAGAAGTATCCAAAACCTCTGAGGAGACCTCAAGCTGCTTCAAAGAAGAAATACGCCCTACAAGTCCCCTGAGCATACGTACCATTTCAACAGCATTTTCCGCGGCAGTAGCTCCCTCGGCCTCTTCCTTCAACGTAAACCAGACAATATGCTTAATCACCTTGTACTCCTGACTGCATTGTTGGCATAAAAAAATCACCCACCTACGCGGTATTCCCATTGCTACTCCAGATAAGGCACTGCACTTTCAGCAAACAAGGCACACATCACGCCCTACCTTTTACCCCTGGCAAGCAACAACTCTGGGCAGATGCAAAACTTGTCTTATCTGCACCCGCCGGGGTGTATCCAATAATGGCAGCAACACACCCTCGCATAGGTGGACAGACTGATCACAATGCCGGTCACCAAACCAGCACTCTCTTCATATACCTATACAGCACCATTTCCAGACATTGCAACGTGGTGCTAGCCTACGCCTTGCCTACATTTTTTACATACCTCGACCATGGAATGTCCTGCCCTTACAGATGCTCAGGCCATACTTTTATGCTCCATCAGCAGACGATACGTACACCGCAAGCAACGGCAGCCGGCTGTACCTTACCCACCGTGCCCAAAGAATATTCCGTTGGCAAGGATGCTCGACAGCTACCCACGCTTACCCGAGGTGTGACCTGCCAGCAGCCTGATAAACTTATCAAAACAACAATGAAAAGGGCTACGGAAAAATCTGTTGAGAATCCATTGCCCTTTGAAGGTCTCACCCTTGTAGCCGGCGACATCATTGGTATGGATGTAGCCATCACGACCTCATACGCGCTACCTGCACCAAATAACCGCTACAAACAATCGTACAAAGATGAGCTTGGCGTAAACTGGCGAGGGGGCAGCCAAGGGCATGCAGAAACACTGAATACACTTATGTTCGTTCCCTGTGCCTTGTCAGATGCCGCGCCGTTGCTCTGGCAAACCATAAAGGAGTATCAAAAATAAAAATTCTGAATGCTGGTCAGGCACAATGAGCAGTACCATACAGGACAGATTTCTAAAGCCATATCGAAATCGGGCAGCCCAGCTTATCCATTAAAGATTGTTGATCCTGCAGGCAGCGCAAGCAGCTCCAAAACCGTTATCTATATTGACCACAGTCACCCCACTGGCACAGGAGGTAAGCATACCGAGCAATGCCGACAAGCCGGAAAAAGAAGCCCCATAGCCCACAGAGGTGGGTACCGCCACCACAGGCTGGGAAACAAGGCCACCAATGACACTTACAAGCGCACCTTCCATCCCTGCCACAACGATGAGCACCCGAGCCTTGCGTATCTCGTCCAGCTTGTCCAGCAGGCGGTGGATACCCGCCACTCCCACATCGGGAAAAATCCTGGCACCGGAACCAAGCATCTCACAAGTCACACGAGCCTCTTCAGCCACAGCAAGATCCGATGTTCCCGCTGTGATAATGGCAATCTCACCTTCCTTACGGACAATGGACTTCCTGGTGAGAGTCAGTGTTCCGGCCATGGGGGTATACACCGCATCAGGGCACACGGACCATACATACTCGGCAGTCTGGGGCGAAACACGAGTGGCAAGAACATTAGCGTGTTCACCTGCCCGGATAAAAATATCGCCAACCTGCTCCGGTGATTTGCCCTCTCCGTAAACCACCTCCGGAAAGCCCATACGCAAAGCACGGTGCACATCGAATTTGGTATGTCCAAGATCCATATACAAAAGGTTGCGTAATCGCTCCACACCATCATCAACGCCAAGCGCACCGCATTTGATTTCGGTCAGTATGTCATGCAAAGAGGTCCCCATATGTTTTTCTCCCATATGGTCAGGCATTCGGTTTGTTGAGGCTACCCATGCAATACCCGCCCAAGTCAAGGGTAACATGCCTGTACCCTAATGCTTTCAGTTGGTCATCAACTCCATATATTGCTTCCGCTTCAAGCAGAGCCACCAAAGATGTGTGCGGAATCTCTATACGGGCCAGATCTCCATGACTGCGTAAACGCACCGTCGGAAAGCCCACTGACCTCAAAAAACGCTCGCCCGCTTCAATGCGGGCCAGCTCCCTTTCGGTGACAGCCGTGTCGTGCGGAAGGCGGGTGAGCAAACAGCTCCCTGCAGGCCGATCCCATGTGGAAAGGGTATAGTATCTGGAGATGTCGCGGATATCCTGTTTGGTCAACCCTGCATCCAGCAGAGGACTCTTCACACCCAACTCCCTGAGTGCTCGCCCTCCCGGTCTGTAGTCTTGCAGGTCATCCACATTACTACCGTCCAATACATGGATAATCGCGGATTTACGGGCTATATCCACTAGGGTGCCCAAAAATATTTTTTTGCACAGGTAGCAACGTTCAGGGGGATTATTGCGCAGTTCCTCCGGCATACCCAGTTCAACAACATGGTGTCTGACACCAAAAGCCTGCGCCATGGTCTTGGCGCCCTCCACCTCTTCGCAAGGGGTATAGGGCGCGGCAAAAGTAACAGCAAAAACGCCGCCCGATAATGCCTCAATGGCCGCATGCAACAAAAAAGTACTGTCCACTCCGCCGGAAAAGGCCACCAACACCCGCTCCATACCACGCAAGCCCTCCAGCAGGCATGCATACTTCTCTTTCTGTACCGAGTGGAGCATGGCTTACTCCTGCCGGGCTACAGCGGCGTAAACCTCCAACAGGGGAATGTTGTTACGCCGCGCAATGTTCTTGCATTCTTCGTACTCGGGCTTGGAATGCACAACCTTACCGCCTAAAAGAGCTTTTTTGATAGTAAGCGGGCCATATGGAGTCTTGATACGGCTGTAACAGCGATCCAGAGCTGTTCTTTTCAACAAAAAACTCTTCACTCCCAGGGTCGTGGTGTGACGAAACAACAATTCCTTGAATTTTGCTGCTTCATACTCTGGACACAGTAAAGATATCTGGGTCCCCGGACGATTCTTTTTCATCATAATGGCAGTAAAGTGTACGTCCATGGCCCCGCTATCCATAAAAAGCTCCATCACGTCGCCAAGCTGCTCACCAGTCATGTCGTCGATATTGCATTGCAGCAAGCAGACCTGCTTCGTCGCCTCCCTTGTGTCCGCTTCCACTGTGGCAAGATGAACCCGTACCAGATTGGGCACGTCTGTCACGCGATGCCCGACCCCATAACCTGTTTTTGTTACAGTCATGGCCGGAGACGTGGTGAATGTGTCGACCAATGCCGCAAGAATTGCCGCCCCTGTAGGCGTAGTAGCCTCGTGATCCGTTGCTCCACGCGTGGTCGGAATACCATGCAAGATCTCCACCGTGGCAGGTGCCGGCACAGGAATAGTACCATGGGCACAATACGCTATGCCGCTTCCCAACTCGAGGGGCGAAGACCACACCGCATCCACCCCCAGATAGTGGTAGCAAACAGCAGCGCCTACGATATCCACAATGGCATCCATGCCCCCGACCTCATGAAAATGCACCGCATCCACAGAGGTGCCATGCACCTTTGCTTCAGCCTCTGCCAATCTGCGAAAAATGCCCAGACTGGTCTCCCTGACGGCCTCGTTCAGCATACTGGTCATAAGAATAGTGCGAATATCCGCAAAACTACGCGCGGCCTCACCTGCAACAGCCATATTTTTTACAGACTGGCAGTCATCGGAGCCATGCCCATGGCTGCATACGCACTGTCCAGATAGCAGACGAACCTCCACGCGTGCCCCCTGGATACCGCCACGCGCATCTCTGGATACAACCAGTTCAAATTCTCTGGACAGCCCCAGCTTATCCAGTTCGGCCTGCAAAAATAACTGATCAACCCCAAGGTCAATCATGGCGGCAAGATTCATGTCACCGCTGATACCGGCAAAGCAATCATAATAGAGTATGTTCATAATAAAAATTTGTTTGCTGAACGCTCCGGCAGCCTGTTTGAAAACCTTACAACACGCACCGCAGAGTAGAAAACGGAACAGCCTCCACGCTGCTCCATGTACGGCAGCACCCCCTTTAGCCCCAGGTCTACCGGATTATGCAAGGCCATTCTTCAGAAAACGGCGCAAGACTCCATTGCACATTGCATGTCATATCCCTTGGCTAGACACGCCTCGGTCCGCTTTCATACATTTTACGATCAAAACGCTGCATCACGCCGCCCCTGAATTTTCAGCCCCATGCAGAGCCACAACAACGCCGCCTATATGATCCTACGGTCCAGGATACGGCCTAGCCTCTGCACCCCGACAATATCCATACCAAAATACTTCGGCTTTCCTTCGCGCAAGGCGTACGGCTCTAGTCCGAGCGCCCTGCTGGGGTGGTTAGACGAGTGGCGCTGTACGTCTTGACTTTTCGGTACAGCGTAGCACGCGAAATGCCCAGTATACCTGCGGCCTGTACCATGTTTCCCTCTGTCTGCTGCAAAGTGGCCTGAATCATCTCCCGCTCCATGGCTTCAAGCGGCCCTGCTTTTATCCTGGGCCTGGAAGTCGGCAAATGCTCACCAAATATGGGGGCTGCGGCACTGGTCTGCCTATGCGCCGCCTCACAAAAATGCTCCTGCCCCATAAGCTGTATAGGCAGCTTATGCTTCAGGCACAGACTGATGGCCGTAGTGCCCACATCTTCCTCACGCCAGCGAAAACCCGGGGCACAGTTACGCTCTGCAAACTCACTCTTTAGCTGTTCGCTGCCGGCCATATGCAGAATGTAGCCCTCACAATCCACCATGGCGATAATAAAATGTTCAGGAGACAACAAGTCGTAGCATTCCTCAAATTGAGACAATATAACGTTAAGCAGATATTCATTCTCTCGCTTACGTTCCGAAAGCTCAAGCGGAGATAGCTGCTGCTGGTGGGGATCACGCATTGAAGGATTAATACCGTTCTCATACGACCGCCAACGCGACTCTGCAATGAGCTTTGACATGGTAACAGCATCAATAACCTTACCCACTTCCATAACTTCCTCCACAGACCGTCAAAGTCTCAAAATAAGCCAGCGCAAAACAGGCAGCCCAGCGACACCTTACCCATTTTATATCAATCTATTAGAGCATATCACAACCTATACGGCAAGACTTCCCATCCTTTTCCACCCTTCTTCAGCCACAACAAAAAACGGCGACCATGCACTCTCATTATAAGACATGAATCAAAATGACACACACCACAACGATCTTAAAATACAATATATTTTTTTATATCCCCTCTGGATACAGTCTCAAAACAAGACAGTATCAACATCGTTCTCAAAAAATAGACCAATATATTCCTTGCCACATACGAGAACAATAATACGACATGACATACTATAATAAAAATTATTTCAAAATATTCTAACTACAAAAGCCATACAATTTTGCATGAACGTAATAAGCCCGGAACAAAAATTGCTTTACCAGGTTCAGACTCCAAGGAAGCCCACCCCATAAAAAGCACATGTACCCGGAGATACTATGGAGCGATTTTTTCGCTATGCGCTAACATTTCTACTCAGTTCAGTGGCACTGATGCAGTTTATTCAGGTCTTATGGCGCTATATCCTCAAACAACCGCTCATGGGGATAGAAGAGCTGCTAGTGTAGGCAAGAGTTTGCCGATATGATCCCCCAAATGGAACTGGGTGAAAACGTGGCCGGTGCCATGTACACCCCTGAGCAAGGACACGTAAACCCCCTCGCCCTGCTTGGTGCACTGCGTCAGGCATTCCAACAAAAAGGCGGTACATTCAAAGCAGGGCGCCTTGTCACTGCCATTGAACCCCACAAAAATACGGTTACGGTAAAAACCGCAAGAGGTTCTTATCAATGCCATAAACTGGTTATTGCCACCGGCCATGGCACCCCTCGTTTGCTGGCTCCGCACGGCATGCACCTGCAGATCTACCCACAACGAGGCCAGCTCATGGTCACGGAACGCTGCAAAAAAGTACTTCCTTTTCCTTGCCTGGCTGTCCGCCAAACACAAGACGGTACATTCATGCTCGGCCTTTCCACCGAAGACACCGCACACGATATCCGCGTAACTCCAGAGGCCATGCGTAATCAAGCACGTAATGCCATTGCCCTGTTCCCCACCCTCGCGCAGGTTAACTGGGTTCGCGCATGGGGTGCTGTCCGCGTCATGACGCCAGATGGCTGCCCTACCTATGACACTCTGCCAGGGCACGATAATATTCATGTCATGACAATGCACAGTGCTGTTTCCCTGGCACCGTTACACACCACACATGTGGCCCCCTGGATACAGGGCGGTGATATGCCGGAGCAACTCTCTCATTTCAACAACGGACGTTTCAATGTTTAAACAAGATATAGACTGTATCACTGACATGGTGCCCGTGATACTGGATGGCAACAGGATTGAGCTGCCTGTCGGTATAAACGTAGCTGCGGCTCTTCTGAGTATCGGCAAGATGGCTTCCCGTCGTTCACTCTCCAGCGGCAAACCCTGCGGGCCACACTGCCTCATGGGAGTCTGTTACGAGTGCCTGATGGAAATCAATGGCATAAAAAACAAGCCTGTATGACGCCTGTAGAAAAAAATATGATCATCGAGCGCCGGTTTTTCGAGGCAGGAGAATCGTATGACTAGGCATCACGACGTTATTGTCATTGGCGCTGGGCCGGCGGGCATGGCAGCAGCAGCGACCCTTGGAGAAATGGGATTAGACATACTGCTCCTTGATGAGCAACAACATGTCGGCGGCCAAATATATCGCAATATAGAAAACGCCCCTACCAGCAATATAGCGCTCATGGGCGAGGAGTATGCCAAGGGAGCGAAGCTGGCTATCCGCTTTAAAGCAAGTGGGACGAAATACCTGAACGGTGCCACAGCATGGCAGGTAGAGGCAGACGGGCACATATGCTATTCTCGCAAAGGTATCTCCACACAGCTGCGCGCCAATTACATTATTATTGCCACAGGCGCCATGGAACGCCCAGTACCAATCCAGGGCTGGACGCTTCCCGGCGTCATGGGGGTAGGTGCCGCCAACAACCTTGCCAAAGAGGCATGCCTGGTGCCAAAAGGCAGGGTCGTACTAGCAGGCAGTGGTCCCCTACTGTTGCTGGAGGCCTCCCAACTTATCAAAAAAAAACGTTCACATTGCTGCCATTCTTGATACCACGCCCAAGCTTCCGCAAGTAGCCGCGCTGCCCCATGCCCCCAAAGCCATGCTGCGCCCAGACTTTTTGCGGAAAGGCATCTCCATGCTACAAAAAATCCACCGCTCCAAAGTGCCGTACCATAAAGGCATACAATCCATTGACGCCTTCGGGGCGACACGGCTGGAGCGTGTGGAAGCAGCCTGCCGCTCCAAAAAATATGCCTTTGATGCAGATATGCTATTTCTACATTTTGGAGTTATTCCCAGCACACATATTTTCCGCCAGGTTGGTTGCCATATGCGGTGGAACAATTGCCAACGCTACTGGTATCCAGAGTGCGACGAATGGGGACGTACCAATCATGAAGGTATTTTTGCAGCCGGTGATGGCACCTCTGTCTCCGGTGCGCTTACAGCTCAATACAAAGGAGAGTTAGCGGCGCTAGAGGTGGCAAAATGCTTTGGCCTCATCCCCGAATATGAGCGGGATGCGCTGGCTAGGCCTCTGCGCAAGGCCATGCAATGGGAGAGCCACCCACGGCCCTTTGTGGATACTCTGTACGCTCCCACGCAATCTTTTCTGACATTCGCTGACAGCACCGTTCTCTGCCGCTGCGAAAATGTGACCGTAGGCAAGGTGCGTGAAACGGTCCGCCAAGGCGCACATGACCTGAATGAGGTCAAAATTCTTACCCGCTGTGGCATGGGCCCCTGCCAAGGCAGGATGTGTGGCCCGGGGTTAGCCGAAGTCGTCGCTCATACACTGCAAACCACACCGGATAGTGTAGGCCACCTTTCCATCCCCCCCCCTTAAAGGCATACCTTTTGAAGAAATTGCAGACATGGAGCTCCACAACACCTCGCATGCACCCGCGGACCTATTTAAAAACCAAAACAAGTAACCAAGCCAACTGCTTGTTGCCCCGAAAGTTCAAGACAAGGGGCAAACAGGGCATGTACACTAAATAGCCAGACAGGAAGCCGGGCAGAGGGCGCATACCAAAAACGCACGCAAGATGCGCCTAAATATTTCCGAATACCTACCCCATGAAAAAAACCAGAGGAGCCATGCAACGACGGCATAGCCATACACATGCACGCAAGAGGACAGGGCACAACACCCTGACGCCTCACTATATCTTAAGACCCCTGCATAATCCACCCGACATGCACAGCAAGCTTTCTGATGGCTGT
>CAZQKM010000001.1:0-140266 GCA_964593925.1 uncultured Desulfovibrionaceae bacterium | reverse complement strand
AGCGGGGACAGGATTTGAACCTGCGGCCTTCGGGTTATGAGCCCGACGAGCTACCGTGCTGCTCCACCCCGCGCCATGCTCGCTTTCTCATGCTGCCGCCTTTATATACAAAGGCAACAAGAAGAGTCGCGAAGAAGGGTATCAATACGCTTGGTCTACAGGTGTGTCAACCGTAAATATAAAAAATATATTACCGCTGACCGCGGACCAGTTCTGCGCTGAGTGCCTTTGTTCCGTTGCGGATAACGGCATATCCGCCGGATGAAAACGGACCGGGATTGACTACGGCTGTTTTGCCTATGTACTCAAGGCCGATGGCTTCATGGATATGCCCGGTCAGGCATACGTCCGGCTGCACCCGCTCGATAAAGGCCCGTACTGCCGGGCTGCCTATGTGCTTGTTTCCGCCTAGGCGATCACATACTGTATTTACAGGCGGATTGTGTACCACAAGCAGTAATTTTTCAAAATGATGCACACTCTGCCAGGCTTCATCCAGCCATATGCCCAGCTGTTCATCAGAGCATTCACTGGGTGTACCAAATGGTGTGAACGTAGAGTACCCCACTCCCATGACACCTATACCGTCTGCCAGTGCGCGTCCCTGTCTGTGAATATTGATACCGGTTTTGGTGAGCCACGCATCCACTTCAGGTTTGTCCATATTGCCTATTTGCGCAAAGACAGTAGGATTGTATGCTTTTACGGCTCCCACCACCTGTTTTGCCACGGCAACGCCATCGGCCAGAGTCAGGTCACCGCTGATAATAACCCCTTCTGCTTCACCAATGCCCCGAACACTATCAAGAGCTTCAGTGTTTTCATGTAAATCGCCAATACCAATCCAATATGTGTCATGATTTTGCATGGTATTTTATTCCTTGCTATAATTCATGGTATAGGGCCTATGCTGGTGAATACGCCCATTGTGTCATCTGTAATATATACAAGAGTAGGATAATGGCCAAGTATTCCTTTTTACAGGGCAAACAGGCAACATCTTGCGAGGTGGACAAACCTGTTTTGCGGCGTGCATTGCTCCAGAAGCGGGCAGCTCTTGCCCCCAGTCAGGTAGAAGAGCTTGGCAGGCAGGCGCAGCATCGTCTCATGGAACACGAGGTGTGGCAGGCTGCACGCCAGGTTGTTTTGTACATGCCCGTGCGCAACGAAATGCCTACGTGGGATATGTTGCAGGATGCCTGGTTGCGCGACAAAGATGTTTTTCTGCCACGCTGCGATCCGCAGCGTAAAGGAGCAATGTGCTTTGCGCTGTGCTCATGTGAACAAGAGCTTGTACCGGGCTGCTATGGCATTGCCGAGCCGGACCCTGCATGCTGCCCGGCTGTTGACATGAGCTCAATGGGCTTTGCACCTGATGTGGCAGTGATTCCTGGGGTGGGATTTGACCGGCGTGGCAATAGGCTGGGTTTTGGCGGGGGCTACTATGACAGGATTCTTGCCCATGACGCCATGCAGCGGGCAACGCTTGTGGGCTATGCTTATGCGTTTCAGGTTGTTGCACAGATTCCTGCAGAGCCTTGGGATAAGTCTGTACACGCCTTGTGTACCAACGAGGCATTGCTATGGCTTTGACAGTTATTCCGTTTGTTTTTCCTGGCATTCGAGGAGTACGTTGTGCTTTTCAGACCCGTCTTGGCGGTGCTTGGCCTTCTTCCGCAGGTCAGGAGTATGACGGGGCCAATATTTCTTATGGAGTTGGAGATGATACTGCTCGTGTCAGAGAAAACCGCAGGCTGCTCTATCAGACACTGGGAGTGGTGCATTGGATAGAGCTTGTACAGGTACATGGCAACAGGCTGCTATGTGATTCTGAACCGCTTTCAAACATTGATCAGCCCCCTGTGGCAGAAGCAGACGGGCATGCCACGGATAGGCCTGGCTACGGCCTGGTAATCAAGACCGCTGACTGCCAGCCGGTACTTCTGGCACACACTTCAGGCCGTTATGTGGCAGCGTTACATGTGGGGTGGCGTGGTAACCGGATGGAGTTCATTCAAAGTGCAGTGGCAGAATTTTGTGGATACTACAGTGTGCTGTCGAAAGACTTGATGGCGGTGCGTGGCCCCAGCCTGGGGCCGGGTGCAGCACAGTTTACCGGGTTTGATACAGAATGGGGGGCTACATGGCGGGAGTGGTTTGACCCTGTAGCCATGGCCATGGACCTGTGGAGTCTGACTCGTTGCCAGCTACAGCAGGCAGGGCTGCCACGCCAGAATATATTTGGCATTGATCTGTGTACGTGGACGCTGCATGAGACGTTTTTTTCGTACCGACGGGCCAAAAATTCAGGTAGGCAGGCGGCATGTATTTGGATAGTCCCCTGATAGTGCCACCATATGGTCACGCAGGAAGAGGGTATGGAAAAAGTCTCCTGTTCCTTTTTTAAACTTTTGCGTTGATTACCATTGTCCGCGGCTATGCGCTGGATGATGCGGAGCGGGGCAGACCCATGCTTTGTGTGCGATAACGCGTTGCTACTTTTGGCCTGTATCATTAAGGAGCCTGCCGCGGACTATGGCTTTAGGGCCAAATTTGCCACGCACAATATCCATGGTTTGTTCCAGGCGTCGGCTTTTTTCATTTTGCATCGTTGCAGGTGAGCATAGTGGCAGAGCAAGCTGCTGGTCTCCTTGGGCATAATGAGAGAGCCCCAGGCCAATGAGCCGGACTTTTTGAGGCAGGGGCAACTCATCCAGCAGACCCGCGGCTACGGTGAACAGCGATTCTGTGGCGTTGGTCGGTTCGGCAAGAGTTCGGCAGCGTGTGAGGCTTGTGAAGTCTACAAACTTGACCTTGAGCATCACTGTCCGCCCGGAAATTCCTCTGCGCCGCAGGTTGTATCCTACCCGCTCTGCATGGTGCAGTAACCATGTTTTCAGCAGCTCTTTATCGTCGGTATCTTCAGCAAGCGTGCTTTCTCCACTTGCTGATTTGCTTTGCGAGGATGGGTTTACAGGCCGAGGGTCAATGCCTTGTGCATAGGCAAGCAGGTGTGTGCCTCCTTTGCCGAAACGGCGTTGCCAAAAAGGTTCGGGATAGCGCAGTACATCTGCTACTGTACGCACCCCCAATGCGTGCAGCTCGTTGGAAAAGCGCTTGCCTACTCCAGGGATACGCGCCACCGGCAGTGCTGCAAGAAAGTTACTTACAGCATTGGGAGGAAGTACAAAAACACCATTGGGTTTGTGTATTTCAGAGGCAATTTTTGCAAGAAATTTTACCGGTGCCACGCCCACAGAACATGTCACGCCCACCGCGTTATACACGGCAGACCGTATGGTATGCGCCATTTGTTCCGGCGGCCCAAAGAGCCTCATGCACCCTGTTGCATCAAGATATGCTTCATCCACTGATGCTTGCTCTACAAGTGGAGAAAAGTCACGTAGCACCCTTATAATCAACGCCGAGAGCGTTTTGTAGCGGTGCATGCGGTGTGGCACAAACACCGCATGGGGGCAGAGGCGTTGGGCCTGGCTCGCAGGCATGGCAGAATGTATACCATAGCGGCGTGCCTCATATGAGGCTGCTGCAACAACGCCGCGTTTACCGCCTCCTACAATTACAGGTCTGCCCCGCAGCTCTGGTTTGTCAAGTTGTTCCACGGAGGCAAAAAATGCATCCATATCTATGTGCATGAAGCATTGCGACCATTGTTGCATAGAGTTTTATACCAAATATGCGTAGGCCATGAAAGCTGTTTTCGAGGGGCAAGGGGGAGTGCTATTGACGCTCCACTAATCCCCTAGTAAACGTAGTGCGATATGTAGAGAGTAATTTTTTGTTTTAATAGCACCAGTCATGACACGTATTTTTTCCTACCTTGCCCTATGGGCACTGCTTCTTACCCAGTCCGGATGTATCCTCACGGCTTTGGGCATAGCCGCGGCAGGTGTTTCCACGACCATATCAGCTATGGATGAAGAAGTATCACATTCGTATCCGCATCCCTACTGGATGGTGTATCGGGCCACACATACTGCCCTGGATGAAATGTCCATCCCTGTGGAGTCTGTGGAGGCTACTGATAAAGGTGACAGGCTCCTTGCCGCCACTGCAAATTATCCGGTTATAATCACATTGCATAAGGTAACGCCGTTGCTGGTGAATGTAACTGTATCCGCGGGCAATAATGTTTTTCAGTTGGATGCGGCCACAGGAGAGGCCATTGTCAAAAGAGTAGAGGATATTATCTACCGTACAAGACACTCTGAGCCAGTGCCTCGTTAGCCGGCTACTCTCTTGGTATGGATGGTTTTGTGCGGCATGCTGTAGCTTTTCTCTGCACGGGCCATCTAACCGTCCTATCGTATACTTTTTCTTCTACGCATGACATGCTGACGTCCTAGAACACTTTAAGCAGATAGTACGGACGCTATGACTTCTTTATGCTTTTTTCATGCCGCTGATCTGCATTTGGGGGCACCGTTCAAGGGTCTCGAAGCACAAGCACCGCAGCTCGCTACCCGGTTACACGAAGCTGCATTTACAGCGCTTTGCAGATTGACAGAGCTCTGCATTGCCCGCAAGGCGGATTTTTTGCTGCTTGCGGGTGATATTTATAACCATGAAGAGGGCAGCCTCAAGGCTCAGTTTGCTTTGCGCGACGCCTGTGTGCGTCTGGAGCAGGCTGGAATTTTTGTGTTTATGGTCCATGGCAACCATGACTGTGCAAGTAGCTGTGTGACGCATATGGAATGGCCGTCCAATGTGACTATTTTTAATGCGGAAACAGTGGAAGCGGTTCCCGTGGTGCGTCAGGGGCATGAGATTGCCCTCATACATGGAATAAGCCATGCCTCCCCAGAAGAGCACGATAACCTTGCTCAACGTTTCAGGCGCGACAAGACTCGAGATCATCTGCCCCAGATAGGACTGCTGCACTGTAGCACGACGTCTGTTGCTGCGGCGGACCGCTATGCCCCATGTAGCGTGGATGATCTGCGGTCATCTGCCCTTGACTACTGGGCTTTGGGGCACGTGCACCAACGCCAAGATGTGTGCAAAACGCCGCTTTGTGTATATCCCGGTAATACACAGGGGTTGCATATTAACGAGACCGGGCTACGCGGCTGCTATGAGATCCGTCATGACGGGAGTGCTTTTGTACCGCACTTTCATCAGCTTGGGCCAGTGGTGTGGGAAAAGCTTGATATTTCCATCGACGGTGTGAAAACAATGGATGCATTGGAGGCACATATCCACGACGCTGTTGTTCAGCGTAAGGATGCCATTGTCAGCCGTACAGGCCAAGCGGGCGGCGTGGAGCTTACCTCTGACATAATATTGCGTGTGACTCTTACTGGGCGAGGCGAGTTGAGCCGTACTATACGCGATTTGGAAGGGGTTGCAGACCTAATGGATCGGGTTCGCCACAACCTGAGCGATATGGCGCCCGGCATATGGATAAACGATATAGTGCCTGCTTGTCGCCCCCAAGTCGACATGGATACCCTGCGTGCTGCGGATACCCTGCTGGGTGAAACCCTACGTCGTGTGTATGAGGCCAAAAGTGCACTATGTGCGGCAGAAGCACCGGATGATAATACCGAGGCGATTTGTGCAGAGCTTGTGCAAGGGCCGCTCCGTCCGTTATTTTTACATCCCTCGGCGGGCCGTCTTTTAGCTAGGCCGGATCCAAAGCAACTTTGTACGCTACTGGATGCAGTGGAGTTGACTTGCCTTGAGTTGCTGGAGGAACGCTGATGCGCATCTGCTCGTTTGGGATGAATGGTTTTGGTATTTTTGTTGACCAGCAGGTGGATGAGCTGGCTAGGGGTCTCAATGTTTTTCTAGGAGAGAATGAAGCAGGCAAGTCCACCACACTGGGTTTTTTTCGGACCATGCTTTTTGGCTATCCAACCAAAAGTAACAAGGCTGAGCGCTGCTATTTGCCTTTGCGCGGGGGCAATGCCGGCGGCTGGATTACGCTGGAGAGTGCTAGTAAGGGGCTCTTTCGTCTGCACCGTGTGCCGGGCAAAGGCAAGACCATCACGCTGAGGAATGATAGCGGTAAAGAAGTACCTGCGGATACGCTTCACAGCCTGTTGGGCGGCGTGACGCGAGAGTTGTTTCGCACTGTATATGGCTTCAGCCTTGCGGAGCTGCAAAATCTTGCATCGTTGGATAATGAAGAAGTTCACCATCTGCTGCACAGTGCCAGTTTTGGAAGTGGCTCGCGGCCTGTGGGTAAGGTTTTACAAGACTGCGAAAAAACCATGGACAAGCTTTTCAAGCCACGTGGCGAAAAACTTGTAATTAATAGTTTGTTGGGCCAGCTGCGGGATGTCAAGGAGCAGCTAGGTGCCTTGGCCGACAGCTCTGCGAAGTATGACAAGGCATATGTACGTGCCCAAAAGCTGAAAGAACAGCTCGAGACCGTGTGTGTAGAACAGGAAAAGGTAGGTGCGGACTTGCGTGCCTGCAACCGACGATTGTCGCAATGGGATAATTGGACTGCTCTGCGGGAAAAAGAGGTACTGCTGGCTGCAGCTGAACCGATCACGGAATTCCCTGCTGATGGCCTGACCCGTTTTGAAGCAGCGTTGGGCGAGTTGAGAGCGCGTGAGGAAGATATACATGCTGCCGAGCAGCGCTTGAGCACCCAGCAGCTTAAAGTGGAGCAGAATGTCCCTGATAAGAAAATTCTCGCCCATGCTGCCAGGATTCAGGGGTTGGTGGAGGGTAAAGAGGCGTATGTCAACAGCCTGCGAGAACTGGCCAATATCGTTCAGCAGCAGGAGAACCTGCAGGGCAGACTTGGGCATTGTCTTGCCTCTTTGGGCCCAGACTGGACTTCTGAGCGTGTACGTGCTTTTGACGTATCGCTTTTTACCCGTGAACACATTGACAAATTTTGTGTAAGCTTGACGGACAGCGCCAAGCGTATGGATGAGGCGTGTCGTGAAGAGGACCGGTTGCATATTGTACAGAAAGATGCCCAAGAACAGGTTCTTCTGGCTCGTAATGCCCAAGAGGCATTGTCCAGGCCTGGCCATTTGGCTGATGCAGCTTTGGTCCGAAAGCTTGCGGCAGGACGTGACCGTATGGAATCCATCATACAAAACCTGCCACAGGACCGGAAGCAGATCGCATCAGACTCCCTTCAACTGGACAGCGCGCTTGCTGACATTAGCCCTACATGGACATGTGAGACCATGTGGGCCTTTGATACGTCGCTCCCGGCGCGCCGACGTATGGAAGAATGTGCCCGTGCGTTGAAGCAGGCCGAGGAGTACCATCTCATAGCGAAGGAACAGTACAAAGTCGCATGTCAGGAAAAGCAGCGCCGTGAGGAGCATCATGCCGCATGTGAAGCCACACTGTCAGCCCCTTCGGACCATGCCACCACGCAAGGCATTATAACGCGCCGCATGATGCTGGATGATCTGCGTGATGCGATGCGTGTGCGAGACTCTGCGCGGGACAAACTGAAATTGCTTGAAGAGCAGTACGCAGCTCTGCCTGCTGCCAGGCCAAATTTTGTAGTGGGTGGTGCAATACTTTTTGGGGTGGCCTGCCTGTTATCGTTATTATGGTACACAGTGCCAAATGCGCATCGCATTTTTGCCGCGTATCTGCCATCAGTTACGGCTGTATACGAGGTGGCGGTATTGTGTGCTGTTGCGGGTATATGGCTCGCCCGCAAGGGGCTTTCCCACGGTGACAGAGGGCTTGAGCAGCGGAGAGATTCCACCCGAAAAGACTGCGAGCAATATGAGGAGCACGCGGCGAAGTGTGCCCGCGAACTGGGACTGGACAGTGCTGACCGCAAGAGTGTTGACAGTGCGGAGCAGGAGCTTGAGCGTTTGCGTACCCTTGCAGAAGAGTTCATTGCCTGCCAGCGTCAGGTAGACGAGGCTCTGCAAGAGCTGCACAAGGCCCGGCAAGGCGCTGCGCAGGCTGCAAAGCGCCTTGGCACGGCAGACTATGAAGAGCAGCAATGCCGCAATGTATGGCAGGATTGTATCCGTGCTGTGGCTTTGCCAGAGACAATGCAACCTGTTGATCTAAGTGATTTTTTTGGACGAGTGGAGAGGGTGCGCGAACGTGCGAACCGCCTTGGGGAGCAACGGGAAAAAATGGCCAAGGAGGAAGCCGTACAAGAGGAGTACATGGTGTTGGTCCATAGTGTTCCCGAGCTTGCAGATGCGCGTGCAGACACTGCTATGATTGGCCGTGTGGATCAGTGGCTGGTATACGTGGATGAGCAGGATACCGCGCATCGCAACTACCTGTCTGCCCAGCGTGTGCTAGAAGAAAAAGAACAGGCCCATAGCCGGTTACAACAAGAACTTGAGGCTGCTGTGCAGGCGGCGCAACAGGCCAAAGCCCAGCATCAAAATGAACTTGATGCTTGGCGAAACTGGCTTTGCAAGCACGGTTTGCCCGGTGGTAGTATGCCTGACACAGCCCGCACAGCCTTGGATTCCATTACAGAGGCCCAGCGTATTCTTCAGGAGCAGGAAACTTTAGCTAGCAACAGGGAGACGCTTTTGCAAAAACAGCAGAGGGTCCACGATACGTTGCAAGATATCCACAGTGCTACAGACCGTACTTGGGATATGCGCGATGCAGAGCAAGCCATTAATGCGCTGACAATGGCGCTGAAGAGCGCCTGTAGCACAGAGATACGGCATAATGAGCTTGTACGGAGTGTGGAAGAAACTCGGCAGAGCCGTGACGATATGCGTGAACGTTATGCCAGGGCGCAAAAGCGTCATGACGACCTGCTGCAGGTGGCCAAGGCTCGTAATGAAGAAGAATTGCGGCTCCGGGCCGGTGTATTTTTGGAACAGGAGAGGTGGCGGCGTGATATAGCCTCTCGCGAAGCAGAGTTGTATGCCGGGACTGCGGATGACGATGCTCTCTATGCCGTGAGTAGTCTGAGTATGGATGAGCGCAAGACTGCTTTGCAAAAGATGTTTGCCGCCACCAGCCGTGAAGAGCTGGAGGCACGCCAGCAAGATTTGGTAGAAAAAAAAGCCAAATTGCAGGAAGAAAATAAAAATCTGCAGGCAGAGTATTATGATGTCAAGGCAGAGCTGCGAGCCATGCGTGACTCGGACAAGGATACAGAATTGCGGGCACAGCGTGAGGCTCTGAGTGAGTCACTACGCCGGCAGGCAGAGCAGTGGGCCACGCTGGCATTGGCGCGCCATTTTGTGGAACAGGCAAAGTCCGCTTTTGAAAAGGAGCGGCAGCCCGCTGTGATTAAAACGGCAACAGAATTTCTGCACACCATTACCGACGGGATGTATACAGAAATTTACACCTCGCTGGAAGACAATGGTATTAGGGCTGTTACGGCTGGTGGGCAGACGCGCCTGCCTGAAGAGCTCAGCCGTGGTACAGCAGAGCAATTATATCTGGCGCTACGACTTGGCTATATCAGCGAACACGCGGCCCATGGCGAGCCCCTACCTGTCATTATGGACGACATTCTGGTAAATTTTGATCCGCACAGGGCGGCTTGTGCGGTGCGGGCTTTCTCGAGGCTGGCACGTCGTCATCAGGTCTTGCTTTTTACCTGTCACCCGGCCACAGTAGACTTGGTCCGTAAAGAAGCACCTGATAGCGCGTTTTTTACAATACAGGACGGTACGCTTGGCGCACGCTGCATATCGGCATTATAATCTCAAAGCGAGGCCTTTATGAGCAGAAATATTGTGATCATGGGCGCTGCAGGTCGTGATTTTCATAACTTCAATGTACTGTTCCGCCATGATCAGAACTATTGTGTGGTGGCATTCACGGCAACACAAATACCTGATATTGATGGTAGAACGTATCCAGCCTCCCTTGCTGGTCCTCTCTATCCGGCCGGTATTCCCATTCTTGCAGAAACACAACTGCCGGATCTGATACAAAAAGAGAACATCCACGAGGTGGTATTTAGCTATAGTGATATCGGGCATGAGGCTGTCATGCACTGTGCCTCGCTGGCGCTCTCCTTGGGGGCGGATTTCAGGCTGCTTTCTCCTGCTGCCACGCAGATTGTGCCGCGCAAACCTTTGGTGGCCGTGTGTGCTGTCCGTACAGGATGTGGCAAGTCTCCTGTGACGCTTGCCGCCTGTGACATACTGCGTGAGCAAGGGCTCAGCCCTGTGGTTGTCCGCCATCCCATGCCATATGGCGACCTTAGCCGACAGGCTGTGCAACGCTTTACCTCTTTGGAAGATATGGACGCTGCGCAGTGTACCGTTGAGGAACGCGAAGAATACGAGCACCTTGTGGAACATGGACTTACTGTGTTTGCCGGTGTGGACTATGCACGCATCCTTGAGGCAGCAGAGCGTGAGGCAGATATTATTTTGTGGGATGGGGGAAATAATGATACCCCGTTTTATCGTCCCAACGTACAAATCACTGTATTTGATCCGCTACGGGCCGGCCATGAAAGCCGTTACCACCCGGGTGAAGTAAACATGCTTCTGGCTGATATTGCCTTGATTAACAAGGTAAATACTGCATCTGCCCGGCAGGTGGAGGCTGTGCATACTGCGTTGCTTCGGGCCCGTTCTTCATCCCATAAAAAGGCTCCTGCAATCGTTTTAGGGGCATCCAATGTTAGTGTGGAGTCTCCCGGCGCCATACGGGGCAAACGGGTTTTACTGGTGGAAGACGGTCCCACGCTGACCCATGGTGAAATGACATTTGGGGCTGCAGCAGTGGCTGCAGAGCAGTTTGGCGCCGGCGAGATTGTAGACCCTCGCCCTGTGGCCCAGGGGAGTATCAGTGCGGCATATGCTGCATATCCGCACCTTGGTTGTGTCCTGCCGGCCATGGGCTATTCTGACAGCCAGCTTGCCGACCTTGAGGCCACTATCAACAATGTGGACTGCGAGCTTGTACTGCTTGGTACACCCATGCGATTGGACAGGCTTGTTCGCATCAACAAGCCATGTATGCGCGTACGCTATGCCTATGCCGACCAAGGCAGTGAGCGGCTTAAGGATGTGCTGCTGGCACAGCTAGGCATGCCCGACGCATAACAGCCAGCGCATTCTGCTGTGGAGAACGGGGGCAGGCCTCGTTATGGAGGATATGCCTTGGTATACGGAAAAAGTATTATTACGAGGGCATGTGCAGGGACGGATTTTTTTCTCCGATGGACACGTACAAGTTGGCGAGGGCCATTAGGTAATCGGCTTGTGCATTGGTCAGGGCAGCTTCAGCGTTGGTCAGTGCGGCTTGTGCATCAAGAACGTCCGTATTTGTGCCCACTTGTGCCTGATAGCGCGCCACTGCCATCCTGTATGCTTCTGTGGCCTGCTCCACTGTTTTTTGCGCTACTCTGATGCGCTTTGTTGTTTCGGACAGTTTCAGACGACGTGATTGAACCTCAAAGCCTATCTCTTGGCGCAGGTTTGCTTCTTCAGCCAGCATTTTGCGTATCTGATGTGCTGCTGCGCTTTGGGTATAATAGTCCCGGCCAGAGTTGAACAGGTTCCACGACATAGAAACACCCGCTGACCATTCACTAAACTCTGTGGACATTAAGTCGCCGCCGTTTACCATGGCGTTTTCACCGCTACGTGAATAATCCAGGCCGGCGTTTAGTTGCGGGTAAAAGCCGCTTTGGGCCAATGTCCGCTCTTTTCCGGCAACAGCAACAGCGTGCTGTGCGATACGTATATCAGGTCGCTGGCCATAGGCGCGGCGGAGACATTCTTCCAGTGAGAGTGAAAAAGGTATGAAATCAAGAGAGCCTACATAGGGTGGGGTTGCATCCAGCGGTAACCCCAGCAAGGTGTTCAGGCGAGTTTCCTGCGTCAGTACGGTGTTTTCTGCTTGCAGCAGTTTGTCTTCTGCATCAGAAAGATCCCGTTCGGCTTGCAGTACGTCAATGCGGGGGCTTAGCCCTACCTTGTAAAATGCCTGTGCCACCTTGAGCTGGCTTTGCAGGCGCTCCAGCTGATCCTTTGCGCTGCGATGCCCTTCACGTGCGGCCAAAAGACGTAAAAAGTTTTCTTGTACCAAGAGGGTAAGGCGCAGCTCGGCACTATTCACCTGCGCAGCAGCCTGCTCTTTTTGTATCACGGCGTTCTGATATGTGGAAAGCAGGGCAAATCCGGTAAATAGCGGCTGTTGAACGCTCAGCGTTGCGGTATACAACTCGTCTTTATACGCGACAGCATCACGGTGTGGTTTGTCGTGGTCTGCTTTTCTGTAGCCATACGTTCCGCTTAGTGAGGGGCCAAAGCCCCCCAGCGCGGCTTTACGTGTTTCTTTGGCAGCCATGTCGCCTGCCTTGGCAGCGTGGATACCGGGATTATCACGCAGTGCCGTCAGTACCGCACGTTCCATATTCAGCTTTTTTGTCTCTTGTACCTGTTGGGGGGCAGGCGTGTCCTGGTCCTGCGCACCGGCAAGCGTTCCTGGCGCTAGTAGCAGGATGAGAGTCAATGCCAAACTTTTTATTTTTCCAGAGTGCATATTAAAGTCTCCCGGGGCTTACACAGGCCAGCAACGTATGCAAGTTGCGCACATGAGAACAAAAAATTGTATCTTGCTGCAGCAACTATATTTTTTATATTGAATGGTCTATGGTATACAACAGCATGGCAGTTACCATGGTGTGTGTAAAATCGCAAAAACATATATGGCAGATTGTGAACATAGTGAATAATTTTAGTAGAAAAGCATATATTCCAATATGTTGCGGGGCTTTCAAAAGCCCCTGCTTTGCGCTATGCTATCCCAGTCGTTTGTGTTGGTAATGTTGCCTCTGAATTGTTCCAGAACTCTTAACACAGCTTATGTGGTGCTTGTCTGATGGAATCAAACATATTCAGCCTGCTTGCGCAGGCAACCTTGGTTGTAAAAATTGTACTGGGTATTCTTGTACTCATGTCTGTGGCCAGCTGGTCGCTAATGCTACAAAAGTGGATAATGCTCAGTGCTGCCAAGCGTAGAGCGGCGCAAGGCATTGAGGTGTTCATGCGTGCGCGTGACTTGCGTGGGGCAGTGCAGACTCTCGGGCATGATCAGGCGTCTCCCCTGTACCACGTAGCACAAGAGGGCGTGGCCGAATACAATCGTTTATGTGACCTGAAAAGCAATGAAGATGTCGTGGCCGACAATGTACGTCGTTCATTGCGGCAGGGCGTCAGTATACAGGTATCCCAAATGTCTTCATCATTGGCCTTTTTGGCTACGTGTGCCAACGCTGCGCCGTTTATCGGGCTTTTGGGTACGGTATGGGGCATCATGCACTCGTTTCAGTCCATTGGCATGATGAAAACAGCTTCGCTGGCGGCGGTAGCCCCTGGTATATCCGAGGCGCTGGTGGCAACGGCTGTGGGGCTTGGCGTGGCCATACCTGCCACTGTAGGGTACAATATGTTTCTTGGTATGCTCAATGGTATTGAGGCACAAATGGTCAATTTTGCTGGTGCGTTTCTCAACCGAGTGCAGCATGAAATATATGCAGCAGCAGCCTCGGACAGCCTGAAATAAGGCGGGTTTTTTTATGGGCGTATCGTCAGGAAAAAGCGGTTTTGTCTCTGAAATCAACGTCACGCCGTTTGTGGACGTAATGCTGGTTCTTTTGATTATTTTTATGGTCACAGCGCCCATGCTGACGCAGGGTATTGATGTTGACTTGCCTCAGACCTCCACTGTGGATGTTTTGCCCACAGACGCCGATAACATGGTGTTGACCATCAAGCAGGATGGTTCCATGTATATGGACGAGTATGAAGTGACCTTGGATACTCTGCCCAACCATATTGAAAATTTGGTCACCAGCCAAAATAAGCAGCTTTTTTTGCGGGCGGATAAAGCCGTGGCATATGGTGTGGTGGTTCAGGTCATGGGCATAGTTAAAGGGGCGGGCGTTAGTAACCTTGGTGTGGTGGCTGATGTTGTTGAACCTGCAGCTGGTACGCAGAAGAACAAGTGATAGGCGTTAGCTGGTAGACATGCGTACACTTTGTACCACCATATCTTTTTTGCTGCATGGCAGCGTCATTTTGGCAGCATTGTACTGGCCTGTATCCACGGGTAAAATATCTCTTGAGCTGCCTGTGTATAATGTAAGTCTTGTGGCGTTGCCTACCCCGGTACAACATAATCGGCCAAAGCCTGGTGCACCAAAGTCCGTAACTCCAAAACCGGCCCCCAAGCCTCAAGGACCAGAGGACGCGGCACCCATTCCTGTTGCCCCCAAGCCTGTTCCTCCTGAGGCGTCACCCCCCAAAGCTTTGCTCAAGCCGTTGCCCAAAGAAGACAAAGCCGCGCCTACGCCCAAACCAAAACCGGATACGCAAAAAAAGCCGGCGCCACCTCAACCTACTCAAAAAAAGCCCAAGGCGCCGTCAGCAGACGATATTTTGAAACAGGCATTGGCCTCTGCAGGAGCAGAGGTAAAAAAGCGTACGCAACAGGAGCAGCGGCACGTGGAGGATGAGCTTGCGGCATTGCGCACTGCGGTATCTTCACGTACAAACGATTCCGACGGGGGAACTGATGGCGGACAAGGCGGGCAAAGTATTGGTAGCGGCCTTGGTTTGGTGGCCATATACCGCGCACAGGTGATAGAGCTTGTTCGGACGCATTGGCGTTTTCCTCAGCTTGCCAAGCGGACCAATCTGGCAACGGTGCTACGCATCAGGCTTGCACCTGACGGCACGCTGTTGGATGTGACCATGGAAACATCATCTGGTCGTCCGGATTATGACAGCTCTACCATAAGTGCGGTACGAAGCGCGGGCGCGCTGCCTCCGCCGCCATTGTCAGAGTTGCAGGACCTGCGTATCACTTTTACATTGCAGGACATGTTGTAAACCGCGTTGCGTCTGAATGTAACGCATTATACAGGCTCTAAGCATAACAGAGACCCATGAACAGAATTTTTTTGACACTACTTTTCGGTATGCTGGCCCTGTGCGCGCCCGTAAGCGGCGTGGCCGGGGACAACCCTGTGGGGATCAATATCTACGGCCCAGGCCAAAACCGGACCAATGTCGCAATGACAACCCCTATTGCCGACCAAGGTACGGAGTTGCCGTCTTCGGCTCTGGAATTGGACAAGTTGATTCGTCATAACCTGGGTTTTTTGCCTTTTCTTAGTTTTGTGAATGAGAGCGCCATCCTTGGGGGCAACAGACCCGATACATACAAAATGCCTGGT
Organism: uncultured Desulfovibrionaceae bacterium; assembly: GCA_964593925.1. Taxonomy (GTDB): domain Bacteria; phylum Desulfobacterota; class Desulfovibrionia; order Desulfovibrionales; family Desulfovibrionaceae; genus Oleidesulfovibrio. Next base: position 125,112 of record CAZQKM010000001.1, on the reverse strand, counting down.
ATTGATTTTAAGCGCTACCAATTGGCAAACACGGATATTCTTATTGTCACGGGGTGGCCTGCTGAAGTAACGGAAAGAGGCAGACGTGTGGAGTTGCGCGTATACGAAACCGGTCAGGGCTCCTTGCTTGTTGGCAAAGCCTATTATTTGACTCCCAAGGTCACGTTGCCCATGGTTGCAGAGAAGTTTGCAAGTGATTTCATGCAGGCACTTACGGGAAGGGGCGATTTTTTTCGATCTACCTTGGCATTCGTGAGCCAAAAAAAGGCTGGGCAGAAGGATATCTGGATTGTAAAGCCCACAGGGGGGGGGCTGCGTCAGGTGACCAATGCCAAAGGTATTGCCCTGTCTCCTTCGTGGTCGGCTGATGGCCGACACATCATATTTAGTCATATTGGCGAGCGTAGCCATGCCCTCGGTGTATGGAGTCGTGTGGCCGGGAACACCCAGCTTATACGTTTTCCTGGCAATACGGTCATCGGGCCCAGATTTTTGCCGGATAATACTGTGGCTGTCAGTCTTGCCGCCAGCGGTAATCCTGATATTTTTCTGCTGAATCACCTGTTCAAGAGGAAAAAGATATTGGAGCAGAGTTGGGGTATTGACGTGTCGCCTACGCTGGATGCTTCTGGAAAGAAAATGGCCTTTGTATCCAACAGGATGGGGAATCCCCATGTTTTTTTGAAAGACCTGGAAACAGGCCGCGTAACCCGTGTATCTCGGGATGGAAAATATAATACCTCTCCCAGTATCAGCTCTGATGGCACGTTAGTTGTGTTTTCGCGCCGTACTAGCGCCGGGCACCGTATTTTTGTACATGATCTTGTGACAGGGCGTGAGGCACAAGTCACTTTTGGCCCTGGCAATGACGAAATGCCCAGTTTTGCGCCGGATAACTACTTTATTGCCTTTGCCTCCAACCGTACGGGCCGCTATAAAGTATACTTGACCACACGCCATGGTGGTGAGCCCAAAATGGTTGATACAGGCAAGCAGGACGCATCTTTTCCTGCATGGGGCCATGTGTCTGATTAGGCTTGGCAAGATGTATGTTGTGTATAAAAGGCCTTTTTGTCTCTCTTGACAAATATTGCAGATAACGTAACGTTCCATCGCGGACTTGGCAGTTTTTTTTTAAAATGTATTCCGCTATCTTTAGTGTATTTTTTTTTGGGATTTTTTGAATAGTTTTTTGTTTTTTCAGGAGGTTTTTGTATGCGTATATTTAAGCCTTTCGGCTTTGCTTTGCTTCTTGCCTTGGTGCTTAGCACCAGTATTGGTTGCGCCAAAAAACAGACTGCGGTTACTCCCGAGCAGCCCGCCAGCACTGGGACGACATCAGGCTCTTCAGGCACTGGGGATTCTACCGGTAAACTCGATGAGCAGGCACTTGCCGCTTTTGAGCAGGCTAAACAACGTATTACCGGTAATGTTGTCTACTTTGAGTTTGATAAGTTCGAACTGATGCCCCAAGGCAAGCAACTCTTGAAAGCCAAAGCAGAGGCATTGAAGGCATATCCTCAGTTGCGTGTGATTATTGAAGGTAACTGCGACGAACGTGGTACGCAAGAATACAACCTTGCCTTGGGCGAACGCCGTGCCCGTGCTGCCTTTGAATACCTTGTGTTGTTAGGCGTGCGTCCTGATCAGCTTGAGGTTGTCAGCTACGGTGAAGAACGTCCTGCTGTGGCCGGTAGCAGTGAGGCAAGCTGGGCAAAGAACCGGCGGGCAGAGTTTAAGGTTATCAGATAGTAGTATCGTGTTGCGAGCTTGTGTTGGCAGATCCACACAGGTGTAGTGTATGAAACCGGCCGGTTTTTTTACAAAAATCGGCCGGTATTGATTTGTTTGAGTATACACGGGTGGCTGCTGCGGTCAGCTGGTTTGCGTGGTCATCTTTTTTTGAAGCCCATGCAAGAACTGCAAAATAACATCCCGGTGTTGTTTGTGTTGCTGATGTTCTTTTGGGTAAATCCTCATGGGAAAATAGATGTCCTGAGGACATTGCCGTTGCGCAAGGTACAGAATCGTGCTACTTCGCGCTACGTGTATTGTCTGGTACGAGAATATATTGTTCCCCGCAGGGTTTGTAGAATGTTGGGTCACACTGTGGTTGTGCGCAAGTGGGTGTGTGCCCTGTCATAAGTAATTTTGGAGGATGTATGGCCAAAGAAGAAGCCATTACTGTAACCGGTGTCGTGCAGGAAGCGTTACCCAACGCCATGTTCCGCGTGGAGCTGGAAAATGGCCACGAGGTGTTGGCGCATATATCTGGAAAAATGCGTAAATTTCACATTCGTGTGCTCCCTGGTGACAGCGTTAGTGTAGAGTTGTCGCCTTACGATCTCACTCGGGGTCGTATTACCTTCCGTCCTCGCTAGTCAAGGATAGGCCGCTATGCGGCTTGGAGTGGCCTTTGGCGTTGTACTGCAGCTATTACGTTGTGTGTTGCAAGAACCCCGCCCGAGAGCCTGCTTTCATGAGGCAAGCAGGTAATCAGTGCCCGGGGTATAGCCTTTTGTCTTCAGAAAGCTGACAAGAGCCTCCGCTGCGTTGTGACCGGCTAGATAGGCAATGCAAAAGCCGTGTCCTGTTGCGGGAATCGCTTCGCGTCCGAGTATCCGGACTCCGCCTATGACATTACCTATTTTGCGAGGGTCCACATCTATCCAGTCTTTTATGATAATACCGTGTGTGCGCAACATTCCGGCTCGGCGCCGGCTGGTTTTGCCTGCGCCGATGATGGTGACGTGTGGGTGGTGCGGGTTATTGCATGCCAGCCAGCGAGCAAGGTAGCGACTTTTCAGCCGATAGAAATTTTCCATTGCATAGTGTGGGTGGGTACGCGAAAGGCGGGTAGGCGGATCGTGCCATTCCAGCAGGGTTTCAGGCAGTTTTGCCATGGCTACTCCACTTTCTAGCCAACGTAGCCATAATTCGTAGTCTTCGGGAAACGGGCCTTGGGCATAGCTGCCATACCGGTGTGCCACAGAGGCCCGGAACATGACGGAAGGGTGTGCAATCGGAGATTCGCGAAAACGATGTAGCGCAATGTCCTCTGGTCGGAGCAGGGTGTTTGTCCAGTCCACATGTCGGGCATAGCCCGCGTGGTGTTGCCTGCTGCCGGCAAAGTGTACTCGGCAGGCCACAAGTCCTATTTGAGGGTTGTGGTCTAAGTAGGCTACCTGCTGCGCCAGTCTGTGGGGGTGGCAGATATCATCCGCATCCATGCGGGCTATGTATTGGCCGCGAGCCATTGTCAGGCCTGTGTTGAGAGCTTTTACAATGCCGCCGTGTGCCATGTATATAGGTCGAATACGTGTATCAAGGGCTGCATAAGCTCGGAGCACCTCAGGGGTGGTATCGCTAGAGCCGTCATCCACGGCAAGAATTTCAAAATCTGCAAAGCTTTGTTTAAGCAGGCTACCCAATGCAGCTTTGAGGGCGCTTTGGCCATGGCGCACAAGCTGTGCGCCATTGTATATGGGCATAAGCACAGATACAGTGGGCCGTGGTGAATTCAGGCAGGGGATATGTGAAGGCATGCGAATTCTTTGCGGTGTGCTAGCTCGTTGAGCTCTGTGCCACAGCGGACCGGATGCGACATACACCACAGACCTCCGCAGAGGTGGGGTAACCACATTGTAGGCAGGGGGCCAGTGTTTGTCCACAGAGCTCTTCGTGGTTGGCGAAAACAGGCTTGCCACGTTCCAGGAATCCCAGATAAAAATCAAGTTTACGTCCGGGCATGCGTTCTTCAAGTTTTGCCCATAGCTTTTTGTACTGTGTGAAGCTTGCGCCTTGTGAATAAGGGCAGGGTGCATAGTGATACTCAATGCCTTGCAAGAAGCTGTAGTTAGCCGTCTCAAATTCGGATAACCGATACAGCGGCTTTATCTTACGCGCAAAGCCTCCCTCAGCGGGTAGGGCGGGCCCTTGGTCGCTAAGGTACGCGGTATCCCAACGCAACGTGTTTGAGAACAGGCGCGCAATTTCATCATCAAGGTTATGGCCGGTAGCAAGCACGCTGTAGTCGCCATCCAGCGCTGTCTTGTTGAAAAAGTAACGTTTGATTTTTCCGCAGGCTGAGCAAACCGGGCGGTTGAGCCGCGCTTTTACATCAGGGATAGCCAGCCCCTCGTGCAGCATTTCCTTGATAATAAGCTCAAACCCGTGGGTGTGACAGAATCGCTCTACAACGCCACGCGCGGCTATGGACGAGTGGGGAATGGCAAGGTCAATGTGCAGGCCGGTGACATTGTAGCCAAGCCTGCCAAGGGCGAGCATAAGGGCCAAAGAATCTTTACCGCCCGAGAGGGCCACAAGAATACGATCCTCAAAAGAGAGTAGCTTTTGTTTACGGATGCCTTTTTCCACCTGACGGATGAAGAACAGTTCATAGCACTGCTCACAAAACCCCGCATGGTGACTGGGTAAGGCCACTGCGGCAGTGGCTTTGCAACGTTTGCATTTCATGGTGCTGTCCTGTGTGGTAGTCTGTGTGGCTTCCTTTGCGTGCGGGATGCCATGTTAACCTGCGGAGACCACAGTGCGGATGATGATCTCGTCACCGGGAAAGAGCTTGCGGTCCGGCGTCAGCAGTCTGCCGTCGCGGATAACAAGTACAGTGCCTCGTCGTACGCCCACTTTATTTAGTAATTGCTGGACGCTTCTGACATAGGGCATGCGCAGGGTGGTATTTTCCGGCTGCAGAGTGACAGTGGTGCCGTATGTGGCACGCTCTTCAGTCATAGTGGCTGGTTCCTGTAAGCTAAAGGTGTAAAAATAGTCCGCATGCAAGGCCACGGACATACTTGTGCCATGAAGTTTTGTGGAGCACATTGCCTTTATCGGCGACTATTGGCAAGCATGTGTGTGGGGCGTTGAGCGACGGTGCATGGTCTTTTATAGTTTGTTTCCATGGGGGTGTGGTGCTATACTCTTGATAACAACGTCGGAGTATGCCGTCAGATGGATTTCTACCGACAGGACAGTCAACAGGGAGGCAGATATGCCTGTGAAGACCATTCTTGTAGTGGATGACGAAAAGCATATCAGAATGCTGTATAAAGAAGAGTTGGAAGCGCAGGGGTATCGGGTTGTGGAATCAGACGGCCAAGAACCCGTGCTGGAGGTGCTTGCACGCGAGCAGCCTCACCTGGTAATTCTTGATATCAAGCTTGGGCCTGACATTTCCGGGCTTGATCTGTTGCAGCAGCTACGGGGGCGGGACCAGAAGCTGCCAGTCATCCTGAGTACCGCCTATGACAGTTTTCAGTATGACCTCAAGTCCATTGCCGCGGATTATTATGTGGTTAAATCTGTGGACCTTTCAGAATTGAAAAGCAAGGTGGCATTGGCGCTGAGAGGTGGCAAATAGCCTAGGCTGCATGCCGTTTGCTTTGTGGTATCGGCTTGTACGAGTGGGTGTTTTTCTTGCCCTCTTGGGCGCTTCGTGGTAGCCGCGGGATGTATATGTTAGATATTGACTTTGCACATAGTATCCAGAAAATTGCTGTGGCTTTGATCCCTGTCGTACTCGGCTTGGTGTGTCATGAAGTGGCCCACGGCTGGGTCGCATGGCGGCTTGGGGATAATACAGCCAAGGCCCAAGGGCGTCTTACGCTGAACCCGTTGGTACACCTTGAGCCCATGGGTACGCTCATGTTTGTGATGACGGCGTTGACGAGTCCGTTTGTATTAGGATGGGCACGTCCTGTTCCGGTAGATGCCAGCCGATTTCGTTACCCCGCAAAAGACAATATGTTTGTGGCGCTTGCAGGGCCACTGGCAAATCTTTTTCTCGCCCTGCTGTTTGGTCTTTTGGCTAAGCTGCTGATTTTTGTGGCTCCTGTGCTGCTACCTGGGAGTACACTTGAGTTTCTCAGTAGAACAGTGGCTGTGGGCATATACGTGAACGTCACGCTGGCCTTGTTCAATATGTTGCCCATTCCGCCTTTGGATGGCAGCTATGTCTTGCGCTATCTTTTGCCACCCAAGCTAGCGTGGCAATACTACCAGGTGGGTCGTTACGGCTTTATTATCATATTGGTTTTACTGATAAGTGGCGTGTTGGGGCGTGTACTATGGCCGCTGGTCGAGTATGTTGTTTATATGCTCTTTTTTTTATTGGGGCTGGCTTGAGCCGGCAGACTGCTGAACTGGAGAAAAACTACCCATGACCACAAGTCGTACTGTTTCAGGGATGCGCCCCACAGGGGCTTTGCATCTAGGACACTATTTTGGTGTGCTGAAAAATTGGGTGGCAATGCAGCATGAAATGGAAGCATTCTTTTTTGTGGCTGACTGGCATGCCCTGACTAGTGACTTTGCAGAACCGTCCCGGATTACATCCTTTGTGCCCGAGCTGGTCATGGACTGGATTGCCTCTGGGCTTGACCCTGAGCGCTGTGTGATCTTTCAGCAGTCGCAGGTAAAGCAGCATGCAGAACTGCACTTGCTGCTTTCCATGATTACCCCATTGGGCTGGCTGGAGCGTTGTCCCACATACAAGGAGCAGCAGCAACAGGTAACTGGTAAGGATCTGGGTAACTATGGCTTTTTGGGGTATCCTGTGCTTATGGCATCCGATATCCTGCTTTACAGGCCCCAGTGGGTGCCCGTGGGACAGGACCAGGTGCCACATCTTGAGATGACCCGTGAGATATGCCGACGCTTTAATCATTTTTATGGCGACTACCTGATTGAGCCGCAGGCGCGGTTAACTCCTGCAGCCAGATGCCCGGGGCTTGACGGCCGCAAGATGTCCAAAAGCTATGGGAATGCCATACATCTAGGGGATGCCATGGATGTGGTAACTTCCAAGGTGCGTGGCATGAAGACGGATGAGCGCCGCTTACGGCGTACTGACCCGGGTGATCCGGATGTATGTAATCTGTTTCCGTACCATGTGCTTATGACCTCTGCGGCAAAACAGGTAGAAATTCGTGCGGGGTGTACGTCTGCTGGCTTGGGGTGTGTTGACTGTAAAAAAATACTTCTGGAAAGTCTGGGTATTTTTCTTGAGCCCATCCATAGCCGCAGAAAAGATCTGGAAAAGCGTCCAGACACTGTGTGGGATATTCTGCGTGACGGCAATGAGCGTGCACGGGCTGAGGCTGAGCGTACCATGCAGGGCGTCCGGGAGCGAATAGGTTTTACTGGTTAGGTAGCGTAGGGAGTGCCTTGTCAGCGTGTAGGCAACTTGCACAGGGATTTGGTGGGGTATGCCCGGCAAAGACAGAGAATATGACGGTACGCAGGCTTTTTTGGATGCCATGCCGGAGCTACGGCAGAGCGATACGTTTTGTTTTGCGTGTCACCCGGGGGTAGCTTGCTTCAATGCCTGCTGCTCTGACTTGACCATGCCGCTGGCGCCCTATGACGTGTTGCGGCTGCGGCGTGAAACAGGCCAAGGCAGTGAAGCATTCATCAGCAATTTTGCCCGTGTGGAAACGTATCCCGATACCAATTTTCCCATGTTATACATGAAGATGGAGGCTGATCCGGCAAAGCGATGTCCGTTTGTCTCTGCAGCTGGTTGCTCTGTTTATCCCAACCGTTCTGCGGCATGCCGTACCTACCCTTTGGGCCGTGCCGCGCGAGTGGATGGGAATGGCCTGCTGGAGGAACGATACTTTGTGGTGCAGGAAGAGCACTGCCAAGGTTTTTTGGAGCAAGCCAGTTGGAGTAGGGCAACATGGTTGTATGACCAAGAATTGGAGCCATACAATCGGTTTGGTGGCAGATATGCTCACTTAATGGCCCGTGCTGTGCGACAGGGTTTGCTGTTGTCGCCAAAACAGGTCACCCTGTGCCTGCTGGGGCTCTATGAGCTTGACCATTTTGGTGCATTCATTCAGGGGGTAAATCTGTTTGCGCGCCTCAATGTGCCTGTGCAGGAACAGAATACGATTTTGTCTGATGAAGAGGCACGCTTGGCCTTTGGCTTTGACTGGGTTGAGTTGGTTCTGTTTGGGACCAGCGAACGGCTGAAGGTGAGGACATTGTAATGTCTGTAAACAGGTCGCATGCGCCTCTTACACACCACAAGGTAGTAGACCTGCATGGGCTTTTGCCGCAACTGGCGGTTCGCCAGGGGCAACGCATTGTTTTTACCAATGGGTGCTATGACCTTTTGCACCCAGGTCATGTGGACCTGCTGCAACGGGCTCGCGCTTTGGGTGATGTGTTGGTGCTTGGACTCAACAGTGATGCCTCGGTTCGGCGTCAGGGTAAGGGGGTACTGCGTCCGATCAATACATTTGCCGTGCGGGCCTATGTGTTGGCTCATCTGCAGAGCGTTGACTATGTTATCAAGTTTGAAGAAGACACACCGTATGAGCTTATCCGAGCTATTGTACCCCATGTGCTGGTAAAGGGCGGTGATTGGAGTATGGAGCATATCGTAGGGCGTGATGTGGTGGAAGGCGCCGGAGGCACGGTGCATTCACTACCTTTGCTGGTAGGGTACTCTACTACCTCATTGATCAGGCGCATTCAACAGGGCGAACATGCCCAGATCGAATCACAGTGAACCCTCTTTCCATACGCCATGAGATATGGGCTCATGGAGGAGCAGGATGCATGGCCATAGCTATTGTGTACCTGGGCTTCAGAGGCCTGCCAGGTAGGTGCGTCTTTGTCGGCATTACAGAATGCGTACGCCATCTTCGGTGCAATGGACCATATATTCCCAGCGTATACCTCCCCATGCAGGAAAATATAGCCCAGGTTCCACGGTAACGACCATGCCCGGCAGCAGGCAGGCCTCTGTTCGGGTATTCACAGCCGGAGCCTCGTGGGTTTGTAGGCCAATGCCGTGCCCCAGAGAGTGGGTAAATGCAGCGGCAACCTTATATTTTTCAAAGACGGCCAGCGCTGCGGCATGTGCTTGGGCCAGCGGTACGCCGGGACGTAATGCTTCAATGGCGGCTTTTTGCGCTTCTTGCACCATATCACGGGTTTGTAAAAAGACATCGGCAGGAGAATCTCCTACCCAGAACGTGCGAGTCTGGTCCGAACAGTAGTCGGCCATGCGGCACCCCACATCCACAAGTAATGGCGAGTTATCTTGCACAATGCTGTCGCCGGGAATGGCATGGCACATGGCTCCATTGCAGCCCGTGGCCACAATACTTGGAAAGGCTAACTCAGATGCCCCACGTTCGCGAAAGAACTTTTCTATATCCCATGCAATCTGAGCTTCTGTGCAACCGGCATGCAAGGTTTGCGGTAACCACTCCATAAGCTGGTGATTTAATGCGCAGGCTTGTTCCAGACGCTCCACTTCCTCTGGTTCTTTGAGCACGCGGAGCTGCTCCACCAGGCCAGCTGCCTTTTGCAGGTGCAAGTCATAGGAAAAGGCATCATAGAACCCCACACTGATATATGCAGGTTCATAGCCAATAACACCAGGCACGCGATCTTTGACAAAGTCTCGCAAGTGTTGAGCCGCATTGCCATTGTAAATGAAGGTATGCTCTTGCGGCCAGAGGCGTTTTGCGGTTTCTTCAAAGCGGGGATCAGTACATAGCCAGTCCGGACCGTCTACGGTAACCAGCAAGCAGCCACAGCTTTCATTTATCTGTGGATCATGTAATTCAAATCCGCTCAAGTAATAGCGATTGGCATCAAGGCTGACCAAGAGGGCATCAAGGCCGTTTTGCCGCAACAAGGGGCGCAGGCGTTCACGCCGTTGGGCGTAGTGATGTGGGGTCATGGTCATATCCTATATCGTGTATGTCTTTTCAGGGGTTCCTTGGAGCATGCGTTCGGCCCATTCCACTCCTTGCATGACAGAGTGGTCCATATTGGCCACCTCGTATTTCCAGCCGCCAAATCGACCGCGAGAGCTGATGCCCAGCTCTTCAAGCCAGGGGAGCAGCACCTTCAACGCGTTGTCGCGCTCCAATGTGGGTACCGGATAGCCATAATCCACGGCAATACTCCAGCGTGACACAATGCGTTCTTGTTCCTGGGGGGTCAGCATATCGGTACTGGCAAGGCCTTGTACGGTGTTGTCCATAATGGCAGCAATATTTTCTGGTTTATGAGATGACCATGAAGTTTCAGCCATGAGTGCCCGTTGCGTACCCGGTATCGCGGTGTTGTTGGGCGAGTAGTTATGAAAGTTTGTCAAACGATAGTAGGGGCAGTTGTCTTCGGGAAAGTACATCCAGCAGGTGTCATCGTGGCGGGTGCCTTCCACCCCTATGCCCGCAACAAAAACACTGTTATGCGTGAGTTTGCTTGCAGCGTTTCGCAAGGCACTGTGCGGGGTATTGATGTGTTCAAGCGTTAGCTTGTCCAGCGGGCCGGTGTTGAGCAAGTAGTCGTAGCGTATACTTTGTCCGTCCGAGGTAAGTGCTGTACGGGTCTTGGGATCTATCGTGACAACCTCGGTGTTCAGGTGTACATGCTCGCCCAATTCTATTCCCATACGTCGAAAGATTTCACCAGTGCCGCCATGGAGAGGAAAACGAAAGACATTGTTTGGCCCCCAGCTCACGCTGTCGAGTTGGAGCACAAGGTTTTGCAGCACCATTTCAAGGTCAATAACGCTCACCCGTTCGCCTATCCAGTGATAGGCCATGTGCTCGGGGGGCGTGGCCCAGACCTTGAAATTGTATGGCAGCATGAAATGTCGCGCAATGCCTGTGCCAAAGACATATTCGATCCATTGACGAAAGTTTTTTGGTTGTTGGTTGGTTCGGATATGAGGGAGCAGCGCCTGCACGCATTCCCACTGCATCTGCGAGGGCAGGTGGCGGATATTGTTTTGAAATGGATAGGGCACCCAGCGCTCGGCAATGCGTACACGGGCAATACGTTGATGTTCCAGATAGTCGCTACCGAGTAACGCTTCGATAAGTTGATCAAAATATGTGTAGTGCGAAAAGACGACATGGCCACCAATATCCCAGGTAAAGCCGGCCTCGTCTTTGAAACTGGCGGCCAGACCACCGCAATAGTTGTTTTGTTCCAGCAGTAAAAAATCGTGTTCTCCCAGTTCGCGTAAGCGTCTTCCTGCGCCTAAGCCCGTGGGACCGGCTCCGATGATCAGATATTTGACGTGCATGGTATATAGAGCCCTCCTGTAAGTAAGTTATGTCGCATGGATGGCGTACACGCTGGGTTACAACTGTTTATTCTGCAAGCGCTTCAAGCAAGTCTCGTTCCAGCATATCCAATTCTGCGCGTTGCAAGCGGGCAATGGTATCTGCCTGATACATGTGATGCAGCTTGTACTTATTGCCCAGCCCATTGCCGTATTGAGCAGGGTTCATGCGGGTGGCTTTACCTGTACGCTTCATATGACGCACTGATAAAAAACCGGTGTAGCAGGCGTGACGCCCTTGTACTGCCATGCGTAGGTCATGTTCCAGGTCGTCATATTGCGAGGGTGACAGCATAAGTGAAAAATCACCAGAATCCAGCAGATCTACGGTACGAAACATATGGCAGCAGCCCGTAACGGAAATACATGGCCTTATATAGTCAAATTGTCCATGGTCAGGTGTTTGGGCATGGATATCGGAAACATTGAATGGGCAGGCCTGCGTTTGGGCAAAGGATTTTTGAGGGTCGTCAGGTATGACGAGGTGTAGATCCGCAGACTGGATGATATGAGGAGCCTGGTAATCGCATATCTTTCCTCCCCATACCGAAGCCCTGGGGTATACCTGTACGGCACGGGCCATGTACCCTAGCCAGTCTTCAGGTACGGTGGCATCATCGTCCAGATAGGCGACATAATCACTTTGGGCTGTCTGAGGTAGGTGCATGAGCCAATTACGTGCGGCAGGGGCGCCGATGTTTACCGGCAGGTATACAGGTTGCATACGGTGCCCCAGTCTGTCTGCCCATGCGTTGATGACCGCGCCTGTACCGCCGTGGACTGTATCCGTACTGCCGTTATCCAAGGCTACAACAGCGTGTATACTGTCAATGCTGTGTGCAAGGTGGGTCAAGGCCAGGTCCAGTTCTGCAGCTTTGTTATATGAATAGAGCAATGCTGTAACTTTGCCGAGCTGTGCAGGGGGTACTGGAGAGTCATGGTTGTCACGTACTGCACGGATACGTAGGGCAAGACCGGTATGAAAAGGGCGTGCACGCAGTATGGCACGCCATATGGCCAAGGCCTGTTGCCGCTGGCCTGTATGTAGTAACGCTTGGCCCAGACGTTCTGAGGCAGCAAGCATAGTTCCGGGGTGTATTTTTTCAGCAGATGGAGCTATTTGTTTTAATATGTCAATTGCTTGTGTCATGTTCCCCAGGGAGATTTCCATGCCGGCAGCAGCATATTGCAGTACAGGGGCCAGTGCCAGGGGAGCTGTGGCCGTAAATCGCTCCAAGTGCTTTTTACCCCATGCAAGGTCTCCGATCAGTTCGCTCAGGGTACATATTTGTCGCAGCCACCAGATATTATCAGGTTGTTTGGAGAATTGATCTTCCAGATAACGGACGCAGCGTTCATAGCGCCCCTGTGCAGACAGCCGCTCATAATAGCGTAATTCGGCAGGCGTATTCCCGACCTTGCACAGGGCTGTCAGCGCTGCGTGAAGCCATGGGACAAGCCAATATTCACCCTCTTGCCTCTGGGCATGGTTGTCAAGTTCCAGTAGCTGGCCTGCAAGCTGGATATTGCAGCAATCGTCTTCCCAGGCGGCCAGCAATAATTCGCGCCCTGTGTGCCAAAGGAGTTGTCTTGCGGAAGCAGGGGCATGGTTTACGGCGGCCAGGGTTTCTGATGCGGCATGTAACAAGTGAAAGGTACCGCTACTGCCGTGCAGTAGGTGTTCGCGTAATGGTGCGGGATAACGCAACCAGCTTGCGGTTGCAGATGTTCCACTGGGCATAAGGCCTCCGTGGTGGTGGTTGCGATTTATTTTGCCGTGGGACAACCCTATAGAGTATAGCCTACAACGAAGTGGTGTTTATCGCAAAGATATGGTTGTTGAAAATACCGCAGGTACAGGCTTCCCCAGTGCTTACCGGATTCAGAGGTGTTTGCTGCTATGGCTTGTAATCCCGCAGCCATTGCCAGAGCGGGAGACCACCTAGCAGAGTAATGAGTTTGCGGTGTCCTGCCGGCAGGGTGTAGTGGGCAAGCTCGCTGAAGTACACCCAGCGACTCTCAGTGGCTGCATGCAGCACAGGAACGGCGTCAGGGTTTTGCAGCCCGAGCAGGTAACAGTGCAGGGTGACGCGGTAGGTGGTGTAGCCGTGTTGTACTACAGCAATTTTTTCACGTCGGTGTACAGCAAGCTCAAGCTCTTCCATAAATTCACGGCAGACAGCTTCTTCGGGATTTTCATCCTGTTCGACGCAACCACCGGGAAACTCCCAAAAGCCGGCCCATACCCCCATTTCAGGGCGTTTTTGGATAAAGATACGGCCATTGTGTTCCAGTAGGCCCGTGGCCACTTCCAAATGCTCTATGGCTTTGCGTGGTGTGGTTACGGGGCGTTCGTGGGGAATTCCCAGACGGTGGGCTTCGCACCACTCCTGCACTGGGCAGGGCATACACAGCGGCTTTTTTTTGCACAGTAGCGCGCCGAGCTCCATCAAGGCCTGATTAAATTCGCGGGCCTGTCCAGCGGGCAGGAGGTCTTGTACTGTACGGCGTATAAAAGAGATATTTTCTTTTTGTTTGATGGGAGTATCAATATCAAAAAGCCGTGCGAATACGCGCTCTACATTGGCATCCACCGCAATAACATTTTGTTTGAAGGCAATGGAGGCAATGGCTCCTGCGGTATATGGTCCAATGCCGGGCAGGGCGTGGATAGCCTCAATATCACAGGGAAACACACCCCCATGGACTGCGACGATATGTTTGGCAGCCTTGTGCAGATTGCGCACACGGGCATAGTATCCTAGCCCTTCCCAGGCTTTGAGGAGGGTATCTTCATCCGCAGCTGCAACCGCAGCTATATCGGGAAAGCGCTGCATCCAGCGGAGAAAGTATTCCACGCCGCGTTCCATCTGGGTTTGTTGCAGCATTATTTCAGAAATCCACACAGCGTAGGGAGTATATCCTTGTCGCCAGGGCAAGTCGCGCATGGCGGAGGCAAACCATTGGAGCAAGGCCTTTATAAAGCGTGAATGGTCATTGTGGTGCAGCATGGGTTCCCTTGTCGTGTGATGATTGCGTATTGAGAAATTTGTGCATGGGCAGATAACGCGTATGGGTATATCTGAATTTCCGGGGGAGCGGCATGAGCAGTATGCGCAAAACCCCTGTTTACGTGAGCAGGTTTTGAACCGCAATGGCGATATTGCTGCTTTATATGCGAGCTTATAAGGTGATGTTTTTGCCTTGTCATGGAACAGTATGAACGGTCAGCTTGGTCAAGGTACTTTGGGGAAACGGTGCTAGCCGGTGTATAAATGGCAGCGTACCATGTGCTGGTTACCGAGTTCGATAGCCGCAGGCGTTTGTGTCCGGCACTGGGGCAGACATTGGGGGCAGCGAGGATGGAAGTGGCACCCCCCGGGCGGCGCTAGTGGGCTTGGGGGGTCGCCTTCAAGAAGCGTGTGCATTACACGCGTGTTGGGGTCGGCAACGGGTAATGCTCCAAAAAGTGCTTTGGTGTATGGATGATGTGGTGTGTCATATAGCATCTTGCGGGGGGCAAGCTCGACGATTCGCCCCAGGTACATGACCGCCACTCGGTGGCACAAATAGTGTATCACCCCCAAGTCGTGGGAAATGAACAGCATGCTGAGACCCAATGTGCGGCGAAGGCTTGCCAGCAGATTGAGCACTTGGGCCTGTACAGAAACATCCAGTGCAGAAACAGGCTCGTCACAGATCAGAAGCTTGGCTTCAGGGGCCAGGGCTCTGGCAATGGCAATTCGTTGGCGTTGACCACCTGAAAATTCATGAGGATAGCGTGTGTAGTGCTCTGGTGATAGTCCTACAAGCTTCAGCAGCTCTTGTACACGGCAGACACGCTTTTTTTTGGGTACTTTTTGTATTTCCAGTGCTTCGCCTATGCTACGTCCTATGCACATGCGTGGGTTGAGTGACGAGAATGGATCCTGAAAGATCATCTGAACATATGGATTCGCAGCGCCTTTATGTAGCACAGAGCGCCCCTCTAGAAGAATTTGCCCTGAAGTGGGTGGGAGTAGCCCTGCCACCATACGGGCCAGTGTGCTTTTACCGCAGCCGCTTTCTCCTACTAGGCCCACGATTTCACTGTGACCAATATGCAGGTCAACACTGTCGACGGCTCGCAAGACGCTCGGTGTAGATGCAATTGAGTGCTGTTTCAGGATAAAATTGCGTGAGACGGCTTTGAGTTGGACATATGGCATGGTGTGTGGCGCTGGTTGAAGAAAAAGACTGTGGCAAGAAGTACATAATTTTTTTACGTAGTATAACAGGCTTGGGGAAAACGCTCAACGGGTGTAGGCCCGGCTTGTTGCAAGGCTTACATCAGCTGATGAAAACGTGGCCATATCATTGAATATGGCTGCTGCAGAGCGCAACAGGAAAAGAGTCAGGGCTGCACCGCTGCCTTCTCCAAGGCGCAGGCCAAGATCATGTAGCGGGCGTATGCCCATGTGCTGCAAGGCCGCTGTGTGTCCAGGTTCTGCGGATGTATGGCTGAAAAAGCTGTATTCAGCCACAGTGGGGCATAGCCTCCAAGCGGCCAGCCATGCTGCCGTCGAAATAAAACCATCCAACAGAATGGCCATGCGGTAATAGGCTCCCCCCAGAATAAGTCCCGTAAGTGCGGCAAGTTCATAGCCGCCCAATGCGGCAAGAATATCCAGGGTGTGGCCGGACTCCACTACGGTGGCATTGACGCCAAGGGCAGTACGAATAATATTGGCTTTATGCGCAACTGTCTCGGGAGGGATGCCTGCTCCTGGGCCTGTAATGTCGGTGGGGTCAAGTTTCAGATAGGCGCAATACAGTGCAGTGGCTGATGTGGTGTTGGAAATGCCCATTTCGCCTGTGCCAACTGTGTGGCAACCTGCATCACAGGCCATGCGCGCTAATTCAATACCCAGCATGACGGCCTGCTCGCAGTGCTCGCGGGGCATGGCTGGGCCTTGGGACAGATTGGCTGTTCCGGGATGAATTTTGCGTTGAATGAGGCGGGGATGCTCAGGGTATGTGCCACCGCAGCTACCGGCATCTACAACGTATAGCTCGCAGCCTACAGTGTTGCAGAGCACATTGATCCCCGCGCCGTCATCAAGAAAATTTTGCACCATTTGCCGGGTGACTTCCTGGGGAAAGGGGCTGACACCCTCCGCAAAAACGCCGTGGTCCCCTGCAATGGTGTAGATGCGTGCTGGGTCAGCCTTCAATGGACGTTGTCCCCCTTGGATGCAAAACAGGCGCACTGCAAGTTCTTCTAGCCTGCCAAGGCTTCTTACCGGCTTTGTCAGGTTATCAAGGTGCGCTTGGGCAACAGGGGCCAAGCTATTGTCCAGTGGGGGAATGGCATTGATGAAATCATATAGGGAATGCGGCATGGGTATCTCTTTTCACTATCTTTACAGCATATTTTTTTAAATAGTGGAGCAGAGTACATGCCGTGTATTGAAATGGCAAGATCATGGGAAGAGTGTGGATGTTATTTGAAAGTGGGATAAGCAGGTATGTTTTTTTCAGAGGCATGGCCCAACGTTTTTACATAGTGGGGTTGGGTTCCATCTTGCTGCGCTACAGTGTCATCTTAGTTTGGCTTGTCTTTTGGCCCGGTGGAGCTGATGCGGCCGAGGCTCCTGGCTCTGCTGAGGAGTCACTCCGGGTGACCCCTGTGGTGCGCGCAGTGCGTGCGGTTGCTCCTGCCGTGGTGAATATTACCGCAGAGCGTGTGGTCAGCAACTCCGGGCCGCGTGGTTTTTTTGGTGAACTTTTTTCTCCTCCGGCACCACGTAAGAAGGTTACCCGGCAGAGCCTTGGCTCTGGAGTAATTATTGATGGTAACCGGGGGCTTATTTTGACCAATGCCCATGTGATTTCTGGTGCGGCAGGAATTTTTGCGCGGCTGCGGGATGGTAGGATTTTTGAGGCAGAGTTGCTGGGTGCGGCTCCGGATTTTGATATTGCTGTGCTGCGCGTTCCTGTCGTTGAGGTGCTCCCCCAGGTGCCCATGGCGGATTCTTCGGATATGATGCCCGGCGAATCTGTCATTGCTATAGGTAACCCCTTCGGATTTGGTCACACCGTGACCACAGGGGTGGTGTCAGCATTACAGCGATCCATAAATACGAGACAGGGGGTGTTAACGGATCTCATCCAGACAGATGCTGCTATTAATCCTGGCAACAGCGGCGGGCCGTTAGTGAATATTTTTGGTGAACTTGTAGGCATTAATACTGCGATTAAATCGGATGCTCAGGGCATTGGCTTTGCCATTCCCATCAGTAAAGCCCGTAGAGTGATTGCAGAGTTGTTACGTACTGGTCGAGTAAACCCTGTGTGGCTGGGAATCGAAGGGCAGAATCTTACCCAGCGGGCTGCCGCATGGTTGGGACTTGTGAGTGTAAAAGGCATGCTGGTGACGCGTGTGTACCCAGACTCTCCAGCCTCTCGGGCTGGCTTGCAAGCAGGGGATGTGGTTTTGCAAATGGAAAATGCTGTTGTGGAAGACACTGATCATTATCTGTCGCTATTGCGTAACCATACTGAGGGGCAGTCAGTGGGGCTTGTGGTGTACCGGGGAGAAAGGCGCCTGAACCTGCGAGCAACATTTGTGGCTTTTTCGGCACCGGAAGCATTGGTCATGGCTGTTGACAGATGGGGTATAACTGTACAAAAATCCAACGGGGGCGGTGTGTTGCTTGATGTTGTAGAGACGGGTAGCCCTGCGGAGCAGGCGGGGTTACGGCGTGGGGACATGATTTTGCAGGTGGGGGCAGTGCGTACGGAATCTCCAGTGACATTTGCCGAGGCTTTTATGCGTCATCGTCTGGCTGGGGCAGTATTTTTATTTGTAGCTCGTGGCAGCACCATTGGCTATCTGCGTATGATGCTGTAATATCAGGTCTATGTTTTTTTTTTCTCCATAAGGGGTCAAGAATGCATCTCAACCCTTGACACCGTATGGGGGGAAAGCTATCTGCACTGCAATGGCGAGCCGCCATATTCCGCACCCGGCGGCTTGCCGCGGCGTGGAATATACACCTCGTGGGGCCAAGGCCCCGATAAAAAATGTTTGGAGGATTACCATGGGTTGGAGTGTAACTGTTGATCATGACAAGTGTACTGGCGACGGTGAGTGCGTAGATGTCTGTCCTGTTGAAGTTTACGAGCTTCAGGACGGTAAAGCCGTTGTTGTGAACGAAGAAGAATGCCTCGGTTGCGAATCCTGTGTGGAAGTCTGCGAATCCGACGCCATCACTGTTGAAGAAATGTAAGCTTGCATTTTTGTAAGCATACGTGACATGCAGCCGGGCGATGGGAACGCTATCGCCCGGCCTGTGTATTTTATGCGTTTTTTTGATACATTGTAGAGTGTTGTTCTGGTCTTGACGAAGTTTTATATGCACGTCGGGCAGGATAGTGATTGGCAGCCAGTGTGTTGCCAGGTGGCCGAATACAGAGGGCACAAGGCGGTAGGAGTGGACAAAGGCAATGCAGGACCTTAGCGAAATTTTTTTGAAGTACGAAGGGCTTGTGGCAGAGGCTGATGCACTTTTCAGCCGTGTAGAAAAAGAGTATTCGGTATGTGTGGCCTGCAAAAAAGGCTGCAGTGATTGTTGCTACGCGCTGTTTGATTTGTCTTTGGTGGAGGCCATGTACCTGAATCGGCGTTTTGGTGAGCAATTCGGTTTCGGGCCGGAGCGTTCGGCCATAGTGGAGCGTGCAGGAGATGTGGATCGCCAGTTGATACGGCTTAAACGGCACGCGCATCGTGATGTGCAGAAAGGGCGTGACGCACAGGATATCCTGGAAGAGATGGCCCGTATCCGCGTTCGGTGTCCACTGTTGGGCGAGGCGGACGCGTGTGAATTATATGCATTTCGCCCTATCACCTGTCGCTTGTACGGCATACCGACGGCCATTGGCGGCAAGGGGCACACGTGTGGCAAGTCAGCATTTGAGGCAGGCAAGCCGTACCCTACAGTGCATATTGACAAGATTCACCAACGCCTTGCCGCCTTGAGCCAGGAAATCCGTGACGTGCTCAAGTCTCGCTTTAAGGAACTGCACACCGTGCTTGTGCCGGTGTCCATGGCCTTACTTACTTCGTATGATGTAGAGTATCTTGGTATATCCAAACGGGAGGCGCGTAGGTAATGGCCATTTCTGCGAGCATGTTTCGCGACGGCACGCCGCAATTGCTTACCGAAGAGCAAGAGGCGGAGAAAAGATTTATCTATGAGAAGATGGCGCCGCGGCGCAGAAAGTTTATTGACCGCATCGGGTATGATAAGTGGGACCCATTTCAAAAGCCCAATGACCCTTTGGACTTGCGGCAGGATGTCACAAAGCGTACCACTCAGCAGCTAGTGCGTGAGTTTTTGCAGGCATGCCCCCCTGCACAGTATTCAAACGAGTACGGCAAGGGTGTTTTGGAGTGTGCGCTTGGCATAATCAACCGGGACGAAAAGTACCAGGGGATTTTTGCGTTTTGTGTCTGGTACCACGATTTGCTGGAAAAAGAAGGATTCAGAAACGATGAAGGCTAGTTACGAAAATATTGACGACTATATTGCTGATTTGCAGGCCGAAATTCAAAAAAATGCAGACTGCGCCAACCACTACTACAACTTGGGCGTGGCGCTGCTTTCCAAACGCGACTGGGTAGCTGCGGAGACGGCATTTTTGGAATGCGTGCGTAACTCGCCTCGTTTTGCCGAAGCCTTTGTACAGCTTGGTGGTATCTGCCTGCAGCGGGGCGATTTGGACAGTTGTATGCGTTATAACGAAGAGGCTGCGCAATGCCGCGCAAAGTTTCCTGTTCCGTGGGCAAATATGGGGTTTGTGCATTTGCAGCGCGGTGAGCCGGAGCCGGCAATCAAGGCGTTGAAAAAAGCCTTGAAGTGGGACCCGGATTTTATACAGGCCAAGGCTACGTTGGCTACAGCGTATTTTATGTTGGGTGAATATGACACGGTTTTGGATGTATGCACGCAGATCGTGGCCAAAGAACCTTCATTTGCTCCGGCATATAACAATATGTCACTGGCATATTTTGAAAAAGGTGAGTTCAAAAAAGCAGTGCAGTATGCGGATGAGGCTGCTAAGTTTGGGTTTGAACTGGCACCACAGTATCTTGAAGACCTTAAGCCGCACCGCAACGGTTAATTTTCGCTTGCCACACATGTAGCGCCGCAAAAGAATGCATTCCTTTGCGGCGCTACTTTTTTGGATATGACAAAGGGGCCGGCGGGGCTTTGTGAAACGCCGGAAAGGAGCATGACGCAAAGATTACCCCTAGCGGGGTTGGCCTGCTTGTTTTGCCATTTTATGTAACCAGCTGCGCAGCTGGTCAAGGTCTTGCTGGTGTATCCGCTCTGACGTGGCAAGCAGGGTTTTCAGTTGTGCTACTTCATGGCGCAGGGTTGCCACTTCCTGTGCCCGCTGTTGCAACGCCTGCTCCAATGCTGTGACTGCGGCATCTTTATGATTCATCGCTGTTAACGATTCTGCGACTTTTTCCAGCGCGCAAGTTTGCTGTTTCAGCAAGCTGAAGAATGCAGCCTGCCCCTGCGATGGGATATCCGCATGGCTTATGCTTTCTTGAGGGGCAACCTCTGTGGTTTGTATGACGGGCGCCGGGGGACCAAAGCGCTGTTTTAACAGTTGTTCCACAGCAGAGGCATTTTTGTGCTTGCGCATACTACTTACGATGCATGCAAAAATATCCGCAGAAGATGCTAGATAGCGCCTACGCTTGCCTTGGCCTGAGTGCGGCAGGTAGGCAAGAAAACGCTTGCAATAATAACGAGCTGTAGACTCTGGCAGTTTGTGACGGGCTGCCAGTGCGGCTATGGTAAGCGGCACGCTTCCAAGGGGAGAGTGTGGGGGCATGGATTCCTCCTGACGGTGTGGCAAAGCCGGGGGTAAACCATATTTACGGTATAATTCTAGTCTATTCATCGGATGAGGACAACCTTTTGCATAGTGGGCAGAGGTTATGGCAGCACGCGCCGAATATCGATCAGGCGAGGCTGCCAGTAGCTATGGTTACGATAGGACTCTTCACGTATTGTTGCCCCTGCTTTGGGGCTGTGTATGAAGTAGCCCGGACGAATTATGATACCGGTATGTAGGCGGTTACCGTTAATACGAAAGACCACAATATCGCCGCTTTCTGCATGACGCAGGGATATGGATCTACCCGAATGGGCTTGCTCTTTTGTTGTACGTGGCACAGTGATGTCGTTATGGCGCATGACCCACCATATAAAACCCGAACAGTCGAACCCTGTCTCAGGAGAAGCGCCGCCCCAACGATATGGTATGCCTTGTAGTGCTTGTGCTGTGCGGGCGATACTCTGGGCATCACCTTTTTGCGGTAAAGGCAATGTATGCTGGGACGATGGGCCGCATCCCCCCACAAGGAGCAGGGCATGCAATAGTATGCCAAGCAGCAAAAGGCGAAGGAATGGGGGGGGTGAGGATAAGGCGCGTGAGGGATATGTCATTGGTCTATTTTAGCATAAAATAGGATTATGGCCAATGCCATTGATATAAAAAGCGTGCACGTCGCTGCTTTACCAAAAAAATGAAGAAGTACGCAAAAGCAGGCTGCGATGGCAGGTGTTCATCCCACGGGAGAGCGATTTGTGTTCGCTGCAACTTTTTTGGGTTCCGCCATCCATGTAGCTTTAGTGAGGGTGTGGGGACAACTTGGATTTTGCGATCTGGGAATCAAGTATCACCCATAAGAATGCATATATGCACATTTGGAAATTATACTTTCAATGGATTTTTCGCATCACTGAATAAGATCGACTAGCTATAATATACTCCATTTTTATTATGTTCTTGCTTGATTGTATATAATTATATCAATATGTTTCATAATCGTTATATCGAATTTTTTAATTTTGAAAATTTAATTTCGTATCACATTTTGTAAAAAATCTTATATTTTTTGTTAAATTGTACGTCTTGTGATATTACATAATTAGTAGTATATAATGATAATTTTATATGAGTGTCTGTTTTTGCAGTCGATGTATAAGCATATGATGTGTATGTATTTATGTATGTGTATGCTATGGTATGATATTATTTGTTTAGAGATTTTTGCATTGCATTGATATTTAATACATAGCGCTGGGCAGTGCTTTGCCGTTTTATCGGATATTTCACATCCCGCCATGCAGTTCCGGAGGCGTCCGGGTACAAGGAGGATGTGCGCCCCATAATCCTTTTTCTTGAACCCTGCCTATGCTATCATTAAGGATTCCCCTCCTAGCCTCCACACCACAGAGCGCGGTGCCCCTTAATGCGAACCCTGCCCAATGGCAATTCTCTGAAGTACAGGCCTGCTTCCGAGGCGGGGCTACCAAGGGCTCTCTTCTTATGATCGCCAGTGCGTAGGTCAATGCTTTGGCCCGAAATCAGCGCTGTAAGTTGCTCTGGATCATTGAGGTTGACGGCATGCTGCGGGCATGTGTCCAAGGGGGGCATCAGGCAGCGCAGACGTGGAGATGGGCGAACAACCTCGCGCACCGTTTTGCCGAGTGGATACCCGCGCCATTTGAATGAAGCGGGTAACATAGTCAGCGCCTGGCGGGGTAGAAAAAAAGCTTTGTTGTTAAAAAGTGCAATCTCTCCATGGGGGAGCATATCCGGGTTTGTACAGGCTCCTTGTAGCGTATTTTTATGTATATAGTGTGCACTGATGCGTGTGCCCGGGGTTTTCACAGGGGCGTTGCCAGGCTTGCGGAAGCGGGCAATATAAAAGCCTTGGGCGTTGCCAGGGGCCGGGCGAACGCGCAGGGTTCCATCACAGTCAGGGCGCGAGGGGGCGTCAAAGGTAAAGCCTTCAAAAAAAGGGAGAGGCTCAAGGGTGAGGCCCAGCTCTTCCTGTGCCCAGTGGGCCTGGTCTTCATTTTCCTGGATGTTGGTTGTGCAGGTAGAATAGACTAGGGTACCACCGGGTGCCAGTAGCTTGGCAGCTTTTTGTAGTAAGCATCGCTGGGTATGGATCAGAGGTTTTATTTTTTGTCCTTGCCAGAGCGTCAGGGCCCGGGGGTTTTTTTCTACTGTGCCCCACCCGCTACACGGTGGGTCAAGCTGGATATGCTGCCAGGAACCATCGGGCAGGGGCAGGGCTTCGCCCGGATAGCTGCATGTAGCTGTGTGGGGCAGGCTAAGGGTAAACAAATTTTGGCGCAACGTGGTAAGGCGCTGGGAGTTGGGTTCGTTGCCCATGACAAATCCGTCAGGCCCGACAAGCTGTGCAAGCAAGCCTGTCTTGCTGCCAGGGCTGGCACACATATCCAGTATGGCTCCACCGAGCGGGGGAGCCAATGCCAGAGGGGGCAACATGGACGACCTATCCTGGATATATATAAGGCCAAAAAATGCTGCAATGCTTCTACCCAGCGGGAACGGCTCACAGGTGACCCTTCGTGCCCACGGAGAAACAGGGTCAGGTTCTATGCTAAAGCCTTGGCTGCGGAGCAGGGTCTCCACAAGATGCTCCAGCCCTGTGGGGCATACAATACGAAACGAACGAGTCCGGGGTGAGTCCGCCATTTTTCCTCCTGTTTTTTGTGGGGCTCTACCCTGTGCTTGCGTATGACATCAAGAGGTATTATGAAGAAAAACGTTCCGGCAGTGCAAGTATGCCACCGGAGGCCTTTTATGAAGACTGGGATCAAGGAGACCGTAATGCACCGCATCTTGTATTTTTTGCCGGCTGTTTTGTTGTGGAGCCTTGTGGTGGTGCTGCCCGCAGTTGCCGCTCCAAAGACATACGCTGTTTTGCCGTTCACAATAAGTGGCCCTGCCAAGTACGCATACCTTGAAAAAGCTGTGCCACAAATGCTTACCTCACGGCTATATCTGAAAGGGCGCTTCGAGTCTGTGCCACAGAGTCGTGTTAATGCCGTGGGCCATGCTGCTGATGAACAGGCTGCCGCTGCGACGATGACATCCTTGGGTGCGGACTACGTGATTTGGGGTACTGTCACTGTCATGGGAGAAGAGGGCAGCATTGATGTGCGAGTGCTCGACAAGGCAGGAACCGTATTACCCATAGGGAAGCAGTCTTCGGTCATGCAGCTACTTCCCACCTTGAAAGAGGTCTCGGACGTAATTAACCGTGATGCCTTTAAGCGTACGGATATACAGATTGCTTCGCGGAACGCTGCCCCTCAAGCTGTTAATCAGATGAACCCCAACCTGACGCATAACGAAGCAGATGCCAGCCGTCAGGTGTATCTGAATCCTCAGTTTCGTTATGCAGGTAGTGAGGGTGACGAAACCCGCATGCGTAGCCAGTCACTTGCTTACAGTGCACGAGGGATGCTGGTCGGAGACCTGGACGGAAGCGGAAGGAACTCAGTTATGCTGTTGGATAAGCATGTGCTGCGCGCCTATCGCTTCGACGGCAAAAAGTTGGACCCTGCTGGCGAATACAAACTGCCGCTGTCCATTACCTGTTTGAGCATGAACATGCTTGATATGAACCGTGACGGGGTGATGGAAATAGTGGTGAATGCATACGATAGCGGCATGAGGCCTAAAAGTTTTATTGTAAACTGGAGTAATGACACGTTCTCTGTGGTGATGGAGAAAATTCGCTACTATATGAACGTGGTCAAGATGCCGCCAGACTATATGCCGGTTTTGGTAGGGCAGGCCGTAGGTAGGCCCAAGCTGTTCCGGGGTAGTGTACACGAAATGATAAAGACAGGGGGCTCCCTAGAGTTGGGGCGTGCGCTTTCGTTTCCTCGGGGCGTTAATGCATTGAATTTCGCATGGTTGCCCGGTAGCAAGGATGAGGGGCCCAAGCTTATTGTGTTGAATGACCGTGAGCGTTTGATTGCGTATAGTGATCGCGGTGGGCGTTTAGCTGAAACGCAGGAGACATATTCCGGCTCTGCTGTGGGAATTCCCGTGGATATGAGCATGCCCGGACTTGGCGAAGATAAGGTGCTTATTGATGAGATGTACTATATTCCACAGAATATGCGCCCTCTGAACCTTGATCAAGATGAGCGGTATGAGATGCTTGTGGTGCGCCCGATTTCTACCGCAGCTCAGTTTTTTGAGCGTTATCGCTTTTTTCCGCAGTCAGAGATTCACGCGATGTATTGGGATGGCGTGGGGCTTACCTTGCAATGGAAAACCCGCCGTATCAAAGGTGCTATTGTGGGCTTTGACGTGGCAGATGTAAATAACGACGGTATCAGAGACCTTGTGGTAGCCATTAATACACACCCAGGAGAGCTGGGGGTACGTGCGCGTAAGACCCAGGTGCTTGCGTACCCGCTGGATCTTGAGAGTGCCGACCCGGGTACGGTGGTTGATCGTACCTTTAAGGAAACACAATAGTGTCATAGCGTGCAGGCGTGTCCGGTTGCAGTGTCCTCCGGGCAGCCTGCATATTGAGCCCTTGCATCCCTCTGCCCGGAGCTGTCAGCCATGAAAACAGCGGTTCAGCATATTCCCGTTTCTGCTGCTGAGGCGGGGCAGAAGGTTATGCAGTTTTTGTATCGACGTTTGGGGCCCGGTGTGCCGCGGAGTTTTTTGTTACGTGCTGTACGTAAGGGGGAGGTTCGTGTTAATAAAGGGCGGGTAAAACCTTTTGACAGGGTAAGCGCTGGTGATGTCGTGCGTGTGCCGCCTGTGTGGCAGAATGAGGCAAAGCATCGGGGGGACGCGCAGTGCGCTGCGCCAGTGCAACCTGCAGCGCTGTTTCGGGTGCTGATGCATACCGAAGATATGTTGGTAATTGACAAGCCTGCAGGTTTACCTACGCATCCGGGGACAGGCCACTCGGATAGCGTTGCCACACGGTTGCAGCGTTGTTTCCATGGCGCGGACTTTATGCCCGCTCCGGCGCACAGGTTGGATAAGCAAACTTCGGGCCTGCTGTTGATTGCCACATCGTATGCCTGTTTGCGGCGGTTGCAGGAAATGTTTCGTCCGGAAGGGATGATTAAGAAAGAATACTGTGTATGGGTGAGGGGGCGCTGGCCGCACGAGGTAGAGGTTCTGTTGCAGGACCGGCTGGTTAAAGGCGGAGCCGTAGGCATGGAAAAAGTCCGTGTTGTCGATGGGGCATGGAACGTTTCTGCCGAAATGATTCCTGCGCGTGAGGCGCACTGCAAGGTTGTGCCGTTGCTATATCAAAGTCACTGTACGCTGTTGCTTGTCCGCTTGCTTACAGGACGTACGCACCAGATACGGGTGCAGCTTGCTGCCAGGGGGCACCCTGTTGTGGGAGATATGAAGTATGGTGGTGGGGCATGTAATGCAGGGATGCTGTTGCATGCCTGTCGTATTAGGTTGCCCCATGTACAGCTCTGTTGCCTGCCGTCTTGGGGTGCCTCTTGGCGCGTGGGAAGAAGGCTCTTCCCAGACTGGTGTTGCTAGATCTTGCCTAGCGGGACATTGCCAATATGGAAAGTATGAGTTGTGAGATACTGCCCTTGGTAGCCCAAGCCATGGTGAGTATGTCAGGTAGCCACTACTGGCTGGGCATAGATCGAGGTAGGGCGGCTTGTTGGAACCAGGGAGCCCAAGAGCTACATGCAGTAAGATAGAATGCATGTGTATCTGGTACCGGCGTGTTTGTTGAAGAGGAGTGTCCTCTGCAACATTGTGCTATTCTTGGGAGTGGGAAAAATTTATTTGCTGCTGTAGGGGATGCCTCGGTCCGAAGCGCTAAAATGAGACTGGAGATTATTATGAAAAAAGAAGATAAGTCTGTACTGGCGACCCATTTAAGCGCAAGAATCCAGTCCGCAGTGACGCCGGAAGATAAAAAGACAGTAGCTCAAAAGCAGCACGACCAACTGATGGAGCCCCACGGTGTCAGTCTGCTGGAACAGATTGTTTCTGCCCAGCGGCAAGGGGCTGCGCCTTTTGCCATGGTCAAGGATATCATACGATTGAGAAAGGTTCCGGGGCGCCTGACCCCTGACGAGTATTTTTTGTATAAGTTATATGATCATGAAAGGTATAGCTCAAAGGACCAGGAAGCCTTTATCTCTGAACGTTTGAGCTGGCCACTTATTCACCTATGTTGTGACATGACATGGAGTGCCTTGACTGAAGACAAATGGCTTGCCTCCAAGTTTCTTGCCGGATTTGACATTCCTATCCCGGAAACCCTTGCTGTCATTGATATGACATGTCGGTCATTTGGTGACACGCCCACCCTGAAATCCCCTGCCGCACTGAAAGAATTTTTGCAGCACAGTGGCGACTTTCCCATATTTGCCAAACCTAATGCGGGGCTTGGTAGCTTTGGTGCGTTTATTATTACCGGTACTGAAGGGGATATGGTCTTTTTGGATCAGGAAGAACCCGTATCGTATGCGGAATTTTTTGAAAAAGTAATAGGGGATGCGACATATATTCTACAGAAATGTATCACCAATCATGAGGTACTGGCCGCGTTGACACCATATGTTGCCACAGTGCGCACGCTCAATTTTATGCAGAAGGATTCGATGTTTACGCCATGTGCTGTGATAAAAATTCCCTCACCCGTGAACATTGCCGACAACTTTTGGCGAGAGGGCAACTATCTGGCGGCAATCGACCTTGAGACCGGCCGCTTGCAACGCGTGGTGCGGGGCAAGGGGAAGGCGTATCTTGAAGAACTGACAACGCATTCGGAAACGGGAATCGAGTTGCTGGGCCTTACTCTGCCACACTGGGAAGAGCTTAAGCAGCTTAACATGGTCTGCGCAAAGCTGTTTGCCCCTCTGTGCTACAACTCCACAGATATTGCCTTGACCCCCAGCGGTCCTGTCGTTGTTGAGATCAACACCGGAGGGTCTTTTCAGCTCCCTCAAAGCGCTACCGGCAAAGGGCTGCTTACAGAAGAAGTATTGGCTTTTTTCCGAAGCCACGATTGGAAGGCATAGGCCTTTTCTGCCCGGTGTCAGAGTAGGGAGGCAGTAGTGCGAAATGTGGAGGCTTTGCATCTAAGCAGGTGGTAGCTCGCTATGTTGCTGTCTGGCCCATTTGGGCCTTGTAGCAAGTGTGTACGGGGTTTTGCCCTTCAGGGGGCTAGTGACGCTTGAGGGCTTTGCCCCGGCTCTGGAGCTTGTGGCACCAAGTTGTTTCAAAAATGCCATAAAAAGCGTTGCAGGTGTTGGCTACCCCTTTGGAGCGATGGTGTCGCGAGTTGCGGGCGTAGGTGTTTGGAGCAGGGGACGCATTATGTAAGGGCGTCTCCGGGAAAAAGTACCCGGCCGGCCTTGGCAGTATCATACCCTTTGAGGTTTTCAGCAAGTTTGTGAAACTGGGGGGTATTGAAAAGCCCCAGAAAGAGTTGAACAGGGCGTTCAAAAAATTTGCTTCGGGGGATGAGCAAGTCAAAGCGTTCCCAGCCCAGAGAAGTGAACTCAAGGTCAAGTAGGCCTGCTATAGCGTGTATGGCCGGAGCCACATCTGCCCTGCCTGCGAGGATCTCAAGACCCACGTCCATATGGCATGGGAATTCGTTTTCGTAGCCATGCAGACGTGTGGGGGTAATGCCAGCAGCTGTAAGTTCAGCATCGAACAGTAGTCGGGTGCCCGTACCCAAAGGGCGATTGGCCACACGTATATCTGTGGTCAGGTCAGCCACGGTACGTATACCTGCGGGGTTGTCTTTGGGGAGTAACAGGCCTTGCTCTCGCAGGCAGAAGTTTACCACCGCAGGGCATTTGTCGAGTTTTTCCAAGTAGGCAAAATTATACTCTGCGCTGTCTTCCTGCCGCAAATGGCTTGTGGCCATGTGGCATGCTCCACGCTGTAGAGCTTTAATCCCCCCCAAGCTGCCAAGGTTGGCAAAAGTAGCAATGTGTTCTGGGTAGGTTGCCATGAACAGCTTGAGGGCACGTTCGAAAAGCAGATCATTGCTGCCTGCAATGAGCAGGAGGTTGTCAATGGATGTGGTATTCTCTTTTTGATGAGGAACGTTGATAGTAGAGTTTTCCACCCACTGCTCTACAAGGTGCGCTGGAAACAGCCACTTGCCGGTTACTTTGGTGGCAGGCAGGCCTTTATCGGCAATGAGGGCGTAGACCATTTTTTCGTTTACACCGAGGAATTGGGCGACTTCGCGGGTGGAAAGCAGACTTTTCATGCGTTGTCCTGAGTTGAACCTACGTTTACAAAAAAGTACTGTATTCTAAGGCTGAGGGCAAGCTGGGCGATGTTCGCCTCTTGGAGAGTGTGGACATATCTGTTATGGGTACATCCTACTTTGGAAAAGGCCCATTGTATTGCAGGCACCCTTTTGGCGAGGAGAGGGCGTGTGCCGGGTTGTGCTTGGGGTTGAAATACCTGGAGCTGAGGAAAATACATATACCGGAATATGCCATGTTACCCAAAATAGCCCTTGTGGGCCGCCCTAATGTGGGCAAATCTACGCTTTTTAACCGATTGATTCGTAGTAATCGAGCTATTACGCATGACCGCCCGGGGGTAACCCGTGACCGCATGGAAGGATACGTAAAAGCAGCAGATCAAAAATTTATTGTTATTGATACAGGGGGGATCACGCTGGACGAGCATGCTGCCGTGACTCAAGGCCCTGAAGAATTACGTGGGTTTGAGGCGGAAATTTTGCGTCAGACAGCGGATGCTATGGCGGATGCTGTGGCTCTCTGCCTTGTGGTGGACGGTCGTGAAGGATTGACTCCCTTTGATGAGAGCCTTGCTGAGTATGTACGTAAGTCAGGCAAGCCCGTGCTGCTGGCAGTTAACAAGGTAGATGGTGAAGAAACTGCTGATTTGTCTGTGGCAGAATTTCATGCCTTGGGTTTTCCTCTGATACCCTTATCCGGTGCACATGGGTTTAACATGCGGGAGTTTCGTGCGGAGCTGTTGAGCCTGTTGCCCCATGAAGAGGGAGTACCGCCTGCCGAGGACGTGCTGCCGCTCCTCAAGTTGGCCATGCTTGGCCGGCCCAATGCGGGAAAGTCGTCGTTGGTGAATGCCCTGTGTGGCTCTCAGCGGATGATTGTATCGGATGTGGCTGGCACTACGCGTGATAGCGTGGATATTGCTGTGGAGCTGCATGGCCGCCCTTATATTTTTGTGGATACTGCCGGGGTGCGTCGTAGAGCAAAGATTCAGGACCCCGTAGAGCGCTACAGCGTGAATGCCTCGTTGAAGTCTACTACCAAGGCCCATGTGACTTTGGTACTGCTGGATGGCCAAGAGGGGCTGACACAGCAGGACAAGCGGCTTATCGATTTATTGGATGCACGTAAGACCCCTTTTTTGCTTGTGGTGAACAAGGTGGATCTTATCCCTCGGGGGGCTCTGGGTGCGGTGAAGCGGGTGTACAAGGACGCATTGCGATTTTGCCCTCATGTTCCTGTTTTGTATATCTCAGCAAAAACAGGACGAGGTGTGGAAACAGTGTTGCCCGTGGCCCGTCGCATTCATGACGAATGTTTCATTCGCGTAAGTACCGGCCAGCTTAATCGTGCCATGGCCGAGGCCATAGAGCGCCACCAACCGCCGGTGGTCAAGCGCGTGCGCCCCAAGTTTTTTTATCTCACCCAGGCGGAGAGTAACCCCCCCACATTTGTTTTTTTTGTAAATGATCGTGAGAGAATCAAAGAATCCTATGCCCGCTACCTAGAAAAATGTTTACGGGGTATGTTTGAAATCACGCATGCCCCCATGCGAGTACGTTTTCGCTCCAGCCATAGCAGGGGACAGAGAGGCAGAAAATAGTATCCCGTACTTCTGTATGGTTGCCATGACTTCGTGTGGTAATGGTGATATGCTAGGTTGTTGTAGGCATTGCAAAGGGAGGAAGGAGTATCAAGGTAGGGCTTGTTGCCCGGAGAGAACGCCTCTGTTACTCGGGGAGAGCCTTCAGAGTAGAGAGCTAAAGAAGAGCGTTTATATCTTGCAGGGTCTGTCTGCAGGCTTGGTTATACGAATTTTGGCATGCGGCTGTTATGCAGTAACGATACTGCATAACAGCCGCATGTACTTAAAAGGTGTCGCGGAATATGTCGTGCCGGCCCGCATCAGTTGGCGGGCATGCAGCGGCTACATATACCTTCAAACTCAAGGCGCGCAGCAGTAAGGGCAAATTCCGCTACCTCCAAGTGCCGGAAAGTGGGCACTTCAACCGGGGTAGGAATATCAGCTACACGGCCACACTTGGTACAGCGTACATGCTGATGCGGGGCTGGATTGCCATCAAAACGCTTTTGGGCTCCTGCATGCTCAAGACGCAGAATTTTTCCTGTCTCGGCCAGCAGGTCCAAGTTACGGTATACAGTCCCTAAACTGATACGCGGAAGGATAGGACGGACCATTTCATAGATCTCGTCGGCCGTTGGGTGACTTGTGACCTTACGCAACTCCTCAAGGATCACTTTGCGCTGTTGCGTCATTCGTGTTTGTAAGGGCATAGCGCCTCCTCAGAGCTAATGATAATTATTACTAGCCTTAGAACAAGGATCTGTCAAGAGCTGGCTTTTTGCCGTTAGACTTGGCGGACCACAAGGTACACAGTTCGAGCGTGCCGAATAGCTTCTATTGGTTAAGCTTTAGTGTACCAGGCATAAAAAGATACGCTACGAAGGGGGTTTTACCGGGGCGAGTGGAAACGGCTTTCCTGGATTTATGAGCCCTGGCGGAGTTTTGCCCTAGTCTGTTGAGTTGCTGAGGGTTTCCTTATACGGTATTGTTTGTGAAGATAGCATGCTGCGCTTAGACGGTGGGCATGCGCTATGCCTTTACATGTGGGTTTGTTTTTCAAGGAGGGCGCAATGGTGTTATCTACGTTTTTTTCTTTTCAATCTGGGCGTGCTGCCGGTTTGTTTGCCGTGGTTGCTTTGTGTACTGCCATGCTAACATTATCCGCCTGTGCAGGAAGAAATATTGAAGCGGACTATGCTACAGTGAAGGGTACGGCGTTATACCGTGAGCGCATGGCACTGCCCCCTGGTGCGGAGTTGACTGTGACCTTGCAGGATATATCTCGGGCTGATGCGCCGGCAAAAGTCTTGGGTGTACAGACGATTCCCTCACCCGGGAATCCACCGTATAAGTTCAGTATTGCCTATGATACCAATGCAATAGACAGGCGCCATACATACAGCATATCTGCGTCTATCCGTATTGGGGACAAGTTGCTGTTTATTACGGATACTGTGTATCCTGTATTAACGCGTGGCGCGCCGGATACGGCAGACTTGTTGCTTAAACGCGTTTCTCGCTAAAGCGATATGCAAGGTCTGCAAGCATCATCCCGCGCAGGGGCGGTGCTTGCAGAAGGCGAACCTTGATACTTTCGGGCGAAGGTTTTTGCCTTTACAGCAATTCGCCAGGAGACAGGCGTTTTCGCGTGCCTAGAGTCTGCAAAGGCGGGCGTTCCGGTTTAAATATTCTATTTCAGTCCCAGACGTGGCGTACATGATGACCTGCTGCGGATAGTATGTATATCTGCTGAGGGGCTGTATCCTTTGGAAGGGTGCACATGCGCGGGCGTCGGGTGCTTTCACATGCTGGCCTATTTGCTTGACAGGCGATAGGTGGGGCTGCATTGTGGCCCATTCATTTGTACGAGGGGGTTCAAGCTGCTATGAGCAAAGTTGTGGTTTCCATTATCGGGTCTGACCGCCCTGGCATTGTCAATGCGGTGGCAAAGCGGTTGCATGAGCTCGATTGTGATATTGTTGAAGTTAGTCAGACGATTCTTGAGGGCGCTTTTGCAGCGTTGTTTATTGCTGTATTGCCCGAGCGTCTCGGCGTAGATGCGTTGCGTGATGCCATGACAACCCACATGGCGTGGCAGGGCTTGGGGTGCTTCATCCGAGAACATGAGGCGGGTGAAAAGGCAAATCTGCCTGCGGAACCTTTTGTGATTACCTTGGATGGCC
Organism: uncultured Desulfovibrionaceae bacterium; assembly: GCA_964593925.1. Classification (GTDB taxonomy): domain Bacteria; phylum Desulfobacterota; class Desulfovibrionia; order Desulfovibrionales; family Desulfovibrionaceae; genus Oleidesulfovibrio. The sequence continues at coordinate 92,091 of CAZQKM010000001.1, read as the reverse complement.
CGGATTGCAAAGGGCTTATTGCCGGAATAACTGCTGTGATGAGCTTGTGGGGCGTAAATATCGAAAACCTGAAGGCCATCAAGCGTCAAGATTCGGGTAATGCGTTGGTTATGTTTGAGGTTTCCATACCGCCCGTTGTACACAACGCGGATTTTAAAAAGGTGTTAGAGCAGGAGGCCCAAGGCCTTGGGGTGCGTGTTAGTCTGCAACACCGAGATATTTTTGAGGCAATACATCGTGTATTACCTGTGTAGCTATGCCATTTTATGATAAGGATTCGTCATGCTTACTGATCGCGAAGTAATTAGCACCCTTAACATGCTCCGCAATGAGCACTTGGATGTACGCACCGTTACTCTGGGTATTAGTCTATTTGACTGCGCCAGTGACGATTTTGATCGTTTTGCCAGCCGGGTGCATGATAAAATCAGCCGCTATGCGGAACACCTTGTGGCAATATGTGATGATGTAGGAGAAAAATACGGTATTCCTGTTGTAAACAAGCGTATCAGTATAAGCCCCATGGGGGTGGTAGGAGCTTCTTTTGGGCCTGAGGAGATGGTCCGTGCGGCCCATGTCCTAGATAAGGCCGCGCATGAGGCGGGGGTGGATTTTTTGGGTGGTTTTACTGCCCTTGTAGAAAAGGGGATGACCAAAGGTGACAGAGCGCTTGTGGATGCGTTGCCTGAAGCCCTGGCTACAACCGAGCGCGTGTGTTCGTCCATTAATGTGGGGTCCTCACGAGCTGGCATTAATATGGATGCCGTGGCTCTGCTGGGTGATACGATTGTGAGGATGGCTCAGCGTAGCGCAGATCGTGACGGTATTGGTTGTGCCAAGCTGGTTGTCTTTACCAATATCCCCCAGGATGTGCCGTTCATGGCAGGGGCGTATCTTGGTACCGGTGAGCCGGATGCAGTGATTAATGTAGGGGTAAGCGGCCCTGGGGTGGTCAGAAAGGCCATAGACCGGGCTATGAGCACCCGCACTCGTACTTTGGGTGATATTGCGGATGTGATTAAGCGCACAGCGTTCAAGGTGACCCGCGTGGGTGAAATTATTGGGCGTGAAGTGGCAGAGCGGCTTGGTGTACCTTTTGGTGTGGCGGATTTGTCACTGGCTCCTGCCCCTCAGATAGGTGATTCAGTGGGGGAAATTTTTCAGAGCATGGGGCTTGCGTCCATAGGATTGCCTGGTTCTACGGCCGTATTGGCCATGCTGAACGATGCTGTCAAAAAAGGTGGTGCGTTTGCCAGTTCTCATGTGGGTGGGCTTTCTGGTGCGTTTATTCCTGTATCCGAAGATTTGAATATTGCTGAGGCTGCGGCGTCAGGCATTTTGTCTTTGGAAAAACTAGAGGCCATGACCAGTGTCTGTTCTGTGGGGCTTGATATGGTTGCCATTCCCGGGGATACGCCTGCAACGACCATTGCCGCCATTATTGCCGATGAGATGGCCATTGGCATGATCAATAATAAAACGACAGCGGTTCGTATTATCCCCGTGCCCGGCAAAAAAGCAGGGGAAACAGTGGCCTTTGGCGGATTGTTAGGAGAATCGGCCATTATGCCTGTACCTGTGGGTACAGGGTCTGAGCAGTTTATCCGGCTGGGCGGGCGCATCCCCGCACCTATTCACAGTTTGAAAAATTGATTTGTGCGAGCACGTGTCGTTAGGCGCATCAGGAAAAAACGGTAGTAAAAACGCCCGCAGCTAAAAGAGTGCTGCGGGCGTTTTTACTATCTGGAGGCCTAGTTTTGTGTTTTCAGCTTTTGCCAGAATCTTTCATACACTTGAAGGGTTGGCCCTACATCATCGCAAAATTCGCTTGCCTTTAAGTCTTCTGCTGCAGGTGACACGGCGCGGTTCTTTTTAAGCTCTTCGGGCAGTAAATCCCATGCAGACTTATTGGGTGTGGAATACAGGTATTCTTCCACTATGCGCTTGGCAATATCAGGGCGCAGTAAAAAGTTCATGAAGGCATGGGCATTATCCTTGTTTGGGGCATTTTTGGGGATGCACAGGCTGTCCATCCACAGAGGGATGCCTTCTTTGGGATAAATGTAGCGCAGGTTGCCCATCTCCTGGCTCAATACTGTGGCGTCGCCGTTCCACGACATGCCAATGATTACTTCTTCGCTGGCAAATGCCTGTTTTGTGGCGGTTACGTCAAATACACGTACGGCGGGATAGAGCGCTTTCAAAAATGTATATGCCTTTTGTAGCTCGGCTTCATTGCGGCTGTTCACAGAGCTGCCCGTTGCCAGGAGAGCCATGCCCATGGTGTCACGTATGTCGTCTGAAAGAACGATTTTTCCTTTGAACTCAGGACGGAGGAGGTCGTGCCAGCTAGTGATGCTTTCAGGGGCGGCATGGTCTGTATTGAGTAGTATGCCGGTAGACCCCCACATATACGGAATGGAGAATTCATTTTTTGGGTCAAAGGTTTGTTTTAGTACAAAAGGATCGATGTGTTTAAAGTTACTCAATTTTTTGTGATCAATGGAGGCAAGAAGATTTTGTTCACGCATCAAAGTCACAAAGTATGTTGAGGGCACTACTACATCATATCCTTTACCGTCCAGCAGTTTAAGTTTGGCATACATGGCCTCATTGGATTCGAAAGTGGTATAATTGACACGAATGCCAGTTTCTTCACTAAATTGCGTGAGTACATCCTGAGGAATATATTCCGACCAGTTGTATATATTCACGGCTCCTGCTGCTTGGGCAGGAAGTGTTTGCATCATCCCCATGAAAAAGCCAATGGTCAAAATAAAATAACGGTATATGTTCATGAACGTCTCCTTGCTTTGCTAAAGGTATGGGCCAAAAGTACTAGGATGATTGTAAGGCAGAACAGTACAGCGCTTAATGCGTTTATATCAGGCTTTACGCCTAAACGAACCATGGAGTAGATACGCAGAGGCAGAATGTCAAAGTTTGCCCCTGTGACAAAAAAGCTGATGAGCACGTCATCCATGGACAAGGTAAAGCTAAGCAGCCAGCCAGCCATGACTGCGGGCATGATAAGTGGGAGTATGATATGTTTGAAAGCCTGTCCTTCAGAAGCTCCAAGGTCTTTGGCAGCAGCCACGATATCTTCGTCAAATTCTGCAAAACGCCCCAGAACAGTGATAGTCACAAAGGGTAGGCATAGTGTGATATGGGCTACCAATAGGGTAACAAAGCCCAACTCGATGCGAAAGAAAATGAAAAATATCAGCAACGAGATACCCATGACAATATCAGGCGACACGGTAAGTACATAGGTAAGTCCATGTAGCATCTTGCGTCCTGTAAACTGGTAGCGATGGAGGCACAGGGCGGCAAGGGTACCCAGGATTGTGGCACATGTAGCGGCTGCAACCGCAACGAGCAGAGAGTTGCCAGCAGCGTGCATCAGCTGCTGATTGCTGAAGAGCAGCTCATACCATTTCCAGGTAAATCCTTTCCAGTCAGTTGTATATTTTGCGTTGTTCACCGAATAGACAATGACCAGCAAGATGGGCACATATAAAAAAGCGTATATCAACCAGAGGTAAGAGCGGCGCACCATGGTTTTCATCACATACTCTCCCCATAGAGCTCATCACTGCCTTGCGGCAGAGCGCTACGCTTTTTGGCTACGTAGTATAGTGCAATAAGGATAACAAGTATCAGGGTCATGACGACGCTGGCCGCGGATCCCAGCGGCCAGTCCCGTGCCACGAGAAATTGGTTTTTGATGAAACTGCCCATGACGAGACTTTTTGAACCGCCCAGGATTTCAGGCACGTAGAAGCAACCCAGCGCCGGTAGAAAGACCAGCATGCTGCCTGCCATGATACCGGGTGCAGTAAGGGGCAGAGTAACAGTAAAAAATGTCTGCATGGTGCTTGCTCCAAGGTCCCGGGCAGCGTCCAGCAAGCGCATGTCCAGCTTTTCTATGGAGGCGAACAACGGAAGAATCATAAATGGTAGGGAGGTGTAAGCAAAGCCGGCCACAACGGCAGCTTCGCTGTACATCAGCGATATGGGCGCATCAATCAGCCCTAGAGTCATAAGCAGTTTGCTCAGTACTCCATTGGACTTCAGAATGATGATCATGGCATAGGTACGGATAAGCGAGTTTGTCCAAAAAGGGATAACCACGAGCAAAAGCAACCAAGGGCGCGCGCTTGGACGGGTTGTTGCCAGGAAAAAGGCAAAGGGATAGCCCATGAGCAGACAAATCAGGGTGGTAGTGCCTGCCAGCCTGAAAGACTCCATGAATATCTTGACAAACATGGGGTCAAAGAGTCGGGTAAAGTTATCCAGTGTTGGTTGGGCTGTAACAAATCCCCCCAGATCACGCGTCAGAAGCGATGCCGCCAGCAACATAAGATGCGGTGTTAGCGCAAATAACCCCAGCCATAGCGTCACCGTAGTGATACTGATGTGGCGAAAAATTTTATTTGCCCTCATCTCCCAGCACCACCTCCCAGCCGTTGACCCAGGTTACGGCAACTCGTTCACCTGGGGTGTAGTTGATATCTTCATCATCTTCATTAAAAAATTCGGCGACCAGCAGTTCTTTGCCCGCGTTGCCGTCAGGAGAATCCAAGCGCACCATGATATCCACAGTGGCACCTTTATATACAGTTTCTTCAATGGTTCCAGTAAAATGCTCGCCCTGAGGTAGATCGTTCATCATGTGCAGGCGGATATCTTCAGGCCGCAACAGTACATTGATACGGTCACCTGCTGCAAATTGTCGTCTGGTCTGGACAGGAAAGGGCTTACCCTCAAGGACAGCGTCATACAGCAGCTTGCTTCGCGGGGCGGTTATGGTGCCGTCCAGGATGTTAATGTCTCCGACAAAGCGGGCAACATACAGGTTGGCAGGTTCTTCATAAATTTCCTGCGGTGTGCCGATTTGTTCTATGTGGCCATCATTCATGACCACCACACGGTCAGACATGGCGAAAGCCTCTTCCTGATCATGTGTTACAAAGACAAATGTAATACCAAGTTTTCTTTGCAAGTGCTTGATTTCAATTTGCATTTTTTTGCGCAGCTTAAAGTCGAGGGCGCTGAAGGGCTCATCTAGCAGCAAAACATATGGGTTGTTCACCACAGCACGGGCAATGGCTACTCGCTGCTGCTGGCCTCCGGAGAGTCGAGAGGGCTTGCGGTCGCTAAATTGCTCAAGGTGCACCATACGCAAGGCATCGCGAACGCGTCGTACGATTTCTTCCTTGCTTTTTTTCTGCATCTTAAGACCAAACCCCACATTATCCCGCACGGTCATGTGGGGAAACAGGGCGTAGTTCTGGAAGACAGTGTTGACCTGGCGCTGCTCTGGGGGCACCTCGTTTACCACGCGTCCACCTAGAAGGATATCCCCAGAAGAGGGGCTTTCAAAGCCGGAGAGCAATCGCAGGATGGTGGTTTTCCCACATCCTGAGGGACCGAGCAAAGTCAGAAATTCTCCATTTTTGATACACAGGTCAATACTGTCCAGTGCGCATGTACCATCAAAGTACTTGGAGACTCCACGCAGTTCAAATATGTGCTCTTGTTCTGGCATTGTCGCACCCCCCAAATGTGCGCCAGCTCGCAGACACGGGCTGGTAAGCACGGCTGACGCAGAATGATATCTTGCTGTGCGCGTGTATGGTCAATGAGAGTAAAGGATTAGGAGAATGTTACCCAAGGCGACAAGAACCCGGTAATCATACAACCGTCCCGCCACGCCAAAACACCGGACTTGGCACAGCCCGGCATTTGGATAAAGGCTGCATGTTACAAAGACTACTGCCGTTGTGGGGGGGATATGTATGATCCCGCTAGTCCTCTTACGATATGTACTGGCGTTATTGCCACGATTTATGCGCTTACACAAGAAAAAACGTGCGCCTTCTACGTACATTGTCAAAAAACACCACGATATCTCAAGGGCAACGTTGATAAAAATAAGAAGAGAGGAAGAGGGCCTGCCTAGTATAGTTGAGAAGTAAGGCCTGCTATGTGGTATGGGCGGTTATTTTTTTGGATAATGCTAATATCTATGATTGATAAAAAGTGCCATCGTGTGTTGCATAGCTCTTCAGCAATGAAGGAAGCATAAACAGCAGGCGAGGTGTTGCATGTCTAGGCTGCTTATTGTCTACGGTTCTACTACGGGAAATACTGAAATGATGGCTTATGTTATCAGCGATGTATTGCGTGAATCAGGGCATGAAGTCATTGTGTATAATGTGGTTGATGTGAATGCAGAAGGGCTGTGTCATGGATATGATGCCGTCTTGTTTGGCTGCTCTACATGGGGTGGAGAAGAAATTGAGCTGCAGGAACATTTTGCTTGTCTATATGCAAATTTTCATCGCATAGGTCTGATGGGTGCTGCAGTGGCATGTTTTGGGTGTGGCGATTCTGGATACCGGTGGTTCTGCGGTGCACTAGACGCCATTGAAGGCCGAGCAAAGGAACTGGGGGCACGGATTATCAGCCCTTCGTTGAAAATTGATGGCAACCCTGCTGCACAACAAGAAGCGATACTCTATTGGATAACTTTGCTCAGGGCGGCGCTATCGTCTGTATCTGCAAGCTACGGAAGCAAAGCGTTAGGCAGGGCTACAGGCTAGGGGACGCTGTATTGCGTACTGTGGCTGTCGGGTAAAGGCACGCTTCCGGCCAGCCGGCTTCGCTACCAAGGCGTGCAGCAAGCAGATGCGGGGCCAGTTCAGTAAAGAGAGTATCGGGCTTATGGCCGGCAGGTCAAAGAGATATCCCATGGTTCTGCTATTATTGTTTTTGGGAATGTCAGGGGGCGGGTAAGGTTAGTGTGCCACTTTTCCCAAAAAGTCCCGCAGACGGGGGTGCTGAGCCTCACTAAAAAAGGCCGTTGGAGTATCTTCCACCTGTATCTGGCCTCCTTCGATAAAGATGATCCTGTCTGCAACCTCTTTGGCAAATGCCATTTCATGGGTGACAATGACCATGGTCATACCCTCAAGAGCGAGGCGTTTCATAACATCCAGCACTTCACTGACTAGCTCGGGGTCTAGGGCGGAGGTTGGCTCGTCAAACAAGATGACCTTAGGCTGCATGGCCAGTGAACGGGCTATGGCTACACGCTGTTTTTGCCCGCCCGAGAGCTGGTCGGGGTAGACATGCGCCTTGTCGGGTAGCCCTACCTTTTCCAACAGTTGTACTCCAAGGATATTTGCTTCCTGCTTGGGACTTTTGCGTACTCTTATGGGGCCCAGTGTAACGTTTTCCAGCACACTGAGGTGGGGGAACAGATTGAACTGCTGGAATACCATACCCGCTTCTGTACGGACAAGATTAATATCTGTGGTAGGTGCATATAGATCATATCCATCCACTACAACGCTACCGGAGGTGATTTCTTCCAGCCGGTTGATACAGCGCAGGGCTGTGGACTTGCCTGAACCGGAGGGGCCAACAATGACTACCACTTCTCCTTGTTGCACTGTCAGGTCTATCCCCTTGAGTACTTCAATGGTGCCGTAGTTTTTATGCAAATTTTTTATTTCAATCATGGGCGCCATGGGCGTCTCCTCGTTAAGAGTGGCGTCTGGTGCGGGTATTCAGCCTACGTTCATACATGCGCAGTACCTGTGAGAGGGTCAGCGTCATACACAGATATATTATGGCCACAGTGAGCCAAACCTCAAATGCGCGAAAATTGACTGCAATAATTTCTTGCCCCTGGCGAGTCAGCTCGCCCACGCCAATGACAACCAGCAAAGAAGTGTCCTTGAGGCTTATGATGAACTGGTTGCCTAGTGGGGGAATCATACGCTTAAGTGCTTGTGGCCAGATTATGTACAACATGGTTTGCGCGTGTGTGAGGCCAATGGAGCGGCCTGCCTCCATTTGGCCTGTGTCAATGGATTGGATGGCGCCGCGTACAATTTCAGCGATATACGCACCGGAGTTCACCGCAATGGCGATAACTCCTGCTGTGACGGGAGGAATACGCATGCCAAGTACCAGCGGCAGCCCGAAATACAAAAACATTACCTGAACAATGAGCGGGGTGCCCCGTATGATTTCAACATAGACAACAGACAGGGCGTTGCACCATCTACTTGAGGCGATACGCCCCAAGCCTGTCAACGTGCCGATGACAAAGCCAACGATAAGGCCGAGCACGGTGATAATTATTGTGAGCTCAACGCCGCCCCACAATAACGGCAAAGTTTCTAGCATTACTTCGGGCTTGAATTGAAAAGCCATAGAACCCCTTGTGGTGCCCCTGCGGCCGTGTGCCGCTGGTGGAAATCATACCATGAAAGCGGCATGGGGAAGTATTTACCCCATGCCGTAATCCGGAAGAATGAGTCGTAAGGTGTGAGGCAGGCTATTTTTGGGCAGGCGGATAACCGAACCACTTGATGTACAAAGCCTCATACACGCCTGTTTCGCGTAACTTCTTTAGGGCAGCGTCGACCTTTGGCTTCAGCTCGCTACCTTTGGGAAAGGCAATACCGTATGCCTGCCCTTGATACAGGGGGCCTACAACCTTGGTCTGGTCTTTGCCCGCCTTTTGCGCAAAGTCTTTGATCACAGGCATGTCAAAGATGACAGCATCAGCCCCACCGGAGAGAAGCTCAAGAAACATGGCGTCATTGTTGGGAAAAAGTTTGACATTGCTTTTGGGAGCAACGGAAAGAGCAAAATCTGCACTGGATGTGGCCAGTTTGGTGGCGATGATTTTGTCTTTCAGGTCATTGACGTTCCGGATATTGATGTTGTCAGCCCGTACCAAAATGACAAGCCCTGAATCGTAATACGGATCGGAAAAGTCGACAACCTCCTTACGCTCCGGCTTGATAGTGATGCCGGCAATACCTACATCAAAGGTGCTGCTCTGCAGGCCGGGAATGATACCATTGAAGTCGTTGGGCTGCAGGGAATACTCCACGCCGATTTCTTTTGCGATGGCCTGCCATAATTCAATGTCAAATCCGGTATAGTTTCCATCTTTATCTTTGAATTCAAAAGGCTTAAAGTTCGTATCATGGGCAACAATAATACCTGCCCATGAGGTATGGGGAAACAGCAGCATAAGCGCGGTGGCTAACATAAGAATGCGCTTCATCACGTACCTCCTGAAAAAAGAAACATGTCTTTTGGTTCTGTTCGAAAAAAGTAACGGGTGGTTCCGGTATTCTTCACCGGGAGTATACTTTAAGATATTGCTTTTTTATACAATAATTTTTGTTTATAGAGTAGTATTTCAGAAAGATCAAGGCCTGTTGGCGATTGTCCATATTGCTGGGACTTCTTCGGCAGATCTGGAAAGAGAACTGTTTGGTGGGGCTATGTGGCGGATTACAGGCCGACGTGGTTGCGTATGGCGTGCCTTTGTGAAAGTGTGGCGGCAACAACTCGTCGAGGTATAGATATGAAACAACAGGTTAATGAAGAGTCTGTGAGGCAGGAATTGCTTGAAACTGCTTGTGATGCCTTGCTGGAAAGTGGATTTCGTGCTGTGAAGGGGCAACTTGAAGGCCAGTCTTCCCCGGATGCCATTGACGGGCTGCTGCCTGATCTGCAAGGTGAAAATGCCAAGGGTGTACGCTATTGCTTTGTTGTAGAGACAGAAGTGACATTGGCACGCCCCGAGACAGCCGAACGAATTCATGTCTTTGCCAAGCATGCACTTGAGCAGGGAGAGCGGTGCGTGATCATTGTACCGGAAGGAGACGAGGGCGTTGCCGGTGCGGTGCTTGAAGAGTGTCAGATACCTGAAGACAATGTGGAAGTGTGGGAAGGGTAGCCTGCCAACCGACAAGGCATTGAAGTATGCACACAGGTTGCACTCACTATATGGGTGGATATTTTTGGGGTGCCCAAGATCTGCGCCATGTGCCAGTTACGGCAGGGCAACACGGATTCGTACAACATCACTGCGTCCTGCGGCGTCCAACAGTGTAAACTGTGTAAAACCTGGGCTATCCGGTAGCCAGTACGTAGTGCCTTCGGGCAGCGGTACGCCGTTGGCAAGCCAGCGTAAGGGGGCTGTGCCTCCTGCAGCCTTGAGCGCAATGCCTTCTCCGGGCTTGTTGCCCAGAGATTGCACTACCGAGCCGTCGCGGGGGTGAAGTATGCGTGGCGGTTCGCTGGCCAGTGCGGGCAACCCGGGGCTGGAAAGGGGGACAAAGTGACGCAGGCCGGTGGGTAGCTCGTTGTTGTTTATTGCAAGGAGTACTCCCTTTGGGGGGGGCGGCCATGGTGCAGCGTCAGGTGGGAGCCTGTCAAACAGTTCAAGCAGCAATGGCACAGCAGCGCTGCTGCCGGTTGCTCCCGGACGAGGCTGTCCGTCTGGCCTGCCTACCCAAATACCGACGACCCAGTCTGTGGATGCGCCCACGGCCCATGCATCACGATAGCCATATGACGTGCCAGTTTTGAGTGCCACAGGCCTGCCATGCGCCTCGGCTGCAAGATAGCCTGTGGGGCGGGGGGTTGCGCGTAGGATATCAAGCAACTGCCATGCGGCCTCCTTGCTCATCAGGCGGTAGCCGCTAGGGGGGGCAGGAGCACCTTGCGGGACTGGCGATAACGATGTGTTTGTGGGGGCACTGGCTGCTGCAGGTTCCTGTGGGATAATGTGTATAGGAAGGACAATGCCTTCGTTGGGCAGCGATGTATAAAGCATGGTCAGGTCAAGAAGCGTTATGCCCGCCCCACCCAATGCCACAGGTAGTGTGGCATTGCCTGCCACGACAATATTGGCCCCCGCATTGCGTAACGTGTTGACCAAGCTATCTGCGCCCAGCCGATACAGCACACTGACGGCAGGAACATTCAGCGAGTCTTGCAGGGCTTTGCGTACAGTAATTACCCCCTGATATCGTCTGCGAAAATTACGTGGCCTAAAGTCCCCAAAGCGTCGTGCCCCATCATTGATATGTGTTTCAGGATGCAGAATATGCTGACTGAAAGCAAGGCCATAGATGAATGGCTTTAATGTAGATCCTGGGGAGCGGATTGCTTGCGGTAGATCTAGATAGTTACGCGAGGCGTCAGCATTTTTTCCACTGACATACGCCCGTAGCGCGCCTGTGGGACGATGCACGACCACGGCCGCTGTGGCGGCACCTTTTTCAAGATTTTGCGCATGACGTTGGCAAAGTGCTTCTGCGGCTTGTTGCAGCGGCAGGTGTAGTGTGGAAGTGATGTGCTGGCGGTATGGATAGTTTTGCCGCAATACATAAGACAGCACAGGAGCTGACATGGGCATGGGGTGTTTTGCGGCAGGGATACCCTCTGTGCGTGCCTCGTAGTATTCCTTGGGGTTGATCATGCCAAAGGTGTGCATGCGCGCCAATACTTTGTCCCGTGCCTGCCGGGCAGCAAATAGATGTCTGTCAGGCCTCAGTCGGGTGGGTGACTGCGGCAGAGCCACCAGCAACGCAGCTTCTCCATGGGTGAGCCGTGAAGGTTCCTTGCCAAAATATGTATACGAGGCAGCCCGTACTCCCTCGATATTGGAGCCGAACGGCGCCAGTGTCAGGTAGATGGAAAGTACTCCCTGAGCGCCGTAATGCCAGTGGAGTTGGAGCGCACGCAGCATTTCCAGAAATTTGGCTGCCAGGGTACGCGGGCGGGGCTCTAGCAGACGCGCTGCCTGCATGGACAGGGTGGAGGCGCCGGAGACAATGTGCCCACTGAAAAGCGCTTGTGCCGAGGCGCGTAGGATCGCCAGAGGGTCTACACCAGGGTGCATGCCAAAACGCTTGTCTTCATAAGACAACAGCAGTGCAAGGTACTGTTTGTCCACATCCTCGGGCATGGTCTGCAGCCGCCACATACCATCGGGGCTGAGAAAGGTGTGCACAGGGCGCCCTTGGGCATCCACGACTTGTACAGAGCACTGTAGGTAGCGGCTCATATTAGGGGGAAAGATCGCGTCAAGCACCCATAACGTCAGTATCAGCGACACCAGGCAAAGAAGTATGCGTTGTATGCGACGCGGCTGCCGTAGGGCGCTAGACGTTTTGGGGGCGCCGGACGGATTGGCGAGGGAGGAATAATGCATATGGTGTGTAGTGTGAGAGAGGGGTACCTGACCAGTAACTGCCATGGGGGGGATGTCTTTTTGTATGGTGCAATAGAGCGGGTTATCCTTTGGGTGCATCGCACACAGCCTGTCCCGCGGGCTCATGCTGCGGGACAGGCTGTGGGGTTGGGGAGTTTAGGGTGCGATGGTTAACATGCCGGATGTGGTGCGTACGGCAAACGTCGGGTCATACATGTCTGCGGCCTCGGCTGGCGGGAGCGTAAACGTTCCCGGCGTAACGGCACGTGCTATATAGCTTGTAACCAGCGGCTGGGGGTCTTTGTGTACAAAGTGGCATGGCAGGGTTTCAAACCTGTGGACAAGCATCACACGGTCATCCATCTGTTGCCTGATAGGAGGCTGCTCTTCGGCAGGAGGGGTATGGGTAATGAAGCCCTCTGCCTCGACTCCGGCCGGGAGCATGTCGGCAACTAGGATTTGTCTGTGGCTATGCACCGGCTCTGCACTTTGAAGGGTCAGGCGTACCATGAAGCGGTCATTGCGTTGCAATGTCGCAAGGTCTAAGGGAGCACCGTCAAGCGTCAGGTATTCCCGTTTCAGTGAAAGCCGCTCGTGTGTTTGTGCTGGCAAAGGCTGTGCTGAGGTAATATCAAACGAAACAGTGGCCCACACTGCGTCCATTCCCAGGTTGACCAGCTCTCGGGGGAGGATGCTCTGTTCGGCAGCTTGGGTGATGTGTGGCAATGTTACCATGAGCATGCCATTGCGCACGGGCAGAGGCTTGCCGTCTAGAGTGGCAGAAGGCTCGCCAGTTCCTTTCAACAGGCCATGTACAGCCAACAGTTTCCAGGCCGCTTCTTGGGTGGTGGTCCTTGATGAGTTAGCACTGGAGAACTCGCCACCGCGTTGCATCATTTCTCTTGCAAGTTCCATGCGCCCTGATTCCGCAGCGTTTGCCACCACAAGGGCAAGGTCTCGGTCTCCCCAGGCATAGGGGGCAGGGGGGGATTCATGGTTACTCCCCAACAGTGCAAGGGCCTGACCGTAGCTATGTTGTGCACGGTCTTTATCACCCACAAGGTCAAGTGCTCTACCGATATTTGCCCAGCCTGTAGTGCTCAATGCGGGGTCGCTATCATGGAAGTAACGCATATCGGCTGTGAGTAACACTCCGGCTTGCGCTAACACTTTGTGGGCGTAGGCCACGGCTTCGGCAGGCGCGTTGTGGGCATTACTACGCACCAGAGCGCTGAGGTATGTTTTTACACCTTCCAGCATGGTTTCGGGTACGCGGTGTCCCTGCAATTGAGCCCGTACTAAAAAGTCCATGGCAAAAACAGTGACCCACGGGTCAGCACGCCAACGTCCGGGCCACATGTTCAGGCTGCCGTCGTTGTTTTGCATATCGCCGATACGGTCTACAGCATCACGGATACGATGCTCCATGGCATTTTGCTGCTTGAAGCCCATTTGTGCCGCGACTTCATTCAAATACAGCAAAGGCATGGCACGGCTGGTGGTCTGCTCTAGGCAACCATACGGGTACCTGTCAAGCCAACGTAGCAGGGCAGGCACATCTACACCGGGAATGCCTCCTACTTGGATAGAGGCATCTACAGCGCCTATGGCGATATTTTGAGGCAGATTGGCAGCAGCTAGAGCTTTTTGCAGCAGATCTGCATCAAAAATCAGGTTAGCCTTTGGGTCCAGCGGTGTACTTGTTTGAGCATATACTGTGCCGAATCCGGGGCGTATGGCCATCTGGCGTGTAATTGAGGCTTTAAATGCCGGTCCGGTGATGGTGGCTGTGATGGTGCCTGTTCCAGCGCCCGTAGCCTGCAGAGTAATGGGCAATAAAACGCGTTTGCCTGGTGCAAGCTCCGCTTTCAGAGGGGGGTGAGTAACCTTGAGCATGCCTTCAGTATGCAGGAAGACCTTGTACAAACCTTGTGGTGCATCCATATTCTGCAACAGCATGGTTCCCTCTGCAGTGTCCTGTGGTGCAAGAAAGCGTGGCAGGATGATATCTGCTACCAGGGGATCGCGTACAGTCATGGGGGTACTGGCTGCCCCTACTGAACTGTGGTCCCATGCCACTGCCATAAGCCGCAGACGGCCCTGAAATTCTGGTAGTTCAAGGGGGATTTCCGCTTTTCCAGAGCTATCCACCGGTACAACGCCGCTGAACAGCGAAAGAATGCGCAAGGGGACGGCAGCCAACGAGCCGGAAGCTCCGGAGATGTCCCCTCCTTGGCGTATGGCGCCCATGGGACCTGTCGCCTCAATGAGCTTGTCGTAGTAGTCCTGTATGGAGGTCCCAAGGCGTCGTCTAGCAAAGAAGTGCCCTGCTGGAGAGGGGGAAGCAAAGTTTGTGAGTTGTAGGATGCCCTCGTCAACAGCGGCCAAGGTAACATGCGCGGAGGATGCTCCGCGGACGTGTATCGGCACAGTTATGGTTGTGCGTGGACGTACTTCAGATGGAGAATCCAGGGAGACCTGCAAGGTCTGCTTTGCCATGTCTAAGCCAATCCAGGCCAAGCCTACTGCGCGGGCCGGTGTGTGTTCCTGACGCGAGGTAAGGGGTTGATACAGAGATACCAGCGCATATGCGCCGGGCTTCCAGTCTTTGCTTACCGGGATGGAGACAGTTTTGCCTCCTGCGGGCACAGAGACGGGAAGGGTCGCCAGTACCTCCTCATTGGCGATGACTACAAAAGCTTCTCCGGCCACGGGCGAGTTAATATGTAGGGTAGCTGTATCGCCCGCCTGGTAGGTTGCCTTGTCAAGGCGTACATCCAGTCTGTCGGGCCGGTCGTCTGTGGGATCACCCCAGCCCACGTAAAATGGTTGGCTTATCGTGGTACCGGTCTGGGGGTGGGTGACTTCGAGTAGATATTTGCCCCAGTCCAACATCTGCTCGACACGTGCAGGGCTATCTACTGCAATGGAGACTGTCTGCGTTTGTGTATCGGCAATGCGCTCTACACGCTCATAGCCCCAAGAGCCATTGGTACGGGACCACTGCCATGAGGTTTTGATGCGTTTCCAGCTAACTTTGGCTTCTGTGAAGGCGATGCGTTGGCCGGCGGCGTCTACGGCGATAAGGTCGAATTTTGTGGGTTGGGCAACAGGGGCGTATCCGTCGTGAAATAGGGGCCGCAGGCCAAGGTAATTTTGCTGTGCCAGAACAGGGATGTGCACTGCTTGTGAAGAAACACGGCCGCCGGGTTCTCGGACACGTACAACTGTCTGGGCACGCACGGGATATTGGAAGAGCCTTTCGGCGCCGGCTGTTTCTCGCAGCGTTTTCAGGGCGAGGGGAAATGTCGCTGCACCATTGGCATCCGTGGATGGCATATCTGGTACAGTATATACTAGGTTCGGCTGCTCCATGGTAAATGTGTAATCAGAGTATGCCCCACCAAAAGGTGCTGGATCAGGGGCCATATTTACCGTAGCCTCTGTGCCTAGTTCATTGCCTGGTGCGCCGTATAAAAAGTCTGCCTGCAGGGTAATGGTGGCTTCGGCGTCAGGGGTGATACGGTTGGGGGCGGTATGCAAGGCAATACTCAAACGTTCTGGCACAAAATCTTCCACCTGAAAAGATCGTTTGCCCACGGGGGGGGCGTGTGGGTCTACTTGGGCACTGGCATGCCATATGCCGCGCATGGCGGTCTTTGGCAGTTGTAGGGGAATATGTATGGCGCCGCCCTGCTTGGGGTGGACCAGGGTGCGCAGGTATGTCTTGCCGTCAGGACGGTTAATGGTGATGGTCAGGGGCGCATCACTGACAGCGTTGCCCTTTGCATCACGCAGCATAGCCATCAGGTTAACGACTTCACGCGGACGGTATACTCCCCGATCTGTGTATAGGTACGCATCCATACCTTGGATGGGTTCACGCCCTGTGATGTCCCGGTCAGATAGGTCCAGCGGTGTAGCGCGCAAGTCCAATATGGCAACATCATTGCCATGTGTGGCGGTAAGTAGCGTGGGGGTGCTTGCGCCTCTACCGCGCAACAGCCCGGCGGGAAACTTGGCCACCCCCTGGGAATCAGTGGTGATTGTTCCCAGTTCCTCAAGATTGCGACTGACAAGCGTCAAGGTTGCGCCGGTAACAGGCTGTGCCGTGGCATACGAGCGTACAGTCACAGTCATACCATTGGCGCCATGGTATGAGGTTAGGGAAAGGTCTGTTTCCAGCACCAGCTGACCAGCTAGTTTGTTGGGAAGGTTGGAAGATTCAAGGATACCTGCTGTGGATTCCATAGGGCTTGTGGACCCAATGACAAAATAAAGGCCGGGTTTTCCCTTGGTGGCCATTTCGCGTAGGTTAAGCAGTGTGGTTACGGGTTTGTTGGGTTCTGATACCACATCCATGCTACCCAGCCAGATAAGGTTGCCCAGGAGGTCATTTACCTGCGCGACCAGAGTATCAGAGAACTGCCTATTTGCGAAAAAGCCTGTGTATATTCGAGAAATTGCGCTGGGCGGTAAACGTAGTACTCCGAGCCAGCATGTATCAAGGTTGACCGTGGTTACGGGAAGTCCTTTGGCTACATCAAGAGGGAGTATGAAACCGCGTGTAAAGCTGACCGAAGGGTCTTGGTTTTCTAGGGAGATGTTGAGCTCAAAATCTTCTGGCAGAGTGTCGCCAGAATGTGCGGGCAACCCGGCCCGCAAGGTAAGGAAAACGGTATCGCCGGGTTTGCCGCCTGTAAGACACATACGCTGGGCCTGTACCCGGGATACGGTAAGGTTTTTATCGGATAGGAGGTAGTCTTGATAGAGTGTATCACCTGATCCGTCCAACGCCTGTGTAAAATCAAGGCATATTTCCGGACCGTGTCCTGTACTAATCACAGTGGCTTTTTGGTAACTGAAGGCAGGGGCTTCTGTAACAGGTGCCTCAGGGGTATCTGGCTGCGAAGCGCTTGTCTTGTCTACGGTTTGTGGTGTTTTAGGAGCTTTGTTATCTACGGATTCGCCAGAGGTATCACAGCCGTTGGAAAGCAAGAGAAGGGTAAAGATTATGGCTGTGAACAGAGTATACCATGGAGTAGAATGGCGATGTGCTCGCGAGGACATTGGGGACTCCTTAAAAAAGGCTGTAACTTGAAAGTAACATTTTAGATGTAAAATCTATATAAAAAAGAACAGGCACGCTAGTATATAAAGTGCAGTAGTTCTGAGTTGATCTGACAGTCGGCTCCGTTTTGATGGTTCCGGTTGTCCGATTAGTTGAGCTGTCCGACTTTTTCCTTCCAGAGTTGTTTTCCGTCAAGGAGTGTTTGCATCGGCGTTCTGCCGCAGCACTTTTTACCTTGATGTGTCCTTTCGGTGTTGTACTGCTCTATCCAGACGTCCAGATCGGCTTGTAACTCTTCCAGAGAGTTATACAGTTTCCGCCGGAAGGCAACCTGATAAAACTCGTGCAGGATGGTTTTGTGGAAGCGTTCGCAGATGCCGTTTGTCTGCGGATGCCGTGCCTTGGTCTTGGTGTGCTCAATACCGTTTATGCCCAGATAAAGCTGGTAATCATGCGTTTCCAGTCTGCCGCAGTATTCTGTGCCTCTGTCCGTCAGCATACGGATAGTGCCCATTTCCATTGAGGTGAAGAAAGGCAAAACCCGGTCATTGAGCAGGTCGGCTCCGGTGATGGGCGTTTTGGTGGTATAGAGCTTGGCCGCCGCCCACTTTGAGTAGGTGTCCACAAAGGTTTGCTGGTAAATACGGCCTACGCCCTTGATGGTGCCGACGTAAAACGTGTCCTGGCTTCCAAGGTAGCCGGGATGATGGCTTTCTATCTCGCCACAAGCCTCGTCATCGTGCTTTTTACGCTCCAGAGCTTGAACCTGTGCTTCGGTGAGCACAAGTCCCTCTTCAGCGGACTTTTTTTCCAGGGCGTTCAGCCGTTGCTTCATTGAGGCCAGGTCATGGCGCAACCAGATGGAACGCACTCCTGATGGTGACACAAATACACCGGTTTTGCGCAGTTCATTGCTGGCCCGCACTTGCCCATGAGCGGGGAAGGCTATCGCAAAATCCAATACTGCCAATTCCGTGGCTTCCACCACGCGGTTTTTCAGATTGGGCTTTTTGCAGCTGACCTCAAACAGCGCTTCAACGCCTCCGGCGTCTCGCGCTGTTTGATACCGATAGAAAGTGTCTCTGGAAAAGCCCATAATGCGACAGGCTCTGGAGACATTGCCGAGTTCGGCGGCGAGATTGAGAAGTCCGGTCTTGTGTTTGATGACGTTTTGATTGAAACTTTCCATGGGGAAACTCCGTGGGCGTGGTGCCCGTTTTGACGGTTCGTTTGCACTTCCATCAAAACGGAGTTCCCCTTTCTTTTCAAGGGGCTACTCTCAGATCAAGTCGAGACTACCTCAGATAAAGAGTTACTAATTATCCTGTGTGTCGCAGGCCATGACATACAGGGATAGATATACATCTATGAAGAGCGGACGGACTATATACGGCTCTCTTGGTGTGCATGGCAGGCCACCAAAGCACCATCCGGCTGTTGCAGGGGCTGCGGAAGTTCTTGGCGGCAACGCTCTTGGGCAAAAGGGCAACGGCCGTTAAAGGGACAGCCGTCGGGCAGGTTAATGGGCGTGGGCACATCGCCGTGTAGCCGGATGTGTTTGAATTTTGTTTGTCCGATACGTGGAATGGCGGAAAGCAGTGCCTGTGTATAGGGATGGCGAGGGCTGTTGAAAAGTGACTCAGTGGGGGCCAGTTCGCAGAGGCTGCCAAGGTACATGACAGCTACCCGACTAGAGATGTGCTCCACAACAGAAAGATCGTGGCTAATGAACAAGTACGTAAGCCCGTGCTGTTCTTGGAGGTCCATCATAAGATTGAGTACTTGTGCCTGGATGGACACATCCAGTGCGGAAATGGGTTCGTCTGCCACAATGAATTCAGGATCCACCACTAGGGCACGTGCAATGGAAATGCGCTGACGCTGGCCTCCGGAAAATTCATGCGGGTAGCGGTTGCCCCATGAGGGAGAGATGCCCACCTGCTCCATGATTCGGGCCACCTGCTGACGGACGGCAGTGATGGACCTGGTCGGGTTATGAAAGCGTACCGGCTCTTCCAGTACCTGCTGCACCCGCATACGAGGGTTAAGCGAGGCATAGGGGTCTTGAAAGACCATCTGCATGCGGGTCCGGTAAGGCAGCAGTGCTTTTTCGGATAAGTGGTCAATGCGAGTACCACGATAATATACTTCACCGCTGTTGGGTGGATACAGGCCGATAACCGTACGCGCAAGGGTTGATTTGCCACACCCGGATTCGCCCACCACGGCCAGGGTTTCACCCTGCTGTATGGAAAGTGATACATTGTTTACGGCATGTACCACGGTTTTTTTACGTTTCAGTGCACCGTTTTGAAAGCGTAACTGGTCAAGCAGGCCGCCGGAGATGTCAAACCGTTTGGAAAGATTTTTCAGGTCAAGGAGTGGGGTGGTGGGCATGGCATTATTCCAGAATATGGCAAGCAACCTTTGTGCCTGCCTGCTTGAGTTCCAGGGGAGGGAGCGTAGTCTTGCAGATGTCTTTGCAAAGGCTGCACCGGTTGTTGAATGCACATCCGTCAGGGATGGACCGCAGCCCGGGCATGATGCCGGGGATTTGATTCAGGCGTTTGCCTTTGCCCCCCTGGGGCAACGCGGCCAGCAGGCCTTTGGTATAGGGGTGTTGGGGGGCTGCCACAACGTTTGCGGTAGGGCCTGTTTCTACAATACGGCCTGCATACATAACCGCAATACGTTCTGTGACTTGAGATACCACGCCAAGATCATGCGTGATGAGTATGAGTCCCATATTTTCTGAACGGCATAATGTCAGCAGTAATTCCATAATTTCTGCCTGGATGGTGACGTCCAGTGCTGTGGTTGGTTCATCAGCAATGATGAGTGCAGGGGAACTAAGCAAGGCAATGGCGATGACGATACGCTGGCGCATACCGCCCGAAAATTCGTGCGGGTATTGTTTGAGGCGTTTTTCCGGGGCAGGGATATGCACTTTGCGCAGATTTTCCAACGCGAGGGCTTCTGCTTCTTTAATACTGATTTTTTTATGGGCAAGGATAGTTTCTACCATCTGGGTACCGACGGTCAGCACGGGATTCAATGTCATCATGGGATCTTGAAAGATCATACTGATACGGTTACCACGAATGTCTTGCAATATGTTGGGGGGCACTTGCGTCAGGTCGTGCCCTTCAAACAGAATGGAGCCGCCGGAGATACGGCCTGGTTTACTGACAAGATTGATAATGGAAAACCCGGTTACGGATTTTCCTGCACCTGATTCGCCCACAAGCCCCAGCCGTTCTCCTTTGTTCAATGCAAAAGAAACGTCATTGACAGCAGTATGAACACCGTCACGCAAAGAGAATTGAACGGTCATATTTTTGACTTCAAGCAGCGTGCTCATGGGCTAATCCTTATAGATTTTAGGATTTAAATAGTCCCGCAACCAATCGCCCAAAAGGTTGATGGTCAACACCAGCAACACCAGTACCACACCGGGAAACAGCGTAATCCACCAGCTGCCGCTGAAGATGTATTCAAAGCCCGACTTTATCAGTGAACCTAGCGAGGGCTGAGTAACAGGCATGCCCAGCCCGAGAAATGACAGGGCAGCTTCACTCATGATTGCATTGGCCACCTGTACAGTGGAAATAACAAGCACAGGAGTCAAGGTGTTGGGCAGGATGTGTCGCCACATGATGCGCCTGGATTTTAAACCGATAACCCGAGCTGCTTCCACATATTCCTTTTTCTTTTCGGCCAAGACCGAAGCCCGTACCGTGCGGGCATACTGAGGCCATTCGGAAAGGCCGATGACAAGAATGATGAATGGGACGGCAATCTCGGCAAATTTGGCAACGCCAAAGGCAGTCTGGATGACTGCTCCAAGAAAAATGGCCACCATATAGGACGAAAAGGATAGTTGTACATCGGTAATACGCATGAGCAGGCTGTCCAATCGTTTTGAGCCGTACCCCGCGGTCAGCCCCACCATAATGCCGAGTACGGCTTGCAAGGCCACGGCACCAATGCCGATAAGAATGGAGACGCGCATGCCATATAAAATGGCCGAGAACAGGTCGCGGCCTTGCGCATCAGTGCCCAACAAAAAATCGCCGTTGCCTTCAGCGTGCCATACGGGTGGGGTTCTGGCATCCATAATATTGATCGAAGCACCGTCATACGGATTGTGCGCAGTAATCAGTGGCGCGGTTAGTGCGGCCAAGACTAGTAGTACCAACAAGACGAAGCTGACCAGTGCGATTTTGTCACGTATAAAGTGGTATACAAAGTCAGAGTTGCGGAGTCGTTCCCAAACAGACATGGCTACTTCCTCCCCGTCACGCGGACCATGGGGTTCACCAGGCCGTAGATAATATCAACCATGGTATTTACCAGTACAAACAAGGCGCCTACAAAAATCATATACGCTACCAACAGTGCGGTATCAGAGCGCCCCACGGCTTCGATAAACATGAATCCCATGCCCTGCCACTGAAAAACCGTTTCTGTGAGTATGGTGTAGGCAATCATGATGCCAAGTTGGACGCCTCCCACTGTGATGACAGGTAGTAAGGTATTTTTAAAGGCGTGTACCCAGAGCACCCTTTTTTCGCGTAGACCCTTGGCTCGGGCGAATTTGACGTATTCTGTCTCCAGTACTTCTTTCATCTCGGCACGGATCAGTCTGATAAACAACGGCAGCATGATGGAGGACAGGGCTATACTGGGAAGAATCAGGTGGCGTAAGCCCTCAACAGTGAGCAGGCCTGTATCCCAAAACCCAAAAATTTTGACAGTCTCCCCTCTACCGAACGATGGTAACCACTGCAGTTCCACGGCAAAGACATAAATAAGGAGGATCGCTGTCAAAAAAACCGGAATGGATACGCCCACTGTGCTGAAAGCCATAAAGAAGCGCGCCAGTGGTGCGTTGGGCTTGTACGCGGCGTAGATTCCCACGGGGGTAGACAAAAGCAGGATGAGCAGAGAACTGCAAAATACAAGCTCAAGCGTGGCAGGAGCCTTGGCCAGAATGACCTCAAGGGCTGGCTTGCGATAAAAGAACGATTGGCCAAAGTCGCCTTGGACTGCATTTTTTATAAATCGTATCCATTGGAGCAAGTATGGGTCATTCAGGCCCAGTTGTTCGCGTAGTACTTCACGCTCTGCTGCGGAAACACTGACGCCCACCATTTCACGTACGGGGTCGCCTAGGGAATACTTGATGGCAAAACCAATGAAGCTGATAGCAATCATGACGATGAGCGCCTGCGTCATGCGTCGAACAATAAAAGCGAACATAGCCTACCAAGGTGCTGGGGTTAAGGGGCTGACGCGTATTTACAAAACGGGGAACCGGCCATGGTGGCCGGCATGCTTTTTACGCAGCAGTAAATCAGGTGCGGAGCGGGGCGAACCATATGGTTCACCCCCGCAGGATACAAAAGATTATTCCATTATGAGATCGCCAAAGTATGGAAAGTCCATGACATTGACAATTTGTTCGGCATTTTTCACAGCAGGAGAAACCGCCCATGAAAGATACTGCCAGTGCAAGGGCACGTAAGCTGCATCGTTGTATAGTATCTGTTCAATTTCTTGCAGCAGGGCCGCACGCTTTACCGTGTCTGTTTCGCTTTGTGAAGCCAAAACAAGCGTATCCACTTTGGGGTTGCAGTAGTTGCCGCTGTTATACTGCCCATATCCTGTTTCCTTGTTAGGGCACATGGCAAGAAACTCTGTATAGTTGGCAGAGTCCTCTGTATCCGGGTGCCAGCCGAGCATCTGAATATCGGCCACTTGACTGTCAAATTCGTCCCAGTATTGTGCTTTGGGCATGGTCTTCAGATTCACGGTGATACCGATTTTGGCCATCATGGAAACAAAAGCCTGTGCGATTTTTTCGTCGTTCACGTACCGGTTGTTGGGCGCAATCATGCTCACGGTGAAGCCTTTTTCATATCCGGCGTCTTTCATGAGCTGTTTTGCTTTTTCAAGATCATAGCGGGGGGACAGCGACTCGGTGTAACCAGGGAGCCCTTCAGGACCCTGCTGCGAGGCCACTGCGGCACGCCCCTGCATGATTTTGGCAACAATGCCTGTGTTGTCTGTGGCGTAGACAATGGCCTGACGGACACGCTGATCTTTAAACGCTTCTACTCGTTTTTGGTTGAGCTGCAGCGTGATAATCCGCGTACCGGGCATGGTGATCAGGTTAACTTTTTCATGCTTGGCAAGGCGATCATAGTCTTGTGGGGGAACGGGCATAATAAAATCCACGTCACCGGAAAGCATGGAGGCCACGCGCGTTGCATTGTTTTTGATAGGCTTAAGGTCAATAACGTCTACGTTGCCGCGCGGGGCCCAGTAGCCGGCAAAAGCCTTGAGTTCCATACGTACACCCTGCTCGCGGAAGGTGACCATAAAGGGACCGGTACCTGAGACGTTTTCGTTGGCAAATGAGTAGGCCGTTTTTTCAATACGGTCTTTGGGCTGCCCGTTTGCATCTTCACCACTGTAGAACTCACTGTCCATGGGGAAGATGTAGGTAGCCAGATTAAGCAACAGCGGGTACGGATTTTTTGTAATAATATCTACCGTATAATCGTCAATGACCACAGGTGTTTCAAATGGTTCGAATAACGCTTTGAAATCTTGTGAGGTTTTCAGACGGGCAATGGTCCAGACAACATCTTTGGCAGTTAATTCGTTGCCGCTATGAAATTTGACCCCTTTGCGCAGGTAAAAACGCATGGTCCGATCATCAATACGTTTGTAGCGCTCGGCAAGACGATTTTCAAAAGTGAGATCCTGCGTCCAGCGGACAAGTGGATCAAAGACCAAGTGAGAATATTGTAGCATACCACCAGAAAGTTGTACGTGGGGGTCCAGTGAAACGGGATCCGCATCCATGGCAAGGCGCAGTATCCGAGGGCTGTTTTCTGGGGCGACAGCCAGCGAGGCAGGGGCTTCGGAAGAGGATGCCTGAGGGGTAGCCTTTTGCTGCTCCGGTTCAGGGCTGCAGCCGAACGCCAACCCTGCAACCAGGGTAAATAGCATAAGTTTTAGAATGCGTTTCATCCGGTACCTCCAAAATAAGTGGTGCAAAAACAGTACGTGGTACGAAAAACAGCCTGCGTGAATTCTTTGGCAGCGTTTTTGGATAAGGCTGTTGAAAACAGCAAGATATCTAAACCGAGCAGGGGTGATTGCGTCAAGGTTTTTCCTAGGGGTTTTCTGTTTTTTCAAGACTCAGCGGGTTGAAAAGCGCTGTTTTCCTCTGAGGTACCAAATATAAGGGGGCGGATTTTTTATGTACTCTCTGCTTTGGCAGCAGGTGCATATTTTTTTTGAAGAAAACGCAGGCACTGTGCGGGTAGAAACAGGCCACCTGGGGGTAGCAGGTAGGCACATGGTTACATGCCAGAGAGCACCATGCAGTGCCTGGCAGTATATGCATGGCCTCAGTTATGAGGGGCAGGAGTATGCTGTGGAGGAGGTGTTGTGGCAGGGCAACAAAAGACCCCACCGTGCAAGTAGCGCATGTGGTGAGTGCCTTCACACCGCTAGAGGCAGGAGCACCTGGAGTCTGCCCTGCAAGGATGATTTACTCAAAGCAGAATTCGATAGTAAAATCACCGTGCTCTGTATGAAATGGAATGGCAACTACAGGGCTTTTCGTCACATGGCTGATGGTGTGTCCGCTGCCCATGACCACAGTCGGTGTGGCTCCTTGGAACACAAGCCCCAAGCCTGCTAGCGCGGCACGAGCTTGACCGGAAACCATATTGGTCACCTCTCCCACGGCATCTTGCGTGTCTTGCACGATGTCGTGGATGTCGTCGCCTAGCATGCCCTTGACTACTGCAACAGCACATTGCCTTGTGAATGTCATGGAAATACTACCGTTTTTATGTCCCGTGATGCCGACAACCGCCGAAACATCCCCCTTTGCGATGTTGCCTTTTTTGATATAGGGCTTACCGGCCTCAGCATGGACTCCGGCCATGGTGGACAGAATATTTGTAGTGGCGACAATGAACGGCTTTGCGACTTCGATTCCATTATCCATAAATATGCAGGCCTCCTGAATAGCGGCAGTGGTGCCTTTTTTCACTACTACACTGATATGGTATCTTGTGCGAATTTACCATAAGAGTCAATGATATCCCTGCCAGGAAGGTCTGTGTCGGCGGGATGCTTCCCCAGACATCCAGACATGGCTACAGCCGTACATGGCTTGCATGGCACCATATGGCCATGTAGGGTGGTTGTATTGGGGGAATACCCTTGCGTACTGGCTATTGGTGTATGGTTTGGAGCCCTGTGAGAGACATGTTTTTTCGAGAGTTTTTTAACCAGCCACGAAAAATTTGTCCTGCGGTATATTAAGCAGCAGGGCCGCTAACAATCTGTCGCTAACCAGCTCGCCCACGTAGGCACTGGCGCAGGGTGGATATGCCGCATGCGTGGAGCATGGTTACGGGTATGCGGCGTGCACGAGCATATTGCATCACACCCTTTCGTGCGGCGTGCGAAACTTTATTTGTAAATATGATAACATGTTCTGTGGCCCCTATTTGGCCGGAAATATTATTTTCCTTTCCTGTAAAAACTTTGAGCTCCACACCATTTTTTTTAGCGGTTTCAATATATTCTCGCTTTAGCCTGTCCATGCCTCCGACCAGCGTTGCGCACATATATATTCTCCTTTTATGCACTACATGTGGATATTGAGGAACAGTATTTTCTATTTAATGATAATGAAAGTCAATGTCAACAATGAAAAAATATTTTCTGTAGCTCCATGTTCCATATACTGTATGCTCCAAAACAAAATTGGTAGACAGCCGCTTGTTCGCCATGGCGCGTGAAATATCCGAAAAAATATACGTGGCTTGTCGGCTGCGTATGAGTGAGGAGGGCGTATGAGTGAAGAGATAAAGGAGATCAGGACCAACCTGGCGCGGGCCAAGGGCTACTTTCACAGGCACGATGTGCAACGTGCTCTGGCGGCCACGGCCCTTGCCTTGGGCACGTGGGTAAAAAGCGGTGCCCCTCGCCTGTACAAAAACGAACTGTACGGCGCCTTGCGCGAAATGTTGGGCCTGTTAAACCGTACCGATGAGGTGACAACGGTTTTGGAAAAGGGGCTTGTCTGGGAGCCGGGGCAAGAGCGGGGTCTGTTGATGCAATTTGCAGAGGTGCTGCGTGCCATTCAGGAACTGGACATGGACGATGATCATCGCAGGATTTTGGCGCGTAAGCAGCAGCTGGATAAACTTTTCAAGCATGGCTGCCTGCTGCTTGCAGACAACAAGGTGCAAGAAGCAGATAAAGCGTTCCAAGAGGCCATGCTCCACTATGAAGACGAAGACAGTATTTTTCGGCTGATGGGGCAGCGGATGCTGGATGCCGGTGAGCCCGCCCTGGCACTGCGCTATTTGAAGCGTGCCATAAAAGCTTCTCCTAATCGCGATGTAGTAGAAATGGCCATAGACGCGTACAAGCGGTCTGGGAAGCATGGGGCAGCCATAAAGCTTGAGCAAGTGCATGCAGCGCTGCTCAAGGCGGGAGACTGACAGCAGGATACAAGTCCTCGTTTTTAAAAAATAAATAATTACCAATAGGTTGTCTTGTCTAAAAGGAAGCGGTACAAGGTGCCCGTGGGATTTTCGGGCTACAGTTCAAGCAGCCTTGCCACACGTTCAGGGTCAAGGGCATGTCCGGTATGCTGACTACGCTCGTTCTGGTGTGCTCCCAGCAGGTTCATGGTTTGTCCGTAAGCTTGGTCTGCTTCATCAGCGACGGGTACGGCATTAGCCTCAAGGCCGGTAGTTGCGGAGTTTCCTGCTATTTTACGGGTACTACGCGCTTCTTGGGTTCTTGCCAACATTTCTTCAATACGTGAAAGCGACGTGTTTAATCCTTCCTTGGCGGGGGCGATAACATACATGGCAGACTCCTTGGGAATGGTTTTCCACTGTTGAAGGCTTATGCAAAAGACACGCACACAACTATTTTATTTATTAAAAACAGAGTGTTACTGTTTTTTATGCCATGCTGCCGGGCATAGTTTGCCGGGGGCTATGTGGGTACACAGCATGGTGCTTCCAAGGGGGAACCTGGAAGCACCGTTTGCCCTGCCGCAGGGGATGGGACTGATGTGCCTCACATTGGGACGTAACTTGCCATCAGGGGATGGGATGGTGGGCAGACTCTGCCATATCAAGCTGCCTGGTATGACAGACGCCACAGTTATTGCCGCTTGCAATGGGGCCGGAAACTCCTTGGTACTGCATGGGCTGTATATTGGCATAGTCCATGCCGCCCCAGGCGTTATCCGCCATGTATTCTGCATGTGGCGCATTATGGCACGCTTGGCACATGATTGCACCCATATCGTCCTGTCTATAGCGAAACAAGTCCTGCCTCGTGGCAGTCCAGCGACCAAAGGCGCTGGCGTCAGTAGATGGGTGTTCCATGAAGTCGTGACATGTCGCGCAGTCGGGTAATTGCGCCCATGGCTCGCGAGGGGGGATATCTTTGGGGGCTATATTTTGACCCGGCTGCAGGGGGCGTTGCATCTCTTGTGCACTGAGGCGTCCCTTTGCGGCTTCTGCGAGCAACAGGCCGGAGGCATGTTCTTCCATGGTTCCGTGACAGTTGGTACAGCTAAGCCCCATCATATTGTGGATACCCCGAAAAGCCTGTGTAGCGCTTTGCGATGAGGTGGGGTGGCAGCTGCCACATGTGGCATCGGCGTCGCGTTCTGTCAGATAACTTGCGTGCCAGCCGTGTATGGCCGTTGAAAGTGCAGGGGCTGTACTGCCACCATCATGGCATGAGATGCAGCGAATTGTCTTGCCTGCAATGGCTTGGCGAACAAGCGTTGTACCTTGAATTTTGTCGTGTACAGCAAAGATATCGCGTTGGGTGGCGTCGCTAATGCCGGACATACCCGCCACATTCCACTCACCCCCATGACATCGGCGGCAGGCCACTTCACCTGATACAGGGATTACAACTTTTGTTGCTGCCAACAATGCGCCGGTGCCCTCGTCGTGCGCTTCGATAATATAGACAGGATAGGGGATAAAGGTGTCTGGACGAGGATAGGGTGACAGATTGATATATGCGGCTTCATAGGCGCGAAGCTCTTCATTGACGGATAATGTTCCCTGCGGTCCAGTATCACTTTCTGGTCGGTATGTAAGGGTGACGCCTTGTGTAATGATTTCTGGAGTTTCATCCCGGCGGATAAGTTGTGCACGCAGCTCACTATCTGCGGGAGCAAGGTCCAGAGCGCCATCTTTGACCACGCTACGCATGCCTGTGGCGGGCCATGCCAACAGCACATATGATGCCGTGGCTGGGTTGAATGCGGGAATGGTTGTCGCCAGAGTAGGAATGGTGGGGGCGGGTTCTACTTCTGTTTTTCCATGCAGCCCTTGTACAATGTATGTTGCCAGGGCCAGCCGCTCAGCATTGGTACCAATAAAAGGGGGCATATGCGGACGTAGCTTCCCCTGCCCATCGAGTTGGGCATCAAGACTATATATGGTTGATTTTTTTGTTTTTTGCAGGATATTCAACATGGGGCCGGTAATGGCATGACAGGGCATGCATTGGAGCTTGTAGATTTCTTGGCCTGCTTGCAGGATGTTGTCTGGGGTCAGTGTTTTTACGCTGGTCCAGCGTGCAGTCTGCAATATACCTTGTTTTTGCACGCGGGGTACATCTTCCAGCCGGATGGAGCTTGAATAGGTATGGCCATAAAGGAGGTAGGGCCGTCTGCCTGCTTCGCGTACCCACTCAAAAAGGCCGATCTGCAAAAGGCCAAGGGCCAGCACAAGGCAAACTAGCGGCATACGTACGACAAGAGGCCGAAACCACGCAATGGCAAGGCAGAGCAGCAAGATGACAAAGCCCAGTGGCACAAATGCCTGTAACAGATGTGGCGTTTGTGTAGAGCGCTCCAGAATCATGGTCTGCTGAGGAGTCGGCAACACATACAGATACCACAAACCAGACAGTACTGCCGCGATAAAGGAAGCGCCTACCCATGTAGCGGCACGGCGTATCATGCGTTCGCAGGTAGAGGGGTGGGGGATGCGTGTGGCGGTTACAAATGCAAAAAGCCCGGCAAACATCAAGCACAGCGAAAAACGCAAGCTTAGCGAGGGCCAGACGGAGACATTGAAAAAACCATCCCAGAAATTTTGCGTTACAGCCCATCTGCCGGGCGTCAGCATGACAGTTATGATGCCGTTGATAACCACAAGCGACATAAAGGCAAAAAAGGCATACACCCAGCCGACAATGATGTGAGCTTTGCGGGGCATGGAATCAAAATGGTAATGATAGATCAGCAGGGCGATAATTTCACCCAAGAAAAAAGCCCATTCTGCCGCCCAGGCGAAGGCAAAAGATCGCGTCAGAGTGCTTGTCGCCATGGGGGAAAGTATGCTGATGGTGAACCAGATACCTACACCGCTCAGGCCTCCTGCCACCATGGTGGTGAGCAGAAAAAACTTGGTGTGTTTGCGGACATGCCCCAGAATATGACCGGACCGTTCTTGTACGGCTTTCATTTCGGTAAGTACAAGGTAGAATCCGCCACCCACGGCAAAGTGGGCGATAAAAACATGGACTATGGCAATGACGGCGATAACCAGGCCGCCACCCAAAAACGGTGTCCACCATATGGGATATTCCATGTTATGCCCCTTTTGTCCTGTCTATGTGGCTGGTTCGTGTTCGTTTTTTTCCGGTCCGGGCAAGGTTTAACACCCATAGAATAAGAGCCCCTGTAAGCAGCAGGGCACCAAAAAACAGCAGCATGGGGGTGTATTGGCCCTGGCTCGAAATATTATGCACACTGAACCAGGGGGCAAGGTATAGCGCCCGCAGTATGGCTCGTACCCCTACCATGAGCGCCACAGCGCTTGTGGCAAACGCCATGGTCAGATGCAAACGCTTTTGCCATGCAAAGTACAATGCGGCCATTCCACAGCCGATTCCTGCAAACAGCAGGCCTGTGCCAAGGCCATGGCGTCCTGTAAAGGCCGTAGCAATATGGCGTGGCAGTGCAAAAAAGAATAAGATGCCCACTGGCAATTGTGCCACGGTACTCCAGAAAAACCAGCGGAGCCCGTTGGTAATCAAGCCTTGTGTCATGGTTTCGTCCAGATTTTTTTTTACGGCGGCGCGCCGTGCCAGCTCAGCCATTGTCAGGCCGCCCACAGCAAAAGACGCCAGCAAAAAGTGCAGTAGGCGCGGTGGTAACGCTGGGTCTGCCAGGTTGAGCATGGTGCCATTTTGCTGGTTGAAGTAATCCGGCCAGCGCTGGGGTGAGAGCATCAGCGTGATATTATTAACCAGCACAAAGGCGGCAAGCAGTAAAAGCGCACAGGCCGGCATGATGTATAGTATGCCGGACTGTTTTTTGCATCTGCTGCCCGCAAAGCCGTATAAAAGATAGTATGCGGCCATGAGCACAAAGACCAGTCCCAGCCAGTATACGGCCATAAGCACGGAGCTGGTATACAGGAAGTTGCCGTAAAGTACCTGTGCGAAAAGTAGTGGGGCTACACCGAAGTTGATTGCCAGTGCCAGTAGGCTAGGCAGTGTTTTGCCCAGCAATGAGGCTCCCGGATCGTGGGGTGTGGTAACGGTACGCGTTACGGCGATAAAGGCTGAACCCAAAGCGCTGTTTACCAACAGTAGATGTAGTGTAAAGGTGCATAGTAAAAGGGCCTCGAGCCACCCCCAGTGTACGGGGATGG
Source organism: uncultured Desulfovibrionaceae bacterium (assembly GCA_964593925.1). GTDB lineage: Bacteria > Desulfobacterota > Desulfovibrionia > Desulfovibrionales > Desulfovibrionaceae > Oleidesulfovibrio. The sequence goes on along the minus strand of CAZQKM010000001.1, from coordinate 61,232 downwards.
TGTTTGTGGATGGTATGAGTACTGCCGGATCCATAATGATACATCCCCTGTTTGAGCACATTGAGGTTGCAAATTTCATGGCGCTATGAATGCTATGATAAAATTTGTTATCCTCTATACGTGTTATTTTTTTTTGGTGCAAGATAGTGACGACATTTGCGTGTTGAGTTTTCGCAAAAAGCGGGTATGGTGCGCGCTATGGTTGGTATACGGTGAATAGTAGATTTTGCGCGATGGGCAGGTGTGTCGTATGTCCGTTTTTGCGGGCATGGTGACCACATCGTTGTACGGTGTTCGGAGACGGATATGGCTTCCTTGTTTTTATTGTTTGATATCGGCAATACCAATATAAAAGTGGGTATTGCTTTTGAAGAACGACTATATGCCTCATATGTATTACCAACGGATACACGTCAGACAAGCGACTCTATGGGGTTGCGTCTTTTAGACCTTGTGGCACATGCGGGATATGCGCCGCGAGATATCACAGCCTGTGTGGGTAGCTCTGTAGTACCCAGTGCAGACCCACTTTTGCGGCGTGCGTGCGAGCGGTATTTTGACTGTTCGCTGCTGCTGGCTTCTGGAGATTTGGAGATTCCTTTGGAAAACCGTTATGAGCGTCCGCAGGAGGTGGGTGCCGACAGGTTGGTAGCTGCATATGCTGTACGGCGGTTATGGCCGGAGCCGCGTTCCATTGTCTCGGTTGATTATGGTACCGCCACAACATTTGACTGTGTGCAGGGCGACGCGTATCTTGGAGGACTAATATGCCCTGGCGTGTACTCCGCTGCTGGGGCATTGGCTACGGGTACGGCGCGTTTGCCCCGGATCAGCCTTGAGGTACACGAATATGCCCCTGCCATAGGTCGTAGTACAAGTACAAGCCTGAACCATGGCTTTACCTTTGGATTTGCTGCCATGACAGAGGGTGTATGCGCTAGGTTGGCGGACATGCTGGAGCCTTCCATGCAGGTGGTGGGGACTGGCGGATTTGCCACAGCCATTGGTCGCGTCAGCCGATGTTTTACCAGGGTCAGGCCTGACTTGCTGTTAGAGGGCTTGAGGATGTTGTATAAAGAAAGCGGAATCAAAGGCTAACCCCTTTGCCGCGTAACCGCCCAGGGGTAAGGTGAACGCCAGTGGCATGCACCGCCGGGCACAAGGAGAACAGACCATGAGCACTATTGTTTCTATCTGGGCCAGAGAGATTCTTGACTCCCGCGGCAATCCCACTGTGGAGGTCGAGGTATCCCTTGACTCTGGCCACTCTGGGCGTGCTGCTGTGCCTTCTGGTGCATCCACGGGTAGCCGCGAAGCATTGGAAATGCGTGATGGCGATGCGAGCCGCTATCTTGGTAAAGGTGTGGAAAAAGCTGTGGACAACGTGATTGGTGAAATTGCCGAGAACATTGTGGGCATGGACGCATTGCGGCAAGTTGCCGTGGATAGCGCACTTATCGACCTGGATGGCACAGATAATAAAGATCGCTTGGGCGCCAACGCCATGCTGGGTGTGTCACTGGCCACAGCACGTGCTGCGGCCAGTTTTATCGGTATGCCGTTGTATCAGTATCTTGGGGGCATTAATGCCAAGGTTTTGCCCGTACCCATGATGAATATCATCAATGGTGGGGAGCATGCGTCAAATAACTTGGATATTCAAGAGTTTATGGTTATGCCCGTGGGGGCTCCCTCCTTTAGTGAGGCCCTGCGTATGGGAGCAGAGATTTTTCACCACCTCAAGAAGTTGCTGGCTGCCGACGGTCATGTGACCAGTGTGGGAGACGAGGGGGGCTTTGCCCCCAACCTTAAAAGCCACGATGAGGCGTTTCAGTATATCATGCGTGCCATTGAAGCTGCGGGATATATTCCCGGTGCAGAGGTAGCTCTTGCCATTGATGCTGCTGCTTCCGAGTTTTATAAGGACGGCAAGTACCATCTTGCAGGCGAGGGAAAAGTGCTTTCTTCGACCGAGATGGTTGAGTGGCTGCAAGGATTTACGCAACGCTACCCACTGATATCCATTGAAGATGGTATGGCGGAAGGAGACTGGACAGGGTGGCAGGAGTTGACCGTAACGCTGGGCGATAATGTTCAGATTGTAGGAGATGACGTTTTCGTGACTAACCCTGACATCTTGGCACAGGGTATTGACGAGGGCGTGGGCAACTCCATTCTGATCAAGCTGAACCAGATAGGTACGCTGACAGAGACTCTGGATACTGTGGAAATGGCCAAGGGAGCAGGGTACACTACGGTTATTTCGCATCGTTCCGGCGAGACGGAAGACCATTTCATCGCAGATCTTGCCGTGGCATTGAACGCAGGGCAGATCAAGACTGGATCGTTATGCCGTAGCGATCGCCTTGCCAAGTACAATCAATTGCTGCGTATAGAAGAAGACCTTGATGACGAGGCCATTTTTTTCGGGCCGTTTATGGCTGCTCATTTCGGCCTTGGAGATGAATAGAGCCGGGCGTTTCGGGTGGTCATGGCTGGCGTGAGAGCGTCTGTACATGGCCTGAGTATGTGTTGCTGGCCGGAGCAGGCATGCTCCGGCCAGTTTTTATTTTTCCGTGGGTCCTTTGGCAGCGGGTGCCTGAAGATGCTGCGGAGTATACGGGTGTGGTGTAAGGAGCATAGACATATGATAGTACTGGATGGCAAATCCACTGCCGCACGTATAGCTGAAGAGTTGCAAAAAGAGGTGGAAACCCTTGCCCCCTCGTCGGGAGAAGCCCCGGGCTTGGCCGTGATCCTGGTGGGGGATGACCCGGCCTCACAGGTATATGTGCGCAATAAAGAGCGTGCTTGCCTGCGTGCGGGTATCCGGTCTGAAACTTTACGCATGGGGGCTGACGTGTCTCAGGACGTGCTGGAAGATTGTATCCGCACGCTGAACGCCAGGGATGACGTTGACGGTATTCTGTTGCAGTTACCGCTGCCTACGGGGCTCGACAGCCAGCGCTGCCTGGAACTCATCGACCCTGCAAAGGATGTGGATGGCTTCCACCCCGTCAACATGGGGAGACTGACACTGGGACTCCCGGGGTTTCGGCCTTGTACCCCTGCGGGAGTCATGACGCTGCTTGAGCGCTATGATCTCTCACCAGCTGGTAAACATGCGGTTGTGCTCGGGCGTTCCAATATCGTGGGCAAACCACTTGCGTTGATGCTTGGCGCAGCTGGGGCTTTTGCCAATGCAACTGTGACGGTGTGCCACTCACGTACACCAGATCTTGCCCAGCAGTGCCGCAGTGCTGACTTTTTGTTTGCGGCCATAGGCCGGGCGCGGTTTGTCACTGCTGATATAGTCAAGCCCGGTGCCGTGGTGGTTGATGTGGGTATCAACCGTACGAATGAAGGTTTGGTGGGGGATGTAGATTTCGGGCCAGTAAGCAAAAAGGTTTCGGCCATTACTCCGGTTCCCGGTGGTGTGGGGCCCATGACCATTGCACAGCTTTTGGTGAATACTGTGCTTTCTTGGAAGGGGCGCCACGGCCTGTAGCCGGCGTACGTCGCAGGGCGTGGATTTATGTAAAAGATAAAATAGTGCCACGTGCGCTCAGCATGGAGTATGTCGGTTCTGGCACGCTCCATGCTTCTCTTTGGACAGCAGGGTATTTTTTGCCCTGTGATCCGTATTTCGTGCACCATGCACGGGCAGGAGAGAGCATATGACCATGTCATCACTATTTATCGGAGCCTCCGGCATGAAGACGCACAGTCAGGGCATGCAGGTGGTCAGTAATAATCTTGCAAACCTGAACACAGTGGGCTTCAAACAGTCCATGATGCTGTACCAAGACCTGACCAGTTTTGGCGTGTGTGCCGGTGGCAACGATCCTGCCGTGGGGGTTTCGCAACAGGGCATGGGTGTCAGAGTGGGGGAAGTGCGTGTTCTGCACAAGGGGGGAGCCTTCAAGGCCAGCGAAAGCGTTACAGACATGGCCATATCCGGCAAGGGGTTTTTCCAGGTAGCGCAAGGCGACAAGACACACTATACCCGTGCCGGAAATTTTCGGTTTGATATGGATGGGTATCTTGTAGACCCTGGTGGCTACCGTTTGCAGGGGCGTCCTTTGGATGGGAGCAGTGCAGGGGCGTTGCAGGATTTGCGCCTTACTCCCGGCGGGGGCAACATGGTGTTGAAGCCCAAGGGGACTACAGAGCTTACACTGATTTCCAATATCGGTAATATGGAAGATAACAGTACCAATGCCTCGGATCCGTATTTTTCTTTGCTCAAACAGTGGAACGGCACTGCACAACCGCCTTTGGGGGCAGACAGTTTTGGATATAGCGAAGCCATTGGGATCTATGACAACGCCGGTACCTATCATACAGCAACAGTGTACTATGATGGTGCTCCGCAGGTATCCAACGGGCAGCGCGTGGTGGAATACATCATGACTGTGCCTCCTGGCGATGATGGGGGAAATGCTGCGGGCACTACTGCCGCGGGTGTGCTCATGGCAGGTACGTTGACATTCAATTCGGCTGGCGAGTTGATAGGCCTCAGTGCGTATACTCCCTCGGGAGACGCCTCACAATTGGCAAATTGGCAGCCCGCACCCCTGGGAGAAGGGGGCGTGCCACAAGTCCCGGCAACTTTTGCCGGGGGGGGCGGTAGCCAGGTACTCAGTGTGGGATTTGGCCTGCTAGGAAATGGCTGGTCAGGTGGGGGCAAGAGTGCTGCAGCAGTGGGTACCAATGGTTCTCAGCTGTTGTCGCTTTCTGGTGCGACAGGTGGGGCACGTAAGACCACAGGGTATGACGGGGCTTCATCCAGTATATATCGTGAGCAAAATGGTTATACCGAAGGTGGTCTCAGTTCGTTGGCCATTGATTCTCAAGGCGTCATGAGCGGCTTGTTTAGCAACGGGCAGGCCGTGGAGTTATACGAGATACCCATATTTCGGTTTACCAGCGAGTTTGGCCTGCGGCGCGAGGGCGGTAATCATTTTTCTGCCACGGCCGCATCAGGTACCGCTCAAGAAGGGCGTGCCACAACGGAGAATTTTGGCGCTGTTGCTGCTTCTACGCTTGAAATGTCCAATGTGGACGCGGCGCGTGAATTTGTAACGATGATCATTACACAGCGTGGGTTTCAGTCGCAGAGTAAGGTGATAACCACAGCGGACAATATGTTGCAAAGGGCTGTGGAGCTCAAGCGCATGTAGCTTATATGCAGGGGGCTGAGCAAGGATCGGGTTGATTTTTTTGAATAAAAATTTGAGATTGGATGCGGTTGATGAGCGATACAAGAAAGTTTTATTGTACGCCCGACTCTATATGCCCCGGGTCATGGGGGTCTGGAGCCTTGCCGCGCTGGCTGATGACAACACCAAGCAGGACCGTGGTAGCAGCAAGGTATTGCACGGAGGTAAACGATTCATGCAGTATAGCTTGGCCCATAATCAAGGTCACCACAGGGATCAGGTTGATGAAGGCTGACGCCTGCCCAGCAGGCATTTTTGAGACGCTATAATTATAGCAACCATAGGCGACCAGTGATACGGCCGCGCCCAAGTAAATAATGGCCAGTACGGGCGTGAGGGGAAGCGTATCAGGCAGGGGCACACCGGGTCTGAAGGCAAGTGGCATAAAAAACACCATACCCACAAACGCCTGCACTGCTGTCAGGTACAGCGGGGGATACCGGCGGGAGAGGTATTTGGCTGTGATCACGTACCCGGTGGCGCTGATCATGGCAAGACATTCAAGCAGGTTGCCCAAAGCAGGATTAGCAGCATGTTCTGTGGCGTTGCCGGCCAGTGTCAGCCAGACAACGCCTGCAAGGGCCAGCACAAAACCGCTCCATGCCGATTTGGGAAGGCGTTCATTTAAGAACACAAATGCTGCCATGGCCACAAACAACGGCATGGTTGCCACGACCATGCCTGCCTGTGACGCAGACGTATACAGCAAGGCATAGGCCTCGAAAACAAAATATGCGCAAGGTTCGCATAGTGCCATGAAAAGCAACGGCTTCCAGTCTCCCCGCTTGTAAGACACCCGGCGTAGCGAAGGCCAGCAACACGTAAAGCACAGGCTTGCAGTAAGCATGCGACCAAACATTACCAGCATGGGGTCAAGGGCTGTAACGGCTACTTTCATGGCGATGAAAGAACTACTCCAGAGTAGTACTGTCAGCAGTAGTGCTAGAGTGGGAAGGATACGGCCTGCGGGCATGGGCAACCTCCAGAGAGTCGAACTGCTGTACTCCGCCTTGTGCAGATTGTCCATAACAGTTGGGCGCAGGTCAGAAATTTTGCGAATACAAACAGGGTACCCCTCCACACGATAACAAAAGCAGTTGTGGAGGGGTACAGAAATGCCATAGGCAGTTTTTATGTATTACAAGAGTTAGGCTTTTTTCTTCCGTTTTTCCCAGAGTTTCATATCTTTCATTTTTTTGCGGCGTTCCCGCTGCAATGATTTACAAACCAGCGGCATATTTTTCTTGTAGCCCCACTTTTCACGATATTCTTCAGGGCTGAGTTCATGGATTGCAAGATGCTTGCGTGTGAGAATTTTAAAGGTTTTACCACATTCAAGACAAGCGATGGACTTTTCTTTTATGGCCTTTGCGATATCCATTGCAGGTATGTCTTCTTGTGGTTCAGTAGGGCCGACAGTAAGTTGCTGGATACTTCGGGAAAGCTTGAGCACCATGGAGCTTATTTCTTCTTCCGTCATAGTGCGTACGCTGGCTTGGGCTTTTACAATTTCCAGTGCTTGCTTAAGTGTTTCGTCCATAAGAACTCCTTTATTGGGCAGGGTATACCATTATAAGAAATATTATAGCAAGCCTATCTCATTTTTCCTTGATGGTACATCATACAGGAAATATATTTTTTTACAATATTGAATGTAAAATATATAGAGTCGCTACTGAGTGAGCCGCCATGCCGCAGGGGACATATGGCATGAGATACATGGAGGTTGGATGTGCTGGAGACAGGAGTAAAGGTCCCCTCGAGGTTCCGGCCATGGAGGAGGTAATACAGACAGGGGCATCTGGGCGAATGGTGCTAAGCAAGGAGGGCATGGCAGCTGGGTGCCCCAAAGTCAGAAGTAGCATGAATATGCGAAGGGGGGGCCAGGCGTATCCATGTGAGTTCGTGCCTGTTGCATGCAAGGTGCATGAGCCGTGAGTGAGGAATGGCCGCGAACTGTTGCGCAGTGTTGTGATCCGTCTGGCCTTGAAACTTCAGGGTGCAAATGAAGTTATGTACCTGGCCAAGTGTCAGCCATCTGTGGACCATGGAGAGCAGTTTTTCCGGGTAGCAGATGACGTCGCAGCAGAGCCAGTCAATGGTACCTACATGGCGGGGGTCAATGGCAAAGGCGCTGCCTTTGCAAAAGGTGACGTTAGGGTGAGCGGCGATATGCGGTGCTGGTTCTGCCTTATCTACGCTGAAAACACGGGCACCGCAATGAGCCAGTACCCAACTCCATCCCCCTGGGCTGCTACCTAGATCAAGGCACAGCTCTCCTTGGCGGGGGCGGATTCCCAGCAGGGTAAATACTTCCCAAAGCTTCAAGTAGGCGCGTGTGGGTGGGGTTGCCTTGTTTTCAATAAAGCGTGCAATGCCATCGGCAAAAGGGCTGGAGCAGCGGGCAGAGGCAAGGACAAGATCTGGCTGCCATAGTGTCCATGCGCCTAGCGGGGCAGAGGGGAGGGCTGCGCCAAAGGCAAGAGGCTTTGCCGAGACATGAGGAAGCCGACCCTGGATGAGCCTGGCTCGGCCTGGGGCTTTGTCAGCATCGCACAAAACCCAGTTGCGTTGGATGGATGCCAGCTGTATTGCGGCATCATTGATGGAGCGAATGGGTAAAAAGACCGGTTGCAACCAGATGTTTTGCGCCCATGCAGCATGAATGGCCGGCCCATGGGCAAGGACTAGTCTATGGCGGACTTCTTGCACACGGACACCGGCAAGGTCCAATTCGTGCAGTAGCTCGGTGGTAAAACCTTTGGCTGCAAGGTAAACGACTATTTGATGCATGGGAACTCCGAAAAGCATATGATATTTGTTGAGGGGTAGCCTACAGCGCGATGCGTGGCAAGTCCGTAGACTCTTGTGGTAAAAGATGCCTGTGGTGTTCTGGCAGGTTAACGGCTTGCCAAGCGGCCCATGAGCGTCTATGCAGTAGGGCTCAGAGTACAACGCTAACGTGAGGATGTGACCACCCATGCCGCATAAAGGCCCCCATATATCCATTTCGTCGGAATTTTTGGTACACAGGGTATTGCGGATTCCCCTTGATGATTTTGAAGACTGGCCAGAAGCTGTGCGTGCGTTGTCCATGGAGCTGGCCGAAGAGTTGTTTCTTGTCCGCTACAATCCATTTATTGATGCCGCCACAGTGCGGGCCAGTGTACGCGAAAAATGGGAAAAAGCGTCTCCCGCCTTGGCCCATCATTATGCCAATTCGCTGGCTGAAGGCATGACCATGTTTTGGAGCGCATATGACGCGGACATGGAATATCGACAAGATCTGATAAAAGCTCTTTTGCAGGTGTTACCCAAAGACAATGTCAGTGTACAGCCCCATGCACTGGTGGAAAGCTCTACCGACGCAACAGATTTGCGTATGGAGCTGCCGTTGTTGGTTGTTTCGCCTTCTTCTTCCGAGCAGGTCAGCTCTGTGGTGCGTCTTGCCAATGAGATGAAGTTTGCGCTTATTCCGCGGGGTGGCGGTTCGGGGCTGACGGGAGGAGCCATTCCTGCTCGCAAACGTACGGTGGTCATGAGTCTGCAGAAACTCTCACGTATCAAGCACGTGGATAATGATGCCATGGTGTTATGTAGTGAGGCTGGGGTGATTACCGCTGATGCCATTGATGCGGCCCGTCAAAAGGGTCTGCTGTTTACTGTAGACCCGGCATCCAAAACCGCCTCAACCATCGGAGGAAACGTTTCAGAAAATTCCGGCGGACCATTTGCCTTTGAATACGGTACCACTTTGGACAACCTTCTCAGCTACCGCATGGTTACCCCCACCGGGGAGATCATTGACGTTGCGCGCAAGGATCACCCGCGGCATAAGATTATGACGGATGAAACAGCGGTTTTTGAAGTGCGTGATGTAAGCGGTGGCGTACGTAAGGTTGTATCTTTGCGCGGCGACCAGATACGCAAGGCCGGCCTTGGCAAGGATGTAACGAACAAAACCCTTGGTGGTCTGCCCGGTGTACAAAAAGAAGGCGTTGACGGCATTATCACCGAGGCGTGTTTTGTGTTGTACCCCACACAAGAGCATTCCCGTGTGCTGGTGTTAGAATTTTTTGGCCGTACCATGCATAACGCCATGCTGGTGATCAAGCAGGTTGTTGCTTTGCGCGATGACATCCGTAGCAAAGGTGACCTGGTCAAGCTTTCCGCACTTGAGGAGTTCGGTTCCAAGTACGTGGAAGCCATTGAATACCAGAAGAAGTCTGCACGGTACGAAGGGGCGCCCATATCGGTGCTCATTTTGCAATTTGATAGTAATACCGTGGATGTCTTGGAACAGGCTGTGCGAGATGTCGTGGAGATCTGCGAGCAGTATGATAACGTGGATGTTTTTGCGGCCAAGGACAGCAAGGAGGCTGAGTTGTTCTGGGAGGACAGGCACAGGCTTTCGGCCATTGCACGGCGGACTTCGGGCTTTAAGATCAATGAGGATATTGTCATCCCCATTGATAGCATACCAGATTTTTCATTGTTTCTTGAGCAGCTGAATCTTGAATGCACGGCGCAGGCCTTTCGTGTTGCCTTGCAAGAGGCAGGCAGACTGCAGGGCATGCCGATGGAGGACAAGGCGTTTAACAAGGCCTTTTCGTATGCTTCCCGAGTGGCGCAGGGCAAGGTGCCATTTTCCGAGATTTCTGATCAGGAGATGCTCACTTTTGCTACGGATTTTTTTGTACAGCTACAAAAACAGTACCCTGCTCTGCGTAAAAAGCTGGAACATATTGTCGCAGAAATGCTGGCAACACGTATTGTGGTGGCCAACCACATGCATGCGGGAGACGGGAATTGCCATGTGAATATTCCGGTGGACTCCAATAACGCGTTTATGTTGCACAATGCTGAGGTGGTGGCAGAGCGTGTTATGGCCAAGGCCCAGGAGATGGACGGAGAAGTTTCCGGCGAGCATGGCATAGGCATAACCAAGATTAAGTTTTTGCCGCAGGACAAGATGGAGGATCTTAAGGAGTACAAAGACCTTGTTGATCCCCGTAATATTCTCAATCCTGCCAAACTGACTCAGTATGAAACGCCGGTAAAGCCATTCACGTTTTCGTTTAACAGACTTATCCAGGATATTGGGGGTAGCGGGCTGCCTGATAAAGAGCGGCTTATAAGCCTGTTAACCAGTATCCAGGTATGTACGCGTTGCGGCAAGTGTAAAAATGTCTGTCCCATGTTTTATCCCGAGCAGGGCTTGCAGCACCACCCACGGAATAAGAATATCAGCCTGGGGGCGTTAATCGAGGCTATTTATTACTCGCAGGCGAACAAAGGCAAGCCTGATGCGACACTTATGGCCGCGCTTAATCGCCTCATGGAGCATTGTACCGGCTGTGGTAAATGCATGGCCGTGTGCCCGGTAAAAATTAATTCTTCGGATGTAGCATTGCATCTGCGTTCGTTTGTGGAAGAGGAAAATAGCGGTTTTCACCCTATCAAGAGTAGAGTATTGACATACCTTGCCCTTGAGCCCGCTTCCCGTGTGCCAAGGGCTGCAAAAGTCGCAGCATTTGGCCAGCAGATGCAGAACAAGGTACTAGGCCTTGTGCCTGCGGGCTGGCGGCAGCGTATGGAAAATCCACTTTTTTCGGCTCCTGGCCCTGAGCTTGGCTATCAGAATTTGCATGAAGCGTTAAAATTAGAAAAGGGTTCCATGTTCATGCCTGCTGGTATGGCGAGGGACGGCGAAAAAAACGTGGAGGCAGTGTTCTATTTTCCTGGCTGTGGGGGAAGCCTGTTTTACCGCAGCATCGGTCTTGCAGGCCTCATGCTGTTGCTTCGGTCCGGTGTTGCAGTGGTCATGCCGCCAAAGCACATGTGCTGTGGATATCCGCTGCTGGCTGCGGGACAGGGGGGACAGTTTACCTCTAATCGTGAGCGTACCATTGAAGCGCTACGTGCTGTAATGGCACAGGCCACAGAGCATGGGCTTGCAGTTTCACATCTTATTACCGCATGCGGTTCATGCCGCGATGCCATTGCGCGATACGGTCTTGCAGGGCAGCCTGGGGGCGAACTGGGACACCAGGATTTAGTCCAATGGCTTGTGGGCAGGCTGCCGGCCAGAGTGTTTGCTCAGGGGCAGCGCATTTTATACCACGCATCGTGCCATGCTGCGTGGGTAGGAGCGAACAAGGGTAAAGCCGGCGAAATGTACCGTGCGGCACTGGCGGAGTTCACTGGTGCCGACGTTGCCATGAGTCCGGGGTGTTGCGGCGAATCGGGCATGGGGGCCATGACCAGTCCGGCCATATACAATCGTTTGCGTCAGCGTAAAAGGGCGCGCCTTATGGTAGATCTTGCACCATATGACAGTGGGGTACCTGTTGTAACCGGGTGTCCCTCGTGTAAAGTTGGGCTTAGCCGGATTCTTATGCAAGAAAAGGACAAGCGCCCGGTATTGCATACCGTGGAGTGGCTGGCAGAGGCCGAAGGTGGCGTAGACTGGCGGAGTGCCTGGCGCAAGCGGCTGAATGCTTCTGCAACTGCTCCTGTGCGTGTGGTGGATGTGGACAATTGACTGTACCATGTTCAGGGTGTGAACGGTGAAGTATCTGGCCATAGATTACGGAACAAAGCGGAGCGGCATTGCGGTAACGGATGGTGCCGGGATGATGGCTTTTCCGCGCAGGACGATTCTTATGGACACGCGTGCAGCGTTTTTTGCCGAGCTGCTTGGTGTTATAGAAGAAGAGTGTCCGTACGCGTTGGTGGTGGGGCTACCGCTGCTGGAAAACGGCCAAGAGACACTTATCACACGGCAGGTACGGAATTTTGTGGCACGACTGCAACGGAGGTGTACGCTGCCGGTCTATCTAGTTCCAGAGGAACTCAGCTCTTTTGAGGCGGACGTGGACTTACGGGAGGCTGGGTTGTCATTTCGTGAACGAGAGGCTGTGGTGGATCGACAGGCGGCTGTGCGCATCCTTGAATCGTTTTTATCTCTGCCGGAAGCCCGGCGTGTTCCTGTGAGCATACCATGAATATATATCCAGAAAATAACCTACCCGAGAGCCCTGTGGGGTCAGATGATTCCAAGGGGCAGATTGAGCATGGGCCGGAATCTCGGCCTACATGGCCTACTGCTTTGGGAGCGCTGCTGGCGGTATTGCTGGTTATAGCGGGATACGGTGTGTTTGAGGCTTGGCGTTTTTTATCTCTGCCGCCTGACCAGCCAGGTAGTGAGGTTGTCATACTCATCAGCCCAGGGACTTCATTTGTCCGAGTTGCGCACCAGTTGAAACAGGCTGGTGTTATTACAAATGTGAATAACTTTCTTTTGCTGGGCAAATACCGCAAGCAGGTGGGGGCTGTGCGTGCTGGAGAGTTTAGAGTGCACACAGGCTGGACGCCTGGAAGGGTGCTGGATGAACTGGTATATGGGGCTCCGGTGTTGCACAAGTTGGTGGTGCCCGAAGGTAAGCCATGGTGGGAGGTGGCTGCTCTGGTGGAACAGGGCGGTTTTGCTCGCTATGAAGATTTTCGTGATGTTATTCACGATCCTGCGTTTCTGCGTGACAAAAAGATTCCTTTCAGTAGCGCCGAGGGATATCTTTTTCCTGAAACATATCTTTTGCAACGGCCGCAAAAAATGGACAAGGCTGCGGCACGTGCCGTGGCTAGTATCATGGTGGACATGTTCTACCGCAAAGTACGTACTTTGTGGCCTGAGGGGGACACTCCGAATACCGTATCTGCTCTGCTCCCGCCAGAAAAGCTCGGCCGGCTGATTATTTTGGCCTCGTTGGTGGAAAAAGAAACCGGCGTTGCCTCTGAGCGCATGCGTATTGCCGGAGTGTACGCAGCTCGTCTACGCCGGGGCATGCTGTTGCAGTGTGACCCCACTACAATATATGGGTTGGGTGATACATTTGATGGCAACCTGACCCGTAAGCACCTGAGGGATGCTTCCAATTTGTATAATACATACCGTCATGGTGGCCTTCCTCCTGGCCCCATATGCTCTCCTGGACTAGCGGCTCTTGCCGCAGCGCTTACTCCTGAAGAGCATACCTACCTATACTTTGTGGCACGCGGTGATGGCTCGCATCAGTTCAGCCGCACGCTGCCTGAGCATAATAGCGCTGTGCGTCGATACCAATTGCGCCGCTAGCTGGCGCTTTGCCTTTGCGGGCTGTTTATGCCGCGTATGGGGCAAGCGTTGGCAGAGGTGGTTTTCTTTGAAAAATATTTTTTTATAACAGTATATTACAAGTTATTTTCTATGCAAGCACATACTTTTTCCGGGTATGTGCTTTTTTTAACAATCATTTTGGTGTAACTAGATACCCACTTGTTTTACCGGTGGCAGTGCCTGCATCTACAACGGATACGGTTGCGTGCCCCTCCCTTTTTATAGGGACGGGAAAGGAGTCTGGGGCCGGTCCTTTAGGTTGTGTGCGCTATATCGGGTAAAAGTCGGTGTAGAAGATTGCAGTGTGTTGGTGATGTTGCTGAAAGATCTCTCTGAATATAGCAGGCGCTGTTTCATCGGGGCGATAAACATTTCGATCCTCGGCAAGAGCAGGGCCGGAAAGCAGAGACACATCGTAAATGGACTGATTACAGAGGACTGGCGCGGGCCATATTGCAAACGGAGGTCTGCGTAAGGAGGTTCAGATGGACGCACTCAAGATACGGGATATGATGATTCCTGTTGCTGAGTATGCCACCGTTGACGAAGGGGAGACTCTTGCGGATGCATTCATGGCACTGGCGGCATATAATCGCAAGCAGGCTCAGGGCAAGGTTCACCACGACATGCTTGTTACCCGTAAGGGAGTAGTGGTGACCAAGCTCGCCATGTTGGATGTATTTAAGGCCCTTGAGCCCAAGTACAAACATGTTTTGCCTGAACGGTACAGAAGCAGGGTACTGTCACTGGATATTGTGGATAAGCTGATCCATGATTTTGCCCTGTGGACCGACCCCGGTGACACGCTGTGTGAAAAAGCGGCTTTGTGCAAAGTTTTGGATATTACACATCCCCCTGAGCCTACGGAGTATGTGGAAGAGGATGATCCCATGGAACAGGCAGTGCACCGCTATATCCTCGGAGTGCATCAGCCTTTGCTTGTGCGTCGTGATGGAAGCGTGACAGGCGTCTTGCGCATGGGCGACGTTTTTGATTTTTTGGGCATCAAAATGACGGAATGTACCTTGAAATAGCCGATTGTGCATAAAGGAACAGCATATGTCTTTTAACGAGCACACAGCGTTTGACTGGAAAAGACTGTTTTTTATGTTGCTGGGGGTAGCAGCCTTTTTTGTGGTCTATTATTCTCCAGAATGGCCCGATGCCGTAGATCCTCTGGGCGAGAGTTTTCCTCTTTCCAGAGAGGGCAAGGGTGCTCTTGCAGTATTTTTGTTTGCCGGGCTATGGTGGGTTTTTGAAGTGGTCCCCATTGGGGTGACGAGTCTGTGTATCGGGGTATTGCAAGTGCTGTTTTTTGTCCGCCCCCCTGAGCGGGCATTCAAGGATTTCATGGATCCTTCTGTGCTGTTTATCTTTGCCTCTGTCATGATTGGGCTTGTGTTTACAAAAACAGGCCTGACCAAGCGCCTTGCCTATAAAATGCTCATGATTGTGGGCGAGCGTACCAGTAGTATCTATCTGGGTGTGTTTGTGGTTACGGCTCTATTGACACATATAATGGCTCATACTGCCGTGGCGGCCACGGTATATCCGTTGCTGCTTGCCATTTATGCGTTGTACGATGACACGGGCAGAAGAACCAGGTTTGGCAAGGGATTGTTTATTGGTATGGCCTATGTGGCTGGAGCAGGATCTATTATCACACTGCTTGGCGCGGCGCGTGGCGCTGTGGCGCTGGGCTTTTTCAAGCAGATAGTGGGTAAGGAAATTACATTTTTTGAACTGACCTACTATATGGCGCCCATAGGTTGGGGCATGGTGTTTTTATTGTGGGCTTTTTTCATGTTTTTCTGTAAGCCCGAGCGCGAATCCATTCCGGGGTTGCGTGAAAAGGCAAAATCGCTGAACAAGCAAATGGGCACGCTGACTCGAAAGGAAATACTGGCCGCCGTCATAGTAGGGTGCGTTATCCTTGTCATGAGCCTGCGGTCGTTTTTTCCTGCTTTACAGCAGCTTGATAAAACGGCAATCATTCTTATTTCCAGCATTCTGTTTTTTGTCTTTAATATTCTTGAGCTGAAAGATCTTGAAGATGTGCCATGGAATATTATCCTGCTTTTTGCAGGAGCCATGAGTATCGGTTACTGCTTGTGGGAGACCGGTGCTGCCAAGTGGCTGGCTGTAAACTGGTTGGTCATGTTCGAAAAGGCACATTGGTTCGTATTTGTCATGAGTATCTGTTTTTTTGTGATGATCATGACAAATTTTATCATGAACGTGGCAGCCATTGCTATTTCCTTGCCCGTAGCACTGGTGATTGCGCCGTATCTTGGGGTGGCGCCCGAGGTGATCCTGTTTGGAGCGCTGGTGGTTGCGGGGATGCCGTTTTTGTTGTTGGTGGGAGCTGCTCCCAACGCTATTGCCTATGATTCCGGTCAGTTTACATCGGGCGAATTTTTCAAGTACGGTATGGTTGCCAGCATACTGCTGATGGTTGTAGTGGCCTTTGCAGTGTTGGTGCTATGGCCCTTGATGGGTATGCCCATTACGCTGGCAGAAGTCAGCGGCTAACGCTGCCGCGTATGTGCGGAGCCAAACTATTGAGAGTCCCCGTACCGGCTGCCGGTACGGGGACTTTGCGTTACCAGTCAAGGCGCATGCGACAGCCCATGGCGTGAATCTGTTTTTTTATGTCGGGTATGGTGTATTCGCCATAGTGGACGATGGAGGCGATAAGTGCGGCAGATGCGCCGCCTTTGGTCAGGGCGTCGTACATGTGGCTGACATGCCCGGCTCCGCCGGAGGCTACAACGGGAATCTGCACTGCGTCGCTGACCATGCGTGTGAGTGTGAGCTCGTATCCGGCCTTGGTGCCATCGGCGTCAATGGAATTAACGCATAATTCACCTGCACCAAGTGCTTCTGCTGCCTTGGCCCATTCCAGCGCGTCCATACCCATGTGCTTACGTCCGCCATGGATGACGATTTCGTACCCTGAGGGCATGTCTTTTGTGGGGGATACCTGCTTGACATCCATGGCTAGCACAATGGCTTGTGTACCGAATCGAGCGGCACCTTCACTGATGATGTCGGGATTTTTCACTGCACCGGAGTTTACAGATACTTTTTCCGCACCGGCATCCAGAGCCCGTCGCATGTCGTCAACGGTGCTGATGCCGCCGCCCACAGAAAAAGGGATAAAAATACATGCGGCGACACGTTCTACAATGTCAAGGAACAAGCCCCGCTTTTCGTGCGATGCCGTGATGTCGTAGAACACTATTTCGTCTGCGCCCTGTTCATAATATTGGCGTGCGCTTTCCACAGGGTCGCCTATATCTACATTACCCTTGAATTTGACCCCTTTTGTCAGCCTGCCGTCACGTACGTCCAAGCAGGGGATGATGCGTTTACTGAGCATGGGCGGCCTCCTGGCAGTAAGCATGGAAGTTGCGTAGCAGCCTTAAACCAGGTCTACCGCTTTTTTCGGGGTGGAACTGTACGGCCCACAGCCCCGGCCCACCATGTACGGAGCAAAATTCTTGGCCGTATACCGTGCTGGCAATCACATAGGCCTCGGGCGGAGCAGGAAAGTAGCTATGCACAAAGTAAAATTCTGCGTCACTGGAAATACCTTTGAAAAGCTCGCACTGTTTTTTCAGGGTAATACGGTTCCAGCCTATGTGCGGTACCCGTATGGGGGTACCTGTTTCGTCTTCCAGAGCGGAGTTGAACAGGCGACATTCACCGGGGATCAGCCCCAGCGTGCGTGTATTGTTCTCCTGACTATAGTCGAGCATGATCTGGCAGCCCACGCAGATACCCAAAAGTGGTTTGCCTGCTTCAACCTGCTGCTTGAGTATACTGTCCAGCCCGGCAGCGGCCAGTTCACGCATGGCTTGTCCGGCAGCACCTACCCCAGGAAAAATGATACCTTGTGCAGTGGCAATTTCTGCGGGGTCGGCCGTGATTACATTGGGCACGCCAATATGATTCAGCGCACGGCTGACGCTTGTCTGATTGCCGGCATTATATTGCAGAATCGCAAGCATGACATACTCCTTATCCTTAATTTACGAACCTAAAATTCCTTGGCGAATAACAGGTTCTGTGCTGCAAGAAAAGCCTTTCTTGCTAATGGCATTTTCTGCTGTGGAGTGGGGCGCTTGCGTTATGGGGGCATCAGGATGTATACAGGGCAGATTGTGGTAATGGCCCGTTGGACTTGAACATGCGGAAAACGTCGGCGGTACAGACCGTGTGGCCGTGATAGTGACGGTTTTGGGTATGCGTTGTACCCGTATGGCCGCCAAGTGGCACAACCCTCAACCATACTAGCGAAGCAACATGCCAAAGCGCACCGATCTTAAGCGTATCATGGTTATCGGCTCCGGGCCCATTGTCATCGGACAGGCCTGTGAATTCGATTATTCCGGCACACAGGCCGTCAAAGCTTTGAAAGAAGAAGGCTATGAGGTGGTGTTGGTTAACTCCAACCCCGCCACCATCATGACCGACCCTGACCTTGCCGACCGCACGTACATTGAGCCCATTGAGCCCCAAACTGTTGCCGCCATTATCCGTAAAGAGCGGCCTTGTGCGTTGCTTCCCACGTTAGGGGGACAGACTGGCCTGAACACGGCGCTTGCCGTGGCTGAAACAGGGGTGCTGGAAGAGTGTGGTGTAGAGCTTATCGGCGCAACCCGCGACGTTATCAATAAGGCAGAAAGCCGAGATCTATTCCGGCAGGCCATGGCCAATATCGGTCTTGCTGTACCGGCCAGTGGCATTGCCCGCAGCATGGAAGAGGTGCGCAAACTGGGCAGTGAAATGCCTTTTCCGCTGATCATACGGCCTGCGTTTACCCTTGGGGGCAGTGGGGGGGGGATTGCCTATAACATGGAAGATCTTGAGGACATCGCTGCGCAAGGCCTTGCCGCCAGCATGCAAAGTGAAGTGCTGATTGAGCAGTCGGTGCTTGGCTGGAAAGAGTATGAGATGGAGGTCATGCGCGATAAAAATGACAACTGCGTCATTGTTTGCTCCATTGAAAATATTGATCCCATGGGTGTGCACACTGGTGACTCCATTACCGTGGCCCCTGCACAGACGCTGACCGATGTAGAGTATCAGAAAATGCGCGACGCCTCCATTGCCATCATGCGAGAGATAGGCGTTGAAACAGGCGGGTCCAACGTGCAGTTCGGGATAAACCCGGAAAACGGCGATATGGTCGTTATTGAAATGAACCCGCGGGTATCACGCTCCTCGGCTCTGGCTTCCAAAGCCACGGGATTTCCCATTGCCAAAATTGCGGCCAAGCTGGCCGTGGGGTATGCTTTGGATGAAATTCCCAATGATATCACACGGGAAACCATGGCATCGTTCGAGCCTTCCATTGATTATTGTGTTATCAAATTGCCGCGGTTCACCTTTGAAAAATTTCCCGGTGCACGTGATGAGCTGAATACAGCCATGAAAAGTGTGGGCGAGGCTATGGCCATTGGCAGGACCTTTAAGGAGGCTTTGCAAAAAGGTATGCGTTCTCTGGAGGTTGGCGCTACAGGGTTTGGTGGCGGGTACCGTGAGCCGTTGCCCGAGCGTGAAGAGATTATCCCGTTGTTGCGTACCCCCAATTCCAGACGTATTTTTTGGCTGTGTCATGCCATGTTGGCAGGTATCACATTGGAGGAGCTTTTTGAGCTCACGGCCATTGACCCGTGGTTTTTACGCCAATTCAAAGATGTGCTCGACATGGAAGCCGAATTGGTGGGATTTGCCCGGGCAAATTCTATGGTCAAGGAAAATTCCGAGCTCGTGAACCTGATGAGCCGTGCCAAAGAATACGGTTTTTCTGATCCACAGCTCGCCGAGATGTGGAAGTTGCCAGAGTCTGCCGTGCGTGATTTGCGCAAATCCATGGGTATCAGCCCCGTATACTACCTTGTGGATACCTGTGCGGCAGAGTTTGAGGCCTACACTCCCTATTATTATTCCACCTATGAGACAGGCAAAGAGCTGATTGCAGAAAAACGTAGGAAGATAATCATTCTTGGTGGAGGGCCCAATCGCATCGGGCAGGGGATCGAGTTCGACTATTGCTGTTGCCATGCTTCTTTTGCTCTCAGAGATATGGGTGTGCAGTCCATTATGGTCAACTCCAACCCTGAAACGGTCTCCACGGACTATGACACATCTGACAGACTATATTTTGAGCCACTAACGTTTGAAGACGTTATGAATATTGTGGAGGTAGAGCAGCCGGACGGTGTTATTGTTCAGTTTGGCGGGCAGACTCCGTTGAATCTTGCCGTGCCCCTCATGCGTGCGGGTGTGCCCATTGTGGGCACGCACCCCGATTCTATTGATCGTGCAGAAGACCGCGAGCGTTTTCAAGCACTTATCGAAAAATTGGGTCTGCGGCAGCCAGCCAATAGTACCGTGATGTCGTTGGAGGAGGGGATAAACGCGTGTGAGAGTATCGGGTATCCTGTGGTGATACGCCCAAGCTATGTATTGGGCGGGCGCGCCATGGAGGTAGTGTACGATGCGGAGCAGCTCCGTAACTATTTTACCGTTTCTGTGGGCAAGGCACCTGAGCACCCTATCCTGATAGACAAGTTCCTGGAAAGTGCCACCGAAGTAGACGTGGATGCGCTGTCTGATGGGCATGAAACGTATGTCGCGGGCATTATGGAGCATATCGAAGAGGCCGGCATTCATTCCGGCGACTCTGCCTGTGTGATTCCGCCCCATACTTTACCTGCAGAAATTTTAGAGGAAATCCGCCGTCAGACCGTGGCGCTTGCCACAGAGCTCAAGGTCGTGGGGCTTATGAATATCCAGTTTGCCGTAAAAGACGGCCAGGTATTCATTTTGGAGGTAAACCCACGAGCGTCGCGTACTGCTCCTTTTGTTTCCAAGGCTACGGGCGTACCTTTGCCTCGTCTGGCAACTCAGGTGATGTTGGGAAGCTCATTACGCGAGTTGGATCCGTGGTCTATGCGCCGCACGGGTTACTATTCAGTAAAAGAATCTGTATTCCCATTTAAGCGTTTTCCCGGGGTTGATATTTTGCTTGGCCCTGAGATGCGTTCTACCGGTGAGGTCATGGGCATGGGGCGTACCTTTGAAGAGGCATTTATGAAAGGGCAGACTGCAAGTGGCCAGCAACTGCCGCAAGAGGGCAAAGTGTTTATTTCTGTCAATGACCGAGATAAAGCTCATGCTGTTGACGTTGCTCGTATTTTTACAGAGCTTGGTTTTGAGGTGTTGGCAACAGCGGGGACCTGTAAACTTTTGCGTGAAAACAATGTCTCCAGTACGCCTGTGTATAAAGTATATGAAGGTAGACCAAATATTGTCGACTTTATCAAAAATGGTGAGGTAGCACTGGTATTAAACACAGCGTCAGGTAAACGTACTGTACAGGATTCCAAGGATATTCGTCAGGCAACACTGCTTTATGGCGTGCCTTACAGTACCACTGTGTCGGGTGGGCATGCCATTGCGCGGGCCATTGCAGAGCAGCGGCGTTGTGGTCTTGCGGTAAAAAGTCTGCAGGAATATTATGCGGGCGAAATTGTCCCCCCTGAGTGTACTGAAAGATAGTGTGCCCGTATCACATCGGGTATGTGATGTGTGCTGTGTAGTATGGCGAGAGTGCGAATACCGTGTGTCGCTGTATACAGAAAACAGCCGTTTTGGCCGCGCTTGGGGCGGCGGCCAGACAGCATAACCTCCTCGCCTTGGTGCGTGGAAAAGAGCAACGCCATGAAACGCGAATATTGCGGAGTCTTTGGTATATATAACCATGCGGAAGCTGCCCGTATGACGTATTTTGGACTCTATGCGTTACAGCATCGCGGGCAGGAGAGTGCGGGAATCGTCAGTTGGGACGGTGCGACCCTGCGCGAGGAACGTGGTATGGGGTTGGTGCCCGATGTGTTTAACGAGCGCCACCTTAGCAAAGAGTTGAAAGGGCATATTGCCATAGGCCATACCCGCTATTCCACAACCGGCGCATCTTTGTTGCGTAATGCGCAGCCCTTTCGCGTACGGTACAAAGGGCTGGATATTGCCATTGCGCATAACGGCAACTTGGTCAACACTCTGGAATTGCGTAGTAGGCTCGAGGCAAGTGGCTCTATATTTCAGACCACCAACGACAGCGAGGTGATTGTACACCTTATTGCCAAGCACCTTAATGGCAGCTCTCTTGAAGAAGCAGTGATGGCTGCTTGCCGTGAGGCCCGCGGTGCATATTCGCTGTTGTTGCTTGCCAATGACACCATGATTGCAGTGCGCGATCCGCAAGGATTCCGCCCTCTGTTGCTGGGCAAGGTGGGTGATGCCCACGTATTTGCCAGTGAGTCCTGCGCATTTGATCTGCTTGAGGCAGATTTGGTTCGTTCCGTAGAGCCGGGCGAGATGGTTGTGGTCAAGGATGGTGCTGTGCAAAGCTATGCCATGGATACGGGGCAAGAGTGTCGGCAGTGTATTTTTGAGCTTGTGTATTTTGCCCGTCCTGACTCCATTGTATTTGGCGAAAACGTATATCTTTGTCGTAAGGCCATGGGTAGGCAGCTTGCTTGCGAAGCGTCGGTAGATGCCGACTTTGTCATGCCCTTTCCCGACTCCGGTGTATACAGCGCAGTGGGCTATGCCCAGCAATCCGGGCTGCCCTATGAGCATGCCATGATCCGTAACCATTATGTGGGCCGTACATTTATCCAGCCTTCACAGGATATGCGGGACTTTAGTGTGCGGGTAAAGATTAATCCCGTTAAGGATATGATCAAGGACAAGCGCATCATTATTGTGGATGATTCCATTGTGCGTGGCACAACCATTCGTACCCGTGTGAAGAAATTGCGGGAGCTGGGTGCGCGTGAGGTGCATTTTCGTGTGAGCTGCCCGCCTATTCGGTACCCTTGTTTTTACGGTATTGACTTTGCTTCCAAAGGGGAGCTCATTGCGGCAAAGCACTCTGTGCAGGAGATAGAACAGTTCATCGGATTGGACTCTTTGCATTACCTGAGTATTGAGGGGCTGTTGAAGTCTGTACGTGACCCTGGTGAATTTTGTCTTGCCTGTTTCACGGGCGAGTATCCTGTTGCCTGCGAAGGCACAGCAAAGTCATGCCTTGAGTGTGGTTGTTGAAATGTATAGTGCAAGGGCGCACTATACATGGAGTTAGAGAATGGAAAACGGAGTAGGAACCATGGCGGGGGACACGCAATTTATGAGTGATACCGACTGGATTGCGCGTGCGCGCGAGGTCTTTGATATTGAGATTGAGGGTCTTGCCGGGCTGCGAGAGCGCCTGGACGAAAGTTTTGTGGAGACTCTAACCCTGTTGGCTGGCTGTAAGGGGCGTGTGGTCGTCACAGGACTTGGTAAATCCGGTCTTGTGGGGCGTAAGCTTGCCGCAACAATGTCTTCCACGGGAACACCGTCGTTTTTTTTGCACCCGGTGGAAGGCGCACACGGTGATATGGGTATGATCCGTAGCGATGACGCGGTAGTTGCCATATCCAACTCAGGGGAAACTGATGAGTTGAACGCCATTTTGCCGGCTTTACGTATTCTTGGTACCAGTATCATTGCCATGACCGGCAACCCGGACTCCACATTGGCCCGTAGTGCTGATGTGGTATTGTATACTGGCGTGCAGCGTGAAGCCTGCCCTCTGGACCTGGCCCCCACTACTTCGACCACTGCGGTGCTTGTCATGGGAGACGCGTTGGCAGTCTGCCTGATACGCTGGAAATCCTTTACCAAGGATGATTTTTTGCGTTTTCACCCCGGAGGTACCCTGGGTCAGCGCCTTGCCATACGTGTGGAGAATTTGATGCATACCCAGGATTTGCCCTGTGTAGAAGAGACTGTGCGTATCGGCGATGCCCTCCGCGTACTTGATGCTGGCAGGTTGGGCACAGTCTTCCTCACAGATGCGCAGGGTCGCCTTTCTGGCATTCTGACAGACGGAGACCTACGCCGCCTTGTGTGCCGCCAGCAGGCGCTGGACATGAAAGCTCTAGTATCCGAGGTTATGGTGGTACATCCGTTGACAGCTCAAAAAGAGCAGTCTGTTGCACAACTCATTGATATAATGGAAGAAAAGTCAGTCATGGTGTTGCCCATTGTGGACCATGAGGGTGTGCTGTGCGGGGCGGTGCACCTGCACGATCTGCTGGGTAAAGGCGGCGTAAAGTTTGCAAGCTAGCGGGGCTTGTCCTTGTGGGCAGTTTTTTTGAGGGGGATGTCGTGCTAGGATTTTTGTTGTGCTTGTATATCCCACTCGGTGTTATGCGTCTTTTGTGAAAGTGTTTCTCGCTGGCGTTCCTCACGGCGTGTTTCACGTCGCATCAGTGCTTCTGCATGTCTGCGGTGTTGTTCGGGAGTTTCTAGGAGCAGCTTGGGAACGGGTGCCGGCCTGCGGTTTTCGTCCATGGCGACAAATGTCAGATATGCTGAGGCTGCATGGCGTACTTCACCCGTGAGCAGGTTTTCTGCCTCTACACGTACGCCTACTTCCATGGATGTAGTGCCTGCCATGTTGACAGAAGATTTCAGCGTCATCAGTTCACCCACATGCACAGCGCCTTTGAACTCCATGCGGTCGATGGAGGCAGTGACCACAGCGTGACGCGCATGGCGCATGGCGGCCACGGCTCCGGCAAGATCAATATGCTTTAAGATGGTTCCTCCGTGGATGTTGCCGGCCGGGTTGGCGTCTTGGGGTAGGCCACGATGCGTCATGACGGTGCTGCTTTCTTCAGCCCTTTTGCCTTCCATGCTTTTCCTCCAGTGATACGCTTTTGATAGCGGAAAAATATGTACTCCGTCCAGCTTAGCGGGGCATGGGCCGATGGGGGTGCCTCTGAGGTCTGAGGTACCTGCCCCGGCATGCAGTGCATGTTGTTGGGCTGATTGATGCACGGGCGAGAGAGTTTTTTCGGTTATTTTCCTGCGTGGCCCTGTAATGGAGTGGCTCCTTTCCTCTATCTGTTTCTTGGCACTGAGTCGTTGTGGATGAATGCACGGCCAGGGGGTCTTTTGTGCAGGCGAGTCATTTTATCGGTACTACCTGAGGTCGGAGTATTGCCGGATGCAACGGCTATTCAAAATTTATCAGGAATCAGCCACGGATATGCTTGTGAACGTACATGAACGATCCGTGAGATTATTCCAGGTGGGTAGCTTGCTGGCGTCTTATGTAAAAGGTCATGCGATGAATGTACTCTGCTACTGCTGTCATATCAGCTCTGGGGAATGTTTTTTTCTGTGGTTTATAAGTATGCCGGAATTCCGGCGCGCCTGTAGCAGCAAGAGGTAGGGAATTGTTGTGCCGTTATATACACAATAAGGGAGTGATATGACATGGATGCCTTACAGAACCGGGATCCTGTA
Source organism: uncultured Desulfovibrionaceae bacterium (assembly GCA_964593925.1). Taxonomy (GTDB): domain Bacteria; phylum Desulfobacterota; class Desulfovibrionia; order Desulfovibrionales; family Desulfovibrionaceae; genus Oleidesulfovibrio. Next base: position 36,476 of record CAZQKM010000001.1, on the reverse strand, counting down.
TCGGACGACTGTTGTTATCGGCATATGAACAATGGCTATACTGAGCCTGGGATGGCCATGCATATGGCGGATAGGCTTTTGGCCGGTGTACAGCAGGAAACTGCCCCCACGGGAGTACGGCGCATGATGCTGGCCGCGGGGTTATTACGCCAAGCGTTGTTATTGAATCCGGTTGATACGGCGTTGCGAGACGTCGTACGCTCGCTCTGTGCTGTGCAACCGCCTTCGACTGTGTTCGGAAACTGGCTGGCTACCTCGGAACATGCGTTATCCGGGGAGCCTGATGTGCCCATGGGTGATGTGATGGAACGGGTCGGGCTGCTTGCACAAGATGATGAAGTATTGTTTAAAGGCGCCTTGCGCGGAGATTCTCCTGCATATCGATTTGCCTGCTTGGGGGTATTGTGGGAGGTGGGTAACAACACATACTTTGTGAAAGCCGCACAGAGGATAATACAGGATGTGAGTGGAGAATTTGTGGCACAGTATTGCGCATGGGGTGCGTTACGCTTGGGGGATGTGTCATTATGCCGCACATGGCTTGGCCGAGCTGTTGGCAGTCCGCTGACCCTGCATATGTATGGTCAGCTTGCCGGTGAATATTGGGGCGCCTGCCGCACGTAATTGCCTTTGGGAGTTGCCGCATGTGCGCCAAGCAGATTATGTGGCGTATTTGGATGACGATGCGCTGCTTCCTGCCGACTGGCTACGTACCTATCTGCAGACTGCGCGGGAATTTCCACAAGCGGCGGTTATCGGCCCTAAGGTGCTCAACCTCGGAGCGTTGCCGTCTGTGCAGTATGCGGCATGGTATTTTTCTCAAACAGGCGATAGACTGATACGTTTCTCCAGTACTGCTCCTCTGGTATGGGATATGGGGCAGTATGATTATCGCAGGCCCTGTCTGTCGGTTATGGGGTGTTGCCACATGTTTGACAGACAGGCGTGCGAGCGACTTCAGGTGTCGCCTTTTGACATCCGTTTTTCACCTTCGCAAGTGGATGACCTGGAACATGACATCCAGGTATGGCTTGCAGGCGGACAGGTGTTGTATGATGGGAGGGTCTCGGTAGTACATCGTCAGGATTCCGGGCGTAGATCTCGGCTTTTCGAAGCTGGATGGGGGCATGCATGGGGTTAATCATATGAAGATGGAAGCCAAGATCGTAAAGAACGCTCTGCAATGCGTAGATACGGCGGTACACGCAGCGGAAGCGGAGTATTTTTCCACTGTGTGGCACAAGGTTGTGCCTCTGCTATCGGATACTACATACACTGCTGTTGCAAGGCTGGCAGGCATGGCCAGAGTGTGACCGGTTGTATTTGTGGGGGAAATGCATGTTTTTGTATCACCTCTTGCCCCTTAACATCTAGGTAGCCTGCCTTTTACCCATTTTTGGGGTGTGGACAAGGTAGGTTGGTCTACGATGCATGGATTTTGCCCAGGCACTCAATTTCAGAGAGTTTTTTAAGATGGAACAGTACAGCCCGCAGCAGAGGGGATGGGCACTGTCTGGAGCCTGAAAGCCCTGAAAAGCGGGCTGTCGTGTGCTGTGCTCAGACAAGAGCGCATAGTATGATGGTGGTGCATATCCTGCTGTGAGGCAGACATCGTGCGTCCCTTGTCCTGTTTTGCTCTATGGGTGAGAGCCTGTAATCTGCCATTGAATATCCGACGTTTCGGGGCAGGATGCTGTGCGGCATCCTTTGGGGGGTATAGGGCACAAAAACTCAGGCCATGTGAGGGGCCCCTGCTACGGATTTCACAGACCTCCATGGGGATGTCCGCATGGCACAAGGTAGTGCTTTATGTACCATGCGGACAAGCTGGAATATATTCATACCTTTATGGTGGCAGGTTGGCCAATTATGGCTGTTCCTTCCATGTGGCATGGCAAACCATGGCCGGGTGCTTTCTAGACAAAGGCATTGCCGTACTACATATACGGCAAACGCGTGTCTCAAGGGCACCCAAGGGTACAAGATATTCAGGAAGAGTGTGGTTTTTTTTTACGTCGCCTGTTTTGCTTGGCTGGAGCCTCCTGAGACCCCGGTGTGCCACCGGCACGTCCTCGGCCACGGGTGGTTCTGGAAGTGGAGCGGTCTGTTTCTGAAGTAGGTTTTTGTGGCTTGGATGAGGGGGTGGGCGGTGGTGCATGCAGCGATTGTTGATATAGATCATCAATGAGCATGGCCACCACCTGCATCTGGTCTGCATCATCGGCAATCTGGCGTAACATGGGGATGAAGCGACGCATACGTTCTTTTTGTAGCGCAGAACGTGAGCGGAGCGTGCTTTCCAAGAGGGCGGTCATGCGCTCGGAGGCCACTTGCGCCACATCATCTTCTGTTGGGGTGGGGCGGTGTTGTAGATCTATCTGGTAGTGCTTGGCGATGCGATGCAATTCGAGTTTTTGCATAATGTCTACCAGTGAGATAACTTCGCCCCCGGCACCAGCACGACCAGTGCGCCCGGCACGGTGGATATAGGACTCGTGGTCTTCGGGCGGTTCATATAAAAACACATGCGACAGGTCCGGGATGTCAATGCCGCGAGCAGCGACATCCGTTGCCACTAGGAAGCGTATCTGCCCGTTGCGTGCGCGTGTGAGCACCTGCTCGCGTTTGCTCTGCGATAGATCTGCGGAAAGGGCGTCTGCATTGTAGCCAAATCCCTGCAGGACAGCGGCCACATAGTGCACATTGACTTTTGTATTGCAAAAAATGATTGCTGATGCAGGGTTTTCCATTTCAATGATCCGCATGAGCACGCGGTCTTTTTCCATGGGTTTGCATTCATAATAGGCATGCGGTGTCTGGCTGATATGCACTTGCGCATGGCTGAGGCTGAGCATTTGCGGATCATGCAAAAATTCACCGGCTAGGCGAACGACATGTGGTGGATATGTGGCGGAAAAAAGATAGGTGCTGATGCGCCTGCGGGGCAGGTAACGCTGTACTTCCTTCATATCCGGATAAAATCCAATGGAGAGCATACGGTCTGCCTCATCAAAGAGTAGGACGCGTAGCGCTTCAAGCGTAACATTGCGACGTAGCAAGTGATCAAGCACACGACCAGGGGTGCCCACCACAAGATGTACACCGGAGGTCAGCGCTTCTGTCTGTTTGCCGTAACCTACGCCACCGTATACAGCGGCAGTGCGGATGCCACAGTCTTGGTAGAGCGTGTGCGCTTCATGTTCCACTTGCAACGCAAGTTCCCGGGTGGGCACCATGACAAGGGCCTGGCATTCGCTACGTTTAGGATCAATGCGCTCTATAAGTGGTAAAAGGTAGGCACCTGTTTTGCCGCTACCGGTGCGGGATTGGACCATAAGATCCCGGCGGTGCAGAATATATGGGATGGCATGTTGCTGTACAGGCATGAGGCTCTTCCAACCTGCATGGGCAGCGGCTTGGTGTATGGAAGGGGGCAACTCGGCAAATGAGGCAGGTGGTAATGCGTTTTGCGGTTCATCCACATGGGTCAGTTCAGTGGACATACGGACGGCGGGATCGTCCTGTGCTGGTAGTGTGGGAGAGTCGTTATGTATTTCGTTAGTCATATTGCTACCTTAATATGTTGTATCTACTTGTGGCAAGTATACAGCAAAAGTTGTGTGAGTACGCATGTTTTTATCTCCAGCGTGTAATAAGAGTATTGCCCATGACCCGGCTCTTTGCCTGTCTGCTTGCCCGCAAGGCGGGTATAGGGCTTTGGAGGAATGTCACTTCCGTAGAGCCAGAGTAGCCAGGGCGTTAACCGTGGCCGCGGCAAGGGGAGAACCGCCTTTGCGCCCGGCAATGGTAATCCATGGCACTGGGCTTTGTTGCATGAAAAGGGCTTTTGATTCCGCGGCGTTTACAAAGCCGACCGGCATGCCCACGACCAGTGCGGGGGCGGGCTTGCCTTGTGCAAGGTGCTCTGCCAAGCGGATGAGTGCGGTGGGAGCATTGCCAATAGCCACAATGGCCCCGGCAAGACTGTCTGCAATGGCATCCATGGCGGCATGGGCACGCGTGGTACCGTTTTGTTGGGCAGCCTTACAAACGGTGGGGTGATTCATCAGGCAGCTGATGCTGCACCCCAGCGGGTGCAGGCGTCGTACCGGAATACCGCAACGGAGCATTTCAGTATCGGTAAAAATGTTACAGCCCCCTTGCAGGGCGTGGATGCCCGCTGTGACGGCCTGAGGATGAATGTGCAGGTGATGCAGCAGGTCAAAGTCTGCGCTGGTATGGATTAACCTCCGAGCGATTTCCCATTCGGCACCGTTGAAGGGACGGGGTTTGGGTGCTTCTGCATCAATGATTTCAAAAGAGCGTGTTTCAATAGCATCTGGGGTGACGTAGGGCTGTAGTTTTGGAGTATCCATAAAAAGTCCTGTGCAAGTGAGTGCTTGTATGTAGCCATGATTCATGAGGTTATGGTATCTGATTGACGGCATGCGTCTACCAAAGAGTGGGCAGCCGCAGGGTTTGAGGCAAAATGTAGGTGTACATATGATCCCAGTGTGGCGCGCAGGGAGAAGCCCTCTGCGGAGAGAGGGGTATGCGTGCCGGGCTGTGGGGGGATGGGGCGACCGGCGCGATCTGTGATCTGGTATATGGTCTTTGGCAGATCATGGTCGATATGGCTGTGTACATGCTCAGGTGGCAGAATGTATGAGTAGTGGAATTCATGGCCACGTATGCTGGTACCCTCGGGTCCCAGTAGAGAGGAGGCGAGGGTCTGCACCTGTCGGTAGCCCAGTGCACGGAAGCGTTTGTCTAAGGCACAAGCAAAGGGCAGGCAGCCACACAGGGGCCAGAGAGTGCCTTCTGCATCCTGAAGGTGCTGCATCAGGTACATAAACCCCCCGCATTCAGCATAGATAATGCCGTTCTTCATGGAAAATTCGAGTATGGCCTGCCGCATGTCACTGTTTTTTGCCAGCGCAGGTGCATACAACTCGGGGTACCCCCCCCCGAGATACAGGCCATGGAGACAGCTTGGCAGTCTACGGTCATGTAGGGGTGAAAAAGGCACAAGCCGGGCGCCTGCCTGGACTAGCAGATACAGGTTTTCTGCGTAGGTGAAGCAAAAGGCTTCATCTTGGGCAATGCCGATGCGTACCTTGGGGCGGGAAGCCGGAGGGGCAATGGGCTTTTTTGCGAGGGCACCCGGTACGTGGAAAGGCGTATCACCATGGGCAAAGGAGAGGGCCGGAGTACTTGTGGGTAGGCTGTTCAGCAACGCATCAAGATCTATGGCGGATTCCAGCCATTGGGCAAGGGTCTGTTGTGTGGCTGGTGCTATGGGCGTGTCATGGGTTGTGGTTAATCCCAAGTGACGCGAGGCGAGGGTAATGTCATCATTACGGGGCAAAAAGCCCAAGAGTTTGACCTGTGGGCAGGTGGCGTGCATAGCCTCGGTAATGATTTGTTGGTGATTTTGGCTGCCTACCCTGTTGAATACCACCCCCGCCAGAGGCAGGTTCGGGTCAAAAGCAACAAATCCGGTAACGAGTGCTGCAACGGAGCGTGCCATGGAGCGAGCGTCCACAACGAGAATTACTGGGGCATTCAGCCATTTTGCAAGCTCTGCAGTGGAACCGGCCTCACCTGCGCCAGATGCGCCGTCAAACAAGCCCATGACACCTTCCAGGATGCCAAGTACGGTATGGCTGGGGGAAGCAAGGTCTTCAAGGGCGCGTCCGGCAACCCGTATACAAGCATCACGCCCCATCATCCACCCATCAAGATTGTGACTTGTATGCCTGGCAATATGGCTGTGATGCCCGGGATCAATGAAATCTGGTCCTGCCTTGAATGGTTGTACCCGCAGGCCCCTGCAGCGCATGGCTGCCATTAGAGCAAGGCTGACTGTGGTTTTTCCGCATCCGCTATGGGTGCCGGCCACGGTGACAATGGGTGCCATATTGCCTGCTATTTAAACATATTCTGTAGAAAAAAATCGGAAATCAGCGCTGCATCCTGCTCTTGGGCACTGACTTGCAAGTCCGGGGCACTGCCATGGCACTGAAAGCCAGTTTCTTGCAGGCAGACATAGCCAGCGGAAAGTACGCGCGCGTAAGGCATTTGTTCGCGCATGTCGCTATGCTCCACTTTATGTGGAAAAATAAAGGGCACGGGCTTGCCGGAAAAGTCTTCAAAGACAATATATTTCATGGTGTCGCGCCTCCGGGGCCTGGGGACGAATGCTATACATCAGTGCAACTACCGCTACACGATACCCCAAATGGGGCAAAAAGCATAGTGGAGGCTATCTGTTGTCGAACAGGCATATCCGGCAGGCTGAGGGGCAGTGTTGTGGGCAAGGCTATCTACCTTGTGGTAAAGGGAATATTTTGTCGTATGCCCAGTTGTAGATGAAGGCATAGACAGGGATGCCCACAAGGAAACCTACATCGTACAGCAGGGCTTCGAGCAGGGAAAAATGAAGCCACCACATGATGAGCGGGATGGTAAGCAGAGCAAAAAGCAGCTCAAAGCCTAGGGCATGTATGGCACGAGTAATAAAGGGACGAGGTAGAATGGGTTTGCCCAGAGTCAGCAGTATGTGATCAAAGAATACATTATACGCATAGTTTGAGCCCATTGCCAGAATGCTTGTGACAACGCTGAGCAGGCCGATTTTTTGCATGGACACTTGTAGCAGGGGGGGCAGGATCACAATGAGCAGCAGCATGAGTATGCCTTCAAAAAATAGCATATGTCGTAAGCGATCCATACGGGTACGCATGGCTTCCTCCAAGTGTAGTTGCAGACGGATAACGGGTAGGAGAGGCGGCGGTACATCAATGGGCACCATGCGGCAGGCCGCATCCAGGTGCCTGGAAAAAGTATCAGAATTTATAAATATGTAAAGCAGGTGTTCCCATATTGTAATGAGAGAATAATGAAAAAAAATACAGATGCAGGGCTTAGCCAACAAGCGCCATCAGCTGGGCATGACAGGAGTCAAGAGGTTGCCTATCTTCTACAGCCTGTTGTAAAAAGGCATTGATGCGGGGGACCATGGCAATGGCTTGGTCTATGCCAGGGTTGGTTCCCTGTGTGTACGCTCCGATGTTGATCATGTCTTCAACTTTACGGAACGTGGCGAGGTGCCGAGTCAGGCTATGCCCGGCCTGGATATGTTCGGGCGAGCAGATATCAGCACGCAGACGGCTAATGGATTTGAGAACATCAATGGCAGGGTAGTGTCCAAGGTCGGCAAGCTCGCGGGTCAGCACGATATGACCGTCCAGGATGGAGCGTACTGCATCTGCAATGGGTTCATTGAAGTCGTCGCCATCCACGAGCACGGTATAAATGCCCGTGATGGTTCCGTGCTCATTGCGCCCGGCTCGTTCAAGAAGCTTGGGGAGTTGCGCGAAGACAGTGGGGGTATATCCTTTGGTAGTAGGTGGTTCTCCCACGGCAAGCCCCACTTCTCGTGCGGCCATGGCAAAGCGTGTGACAGAATCCATCATCAGTAATACGTCGTTGCCGGTATCACGAAAATATTCTGCCACGGCTGTGGCCGCGTATGCGGCGCGCATACGTATCAGCGGTGACTGGTCGCTGGTGGCAATGATAAGCACGGAGCGGGCCATGCCCTCTGGGCCTAAGTCTTTTTCCATAAAGTCCACAACCTCGCGTCCGCGTTCGCCGATCAGCGCAATGACATTAACATCCGCTGCGGTATAGCGGGCCATCATGCCCAGCAGTGTGGACTTGCCTACGCCAGAGCCTGCCATGATGCCCACGCGCTGTCCTTTGCCCAATGTCAGCAGGCTGTTGATACCGCGTACGCCCACGTCCAGAGGTTGATCAATGCGGGGGCGGGTGAGCGGGTTGGGTGGCTGGGCATATATGGGGTTTTGAGCGTCCGCAAGGGGTGGGGCACTGCCGTCCATGGGCCTGCCAAAAGCATCAAACGCGTGTCCCAGCAGCGCTTTGCCCACAGGAAAAAGCGGAGGCATGCTGGTATTGCGGATCAGGCTACCCGCCTGTACGCCGCGCATGTCGCCATACGGCATAAAGAGCACATTACCGTCACGAAAACCTACCACCTCGGCGGGTAATGGGGGCATGTCGTCTTCGGGCAGTATGTGACATACCGCGCCTAGGGGTGCTCTGATTCCACAGCCCTCGGCCACAAGACCTACGACCTTGTTGACTTTGCCGTATGTTTCCACAAGCTGCACGTCGTGCAGAAGGTGTAAGCAAGATTCGGGATGCATGGTATTATTCCGCCTAAAAGCAGCATATCCGACAGGCGCACAAAATTTGCTAGGAGTGTTCCGGTGGGGTCGCGGGCAGCTCTACCTGTGACAGAATTTCGTCCAGTATGGCCAGTCTGTTTTCCGGCGTGCTTTGCGCCATGCCGTTGTTATTGTCAATACTGAGCCCGCCCGGCTGCACCGTGTTATCCGCTAATACATTCCATCGTTTCAGTTCAGGCATACGCTCTTTGGCCGCGGCCACAATGTCTTCCACGGCGGGGGCATCTTCGGGATTGCACCTGATTGTAAGCACGCGGCGGTTGTCTAGCGCTTCGGCTGCCTTGGAAAACATGGCTTCAAGCAGGGCGTTGCGCTCTTGGGAAAGGTGCATACCCACAGCCCGTTGTACAGACGTACGCAGAAGTGCTATCAAAGTGCTGCGCCACGAGTCAAATACTGTGGTGCATTGTGCCCGAATGGCCCCAAGCACGGCTGCCACGGAGTCTCCTGTGGCAGCGCGGAAGTCTTCCAATTCCTGACGGGCCTGTGCCATGCCTTCTTCGTAGCCTTGGCGATGGGCTTCTTGGCGCAACGCATCCGCCTGCTGTGAGGCTGTGCTTAAGATATCCCGGGCTTTTTTTTCGGCCCGGGCTCGGACGCGTGCCAAGTACTCTACTTCGGTCTTTTCATCCCACCGAGGCGAGTTGCGGCTACCCTCAAGCTGCGCAAGAGTATGCTCTCCTGCAGGATCAGGACCAGTAAATATAGTACCCCAACGTTTCACGGGCGTATGCTCAGATGAAGACATCTCCACCTCCACGGCCTATGGCAATGCGGCCTTCGGTTTCAAGCCTGCGTACGACTTTGACGATATTCTGTTGTGCTGCTTCCACATCTGCAAGTCGTGTGGGCCCCATAATTTCCAGGTCTTCCCGGATCATGGTGGCTGCGCGCTCTGACATATTCTTAAAGAATTTTTCCTTCAAGTCGTCAGAAGCGCCGCGTAGCGCCATGGTCATATCCTCGTTACTGATTTCTTTCATCAGCTCGCGTACTGACCGATCATCCAGGGTATTAACATCTTCAAATACGAACATAAGGTTACGGATATCTTCGGCCATTTGTGAAGACTCTTCTTCAATTTCCGAAAGCACTTCTTCTTCTGTGGTTCGGTCAACGGCGTTAAGAATTTCTGCAACCGACTGGACACCACCAACTTTTTTGCCTTCTTTTCCGCCCATGGCTATGAGCTGGGCTTGTAGCACCTTGTCCACTTCCATAAGCATGTCTTCTGGTACGGCCTCAAGCTTGGCAAGGCGCATCAATACTTCGGGGCGTACACCTGCCGGCAAGTTGCTGATAAGCTCGGCAGCCTGCTCGGCTTGCAGATGTCCTAAGATGAGTGCCAATGTTTGCGGATGCTCGTTACGCAGAATCTGGGCCAGAATACGAGGGCTGACATTTTCCAGTTCACGGAAAGGCGCTGGTCCAGATTCCAAGGATAACGTGTCCATGATGTATTTTGCGGTGTCGTTATCAAGGTTTTGTATCAGCATACGCTTGACGATTTCCTTGTCGCCGACGAGCAGCTCTTTACCGCTGACCAGCGCATGGTGAAATTCGCGCAAAACCGCTTCTACATCTTCTTTGGGCACAGGTCCAAGTTCAACCATGGCTTTGGAGATCGCCGTGATCTCGTTCCGATCCATACGTTTGAAGACATCCGCCGTGAATTTGTCTCCCATGGCAAGCAGGAGTATGGCGGTTTTATGGGGGCCGTTAACTTGTTCCGCCAATTTTGTTTCCTCCGGTCTCTTTCAGCCAGCCTTTCAGGATACTTGCGGCTTGTTCCATATTTTGTTCGGCAAGTTGCAGGGCATGAGCTTTGATATCGTCGACTTTTCGTAACGCGTCCAGCATGGACAGGTCTTCTTCGCTTTCCACCAAGGCAAGACGTTCCTCTCCCGTAGGCAAGCCTTCTAGCCCTTCTACCACTTCGCCTTCCACCTTGGGGCGAATGAGGGCCAAGATGACCGGACGCACGACCATAATAAGGAAGAGGAATACCAGCAGCGCATTAAGCAGCGGCTTGCCGAGGCGCAAGGCGTAGTCCATGATCTCTTCGGCCAAAGACAACTCCAAGGCACTGTCAGGATCGCCAAATGATATACTGCTGACTTCCAGCATATCGCCACGTGCACGGTCAAACCCCACGGCACTTGCCACAAGCTGGCGGATGCGCGTCAACTCTTCGTCACTGCGGGGTATATACACCCATTCCCCTGTGTCTGCATTTTTTTCATACGTGCCGTCAACGATAACCGCAACACTGAGTCTGTCAAGTTGACCCACGGGTGCGATGATGTTTTCTTCTTCTTCGTTAATTTCATAGTTTGTACTGCGTGTTTCTCGTGTGGAATCTTCAGTACTTGCTCCTCCGGACATACCATCACCGCGGAAATTGGCTTCGGGCACGCCGGCATTGACGTTTGAGGATCCCTTACGCGTTTCTTCGCTGCGCGTTTCACTACGCACTACGGATTTTTCAGGGTCAAAGAGCCTTTTGCGGATAGTCCTTTGGGAAAAGTCAAGATCGGCATTGACCTTGGCGATAACTTTTCCTGGACCGATGACAGGATAGAGCAATTCTTCAATGCGGCGCTCAAAGTTTTGCTGTATGGACAGTTTATGGCCCATTTGCGTGGAGGTCATGCCTTCGATGGAGGTTTCTTCCACAGGATAATACAGAATTTTTCCAGAGGTGTCGGCAATGGAGATTTTTCCTTTATCAAGGCCTTCAACAGACATGGCCACCAGGTTGACCACGGACTGGACGTCTTTTTCCTCCATTTTTTTTCTACTTTGCAGGCGTAGCACTACCGAAGCAGAGGGCTGGGCCTGCTCTTCGATAAACAAGCTGCGGTGCGGGATCACCAAGTGCACACGTGCACTTTCCACCGTAGGAAATTCAGCAATCGTACGGGCGAGTTCGCCTTGTAGGGCTCTTTGGTAATTGATTTTTTGTACAAAATCAGTCTGTCCTACCTTAATGACGTCAAATATTTCAAAACCAATGCCCTGCCCTACAAGTGATCCTTCGCCGGCGACCAAAAGGCGCATGTCATATACACGATTCGCTGGCACCATGATGGTGCTGCCGCCATTTTCCAGAGCGTATTTGACTTTTTGCTCCTGCAGCAGGCTCACCACGCGGTTGGCATCTTCGGGTGCCAGTTTGGAATAGAGCACCTTGTAGTTTGGCTGGTTGAGCCAGAGAATAAGGGAAAAAAAGATAGCTATCACAACAAGCGCCAGACCGGCGATGAACACCCGCTGGGACATGCTGATATGTGTCCAGAATGCTTTTGCCTTGTCGATACTGGAAGTTAGATCTGTCATGTGCTCCTCCAAAAAGAACAGACCCAGGCCTTACGGCTGGCCTAGAACTGCATTTTACTCAGATCGCGGTATGCTTCCATGACCTTGTTACGTACCGCTGAAGTCATTTTGACAGCCACACCGGCTTTTTGCAGTGTGATCATAAGTTCATGCACATTCTGGGTTTCACCAGAAGCAAAAGATTGGATCATGGCGCTTTTTTCAGCCTGCATGCTGTTCACCTTTTGTAAGGAGGCAGCAATGGTATCTGAGAACGAATTTTCAACCTTTGGCTGTTTGTCGGACAGGTTTGTCTGGATGCTTCGTTCCGCTTTGCTGAAGTTTGCAAGCGCGTTGCTGTATGCCTTTAAGCCGATGCCTTGAATACTCATGGTACAACCTCCAGGTATTAACGACCGATTTCCAGCGCTTTGTTGTACATGTTTTTAATGGCTTCAATGGTTGAGACGTTGGCCTGGTAGCCGCGTTGGGTTGCTATCAGGCTTGTCATCTCTTCCACCACATTGATGTCGGGATATTTAACATAGCCGTTTTCGTCGGCATCAGGATGACCCGGCTCATACACCTGCCGAAAGGGGCGATTGTCGCGTACGATATGCTGTACCCGTACACCCCGCAGCTCGCGGTCAAGCGCACTTTGCATATGCTTGCTGAACGGATCATCCACTTCTGTTGCGGCCATAACCACAGCTTTTCGGCGGTAAGGACCGCCCTGTGCCGTGCGGGTTGTCTTGGCATTAGCTAGGTTCATGGAAATAATGTTCATGCTTGTGCGTTCTGCACTAAGCGCCGACGCGCCGATATCAAGAGCTGTCATGAAATCCATTATTTCTCTCCTGCCATAATGACGTCTTTGAGCCCTTGGAAGTTGCCTTTGATGACTGTGGAAAGGGCGTTGTAGTGCAAATTGTTTTTTGCCATGTTGGTCATTTCTTTATCCAAATTGACCCGGTCTTCGCCGTGTACGATACGGGGTTTGAAGGCTTTGTCCCATTCTGGGGCAAAGGAGTCCGGGTCGAATGTTGAAGGTATATGTTTTTCGTGAGTTCTGGCGATTTTTCCTCGTGCATCCAGCGCAAGGGCTGCTTGCAAGCCTTTTTCAAACTCCAGCTCGCGGGGGCGGTATCCCGGCGTACGCACGTTGGCCATATTGCTCATAATGACATTTTGGCGTTGGAGCTGCATGTCCATGACCTTGGCGGCCACTTCTACATGTTGCGGGATGAGTGTTTTCATACTGGTATGCCTCCGTCGGTATGAAGCTGTTGTGCCGCAAGGGGCGCGGCGGATACAGATATAGCAAGGTGTGTTCCATGTCGAATAACATGCTTGTATATCTGGTTTATTTTGAATTTTAAGAGGGTGCCCTCAAGGGAGTGTCAATATTTGGACATTGCGAGAGCAGGCATGTTTGCCATGAGAAAAGGACGTGCCAAGGGGCTGTAAAAAACCCGATGGTATGCGCATTGGCACGTATTATGCTTGGTTTTGTGTAAATGGAAAAATATACTCTTATCTCTGGTTGAGGTAGTGCGGGCTTGCGCTGTGGAATGCGTCAGGCCATGGGATATAAAGATAAGAGAAAAGCCGTTATACAGACGGAGGGGAACTACATGAGCGATCATCTTGATTACGAGATCAACAGAGAATTGGGTGAGTGCTACCTGTTTATGGGCGAGCTTGACAAGGCCGAAGAGTACTATCGCAAGGCAGCGGCAAGTAATGGTGTGCATCCTGATCCATATCTTGGACTTGCCACCATTGCGATGCAGCGTGGCATGTTTGATGAAGCCCACGTATTGTATGAAAAGGCCGCCGGAATTGAACCCAATGACAAAGCACTTACGGGTATGGGGCTGGTTGAGCTGGAGCAGGGTAGTCATGAAACTGCGTTTGGGCATTTTACGCAGGCGCTTGAGGTAAACCCGGCCAATATAATTGCTGCACACGGTCTTGTGCAGCTTGGCTACGTATTGGAGCGTATTGATACCGTTATTCCCAAGCTCCAGGCGTTTCTTGAGCTTGAGCCTGAAAAGCATGCTGTGCGTGTCTCGTTGGTGGGCTGCTATATTTCGATGGGACGTAAAGATGAGGCCACGGTGGAACTGGAAGATCTGTTGCGTCGTGATCCCGCCAATACCGCCGCGCAAGAGCTATACAGTTCATTGCAGTAGGAATCTCCCCTCCCCATTGATTTTCCGGCCCTGATGCTGGCGCTATGGGCCGGAAAATCATCCAACCATATACATACATATACGTATGGCGGGGAACAATGGTACCGCGTGTTGCGTTGCTTCGGGTGAGCTGTTGGCATCAGGGATTTTGTTGTCTGTCTTGGCCAGAAGGCACGCATGTCTTACGTAGGGTAGGCATGCTGTGCTCGTGAGTATAGGGGATACCAGAGCGTTGTCAGCAGATACGCGGTAACTGTTCGCCCTCCAGCATGCTCAGCAACCGGTGTCCACCCAGGGGTGTTTGCAGCACCACTTGCCCGGCCTTGCCAAGATGTTCTTTGGGGTTTTCCACTGTGCCAATACATGCTGCGTTGGCTCCAACGGGCTGAGCCTGCATGATGGAGAGCGCTGTTTGGGCATGTTCTTGGGGGACAATGCAGATAAGTTTACCCTCATTGGCAAGGTAAAGCGGATCAAGTCCCAAAAAGGAGCAACCGTTTTTGACGGATTCGCGTATGGGAATATCCGCCTCGCGAAGACGAATTGTAACCTGGGACTGGACGGCGATCTCATTAAGCGTGGTGGCAAGGCCGCCCCGTGTCGGGTCTCGCAACACGTGTATGTTGGGAATCTGGCGTATAAGTTGCTCTACCATATGGTTAAGCGGCGCTGAGTCGCTGGTAATATCTGTGGCAAAGCAAAGCCCTTCTCTATGCGACAAAATGGCAAGGCCGTGGTCGCCCAAGGTGCCGGAGACAAGGACAGCATCCCCGGCACATGCACGGTTACCCGCAGGTGGTGTTTTTGTAAGCAAATCGCCTATACCGGTAGTGTTGATGAAAATTTTGTCCACGCAACCGTGGGGTACTACCTTGGTGTCACCGGTGACAATGAGCACGTCAGATTTGTGTGCGGCTTGTGCCATGGCACGTACAATACGCGTAAGTAACTTCAGAGAGAGCCCCTCTTCCAGCATGAAACCGCAGCTCAGATATCTGGGGCGTGCCCCCATCATGGCCACATCATTAACCGTACCATGTACGGCAAGGGAACCTATGTCCCCGCCGGGGAAAAAGATCGGGTCAATAGTATAACTGTCTGTAGACATGGCAATGGGGCCGGAGAGGTCATGGAGTACGGCACCGTCGTTCATGGCGGTCAGCGTGGGGTTGCCAAAGTGCGTAAAAAAAAGCTCGGTGATCAGGCGATGCGATGCATGCCCGCCGCTACCGTGGTCCAGCAGTAGAGTTTTGGTACTCATGATACCTGGCTCCCGATATGGTATTTGAGATATGCCGCGCAACTGCCTTCTGTAGAAACCATACATGGCCCCACAGGGTTTGCCGGGGTGCAGGCCTTTGCAAACAGCGCGCAGTGATCAGGCTGTATTTTTCCCTTAAGGACATCTCCACACTTGCAGCCGGGGGTGGGCTGTGTGTGGGACAGTGTTATATGTTGCTGTTCCATGGCATCAAATTGCCTGTAAGCAGAGGTAAAGGTCAGCCCGCTTTGGGGGATGACCCCAAGGCCGCGCCATAGTGCGTCTGTGGGCTGAAAGACGTCGTACATGACCTTGCGGGCTTTGGGGTTGCCGCTGTGGCTGACCGCACGGGAATATTGGTTGGTCACGGCATACGTATTATTCTTGCGCATATGTGTTATAAGCAAAAGGGCTTGCAAGATATCTAGGGGCTCAAAGCCTGCGATGGCGGCGGGTGTATGAAAAGTTTTTGCCACAAATTCATAGGGGGCCGTACCAAGGATGGTGGAAACATGGCCAGGTAGTAACAGTGCATCCACTGTACATTGGGGGTCTGCCAATAGCGCGTTTAGTGCAGGGGGTACAAGCTTATGGAACGAGAGTACCTGAAAATTTTTCAGACCCTGCTGCCGGGCCATGACGATTGTGGCGGCTACGGCAGGGGCGGTGGTCTCAAAACCGATGCCAAGAAAAACCACCGTGGCGTCAGGGTTTTCTGCTGCCAACCTCAGCGCATCAAAGGGCGCATAGACGATTTCAATGCGGGCACCGTCTGCCTGTACGCTTTTTAGTGTTTGCCCCCTTGGCCCGGGGACACGCATGAGGTCTCCGAAGGTGGCTATGATGACCTGTTCGCGTTTTGCAAGCTCAAGGTATGCGGCAACTTCGTTTTCGTGGGTAACGCAAACCGGGCAGCCAGGGCCGGAAATATGGGTAATATGCTCAGGCAGCAGTGGGCGTAGCCCACTTTGGAATATGGCAACGGTATGTGTGCCGCAGACCTCCATAAAACGCAATGGCTCCCCGGATTCGGTGTGTAGTTGTTGAAGCAGGGAGCGGCATAGTGCCGGATCTTTGAACGCATCGGAAAAATTCACGTGGTCTCCTTGGGCCAAGGCGCTGTATGCGCATATGGTTCAGCTATGTTAGCTACGTTGTAGCAGCCCGCGCTGTCAATGTGGATCGGCCATCCAGGATGACATGGGGAGTGTGTTTTGCGGCTGTCGATCCGGGGTGAGGGAGATTGCTTGTGGCAGCAAAAGGGGATACCCCCGCTCCGGGGGGGGGTTTTGCTTTTTTATGGTGCTGTTGGTATACTGAAAAGTAATGCGTAGTGAGTCGGTGCAAGACAGGGGTGAGATGGGTACGTGTATGCAAGACAAAGACGGCGTGTTGTCGTGGGAAGAGTATCTCCCGGCGCGACATTTTGCAGTGGACCCACGTTGGCATGTACCAGAGCCGACTGCTTGCCGTACATTATGGGAAAAATATGCCATGCCGGAACATATACGGAGGCATAGCGAGGCTGTAGCGCGGGTGGCACGGGACATTGCAACGTATGCCATAGAACGTGAGCTGAGCGTGCATATGGGTGCATTATATGCCAGTGCACTGTTGCACGATATAGCCAAGATATACACTGTACAACATGGCGGAGACCATGCTCAGCTTGGGGCTGCATGGTGTATGCAAGAGCTGGAAAATCCCTACATTGCCCAAGGGATCATGCACCATGTCTGGTGGCCGTGGGAAGTAGTGTTGGACACATATTTTTTGCCAATTGTCATTTTATATGCGGATAAGCGTGTGTGTCATGACCGTATTGTAACACTGACAGAACGGTATGATGACCTGCTTGTACGCTACGGGGTAACGGAGGCAAGCCGGCGGTATATTCTCCGTTCGATGAAGCAGGCAAAAGCCATTGAGTGCGCGTTGAGTGCGCGATTGGAGATAGATTTTGATGCGTATTCTTTTGATAGCAGGTGGTTGGTCCAGTGAGCGAGAAGTATCGCTTTTGGGCGCGCGGGGTATCCGCGCTACGTTGGAAGGCCTTGGGCATAGTGTAACGCTTTTTGATCCGCAGTTGTCGTTTGCTGGTTTGTTCGATGCTGCACGTCGGCATGATTTTGCGTTTTTGAATCTGCATGGCCAGCCGGGTGAGGATGGCATCATACAGGCGCTTTTGGATACGGCTGGTATTGCCTATCAGGGGGCCGGTCCGGCGGGGTCGTTTTTGGCCTTGAACAAGGCTGCGGCCAAACAAATTTTTGCGCATAACGGCTTGCCCACGCCTCAATGGGCGTTTTTGCCTGTGCACCCTGGCCCCGCGTGGTTACCTCCATTGAACTTTCCCTTGTTTCTCAAGTCGAATCTTGGGGGTTCCAGCCTTGGTCTGCATCGCGTAACCTCGCAGCAGGAGCTTGAGCGGGCGTTGGAGATACTGTTTGCCGAGGGAAAAGAGGTTCTTGTCGAGGCTGCTGTTGAAGGGGTTGAGGTAACATGTGGCATATTGGGAGACGAGGCATTGCCGCCTGTGCTGATTCGTCCTGTGGAAGCAGAGTTTTTCGATTATGCAAGCAAGTATACCCCGGAAAAGGCTGAAGAGCTGTGCCCGGCACCGTTGCCGGAGAGTGTGACAAGGCGTGTATGCGAATACGCCTTACGTGCGCATAAGGCATTGGGGTTACGGGGATATAGTCGTTCAGATTTTATTATGACCCCTGACGGAAAGCTAACGTTGCTTGAGGTAAATACGTTACCCGGCATGACACCTACGAGTTTGTTGCCACAAGAGGCTGCGGCAGTGGGCATGGATTTTGGCCAGCTTCTTACGCGGCTTATGGAGTTGGGGTTGGCGGTCCATGCGGCTGAAGCCGCTGGTTCATAACAGGTAGGAGCAGAAATGGCGTTTTTTTTCACCCCCCGGCGACTATTGTCGTGGTATGGCCTGGCTTGGCGCTTGGCCCGGCCTGTGTTGGCTCGGCACCATCGCCTCGCACGAGGTTTTTCAGAACGCCTTGTGCCGGAAGGTTGGGCGTCTCCTGCGCAATTGTGGATCCAGGCTGCCTCGGGGGGTGAGGCATACCTGGCATGGCAGCTTTTGCGTCAGTTACCCCCGGACGCTGCAGAGAGCGTATTGCTGACCTCATGCACTGTGCAGGGCCGGGAAGTGCTGGGAAGTGCTGCGGCATGGTGCCGTGAGCACCTGCCTCAGTTACGGGTGATGGTACGTTTTTTTCCTGTGGATGAACCCGCAATCATGCAGCGTGCTTTGCATCAGGTGAACCCCAAAGCGGTGGTGTTGCTAGAAACGGAGCTTTGGCCCGGGCTCATGCACGCCTGTGCCGATGCGGGGGTGCCATATGGCATAATAAATGGGCGTATGACGCCCCGTAGCCTTGCAAGGTACTTTGCCATAGCCGAATTTTTGCGTGCAGCACCGCCCGCCATAGCCCTTGCCATGTCTGGGCATGATGCAACGCGTTTTGCCATGTTGTTTGGGGTAGAGCGGGTAGGGCTCATGTCCAACATAAAATTTGACCGTGTGGCGCAGGAAAGTTCGCTCAAGCCTAATCTGCTGACCGGCACGGTATTTCTTGCAACTGCATCTGTTGCTGTGCTTGGTTCGGTACGTGAGCAGGAAGAAGACGATGTGGAGTACATGCTTGCTCGTCTAATGGATGAAAGGCCACGCACATGCATCGCTCTTGTACCCCGTCATCTGGAACGGGTAGGGAGTTGGAGTAAACGGTTGAAAAGGATGGGGGCCCGTTGGGCCTTGCGTTCGCAGACAGAAGAGCCGGTGGCCCCGGGGACTGTGGTGTTGTGGGACAGGTTTGGTGAGCTTGAACACCTGTATGCCCTAGCCCGTGGTGTGTTTGTGGGGGGAAGCCTGCGCCCCTTGGGGGGACAGAATTTTTTGGAACCGCTTGCACATGGTATTGTACCGGTTATCGGGCCGTACTGGGATAATTTTGCATGGGTAGGCTCTGCCATTTTGGAAGCCGGCCTGGTCCAACAGGCCGAAGATTGTAAGGTTGTCACCGATCGCTTGTTGTACCTTTTGCAGCGCCCCGCGCCCAAGGCCCGTGTAAGCGCTCGTTTTGCCGAGTATGTAAGCGCTCGCAGCGGTGGAACGGACATCGCTGCCGGAGCCATAGCAAACATGCTGCACCAGCATGGGGGGCATGTATAGCCCATATATGGGCTCGCCCTGGAGTTAAGAAAGAATAATTTGGTTCTGTACGGATGCAAACACATATTCGGCGTCAGGCGGTGTTGGCAGCGCCTTGATGGTGTATACGTGCTTTCGTTCCTTCTCACTATGCCGGTATTGGAATGCCTTGGCCCATGTCAGGCTCTCCGCAAGTCTGCCCCGACTGTTTTTCCATCTCTTCTTTCTTGGCAATTTTGGGTGAACTTTGATGCCGTCAGCGTTTGTCATGTCGATTGTGAGCGGCTCACGCCCAATGAAGCCGCGTTGCAAGCGGCATGACAAACACGGCGTTACGCCGTATGCTTGTATTCCGTGCTTTGGGCTAGCATGCTCCATGCCACGCGGGTTGTTTTATTGGCCAGGGCAACGCTCGCCTTGTTCTTCCCACGCCGAGCTCCATGGCCCAAAGATTTCGCCGGTGCTCGGCTGTATATCCGGCAACCATGCGGGAAAGTGTCGCGCGTCCCGTGAATCAGCAGATAGCGGGTATAGTCACCCCGCTTGGAGATATTCAGGAGCTTGGTTTTACCGCCGGTGGAGTTTTGGCGCGGCAAATTCCTTGCCGGAGGGCTATGCCATATTCGGCGAGCAGCCCCCTGGTTTGGTTGATCAGTGCTGTGCGCGACTTGACGCAGCCTTGCCGGATACGGTGGATGCATTGAATATCGGCCTGTTCCGGCGGTTTATGCGGTACGAAACACATATAGGGCCGCTGCACTGCTTCATAGATGCCTGCCGCGTCATTGGTGTCATTTTTCGCGCCGAGCAATATGCTTTGGCATACCGGGGATGGATGTGCCGCACTTCGTGTCCAAGACCTTCAATGGTCCTGGCCCAGTATTTCGAGGGTGCGCAAGCTTTCATGCCCACAAGACAGGTTGGCAGATTGGCGAAAAAGCGCACGACACCGACCCGGTTCAAAGTGTGCCTGAGTACCGGCTTGTCTTTGGTGTTCACGCTGTAAACGGAAAATTATTTTTTGTTAGATCAATACCGATGATGGGGCGATCTTCATGAGATGTCTTCTTGCAAAGGGTTTACGGCATCCTACGCGGGTCCATCTCATCACTTTGCGTCCGTCTATGGTGTGTTACTGCTATTGTCGAGTACAGATTCTGCTTCTTGGTCCGTATTGCGGGTGAGCAAGGCAAGTAACTGTGGTTTGCGAAATGGCTTTGTCAGATAGTCTGTAAAACCCAAGGCAAGGCAGCGCTGCTTGAACCCCGCCAGTGCGTGTGCGGTAAGGGCCACAATGGGTGTGGGGGGCCAATTATGCTGCTCCTCGTGGCTACGTATAGCCGAAGTGGCTTTGTAGCCATCCATTACCGGCATTTCCAGATCCATAAATATAATGTCATATGTGTGCTGCTCAAACAGGTTTACCCCTTCTTGGCCATTTTCTGCTTCATCCACAGTATGAGGCATGCCTTTCAGGTACAGTTTGAAAAGTAGCCTGTTATTGTCGCTATCTTCCACCAAGAGGATGCGCAAGGGGGCAGGAGCGAGCGTTGCGGTAACCTCTGCATACTGCGGTTCGGCAGTAATTGAGGCATGAATTTCTAAGGGGATTTCTACATACATCGTGGTGCCCTTGGCGTACGTGCTTTCCAGCCAGATAAAGCCGTGCATCATGGCTGTAAGCATCTTGCAAATGGCCAGGCCTAGCCCGGTGCCGCCAAAACGCCGCGTGATGGATGTGTCGGCCTGTGTAAAGCTGTTGAAGATAGCTTGCTGTACGTTATCGGGAATACCGATGCCGGTGTCGCTGACAGAGATACGTAGTTTGAGCGGTGTGCCAGGCGTGCAGGCTGTGTTGACCGGGGGGGGGCCAGGGGCACGTGCTACCTGGACGATGACTTCGCCGGACTCAGTGAACTTGATGGCATTGCTGACGAGGTTGGCCAGAATTTGGCGCAAACGTAATGAGTCTCCCAGGAATGTATCAGGCAGGTCGTTGGCCACGGTCAACGTGAGTTTGAGCATTTTTTTTTGTGCTTGTGCCCTGTACATGTCTACTGCCATGCAAAAAACGGAACGGAGCGCAAACGGTTTGTTTTCCAGTGGCAGTTTGCCAGCTTCCAGCCGCGAATAGTCCAGGATATCATTCAACAGGTCCAGTAGTGTTTGGCCTGATTTACGAAAGATATCTACATACAAACGCTGCTCAGCTGTCATTTCTGTTTCCCATAAAATATCCGCCATACCGATAACGGCATTGAGCGGTGTCCGAACTTCATGGCTCATACGGGCCAGGAATTCGCTTTTGGCCTTGTTGGCAGCCTCAGCTGCTTCTCGTTGCTGCTCTGCCTGACGACGGAGCCGTCGTTCTGTCGTATCTTCCAGCGGAGATCTTGCCAGATATAAAGCCTCGTGACAGGACAGTGCTTCTGGTTGATTGTTTTTGCCGAAAATATTGCACACAGGGCTACTGCTATCTAGAACAGCATGGCTGCTATTTGCAGACAGAGTCTCTTGGGAACCTTGCCCCACTGCATCAGACCCGGCGTACATGTGGGGATGGGCTGCAAGAAGCATAGAGCTAGGTATGGACTTCTCTTCTAGAGAACGTGTCTCTATCTGCAGTAACCTTGGGGGCTCAGCCGGGTCAGAAGACCCCGGGCTTAGGCAGAGCCTACACGCGATCCACAGCCCCGGGATGGCTGCAAGGCAAAGCAGTAAAAGCAGTATAAGGGTAGCAGGCTGGTTGAATAGGCTTATATGTGCCCATGCTGTATAGCTGATACCTACCGTCAGCATGGCCAGACGTTCGCCGTTGTTGTTATATAATGGCATGGCGCTTACGGCATAGGGCTGGTTCGCAATAGTCGTTTTATACTGGACGATACCAACCCCATTGTACAAAGAAGGCAGAGCACCTTGTGCAGCCTTTGCGGAAGGACTACCAATTTTGGAATGTCCCGGGAGCCTCAGGATGACTTTGGCCTGTGTGTAAGGTTGAAGGTGCGCTAGCATGGCATTGTCCAGAGGGGCTGTGACTACTACCGTACCTGTGGGTTTCTGTGTATGGAGCCCAGGTATGGGTGCGCTGGCTCGTATGGCAACGCCGGCTGAGGTGCGGACAAGTCCTGGTATGTATTCCTCGGCAGCCTTCGGGGTGGATGGCATGCCGGATGCCGGCACCCAGTGGTACTCGTTGATGCGCTCAGGCCCGTTGTCCGCTACAAGTGTTCCCTGCTCGTCAAAGAGCTCGATGCGTCCGGTAAGGTGAAGCCGCTGTTGGACAAGCGGCAGAGCGCGTATATTTTGTAGTTCTTCCTCGGTGGGGAAACCTTGCAAGGCGATGAGATGGGCAAGCAGAAGTGTTGTCTGATCCACCTCGTGTACCAACTGTGATATGGCGGAATCAGTCCTGTTGAGTGCCGCACGGCTTTGCGCGGCAAGTGTATTGTCGATCAGCCTTTGGCCCAGAATACCCCCAGCTAGCCCTAGAGCCCCTATGGGCAAGAGCGTTACCAGCAAGAGTATGCGTAGTTGTGTGGGGTTGGCTGTTCTGGGGGGACGCAAGTGCATGGTCATCCTGTGTGCTGGTTGGCGTTATTTGGACGCAGAGGCTAGTCGTTATCAAAGTGTTGCCAGCGTGTTTTTTGAGGCAACGGGCTGCGATTTATCGCACTGCATATCGGGTTTTGCCAATGAGAAAGACACGCTTTGTTAATAACAGAAATTTTGTTGCAGTGCGACTGTTACAGTTCGTAATTTGTGTGTCATGGCTAACGATACATGAATGACTTTATTAATAGCAGGATGGCTGGAATATGGCAAAGTTTCGAAAGTGTAAGGCACATATCCGTCGAGAATTGTCCAGTGACCGGTGGGATGAACGGCTGGATGACATTGTCGCTCTACCCCCCAAAGAAACCATAGGGCCGTTGCTTGCTCTGTTGCCTACAGGGGACGTAGTAAAGTGGCGTGCCGTCATTGCTCTGGGCTTGACGGTGTCGCGATTGGCTGATGCAAGCATGGAAGAAGCCCGTGTGGTTATGCGTCGACTATTGTGGCATATGAATGAAGAGTCCGGCAATATAGGTTGGGGGATTGCCGAGGCCATGGCTGAAATCATGGCCAACCATTCTCGCCTACGGGAGGAATACGCACATATACTTGTTTCTTATGTGCGTGAAACGGGTAAGGATGACAACTACCTAGAGCATGGGCCGCTTCGGGGGGGAGTGTACTGGGGAATCGGCAGATTGGCCCGAATTGAGCCCCGTCATATGCATATGGCAGTCATGCCCCTGTTGGCTGCGCTGAAAGAAGAGGAGGATCAGGCCAGAGGACTTGTTGTGTGGGCTCTTTGTGGCTTGCATAATATATGTGACCCTGCGGAGTGCATACAGGTCTGTACCCATCTTGCAGATATGACAGGGCATGGGGGTAGGGTGGAGTTATTGGTGGATCGGCGTGTCCGGCATGTCACTGTCGGGGCGTTGGTGCAGGAGGCATTACGCGTGTTTGCATGCGCCGACGCATGAACTCGACCACGCAGCGTTGGCACTGGAGTACAAGCAGGGCTATGGCCAGGCCGAACAGCCAGGCGGCAAGGACATCACTGGGGTAGTGCTTGCCAAGGTAGACACGGGACCAGCCAATCAGCAGAGGAAGCGGCAGCATAAGCCATCGCAGGCCGGGCCAGAGTGCGCAGCCCACAAGAACCGCTGCCATGCTGTTGGCAGCGTGTGCAGAGATATAAGAGGCTCCTTTGGCTTTTGTTTGCACAAAATCCGTAGAGCGTTGGGTCCACTGGCCTTTTTCTACAAAGTGCACGGAAGGCAGAGCATTGAGGGGGCGTACGCGGCCAAATGTATCTTTTATGGTGCCGCAGCCAAGGTCAGAAATTCCTGCCACTAAAAGAACCAACAGCAAGCCGCCCGCAATGCGTTTGCGTTTTGGGGGGCTGCTGGTTAACGCACCGCCCAAAGCGACAAGAGCCACAATACCCCAAACCAGTACACTGTTGGAGATAAGAGGCATGAGTACATCAAGAAATGGTGTACGCCAGGTATCATTGATCAGGCTAAAAAGTTGTGTATCCCACTGGGGGCTGCTGAAAGCCATGGGTCCTCCTTGTTACATCTGATACGGTCCCGCCCAGGAGATTGGCATTTTTTGGATGCAATATAAAAAACGACGGCACATGTAGTACCGCCGTTTGTACTACGGTTATATGACTAAATAATCATACCCTGTTTTAGTACGGAGGTCATGCCCCCCTGTACGCTGAGGCTGGCGCGGTTGTGGCGGTTCATGATTAATTGCGATTCAAAAGATCGCAGCCCCGTGTTGCAGATGAGAACCACAGTTCTGTCTGTAGGAAGTTCATCAAGGCGCTGCTCCAACTCTTCTTGGGGGATGGAGAGCCATTGCCCGGGATATTTTTTGGCAAGAGGGGCAGCACCGGGTGTCAGGCGCGTGTCTACAAAGGTATACTTGCCGGAGGCACGGTCTTGCCACAAGACAGCGAACTGGTCGGGATCAAGCGCATGGTTGCGGCCAGCCAAGATGTTGTCCGCCACGTTGCCCACCGTGTTGATTACGTCCATGGCAGAAGCAAACGGAGGGGAGTAGGCCACTTCGAGGTTGGAGATATCTTCTATTACAGGCTTATATTTGAGCAGAGGGGCCACGGCATTGATGCGTGCCACCAAGGCGTCGCCCAAGCTGCTTGTGCCCTGGATGCCCAGGACGCGACGGGTGGGGCGTTCCACGACAAGATCAAGGGCCATGATGGTTTTTTCAGGGTAAAAGTGGGCACGGTCAAAGGCTTCTACATGCACATTCACTGCGTCAAACTCCGCGGCCACTGCTTGATCAATGGTGAGACCTGCACCTGCGGCATTTTGTTCAAAGAGCTTGACTGCCCATGTACCCACGCCCCCGTGAAAGCGTGCATTGCCACCAGCCAGATTGGTGCCTATGACTCGGCCTTGCCGGTTGGCCATGGAACCCAGCGGGTAAAAACCGGGTTTACCCGTGATCAGGTTGGGAATGGTAACACAGTCGCCGCCCGCGTAGATATGCGGATCAGATGTCTGCATTTTGTCGTTGACCACGATGGCTCCCCGTTCATTGACCTCAATACCTGCCTTGGCAGCAATGTCAGTATGGGGGCGAATTCCCGCCGCCATAATGACCAATTCAGCCTCGATGACGCGTTTATCTGTAATTACGCGGGTGGCGCTGCCGTTTTCACCTTCAATGGCAAGTACCTTTTCACCGCAGAATACATCCACATTATTTTGAGCCATGTCATGCTCGGCTATTTTTACCATGGTTTTGCTTAAAAAACCCGGCAGGATCTGGTCTGCAATTTCAACAACAGATGTTTTGATACCCCACATATCGGCCAGCGCTACCGCAACTTCCAGGCCAATGAAACCGCCGCCAACAACAACTGCACCGTTGACTGAACCACCTGCCACCGGCTCGCGGATGACATGGGCGTCTTCAAGGGTAGTGCAGGTGTGTACACCGTGTAGTTCTAGCCCCTTGATGGGGGGGCGGTTGGGGGCGCTACCCATGCCAAGGACTAGTTTGTCGTACGGCAATTCGGATAGTTCGCCAGTTTCCAGACGTCGGATGCATACGGTTTTTTTGCTCCGGTCAATGGATTCGACCCTTGTGCGTGTCAGCACGGTGACACCTTTGTTGGCATGAAAGAAGTTAGGGTCGCGGATAACGTTGTATGGTGTGGTCTGCAAGTCTTCCAACCTGTTGACTTCACCGGAGATATAGTAGGGAATGCCACAGCCGCCATAGGAAATCCGGTCAGACTGGTCGATCATAATGACATTATCTTCAGGACAGAGCCGTTTGAAACGACATGCAGCTTTGGGGCCAAGCGCAACAGCACCAATGACGATGATATTCTGGGGCATGGGATCCTCCGGGGCATTCATTGAGGTGGAGTAGCGGCAAGTTGCGAGATTCTTGCCTGCACTACGAAACAGACATGTGCCGGGCAATGCGTTGTCCGACCACACCGGAAAGTATGCATACTACTTCAGTAGGATTTAGTGCCTTTTGGTAGTGTTGGCAAGGTTTGTCTTGTTTGTCCTCCGGTATGAGATCGAGAACTTGGCCAACGCAATCTGGATTTGGTCTTTTGGCTGCGGCGCATCGACATGGCGGGCAGTTATAGTATGCGTTCCCAGTCGATACGGCGGGTCACGGCACGGGTAAGAGTTTCAAGTCCCAGGCCTGTTTTGGCAGAAACGCAGATGGCCTCTGGGTAGAGGTGCATTAACGCCTGGCGGGCATCACTGTCTAGGGTATCCCACTTGTTGAATACAAGTATGCGAGGAACCTCCTGCAAGGCTAGTTCTGCAAGAATGTCATCCACAGCGGCAAGCTGCATTTCCAGTTCCTCATGCCCTGCATCGGCCACATGCAGCAACAAGTCCGCAGCTTCCAGTTCTTCCAGTGTTGCGCGGAATGCTTCTTTGAGTTCTGTGGGAAGCATGCGGATAAAACCCACGGTATCTGTAAGAATAAGCTCACGCTCTTCAGGGAAGCGTAGCCTGCGGGTGGTGGTATCCAGTGTGGCAAAAAGCTTGTCTTCGGCAAGTACCTTGGCATTGGTCAGGCTGTTGAGCAGCGTGGATTTGCCTGCATTGGTATATCCCACCAGCGAGGCCACAGGGACCCGGGCTTTTGCCCGGCGGCTACGCGTATACCCTCGCTGTGTACGTAAAGCCTGCAGGTCGCGCTTGATGCGGGCAATGCGTTCGCGTACTTTGCGGCGGTCTGTCTCAAGTTTGGTTTCGCCCGGCCCTCTGCCACCTATGCCGCCTGCCAACCTGTCCATGACGCGGTTTTTGCCTGCCAGGCGAGGCTGGGCATATTGCAGCTGGGCAAGCTCCACTTGCAATTTGCCGGCGCGGCTTGTCGCCCGTTGGGCAAAGATATCAAGGATCAGTTGGGTTCTGTCGATAACCTTGCGTTCGGTAACATCTGCAAGATTATTGAGCTGTGCGGGAGAAAGCTCTCCGTCAAACAGGATAATGCCAGCATTGCCCGTAAGCGCCAGCACCTCCAGCTCCGCAAGTTTTCCTTTGCCCAGGATGTACTTGTGATTTTTCTGCCGCATCTGTTGCAGCATGGTTCCGGTCAGGGAGAGCCCGGCGGTACGAGCCAACTCTGCCAGTTCTGCCATGGAAGAGGTTTGTGCATTGCGTGTTGCGGCGGAAACGCCAACCAAAACAGCCCTGCTTTCCGTTCCTGTGTCGCGTGAGTCTGCAGTAGTACGCGCAAGTTCTTCTTCCAAGGCCAGTGCCTGCCTGGTGAAATCCGTGTCTACCTTGTCCCAGCGCAGCGGCGGGTATAGTGCGTACGGTTCGTTGCCACCGGGCAGGAGGTGTGCGTACTGTAATGTACCCGGCGTGCCTGGCTGCTCGACAGTAAGGACGCTTACACTGTCCAAGCGCAGAAAGAGCATGTCCATGAGATCTTCCTGCGAAAGCGGTGCGCTAGTGAGGTGGGTATGCAGCAGGCGCAGGCCCCTCAGCCTATCGGCTCCCATACGGGCGCGGGGTAATTCGGGGATGTAAATGGCGCTTGTATCGCCCACAAGCACAAAAGAGACCTTACCCTGTCTGTCAAGCAGCAGACCGATCTGACGGCTGATATCGTGGCTGAGCGCAGCCAGCTCTCGTGCCTGCTCTGCGGTATAGCCCCCTTTGACGGGATAGCGGCGGGCATAAAGACGTACAAGGTTTTTGAGTTGGCCGGCTTTGAGCCCCTGGGTATTGCCGAAAAGCTTGGTTGCTATGACTGGTCTCCCTGTGCGGGCGTGTCGGTGCCGAGATACGTTGCGATCATGGCGTCATAGGTGGCTGTCGCATGGAATGTTTTCATTGCCATGGAGCGACGCAACTCAAGGCCGACGCACATATTATTGCGCTGTAGTTCCCGCATGGCTGCTGGGTAGTCCGCAGGGTCGGGCAGAACCAGCATGGAGTGAAAATTTTTGGCTGTAGCGCGCAGCATACAGGGGCCGCCAATATCTATTTCTTCTACGGCACGGCGTAGGTCAAGGCCACGTGCCGCAGCATCGGAAAAATTGTACAAATTCACACAAACCAGATCCAGGGTACGGATACCCAGTCCTTTTAGAGCTGCGAGATGTTCGGGGTTGTCCTTGTCAGCCAGAATGCCCCCATGGATATGGGGGTGCAGAGTTTTTACCCTTCCCCCCATGATCTCTGGAAATCCTGTTACTTCGCTTACCGGAGTTACAGGAAGCCCCGCTTGGGAGAGCATACGCCATGTACCGCCAGTGGAAATCAGCTCTACGCCGTTTTCTACAAGAAACGCGGCAAACTCC
The DNA here is from genome assembly GCA_964593925.1 of uncultured Desulfovibrionaceae bacterium. Lineage (GTDB taxonomy): Bacteria > Desulfobacterota > Desulfovibrionia > Desulfovibrionales > Desulfovibrionaceae > Oleidesulfovibrio. Next base: position 7,867 of record CAZQKM010000001.1, on the reverse strand, counting down.
GTCAGTCCACTTTTGTCGGTCACGCTGAGTAGCGCGCGTGTGATGGGTAAAAAATCCATAGAGCCTCCGTGAGCGGTTTTTTTGAGGCACTGCCAGAAACACAGATGATTTGCAAGCTCTTGCATAAGGCATTTTATCGGGATGTCGAAACTCTGACATCAGGGGGGCCTGTGCGAGAGACGTTTTTTATGTCTCATGGGCCATGATATCCGTATCTTACCGGGATAATTGACTGCATATGAGGATGTGCAGTGGCCTGTTTTTTGCTTCATACCAGTCATGAATATTTTTAATTTTGATGAAGCATCCTTTCTCAGCTTTTTGCTGACTCTTATGCGCATCAGTCTTGTGATGTTCATGCTACCCATGTTTGGGGGCAGTTCTGCCCCGGCCAGGGTTAAAGCAGCCATTTGCCTGGTCGTCTCACTGGCGCTTTGGCCGCATTTGTCGTTTCCTGCTCATCTGATGCCGGGGCATCCATTCTCCATAGGCCTCATGTTGCTGAGTGAGGGGGTTATGGGGCTTATGCTGGGCTTGCTGGTCCGTTTCTTTTTTGCGGGTATCCAGACAGGAGGAGAGCTTTTGGGTTTTCAGATGGGTTTTACCATGGTGAGCGTGGCAGACCCGCTTTCTGGTGCTTCATCAAGTATTAACTCGCATTTTATGTATATGGTCAGCCTGTTGATTTTTTTAACCCTTGACGGCCACTTGGTTATGCTGAGTGGCTTGGCAGGCAGTTTTCAGCTTATTCCTCCAGGGGGAATAATGTTGGGAGCGGCCTCGCTGCATACCATGCTGGCGCTTTCCGGTAACATGTTTGTAATGGCTGTGCGTATTGCTGCGCCAGTTATGGCAGCTCTTTTTTTGGTTGAGCTTGCCTTGGCACTTATGGGGCGCGCTGCGCCACAGATGAATCTGTTGATGATTGGCTTTCCACTCAAGATTGCTGTGGGCTTTTTGTTTATGGGGTTGCTGTTTGTAGTCATGCGGCATCAGGTTCAGGAGTTTATTATTGGCCTTGGTCCCATGATGAACAACATGCTCAAAATGACGGGACCGCTCTAAGGGGGCGTCATGGCACAGAAAGATCCGAGCAGAACCGAACAGGCCACGCCAAAACGGCGGAATAAGGCACGCAGGGACGGTAATGTACCCAAGTCACAAGAAGTATCAAAAACATTTGTGACTATGGCCGGCGTGGTGGGATTGTATGTGTACATGGAGTATATTGTTAAGCAACTTTCTACGATATTTACGTATTTTATGGGAAATGCCGTGCTTCTTGAGGCAACACCCCAAGGTATTTATGATATTGTACTATGGATTGCGGCAAAGCTTGCTGCCATTTTATTGCCCATAATGTTTTTTCTTGCACTGGTGGCTATTATTGTATTGCGCATGCAGGTGGGCAAGCTGTGGACCACAAAGGTGTTTAAACCTAAGCTCAGCAAGTTTAATATCATTAAAGGATTGAAAAGAATATTTTTTTCGCCCCAGACATTTATCCGGCTGGGTAAAAGCATACTTATGGCAGCGGTTATCGGTATTGCGCCTTACATCGTGATTACCAATGAGATGCACAATTTTTTGCCGCTGTTTTATGCCACTCCAGCGGGCATAGGTGCGTATATGCTTGAGACAGGTTTTACCGTGGTACAGTATACCATGCTGCCCATGCTGGTTATTGCCGCTGCCGACCTTTGGTATTCGCGCTGGGAGTACGAAGAAAATTTGAAAATGACCAAGGACGAGGTGAAGGACGAACGCAAGCAGGCTGAAGGTGATCCGGTCATGAAATCCCGCCAGCGGCAAAAAATGATGGAAGTCATGGCCAGGCGTATGCTGGAAGATGTACCCAAAGCTGACGTGGTAGTTACAAACCCCACACACTTTGCTGTGGCGTTGCGGTATGATGTTGTCTTGGCTCCTGCACCAGTGGTGCTGGCCAAGGGCGTGGATCATCTTGCAGAACGCATCAAAGAGGTAGCACGCGAACATGGTATACCTATTCGTGAAAATGTGCCACTGGCACGAGCTTTGTATAAGCAGGTAGAGGTGGGAGACACGATTCCTGAAGAACTCTACCAGGCTGTGGCTTCCCTGCTGGCAACATTGATGAAATTTAAGGCTCGCCCGCAAGGTGAATAAAAAGTACGGAGTGTCAAGATTATGGCAGACGTTGGCGCAGCACCCCGGATAAATTACGAGCGTTTTTCCAAGCACGGTGACATATTACTTGCCGGTGGCGTGGTAGTGATCTTGTTCGTTATGCTTGTTCCTCTGCCCACGCTATTAATGGATATTATGCTCTCGCTGAGCATTTCTCTGGCATTACTGGTGCTGGTCACTACCATGTTCATGCTCTCGCCGTTAGAGTTTTCCATTTTTCCTTCATTGTTGCTGGTTACCACCTTGTTACGCCTGGCCTTGAATGTGGCCACCACAAGGCTGATTTTGTTATATGGAGATCAGGGTCCGGATGCGGCAGGTAGCGTCATCCGGTCATTTGGCGAGTTTGTGGTGGGTGGCAGCTACCTCATTGGCATTGTTGTGTTTCTTATTCTGTTTATTCTTAACAAGATGGTAATTACCAGTGGTACCACACGTATTGCAGAGGTTGCTGCCAGGTTTACGTTGGATGCCATGCCCGGTAAGCAGATGGCCATAGAGGCTGATCTCAACGCGGGTCTAATTGACGAGACAGAGGCCACCAGGCGTCGTGAAAATGTACGCAAGGAGGCAGATTTTTATGGTGCCATGGACGGTGCGGGAAAGTTTGTACAGGGAGATGTCAATGCAGGGATGTTTATTACGCTGGTAAATATTATCGGCGGTATTTTGATCGGCGTGCTGCAAAAAGACATGGCATGGCAGGAGGCCATGTCCGTGTATACGTTACTAACCATTGGTGACGGGCTGGTATCTACCATTCCTTCCATCATTATTTCCACATCCGCGGGTATAATAGTTTCACGGGCTGCATCCGAAGCCAAGATGGGTGAGGAATTTATCGGTCAGCTTTCGTTTAACGCACGGGCACTCAGGCTTGTGTCCGCCGTGCTGGTGGTATTTGCACTGGTGCCGGGTATGCCGTTTGTTCCTTTTATTATTTTTGCTGCCCTGTTATTTTTTGTGGCCAGGGCTGTGAGTAGCTCTGGTGATCAGGTGGCCGAGCGTACCGGTGCGCCGTCAAAGGCCGTGGCTGCAAGGAGTGCTGCGGGAGCGGGGGCACTGGACAGTCCGGAAGAAGTGCAGGCGCTGCTGCCTCTGGATGTGTTGGAGCTTGAAGTAGGGTATGGGCTTATTCCTTTGGTGGATGAAGAGCAGGACGGCAACCTGCTGTCACGTATTCGGTCCATCAGGCGGCAGTTTGCATTGGACATGGGGGTGGTGGTGCCCTCACTGCATCTGCGGGATAACCTGCAACTTAAACCTGGGCAGTATTCTTTGTTGATCAAGGGTAATGAAGTTGCTTCGGCGGAAATTTTGATTGATCATTTTCTGGCTATGGATCCAGGCGATGCGCGTCACCGCATTAAGGGTATTGAAACTCGTGAACCTGCTTTCAACCTGCCCGCATTGTGGATTCCTGAAGTGCAGAAAGAGGAAGCCATGCTGGCCGGGTATACTGTTGTGGATCCGGCAACAGTCATTGCTACCCATTTGACAGAAGTATTCAGGCGTAACCTGGGCGCGTTTCTTGGTAGGCAGGAAGTACAAGGACTTTTGGATAATCTTGGCAGGCATTCGCCCAAAGCGGTGGAAGAACTGGTACCTGGCATCCTGTCTCTGGGCGTGGTACAAAAGGTGCTGCAGAACCTGTTGCGCGAGAATGTGTCTATTCGAGACTTGCTGAGTATTGTAGAAGCGTTGGCAGACTATGGCCCGGGTGTGAAAAATGCAGATACCCTGACAGAATATGTGCGCGAACGTCTTGCCCGGACTATTGTTAAGCCTTACATGGACAGCCAGGGGCAACTGCCCATCGTTACATTGGATTCTGGTGTGGAAAAAATGTTGCAGGAAGCCATCCGCCAGACAGATCAGGGGGCGTATCTGGCCCTTGATCCGGGAAGCGCGCATCAACTCATCCAGCGGGTGAATAGCGCGGTGGAAGATGCAGTGGGTACAGACGGGCAACCGGTGTTGCTCGCTTCGCCCGTGGCGCGTCCACATCTTGCACAGCTTATCCAGCGTTTTTTGCCTGCCATTCCCGTCATCTCACAGGCAGAAGTGCCTGCGGATATCCGGCTGACAGCCGTGGCAAACGTGGTGCTTGATTAATGCAGGTAAGAGCCTTCAAAGGTCCCAGTGCCCAGACCGTGCTGGCCATGATCAAGGCGGAACTCGGTTCCGAAGCCGTGATTCTTTCGTCGCGTGATTATGTAGAGCAGGGTGTTACTTGGTGCGAGATGACTGCTGGAGTGGATCGGGATATCCCGACCCAAGAAGGTAAAGACTTGCAGGGGCAGGCCGATGCACGGGTACGGGGAAGTGCACCGGGTTGGGGTGAGTGGCATCAGGAATGGAACGAGATAAAAGCGCATCTCATGACACTGATGAAGCCGGCTTTGAGGCTGGACGAATTGGCTCCACGTCAGCGTATGGCATTGGAATACCTTGGTCGCCAGGGTGTGGATGACCGTGTGGTGCTGGCATTATATACGCGTTTGCGTGCCTCTGCCGAGGTGTCGGTGTTGGAGCCGCTTTCGAGGCTAATGCCTGTGGCCCCATGGATTGGTGGGACATGGAAGCAGAAGGCTCATGTGCTGTGTGGCCCTTTTGGGGTGGGCAAGACCAGCGCTGTCATTCGTATGGCCCTTGCGGTGCGGCAGAACAATGCCAAGGCGCGCATCTGCTTGGCTGATGCCGACAGTCAGCGTGGAAGCGGGCGTATGATGTTACGTCATTATGCCGAGCTATGCGCAATGGAATACCGCAATATTGCGGAACCCTCCGGTGTTACTGCACTTGCGCGTGAGGCAGAGGGGTTTGACATAATACTGGTGGATATGCCGGGGCTCGCACGTGACGCGCTGTTACGCAACAGTTTGCGAGAAAAAGGCATTGAGATGTTGGATACGGGCGAGGGGATCGCCGTGCATCTTGTGTTGTCGCCGCTCTTTAGTGGAGCCCAGATGCAGGCCTTTTTTCAGCAGTATGCATGTGATAAATTATGTGGGCTCATCTGGACTAAGCTGGATGAAGCCTGTAGTTTTGGAGCATTGATAAACGGTACCGTGGCCTCTGGAGTCCCTGTGACGGCTCTTTCTTATGGGCCTGGGCTACAAAATTCGTTGGTGTCAGCCCGTCATGCCATGATTTGGCGTCTGTTGTTTAAGCAGGAATTGCCTGATAATTCCGTGAAGCGTTGAGCTGGCCTCTGTAGCGGGTGTGAGCCGTGTTCATGGACGCGGGCAAACATGTGGGAGCATATGTAAATGGGTGCTGATTTTCCTTTGGTCTTTTCCATTACCTCCGGTAAGGGAGGGGTGGGTAAAACCAACCTGTCTGTGAACCTGGCCTATTGCCTTAGCCAGGCAGGCAAGCGTGTGGTGTTGCTTGATGCTGACCTTGGGCTTGCCAATGTTGATGTGGTGCTGGGCCTTGCCCCATCCATGAATATCTTCCATCTGTTCCATGAAGGCGTAGATGTGGAGACGATACTGTGTGAGACACCCTACGGGTTCAGTATCCTGCCTGCATCATCTGGGGTGGGTGAGATGCTTTCGCTATCTACAGGTCAAAAACTTGATTTGTTGGAAGCCATGGATATCCTTGAAGAGCGCGTGGATTATCTGATAGTGGACACCGGGGCGGGTATCAACGATAATGTATTATACTTCAATATTGCTGCACAGGAGCGTATTGTGGTGTTGACTCCAGAGCCGACCTCGCTCACTGATGCCTATGCGTTGATCAAAGTGATGAAGTTGCAGCACGGCGTTGAGCACTTTAAGGTACTGGTAAACATGGCAGAGAACACACAGGCTGCGCGTGAGGTTTTTTCTCGCCTGTACAATGCCTGCGACCATTTTTTGAGCGGGGTCTCTTTGGACTTGCTGGGTTTCTTACCCAGGGACAAGAGCGTGCGGCAGGCAGTGGTGGAGCAGAGGCCGTTTTGTGCCCTCAACAGCCAGAGCCCGGTAAGCCTTGCTGTGCGCAAGGTGGCGGAAACAGTGCAAACATGGGACGTATCGGCGAGCTTAGATGGCAATATCAAGTTCTTCTGGAAGAAGCTCCTCTTCAGGTAGTAGCCCGTGGGAAGCGCTGGAGTCTGGTCATACTGCATGGCCCGACTTTGCGCCTGCTGAGCAGGAACAGGTGGTCAGGCACTACGCGCCCAAGATCAAGTTTCTTGCTTTGCGGCTCAAAGGGAAGCTGCCCAAGAGTGTTGAGCTCAGCGAGCTTATCAGCGCGGGGACGCTGGGGCTTGTGGAGGCGCTTGGCAAGTTTCAGCCCAAGCTTGGTATCAAGTTTGATACATATGCGGAAAACCGTATCCGTGGAGCTATGCTGGACGAGTTGCGCAGATTGGATTGGTTTCCCCGGAGTCTGCGGCAAAAAGTGCGTCTTTTGGAAGAGGCCATAAATCGCTTTGAACATGAAACTGGACAGCGTCCTTCAGAAGAAGAATTGCAACGTGCAACAGGCCTTGTGCAAAAAGATGTGCGCGCGGGGCTTGAAGCAATGCAGAGCCACCTTTGCATCAGCCTGGATGCAATTCAGGAAACTTTTGCGGCAGATGGTAAAGAATATCTTGGAGGTGAACCCTTTTATCTTGCGGCCACCCAAGAACTCATGGAGCGGGTTGCTTCACTGATAGAAAAATTGACACCAAGGGAGAAGTTGGTATTATCGTTGTATTATAGTGATGAATTGAATATGCGGGAGGTTGCCGAGGTAATGGGGGTTACTGAGGGCAGGGTCTCCCAATTGCATTCTCAGGCTCTCGGTAGGCTTCGCAAGCAGTTTCATGCTCAATATGGAATCTGATTTTTAACCTGATAAGGAGGCACGTATGCCGTATGATCCGGGCATGCGCGTATTAGTGGTAGATGATTTTTCAACTATGCGTAGAATCATAAAAAATATTTTGCGCCAGCTTGGCTTTACCAATGTGGTGGAAGCTGACGACGGCAGTACTGCATGGGAAGTACTGAACAAAGATCGAATTGATTTTGTCATTTCTGACTGGAATATGCCTCAAATGACCGGCATTGAGCTTTTGCGCAAGGTACGCGCTAGTGAAGAATTTGCTTCACTTCCCTTTTTGATGGTCACGGCTGAAGCTCAGCAGGAAAATATCATTGAGGCAGTTCAGGCCAAGGTTTCCAATTATATTGTCAAGCCGTTTACCGCGGAGACCATGAAACAGAAAATCGACAAGATTTTTCCCTGATGCCCGTGACAGTTTGTCGGACTTGGCGGTGCGTGCAAGGGTATGGTGTAAAGGCATAGCATGCTGTGGGTTATGGACGACTCTTTGGACGGCGACAATAAAATGACGCAGCTAGATACTGCGGAGTTGCGGGCTGTTGCTTCGGGAGGAGACGACGAAAAGGTAGAGTTGGACCTTGAAGACGCCCCTTTCCTTGAAGAGGAGGAAGAGGAGGTCGCAGGCGGCGGTATTGACCTAGCTGCGGATCTGGTCGAGGGACAACCTCTAGAGCAAGAGGAGGAGCGTCGCTCCCGTATTGCTGCGCTGCTTGGCGACAAGAGGGTGCAGTTGGGCCTCGGGGGGGGAGGGCTGTTGCTGGTGGTGGCCATGGTCGTATTTTTTTTGTGGCCGTCCGCAGATACTGAAAGCGTAGAAAAGGTGCCAGAGGAGGCTCCAAAGGTTATTCGTAAGGTAACAGACCCGGAG